>JBBDRG010000039.1:0-1210 GCA_040905585.1 Verrucomicrobiales bacterium
GACCTAAAATATTCCCCCGTCTCCTCATCCGTGCAATAAACATAGCACCCCTTCAACCCTCGGGTCAGGAGCGTCTTGTAGGTATTCTTGATGACGAGATCGGCTAGGGCGCGGGCTCGGTCGGGGTCTTCTTTCAACATCTTCTTGTATCCCCAGATTGAGCGGTCCTGGGATGAACGCTCGCCGGCATCCGTGATGACCTTTCCATCGCGAACCTTCAGGTCCGGGCCGATAATCACGCCGACGTAGTCAAGCTCCAGGCCCTGGCAGGTGTGGATGCAGCCGATTTCGTTAACGGAATCCGGTGAGACGATCCAGAGCCCTCCGTCTTTCGTCAGGTTCCACTTGTGGGAGAAGTCGTATTCATCGAAAACGATGTCATCCTTGCTGCTGTCCTTCTTGCTCGCCCAGTCCCAGCAGTAGCCGGCAACCATGCGGGCCCTGTTGTCGATCTCGTTCCTGGCGAAGATCAGTTCCCGCAGCTCGCTCGGGGAATCGAGGACGCGGAAATCGAACTCATCCTTTGAAAGATCGAAATTCGCCGTGTCGCGGATCTGGAGCGTATTGTCGAGCCACGCGAGATAACCCTCGGAGCCGTTGCACCGGAACTGCGACTCCAGTGTGAGGTGGTGCGTTACGGCACCCTCGCGCCTCGCCCACCGTTCGATCTCCTCTCTTTCGCCGATGTCCAGAAAGTGCACCCGCTGATCCTCATCGAGGAAGAAGACCGTGAAATTCGCCGCGTGAATGATCTCCTTGATCTGATTCTCGCCGCGATTGCGGAACAGCCCGGAGCGCTCGTTTAGACGATGCGCCTCATCGACAACCAGCGCATCAAAGCTGCCTGACTCGGCGCCTACGAATTTCCCCGAACCCGTAAACAAATTCGAAATCGCCGTCTTCCGAAAGGAGCCAACCAGTTTCTTCTCGTAGACCGCGCGGGGAGCTGCGTTCTTTGTCACGTACTGCGCGACCATTTCCCTCCCGGTCAGCGCTACCAGCAAATTGACCGCAACGACGGATTTTCCGGTCCCAGGACCGCCTTCGACGATCAGGACGTGTTTGTTGTTAGTATCGGCACGCGATGCGAGGGCGAGGGACTTCTCATAGACGACCTTCTGATCGTCGATCATGACGAATTCCTGGTTCCCCTTAAGCATGGACTCCAGGGAATCCGCCAGACTCTTCGACGGCTTGATCTTCCCATGCT
>JBBDRG010000040.1:0-38754 GCA_040905585.1 Verrucomicrobiales bacterium
ATGGAACCAAAACACAAGATGTTGGGGGTACTTGAGTCAATCAGCCAGGCAGGTCGAAGAATGCGCCTCCGATCGAAGGGACGCTTGACCGTCGGACTTGAGGGGAATTTCAACCGTTGTCAGTCACTTTTGGCACTGGCCAAAAACGAGCATCTTAGACATTCGTAACTCGTGGTGCGTAAATGGCTCCTCCGATTGGGCTCGGCCAATCCTAGAGCGCCGCTTTCAGCGAAGCATACTCCGTCCGCAGTTCGTCGATCTCGCGGCGAATCGCGAGCATTCGCTTCAAAGTCGCCTCGGGGTTGGTCGGCCTGTCGGCAGTATCGCCACGATCGGGTTTGTCGGTTTGGGAGGTCTCGGCCGGTTTCCGCGGCTTCCCGATTCGGACCTCCACCGCCTTCTTCTTCGGGCTCTTCCGCGCTTCCTTTCGCCACTTCGAGATCGTCAGCGCGGTCACCCCGAACTTCTTGACCGCCGCCGCCTGTCCGCCCCGCTTGTGGACCTTGTCGTAGGCCCGCACGAACTCCAGGATCTCCTCCTTTTGCTCGTCGGTGTAGCGCTTGGTCCTTTTGGAAGCCGAAGCCGCAGGGACGGAAGAGGCACCGGTCTTTCGCTTCGCGGTCTTCTTCGCCATGGCAGTGATACTGCTTCGCGCGGAACGCCGTGTCCAGGAAATTTCCCGCGTTGTCGAGCAAGCTGATCGAACGGCGGAGCTCGGCTTGAAGAACTATCTGATTTTCGGCGGCCTGCTCCGATGTCGGCCACGGCGTCCCCGGAGCAGGCCGGCGCATGGCTCCCAAGACTTTCGGAATAGATCCGCGCCGAACAACGCCAATTTCCGGTTCACCAATTACGAGGAAGATGGCGGCATTCGGGAAGTGCGCGGCGCGACGTTTTCTGCAAGGATGCCGGCATGAAAGCTTTACGCCTCCCCCTTGTCGCTCTAGCCGGTGTTGGACTGGCTATCCTGACTCCCGCCGAGGAGGAGGGATTTCCGGTGCGATCCAATCTTCGCGTCGGGTCGGCCAAGGTCGACATCACCCCGGATCCCGTGGAGGGAGTCGAGACGGTCGGGCACCCGCGTGTGGCGACCGGCCTCCGCGACCCGCTCCGGGCGGGGGTGCTCCTGCTCGACGACGGAGAGACGAAGGCCGCCATCGTGACTCTGGACCTGATCAACGCCTACGACGTGGTCGTGGATGGAGTGCGACGGAAGGTCGAGGAGACGGCGGGCGTGCCCGCGGCGAACATCATGGTGACGGCCTCGCACAACCACTCGGGACCGCCCTGCGCCGAGGATTCGCCCTACGTCCGCGAATTAATCGAGAAGGTCGGATCCGCCGCCGAAGCCGCCGCTGTGGACATGCGTGCGGTCACCGTCGGATACGGGGTCGGCGAGATCGGTTTCGGGATCAACCGGCGCAAGGTGATCGACGGGCGCGCCGTGGTCCGGCTCAACCCGGACGGTCAGAACGATCCCCGGGTCAAGGTGCTGCGCTTCGACGACGGGGAATCGCTCGTCCCGGTGGCGGTCCTGATGCACGCGGTCTGTCATCCCTGCTTCTTCACCTGGGGGGACAAGGGGTCGCTCCCCTGGCCCAACGGCTTCCCGGAGATGTCGGCCGATTTTCCCGGGGCAGCGCAGAGTTTCGTCGAGGACGTCTACGGCGGTGAGACGGACGCGCTCTTTCTCCAGGGGTGCGGGGGCGACATCCGACCGAACCTCCCTGGCTACCCCTACCGCTGCGCCGACGAGGCCGATATTCAGTGGGCCGGCCGCGATCTCGGGAGTACGGTGACGAGGACCCTCGCCCGGGGGGTCGTCCGGGAGGAACTGCGCGACCGGGAAACCTTCTACCCGATCCGGGTCGCCAGCGAGGTGGTGGAACTCCCGGGCAAGGAGGGGCCCGTCGAGGCGGAACTCATGGCGATGAAGGTCGGCCCCTTTCTCTTTCTCGCGATGCCGGGAGAGCCCATGGTGGAATACGGTTTCCAACTGGAGGCGGCCATCGCGGACCGCGCCGTTCCCATCGTGCTCGGCTACGCCAACGGCGCGATCGGCTACCTCGCCACGGCCGACTCCTACGAGGTGGGCGGCTACGAGCCGACCACCTCGAAGCTCGTGCCGGAAGCGGAAGAGGTGATCCTCGCCGAACTGGGACGGCTCGCCGACCGCGTCGTGGGCGACGTGTTCGAGTCCTTCTCGAAGCACCCCAAGGACGTGAAGAAGCGCGAGGCCGAGGAGAAGGCACGCCGGGAGGAGTCGCGATGAGGAAGCGAGCACGGAGTTGCGAGCAAATATCCAACCATGAATCGAACTGACGAAACGGCGCGCCGCGCCTACTGGACCGAACAGATGGAACTCGGCTACGGGATGGTCGAGAAACTGCTGGCCTGGCCCGTGGAGGAACGCGGCGAGAGCTTCGGCTCGATCCCCGGGGCGGCCGAGGCCGCCGGAGTGGAGATGCGGTTTTCCGACACCAAGATCGCGGGGGACCTCGACCGCGTCTTCTACCTGCGGAAAGGTCTCCTCGACGACCTCGTAGCGATCGGGCGGGCCATGAACGATCGCGGCTGGATCCTGAAGATCGAGGACGGCTTCCGCACCCTCGAGATGCAGGGCACCCTGGTGCGCAAGCCCGAGGTCTTCGACGCGGTTCTCCGGAAGTGCCTCTGGGAGACCGACGGGGAGATGCCCTCGGTCGAGTTCGTCTTCCGGCGCGCCATCGTGATGGTGGCGAACATCCCCAAGATCGGCACCCACATGTCCGGATCGGCCGTCGACATCTCCGTCTTTCGGCGGGACGACGGATCCGAAATCCCGCGCGGAGGCCCCTACCTCGAGGTCAGCGAGAAGACCCCCATGCTCTCGCCCTTCGTGACCGACGAGGAGCGCCGGAACCGGATCGAAATTACGGAGATGATGGAGGAGCGGGGCTTCATGCACTTCCCCTACGAGTTCTGGCACTACAACAAGGGCGACGCCGGCGACCACATTCTCAACGATCGCCCCGGGGCGGCGCGCTACGGCGCGGTGAACTGGGACCCGGAGACCAACGCGGTCTCCCCGGTCGACGACCCGATGACCCCGCTAAATCCCCTGCCTCGGTTCGAGGCGGAAATCCAGGCGGCGATGGCGCGGTTGTGAAGGGAGATCGCGCGCCCGGGTGGCGGCCTCACCCCAACCGGGGAACGGGCGAAGGATCGAAAATTCCTTTCACAAACGAAAACACTCCCCCTACACTCGGGACCATGAAGCGACGTCGTTTTCTTGCAGCCGCGTGCGTTCCCGGCTTGAGCCCTCTTTTCTCCCACGGAGCCCGCGCATCGGGCGAACTGATTCAATCCATTGAGAGAGACACCCTCTGGAGCAATCGCGACGGCGATGCCGTGACTTGGTTCCATCCGCGGGCCTGCAGCGTCCCGCAGGACGAAGGCGAACCTTTCGCGCTCATGACGCTGCAAGAGATTTCTGGATCGGACTACTTCGGGCCGGTACAGTGGACCCGGTCCAACGACGGAGGCTCCTCCTGGAGCGACCCGGCTCCCATCGAGGCGCTTGGAAGAATCCCCGTGCCCGGCCACGAGGGGCTCGAGGCGGGGGTCTGCGATGTTGTGCCGGAGTATCATCCCACCACCGGAACGGTTCTCGCGATGGGCCATGTCGTCTTCTACCGAGGGCCGCGCTTTTCGCGGAACGACCAGTTGTCCCGTTATCCCGTCTACAGCGTGCGGCGCCCCGACGGCTCCTGGACCAACCGCAGCATTCTCGAATGGGACGATCCCCGCGGCGGCGAGATCTACACCAATGGCTGCGGCCAGCGTGTAGTCCTGCCCGATGGCGACATTGCCATGTCTTTCTCTTTCGGCGCCGGCGCAAAGAGTCGCGAGGTCGCCGGGGTGCGCTGCGGTTTCGACGGAGAGACGCTCTCGATCAAGGAAGTCGGTCCCGCCCTGACCCTGCCGGTGAAAAGAGGCTTGCTGGAACCTTCGCTAACGCAGTTCGATGGACAATTCTATCTCACGATCCGGGCAGAGGACGGACATGGCTACCTCGCCACGAGCACGGACGGGCTGGACTACGGAGAAATCAAAGCCTGGACCTGGGAGGACGGGGAAGCCGTCGAAATGTCGACAACCCAGCAGCACTGGCTCACCCACGAGGAGGGCCTCTATCTTGTCTACACTCGCAAGGACGCCTCCAATACCGGGGTGATCCGCTGGCGCTCGCCGCTCTGGCTGGCGCGCGTGGACCCGGAACGCCTCTGCCTGATTCGCGAGAGCGAGCGCGTCCTACTGCCCCTCGTCGGCGACGGCGTGAACGATCCCGACGAAGTCGCGCTGATGGGGAACTTCCACGTCAACCACGCCAGCCAGCAGGAAAGCTGGGTCACCGTGGGCGAGTGGAGACCGCGCCGCGAGGCACGCGGCGACACCCTCCTTGCGCGCATCGCGTGGAATCGACCCAACAAGCTCGCCGCTTTCTAATTCTGGAATTCGAGAACGCGCCGCACTTTCTCCGCTTCCGGCAATCGGAGAACTCGTCCATTAGCGAGCGATATTCTTTCCTGGACTTGTAGTGCTTGTCGATCCCGGTGGGGGGATCGAACAGGCTCAACGGAGCCTTTCCTTCCCAAACGCGAGCCAGCAAATTCGGCGATTTGCTGCGGTGGCTGAGAGCGAAATGCCAACGCGGGTCAGAAAATGGGAAAAGTTGAAAAATGTCGACTGGCACCGAAAGCCACGGCGTTGTCGCCGCCGAGGCAGAGGAGACGTCCATCTGCCGTGCTCAGGTAGAGCCTGCCGTTGGCCAGGGCCAGGCCGTCCCAGATCGGCTCGGCGACGGGGTGCGAGGAAATTTCGCTGCCGTCCCGGGTGTCGACGACCTTGAGGGTGCCGTCCCGGTGGACGACGTAGAGCCGCTCGGCGGAGTCCAGGACCATGGCGGCGAGTTTGTTTTCATGCTGGGCCGAGCCTTCGACGGTGGTGAACGCGAGCAGCTCCTCGGGCGAATCGCCTTCGGCCCAGGGATTGACGGTCCACTTGGCTTTCTCGGCGATCCGGTCGCTCCGGTAGGGGCGCTCGCCCTTGCGTCCGCGACCGGCGGCTTCCCATCCGGTGATCCACTTGCGATCGAACTCTTCTCCGTTTTCCAGATCGAAATCGCGGCGATAGAGGGCGGTGGTGCTGTCGAGGGCGCCGACGACGGTGTTGTCGCGATAGACGCAGAGGGAGCGCTTGAAGGCTTCGTTGCCGAAGCGGTGGATCTGGCGGAATCCATAGGTCCAGGTGCCGCGCGGGGCGAAGACGCTGCCGTTGCCGGTGTCGAGCCGGGCAAAGGCGTCCCAGGTATCGACCGCGACATCGTTTCCGTCGAGCGAGACGAGCCAGCGGGAGAGGGCGAGGCGATCGCCCTCCCGGTGAAGCAGATCGACGGGATCGAACTCGAGGCCGGAGTTCTTGTAGAAACCGAAGGAATCGCCGCTGTCGCCCTCGTATCCTTTCTGGGGAATTTCGTTGAGTTTGCGGACCCAGTGGCGATCCCCCGTCGTCGGATCGACGGAGAAGAGAAAAACGCCGCCGTCGGAGAGCTGCTGTCGTCCCGCGGTGAAGTAGGCGATGTCGTCCATCACGAGAACGGAACCGGGCACGGGCCAGGCGGACTCGAGCTGTCCGTAAGCGCCCATCCGCTCCTCGAGGGGAGCGGCGCGGAGTCGCCAGACCACTTCTCCAGTGTCGGCGCGCAGGGCATGCACGTAGCCGGCATGGTCGCCGAAGAGACAGAGCCCGCGATGAATGGTCGGCGGGGTGTCGACCCGGCCGCGGGCGGTGAATCGCCAGGCGACGTCGCCGGTGTCCGCGTCCAGGGCGACGACCTCGTGGGCGTCGGGACGGGTGACGTAGGCGAGACCACCGGCGATGGTGGGCGCGCTGAGGAGCCCTTTCACGAAGGGATTCTCCTCCCAGTCGTATCGCAGGACGCTGGTTTCGGGCAGGGGATGGCCCTGCGGGGCGATTTCGGCTTCCCAGAGGAGACGGATTTTCTCCGGTCCCGGCACCGTGGCACTGCCGCTGCGCCACTCGTCGTGCCGGTAGACGGGCCAGTCGCCGGCGGCGGGAGCGGGGGCAGCGGGATCGGCGGAGGCGGGCCCTTTCACGAGGGAAAACTCGATTTCTTCGGCGGGCTTGGCGGGAGGATACTCGTCCTTGGCGGCGAGGGGATGTTCCGGCGCCATGGCGATGTAGCCTCGCAGCATGGGCCAGCAGGTGCAGTGTTTCGGGGTGGAGTAGACGAGGCCGTTGGCGGGAATGAAACCGTTTTCGTTGGAGCAGTTCGACTTGGTGATGGCGTTGACCAGCAACTCGCCGGATTCGAGGTCGGTGATCTCGACGACGCCGGAGAACATCATGTTCACCGTGGCGACGGGCGGGGCGCAGTGGCCGAATCCGGCGGGAAGGCTGCGGCGGGTCTCCCCGGTCTCGGGGTCGAGCGAGGTCGCCTCGACCGGCTGGAATTGCACCTTGGTGTCGCGGTCGGGGTAGTCAACCTTGCCGCCCTGCTGGATCCAGAGATCGTCGCCGATGAAGAGGGAGCGGGCCTGGCGTTTGTGGTTCATGCCGGGGGCGTAGAGTTTTTCCCACTGGAGCCGCCCAGTCTGGGCATCGACGATATGAATGCCGGTATCGGTGTCGAAGTCGGTGAAGGTGGAGGCTTCGTAGGAGAGCTGATCGCCGTAGCGCACGACGCGCTGCACCTTGCCGAGCCAGGAATGGCTATCGTTTTTCCAGAGGACTTCGCCGGAGTAGAGATCGACGGTGACCGCTTCGGGCTTTTCTCCCCGGCGGGGCTCCCCCTGGATGTAGCTGACCTGGTCGCCACCGGCGACCATGGCGCGCGGGGCGGAGGAGTCGCTTTTCCAGACCATCTCGCCGCTGAGCTGGCTGAAGGCGTAAACGGCTTTGTCGGTGGTGGCCACGACGACGCCCCGGTGATGGACGAGTTCGGTGGGGCTCGCGATTTCGGGGAAAGCATGGGCGATCTCGCCGGTGACGGCGTCGAGGGCGACGAGGTTGCGGTTGGGAAAGGCGACGGCGAAAAGAAACTTCTCCGTGGCGACGGGGCGGGCGCTGTCGTGGCGAAGCGGGTTCATCCTGAACGCGGTCGGGTCCATTTTCTCCTCGGGCTGGGTGAGATCGCGGTGCCAGAGCCGGAATCCGTTGAAGCCGTCCCGCGCGAGGACCTGTCCGTAGAAATTGCGACCACCGTCGCTGACCATGCCCTCGACCTCGCTTCCGGAATGCGCCGCCATCCAGCGGATGCGTTTGGGCTCTCCCACCGCGGTATCGGGCGAGACGGCGTTGCCGTTGGCGTCGTGACGCGAATGGGTCCAGCGGCCCATGGCTTCCGGCCACGGTTTGCGGGCGAGGAGCCAGGCGTCGCCCGCCTCGGATTCCGTGGCGCGCACCTGGTGAAAACCGGCCGACGCGAGGCCTTCTTCGGTGACGGCATCCGCATCCCGGACCAGAATCGCTCCGAGGGGCGCGAGCACGCGGAAAATCTCCGCAAGGGGGACGCTTGCCTCGTCGACGACGACGAAATTGACGAGGTTTTCCGTGTAGGGGAGCTTCGAGGAATCTTCGAGGGGCTCGACGGTGGCCACTCCGTAGAGGTTCTGCCGCTGCAGGGCCGTCCGGATGGGGGCGACGGACTCCTCTTCCGTGACGAAAGCGTTGACGACATAGCGTCCTGTCCGCGCCAGGCCGGATGCCAAGGAGGCGTCGTCGGGGCCGAGGAGGACGACGGCCCCGCCATGCACATCGGCGGCGCGGGCGGATTCCGGTGTTTCCTCGGCCAGGGAGGAAAAGGCGAAACAGGAAAAGCCGAGAAGAGCCGGTGCGAAGCGTGTGCGGACAGGCGAAAACAGTGTCGAATTCATGATGGCAGTCGGGTACCTAGTGGTGATGGTCTCAGTAATAGTGATGGTCTCAGAGTTTCCGGTCGAGTCAATCGCGCGAAGAGGGCGCGATCGCCGTCGACGCGGGCAGTTCGGCCATTGGTCCCGCAAGGTTTTCTCGTTTTTTTCGAAGTGCATCACCTGATCCCAGCCGTACGAATCTGGTCAACAAGAGGTGATTTCGAGAATGTCGCGCACTTGGAATTTTTCGCCATTTATGGCGCAAATGCTAAGAGACTGTTGAAAAACTCTGAAACAAAAAATCCCTGTTGTTTTTGGGATGGAAGATAGCGGCGTTGCCGGAATCGTATTTGATAGCCCCTTTCGGGCGGCGGCCATTTGGCCCCCTTTTTGCCCCCCTGAGTTTCCGACCCCGCCATACAATATTCATAACTCGTTGAAAACAAGTGGGCCCGGTGGGGTTCGAACCCACGACCAAGGGATTATGAGTTTTTTCCCGGGCGGAAACGAGAATTCACCAGAATCGACGAGAATAAACCTGAACCCCCTGTATTACGGGCGTTGCAGCCATTCCTCCGCTCGATTTTGGTTCATTCTGGTTGATTGATGCGCGTTCTGGATTGACCTATAATTGCCCTAGGCCACTTCCTAGGGCAATCGGGCATGAGTAGAAAAGATCAATCCGCAGCGGCGAACGTCTTCTCGCTGTACAAGCAGAAGGGCAGTCGCTTCTACTCTATGCGTCTCATGCACAAGGGCAAGAGACGCCGGTTCTCCACCGGACACACGAGTATCAAGGATGCGAAGGCCAAAGCCAAAGCGATCATGGCTGACATTCAGAGCCGAGGATTCGAGGAGGCAACACGGATTCATTCCAAGAGGCGAGATCAGATCCCTCTCAATCCCACCATTGAAGAATTCACGGAACTCTATCGGACTGTCTGCTCCGAGTTCGATCGTCCCCCTTCCCGAGCAACCCGGGAACGCTACATCCGCAGCCTGGAGCGTATTGCCGAGTCGACAGGCGTGAGAAGGATTGCCAGTCTCGACGAACGTAAGGTCGATGAGTTCAAGCGCCGCTACTTGGCGAATGGCAGGAAAGCGAAACGAGTAGACCAGAGTATTCGAATTACCTTGAACGGTATCTTGAGAAATGCGGCTTCTCTGTTTTCGACGCAGGCCCTCCAGAGTTTTCGCAGGAAGGGGCTTGAGTTGGAGAATCCGTTCAGAGGGGCGCAGATCAGAGGAATCAAGATCAAGCCGTATTCTCCCTTACCACGAGAGATAGTGGAAACCATCTGGAAGGATTCGGCCAAACTCCGAGATGGTGATCCAGATGCAGATCCCCCGCCCGAAGAAGTCCGACCTCGCGATGCCATCGATTTCCGGCAACCTCATCGCGACTCCTATGCACTCCTGCTGCTTGAGCTCGGACTGGGCCTTCGTCGCAATGAAGCCGACAAGGCTCGATGGGACTGGTTTTCAAAAGATGGAGCTGGCAGGCGCTTTATCGAAGTCCGGGAGGATCCCCACTTTCGTCCAAAGTCCGGGGAGTCCCGCGTCATTCCTGTGGACAATGCTTTATGGGAGGCATTGGTCGAGGTTAAGGAAAACGAAGAATTTGTGGTCGACGGCCACGCTCCCGAGGAACTGCGCCCTGAGAAGGACAAAAAGTCAGCGACCTACCGTTGTGACCAAGCTCATCGGGTTTTCGTCGCGTGGTTGAGAAAAATGGGAGTGGATGATCCCAAGCCCTGCCATCGCCTCCGAAAGGAGTTCGGCTCTTTTGTCTCTACCACTTTTGGCCTCTTCTACGCTCAGCGGTTTCTTGGGCATAGCAGCCCCAGTGTTACTTCCGCCTACTACGCCGGTCTCACGGACTTTCCGCAGTTGAAGGCCATGCCGGACACGAAGCCGGATGCGGAAAAGCAGAAATCTCCGAATATCCAAAACGATGACTGACAGCAAGAATAAGAAAGCATTTTCGGATCGTACTCTTCAGATCGCGGACCTCACAGTGAAGTTGATGAAACTCTTCCCGCGTGAGCCCCGGGATCGAAGCATTCAGGGGTTCGGTTTTGACCAACCCTTCCTGAATTCAGAGTTTGAAGCGGCTCGCTTGAAGGCGGAGGCGCTGCTCGATGAAATTGAGACCCCCCGCGCGGTAGTCGATGCTTACCAACTGTTCGAGGAGGGAGTCGAATATTCAGCAAAGGAGATCGTAGAGGTTTTCTCCGAAGCGAAATGGGACGGACTGAAATCGAAGAAGCCAGTCGAAGAACTCCTGGTTCGCCTCCGCCATCAGTTCGATAGAGAACGACAGGAGAACTACAATTCGATTCCCGGCGAATCGCGAGAGCTTGCAGAGGCCGTCCTGTGTGCGCTCGAAGAGATCTCCGGCATGGATGGAGTTGAGACCTGCTTCCACGAGTTCCGTCGGCATATGAATGAGTTCATCGTAAAACTCCGAAACGATTTCAGAAGACTGACAGAGATGGAGTCGTTTGGAGAATGGCAGGAATTTGAGAGCTTCACGAAGTGGTGTTTCCCAATCGATCGATCGAAAGACGTAGAAGTTCGACACTACCGGGCACATGAGATTTTCCGATACGCCGCTAAGATGCGCTGGGAATCGGTAAAGCTTACGAGGGACCTCGCGAAAATTGAGGGCATCCCTTCTCCGAAAGTGCATCCATCCCGGATGAGTAGATTCGAGCAGTTCGATGAACACTGTGAAATCTTTCCCTGCGTAGAACCACCAGTCTTTCCGAAGGCAGAAAACGCTCCCGATTCCGACATCAACACTGATCAATCATAGCGGAGAGGGTTCGGTTTTAACCCGGGTCTGGTCAGTTCAGGCTGCTTTTCGGTGTTTCTCGTCACTTGCGAGATCACGCATTCACGTCGCCGATCTGGTTCGCGATCGGCTGTTTCGCTCTGCCCTTCATTTTCGCTCTGAAAATTGAGGGGTCACGCAGTAGAGCGAATCCCACTATTTCCGAAAGTATCGGGGGCATCAGTATCCTCTGATCCTAGTCTCCTCAGAAATTTCGCGGTCACTAGCCGGTTCTTAAATCGTGCAACAAGTATATTCATTCCCCTCATATTCAGCCAGTTACGAAATTCCCGACGCTCTTGCCGGATCGGAATTTCCGTGGTTCACTCGGAGCGATGCGCAACCTGAGCAAATCTGAGATTGAGAACGCCCTGAAGAATGGCGACCGCTTGGCCTATCGGCTTAAGGAGGTGTCCATTCTGATCGGCATTCCGGTTTCGACGCTTCGGAAGATGATTCACCGGGGGGAAATCAATCCAATCGTGGCCTTCGGGACCTGGTTGGTTCTCGCCGAGGATCTGGCGGAGCTGCTAACAAAGCGGCTCCACTGACGGCATCCTTCGCTTTCGAAAGAGATCGCGTCGTATCTGATCTTTTAATAACTTTAATTCTCAATATTTTTTCTTCAAAATCACTCACAAGCGACTCGAAACGCGTGAAACTGGCCCCGGCCATGGGATCGCAACAACTGCAGGTCCGAACCCTGCGTTGAGTCTCGGAGGTGAGCAGGTGCCGACGGATTTACTCCGTTGTATTCCTGCCGCCAAGTTGGTTGGTTGAAGGCGCTCCCCGTCGTGTCGGCATGGATAAAGCCAGCACGGCGTAGCGGGAGAATAGGCAACGGGCAGGGGCAGAACCTGCACCTGAGCATGCCTCAGTTGAAGAGGTCGACGTCCAGGAAGGCACGTAGAGCTGTCGTAAGGACGAACCGGCGAAAACTCTGATGTTACGCCGGAATCAAACGATGACGGGATTCAGTCCCGGGCGGTCGGGATACCGCTCGGACCAATGACGCAGAAATCCCCGGCGGATAGTGCCCGGCCTACTTCAACGAAAATCACCTCCGGGAAACGAGGACACCACTGCAGCCTCTCACGATCCATCAGGACGATTGAGCAGGCGATCCGCCGCATGGCTGCAGCTGGGTAGGGCCCGTGACCAAGCGAATGCTCCCCTGTAATCGGGGAGATAGGCCGAATTCACGTGGGGGCACCACGAACAGAAACCTATGAATCATATGAAAACGGAAATCGAATCATGGGAGGATCTCGACTTTGAAACCATCGAAGCGCAGATCTTCCACATTCAGAAGGGCATCTTTCGAGCGTCAAAACTGAACGACTACGAACGTATGCATCACGCACAACTCCGACTTGTCCAAAGCTTCCGAGCTCGCGCTTTCGCTGTCTATCTGGCAGCCGAGCGGAGCGAAGGAGGGAAGACGGCGGGTGTGGACGGTGCGAAGAATCTGTCCGACAAGCAAAAGCTGAAATTGGCTCAGTCACTCCGACTTACTAAGAAGCCAGATCCAGTTCGGCGGGTGAATATTCCAAAACCGGGTTCGCAAGACACCCGACCTCTGGGAATCCCCACTATTGCAGACAGAGCACTTCAACACTTGATCAAGCTAGCGCTCGAGCCCGAATGGGAAGCTCGCTTCTCCCGAAGCACCTATGGCTTCCGAAAGGGCCGCAGTTGCCATGACGCCTTGGTCAATATCCGCGCCAACATCCGCCAGAGCCCTAAGTGGGTTCTGGACGGCGACATCGAGAAATTCTTCGACCGGCTCGACCACCGAGCACTCCTGAAGAAACTCCACACTTTCTCTGCTATGGAGAAAGCCATTCACCGCGTCCTGAAAGCAGGATGGATGGAAGGTGAGGTATTCAATCCCACTACGATGGGAACTCCCCAGGGAGGACCGCTAAGTCCCCTTCTGGCGAACATTGCCCTCTGCGGACTGGAGGATGACCTTCTGCAGGCATTCCCTTCCACCCGGGTAATCGACGGTGAGCGTATCGGAACGCAGTTGCGATTGATCGTCTACGCAGACGACTTCGTATGCTTGCACCCGTCACGTGCCGTTGTGGAGGAAACCTCACACTTCATCTCAAAATGGCTCCTGCAACTTGGCCTCAATTTAAGTCCGACCAAATCAAGGGTGGCTCACACCCTACACAAGGTCGACGGCCAGAGAGGGTTCGACTTCCTCGGCTGTGAGATCCGGCAACACCGGGTCGGAAAGCACCAGGGAAGCGCCTATGGGATCTACACCCATATCGGCCCGAGCAGGAAATCGCAGAAACGAATCTACGCCGAATGCGCAGCGATCATCGACAATATGGTCCACAGCAAGAAGCGGAACGGTTCGCAAGCCAACAGGGAAGCCAAAGGACAGGCAAGCCAGCAGGAGATTCTGATCTACAAGCTGAATAGCAAGCTGCGGGGATGGGCGGGATATCACCGCCATCACAACAGCAAGCGAGTCTTCAGCACCCTGGATCACAAGCTTTTCAAAAAGCTCTTCTGCTGGACTAAACGGAGACACCCAAAGTGGAGGAATAAACGCCGCCTCGACCACTACTTCAACAGAGCAGACCCGTGGATATTCAAAGTCCGCCATGCTGACCCTGAGAAACCGGTCGAACTGCTACGGGTCGACAGCACCCCCATCCAACGTCACATCCCGGTAAAGTCCCTTGAATCGTTTCACGACGGTGACTGGGCTTACTGGGGGAAACGCTCGGGCTACTACCCGGGAGTTCCCAGCAGTGTGACGCGCTGCCTCAAGCGCCAGACGGGAAAGTGCCGCCATTGCAACAAAGGGATCACTTCAGAACACCGAGTTCTCCTACAGTGGGTCTCAGCCGACGACGGCAAGAAGCGATGGATGCGCGTTGTGCATCAAGACTGTGGTCTTCAGACGACAGACTACCTGACTTGGGATCCATATCCCGGGAAAGGACGGAGCCCCGGAGCCCAGTGCGGTGAAAGTCGCACGCTGGGTTCAGGGAAGCCGAAGTGCCGCGAGGCACAAGGCAACCACCTTTCCGCGGACTAGATCCGCATCCACCGATCGATCGGAGTTATCCGACGGTCATCAACCGAAACAAAATGGAGAGACGGGGAAGTTCCGATTGGCGGACAGGCCATGAAAGAACTCCCCGTCCCTTCTCACCTACGACAATAAGCATGACTATAGAATATCAACTAACCATCGGTGATGCGTGCAAAAAGCACGGCGTCAACCGTAGCACACTCAACCTATGGGTGAAAAATGGAAAAGTCGTTTCCGAGAAGCGCATGGAAGGTCGAAAGCCGATCTACTTCATCAACGAGCAATCTCTCCTCGAGCAGATGGAACGCTCCAAAGCAACGACCAGGAAACCAAACGGAGAGCTTGAACAGCCTCCCAAACCGGAGGATCTTCCTAAGCAGGAACCAAAAACGGAACCACCATCCGTCCCGGACAGAAATGAACCTGAGGAACCCGAACCGGATTCCGAAAAGAAGTCAAAACCCAGAAAACGTCCGCGCAGCAACGTGGCCGTGACCCGGGCAAAGAACTCGATGAGGTCGCTGGATCGGGAGGAACTGATCCGGGTGAACAGCTGGCTGGCCAAACGCATCTTGTGTAAATCCAAGCCACCCTGGTAAATTAGCAACAGGAAATCGAAGACCCTCTCTGAGCAATCGGGGAGGGTCTTTTTCGTATGCTTATTCCTCTCCCGTCACCTGCGAGCCAGGGAGCACCGAAGCCTGAAACGCCACACCGTTGATTACCTGTACGTTTCCGTTTCCGGTGACACGCACCTTCTCAGGATCAAATACCACGAGATTGCGCCCCTCGGGATTCAGGGAACTTTTGTAAAGAATCCCATCGAACCCGGCCTCCTGAATCGCTTCCGCGAGGTATTGAGTCGGGAGGTATTCGAGGGCGGAGTCGTCTTGATGAATCGGCCTTGAGAGTTCTTCGTTCAGTTTGTTGAGGAGCTGGCTCCGTGGAAGCCTCCGGCCCAGATCGGGCACCCCGAGTGGATCATCGACACCGTGAATTTGCGTCAGATCAGCAATCCGCAGCGTCTCGGTAGCTCGCATCTCTCTGACGCTCACCGTCGCTCCCGGAAATCGCCCTGTCTCATACAGTGCCGTTGTCGGATCAAAAGCCGCATAAAAAACGGGAATCCCATGCGAATTTGCGCGTCCAGCAGTCGCCACTTCAGACGGAGGCGCTCCCATTTTGTCAGCCGGGAGAGGGCGCAGTCCGCTCTGCGGGGCTTCAGCTGGTTGCGCCCCTATCCTTCCTCGATAGAGGGGCACCCCCTCGTCAATTTCCAGCACAGCATCTTGCCCGCTAATGACGTCGCCGGCCCAATAGTGTGGATCCGATACTTCATGCTCCATACTATCGAAGACGAATCTTCGCTCCTTCTTGATATGGTAGGAAAAAGCCTCCCACCCCACCTTGGGGGAAATATAGGACCATCCGTCCTCTCGCCGAGCCCAGGCTTCGGACGAGCCTTGTCCAGCATGATTCCCATCATGAGACCCAACGAAGCCACGAATTTCGTCGAGGAGATTTTCCTGCTCGGGGAGATCTAAGCCTTCGGACAACACACTCCAGTCATGCTGAAGTAGTTCAGCCAACGATTCACCCGGATTCCAAACCGGAGAATGATGGGAATAGTGTTCCCCTTCTTCCATGGGAACGAAAAGAGCCAGCAATCCTTCAAATAAGGGATGAAGCTCTCTCGCATCAATCACCACCACCTCTTCTGAGCCGCAGTAGTCGCAGTCGCCCGCTTCACCGTTCTCGGTGATGAAATCCTTGGCGGTCTGGTTCTCGAAGCAGTTGGGGCAACAGCAGCTCATGCGTGGTGTGATTCAACGGGGTGGGATCAGTCACCTAACCCTGTTGTGTCGTGCTGGTTGAAGATGCGATCGAGGAGGGATGGCATGAGGGCTTCGTGGCGAACCTCGACTTTCGCGGCTTGCGCTTTAATTTTGTGAAGATTTCTCAGGACGCGAACGGCCCGGCGCTGATCTTCGATCCGTGGGAAAGGCATTTCGAGTTCGAGGAGCATCTCGGGACGAACGCGTTCTCGTCTTGCTCCCTGCCCTCGGGTCGCTTCGGCCAATTGCTTGTGGAACCAATCAGTCTGCACGAGATAGGACAGATACTCCGGATCGCAGGCGTCTTCGATACAGCGAAATGTGCGGTATTCGGGAGAAACAAACCATCCGTCCAACTCATCATCGCAGACGGCGACGGCCCCCTCCCAACCTTTTACCTGGCTCATGACAAACATCCCAGGACGTAAGGTGTTGAAAGCGCGGTAGCTGGTTGCGCCACCTGATACGGCTGGCTTCTTGAACATACCGTTACCAAAGCTTCGGATACCGACTTGGGGATATGAGCCTGATGGCTCGATGACTTCCTTTTCTTCCTCTAACTTGAGTAGCTGGCTTACTTTTGTCGGAATTCGGTCTGCGAGTTGGTAGTGGAGGCTGATGGACAGCGCATCGCCCTCGATATCTTGCTTTGAACGAAGCATTCGGCACTTCTCAATCCGATACTCAACTGCTTCCACTAGTTCACAGATACTCTTTTGCTCAGAAAGAGTAGGAAGGGGTATCTCGATTTCCAAAAACTTCTCGGGTCGAATTCTGTTTTTGCCACTAGTTCCGCGAGCTTTCTCGTCACAAGCTTGCCAAAACCACTTCGACTTAGTTATAAGCCTCAACCAATTCGGAATTACGTTTTCTTTCAGTGTGTAAAGGGGAAACTCGGATGACACGAAGCTGCCTGCTAAGAATTCTGGCACGATTGCAACACTACCATTGCGAGCCCAAATCTTATTGACAACAAGATCCCCAGCGCCACAGCAATTAAGCGATGAATAGTTTGTCTGCTCACCATCGATAGTCTCACGCTCATACGCCCCTTCACCCCATAGGCGCACCCCTAGTTGGCGGTAGGAAGTTCCAGGGTCTGGACGCTCCCACCTATCAGCCACTTCCAGCACCTCGAAAATCGGGACTGAATTCCAATTTCGTATCATTCGAAAGCTCCCAACTTAGTTTGAATTTCTTCCATTAGAGTCAATATCTCGCGCTCCTTGCTCACGATACTCTCCACTAATTCCGCCGGCGGCCGGTGCTCCAAAGCATCGGCACTGTTGGGATTCTTCTGGTCTAAATTGAAGACCGGCCAGTAGATCGAGTCACTCACAAACTGTTCCTCGCTCTGAATGGATCGCTGCTCCTTCGCCTCTTTGTTCACCTCCGCAAGTTTCTCTCCCAACTTTTTCGCCGCATCGGAGCCCTTGGATTCCGATTTCAATTTGTCCTTCAGCTCCATGCCCTGTCGTTCCAGCTTCTGAGCTGCTGACGCCGCCTTCTTCGCTGCATCCCTGTGAGGCGTCGCTTTCTCTACGGCCTCAGCAAGAGCAGCTTTGAAGTCATACTTCCAAGCCTGATCATTCTCCTCCGGCTTCACAATCCAATCGAGACACGGCAGCAGCTCCTCATACTGCATCGGCATGGTCTTGGTGTATTTCTTTCGGCCTTCCGGCAACGGGATCTGGTAATACCAGACCGTCTCCGTCGGTCCCGACCGATCGAAGAACAGCAGATTGGCCGGGATGTCCGTGTAGGGAGCGAAAGTTCCCTCCGGTAACCGAACAATCGTGTGAAGGTTGTAGTTCTTCAGCATCTCCTCCTTGATCCGGGCGCAGACTCCATCGCCAAACAGGGTACCATTCGGAACGACGACCGCAGCTCGCCCGGCCTTCCCCTTCCCCTTCCCCTGGGAAACCCGCCGCAGCTTCCGCATGATGTATTGCAGGAACAGAAGCGCCGTCTCCGCAGTCTGTTTGTCAGCAGGGAAATTGTTGAGGATACCGCGCTCCTCTTCGCCTCCGAAAGGAGGATTCGTCAGGATCACATCGACACGATCCGGATCCCCGATCTCGGTGACCTTCTGAGTGAGGGTGTTCCCATAGCGGATAGCGGGATGCTCTAATCCATGCAGGAGCAAATTCATCTGCACGAGCATGTAAGGCAGCGATTTGGCCTCCTGCCCCTGCAAGGTCTCCTCTTGCAAAACCCGCCGATCTTCGACCGAATCGCATTGCTTGGCGAGATGGTCATACGCCTCGACAAGAAAACCCCCGGTTCCACAGGCCGGATCGAGCACTGTCTCCCCGAGACGAGGATCCGTCGCCTCAACCATGAACTTCACGACCGGGCGCGGGGTGTAGAATTCTCCGCTGTCGCCGGCCGCGTCGCGCATCTCCTTCAGCATGTTCTCGTAGAGACGGCTCAGGGTGTGCATCTCCTCACTGGCGGAGAAGTGGATCTCGTTCACTTTATTGATGACATCGCGCAGGAGATAGCCGGATTCCATCCGGTTCGTGACGCCCCGGAACACATTGGCGATCACTTCCTCCCGTCCACGACCGGATTCCGACTCCAGCTCGCGGAGATACGCGAAGAGCCCCTTCCCTTTCGTGCCATCGGGGCGGACGGTTTCCTCCTGGGAGATGAACTTCAGCAACTCGTCACCGGTGATGCCATCGGATTCCTCGGCCCAGTCCCGCCATCGATAGGGAGCGTCGATCACGGGGAAATACATCTCCCCGGCGAGCTGGGCCTCTTGCTCCGATGCGGTCTCTAGGTCGTCGAGAAACTTCAGGAACAGGATCCAGGTGAAGAGTGGAAGGCGGTCGAGGTCGCCATTCAACCCCTTGTCCTTCCGCATGATCTGACGGGCCGACTTGATGAGGGCTCCGAGTCGCTGCGCGGTCGTCAGTTGCTTCGCCGTCTTCTTCTTGGCGGTCTTTTTCTTGGTCGTGGCTTTTTTGGCGGGCATGAAAATTAGTTCTAGCTGGGTTCGAGCATCTCTTTCAAGCGCTCACCGATCTCGGGGTAATCCTTAATCCAGATGACACGAACTCCCAAATGGTCAACAGATGCCTGAATGAGCTTCTGTTCATTCGTCAGCTTCCCTCTTCCGGCATTCGAGTGCTTTTTGAACCAAAAGTGCTGATAGCGGTGCTCTCGCAGCTTCTTTGATCGCCTCTCCTGAATTCGGCTCTCTTGTTGCCATGCCAGCCAACGTCTTAGGTTCGGATCGGTAAAAGACACACCAGCGAAAACACATCTATGATTGAGGCAAATGCTGAGGAAATTCGTACTCTGCCATGAGTAGGCTCGATTCGAGAGGCTCAAGTATTGGCCTTCGGAAAAAATCAGTTTCTCGTTTGAGATCGAGCGCTCAAAAGCGTTTGTCTGCCCTGGGATTGGGACGAGCCCGTGAATGTGGAAAAAGGGAATTTGCCCGGATTGTCTCTGCGACAATTCATGGACCATGCGGACAACGGGGCGATGACCACTCAGTGAATAGGCTTTCGAATTCTTCCCTTGAGCATAGAAAGCATTGATCAAAGCGAACAGAAGTGTTTCGGCGTTGAACGAGAGGATAGCTTGAGGGCGTCTTTCGGTGTCAGCGACCTCAGCTACCGCTTCCGCAATTCCGAACGCAGAACTAGCGTGGTTTTTGTTCTTTGGCCGATTGGCAACTGTCTCCAAACGATCTACGAACACTTTCCAAGTCTTCGGCGAAGGGAAGGTTCGCGGACTTGCACTCGAGAGGGCTTTGCTTTCCAACAATTCCCATTTCCAAGGTCCAGGAAGTGACTCAACATCCCGCTTCAGCCCTTCATACAAGCTCTCGGACACCAGGTCCGGAAAAGGTGATGATTCTCCGTGGAGTTTCTCCGCCGATTGGTGAAACTCGGCAGCAGCCTGGATAGCTGGAGCAGCGCCGTAAGTCTTAACAAACGATTCAACGTCTACCTTCTTGAACCTAGGACCGGATGTCTTGTGAAACAAGCTGCTCGCAAGCTCATTCCAATCAGGAAAGAACGGGCTGGAAGCACCTGCACCGATGCATAGCGCCCACCCACTCCTCTTTGAGTAGGTTGCAAGATTACCCCGGTAATTCAGCCGACTCACCTCATGGTCTTCCAATTCATCAGGGTCCATAGAGTTAGGCGGCATAGATCAGTTGCTGAAGCTGGCTCACGGCTTCCTTCAGCTCGTCAACGCCGCCGAACTCCTCGACGATTTCCGAGACGTTCCCAAGAGCCGAGATCGGGGGGATTTTCAGGGTATCCGGAATGGCGAACTCACCCGGCCCATGCTCCGCGTATTTCGTGAGCAGCGCGTCTAGAATCTCCTTAGCGGAGTCGCTGTAGGTGTCAAAGAATTCTGCTTCCTCCTTCCGAAGGCGCTTGGCCCTCTCTGTCCGGGAGACGACGGGAGCATTCCAGGCGAGGTTGCAGAGGATGTCGAATGGGTCCGCATCGGGAGTGTCGAAGATCTCCCCCACTTCGTCGCTGACGATCCCCTTTTCCACCAGTTGCTCCAAGATTTCGTTCCGGGTTTCAGGATTCGACCAGCCATGACGGAACTCGGCCACATCAGCGAACAGCGAGCGAACCACCTCTCCCGTGTAGTCGCGAAACTCGGAGACTCTCAGTTGCCGGCCATCCGCGCTCAGATCTTGGGTGAGATGGGTGGCGATGCTGGATCTTCCGTTTTCCACGTAATATTTGCGCGGCTCCTGCGCGATCGGAGGCTCAATGATGGTGGGCGGATAGGTGAAATCGTCATCTTCCTGATCATCATCAGGATCGTCGTGATCATCATCGTCGTCATCCTCTGAACCGCCCGGATCGATCACTTCGGTTCCGGTGATGTTTCCCTGATCATCGATTTCCTCTTCACTGATCCCCTCGGGATCGCCGTCAAACTTCGGATCCGCGAAGTGCGCCGTCGCCGTGCCCGTGTAGTCCAGGATGTTAAAATAGAATTTCCCGTAGTCCTCCCGAAGCCGGGTTCCCCTCCCGATGATCTGCTTGAACTCGGTCATGGTCCCGACCATCCGGATCAACACCACATTCTTGACCATGGGCGCATCGACTCCGGTGCTGAGCAACTGCGAGGTGGTCAGGATGACCGGTGTCTCGGTCTCGAGTTCCTGAAAGCGACTGAGGTGGCCTTTCCCGATGCTGCCCTCGTCGGAGGTGACCCGGCAGACGTAGTCGGAGTGCTTCTTCACCATCTCGGGATTCAGATTGTTCAAGAGCTGCCGCATTTCGTCCGCGTGCTCCTGATCGACACAGAAGACGATGGTCTTGTCGTATTCGTTAGTGTTCTTGAGAAAGTCGGTGAGGTGCTTCGCGATGGCTTCGGAACGCGGACGCAGGGACAGCTTTCGCTCGAAGTCTGCGGTGTGATATTCTTCATCCGGGATCTCCCGTCCCAGTTTATCGCGCTCACCAGAGGTAGGCCGCCACCCGGCCGCATCATCTGACGTGACAACCCGGTGCACTCGATAGGGAGCGAGAAATCCATCGTCGAGTCCTTGCCGCAGGCTGTATTGGTAGATGGGATTTCCAAAGTAGCGGTAGGTCGCCTTGTTGTCTTTGCGGAGAGGGGTTGCTGTCATGCCGATCTGCACAGCGGGACCAAAGTGGTCCAGGATTTTCCGCCAGTTCCCCCCGCCCTTCGCGCTGCCCCGATGGCACTCGTCGATGATGACCAGGTCGAAGAAGTCGGGATCATATTCTTTGAAGAGTCCCGGTCGATTCTCATCCTCTGCGATGGCCTGATAGATCGCGAAATACATCTCGCGGCTTTTCACCACCTCACCGTTCTCGATCTTGTGTCTGGCATCTCCAAAGGGGATGAAGGTCTTGTCCTTGGGATCGTCGATGAGGATATTCCGATCCGCGAGAAAAAGGATCTTTGGCTTTTTCACCGGATCATCTTCCAGGTTCCATCCAGACTTCCACAGCTTGTAGCAGAGCTGGAAGGCGACCACGGTCTTGCCGGTTCCGGTAGCCATCGTGATGAGAATCCGCTTGTCTCCTCGCAGGACGGCTTCGACCGCCCGGTTGATCGCGATCTGCTGGTAGTAACGCGGCGGACGCTCCGGATCCTTGAAATACGGTGACAGCAAGGTCTCTTGTTTCTCGGCCGGAAGAGGATCGCCCCCCTGAAGACGGCTCCAAAGCTCCTCGGGAGTCGGGAACGTGTCGATCACTTTCTCTTTACCTGTGAGGGCGTTGAATTCCACGATCCCCTTCCCATTGGTGGAGTAGGCGAACTTTAGCTTCAAAAGCTTCGCGTATTCCTTTGCCTGCGACATTCCATCACCGGGCAACTTGTAATCCGGCTTTGCTTCCACGACCGCGATGGGCATCTGTGACCGATACCGGAGAAGATAATCCGGGCGCTTCGGTTTGCTCCGAACGACCCTGCCCCCCACGATCCGAATCCGTCCTTTCGGATTCGTAAAGGTCCGCTGCTCCGCAATGCTATACGGCGCTTCATCCCAACCCGCTGCCTGCAGCTTCGGGATGACATAAAGACGGCATGTGTCGGCTTCGTTCATGATGCGGTGGCAATGGTTTCAGCAGATTCTGCCTCTTCCAAGGGCAATTCACTCGATACTGGATTCGACTCATCCAAGAACTGATCGATTCCTGCCTCTTGAAGGAACGGTGCTGTCTTGATCTTTTCCCTAAGCTTGAGGAGACGGCTGTCAGCCCTCTGTAGAACAGTGTCGAAGCTTAGTGGAAGAATCCGGACCCTTCCGCCATTCTGAGTCAGCTCTCCCTGATCAACCGAGTTGATCTCTCTTCCCAGAACGTAGCCTTGAACTCTAGTCGAATTTGAAATAAGCCCTTTTCCCAGCAACTCACGGATGTATTTCCAGCACTGGTTTTTCTCATCATCACCTAGCGGAACTTTTGGAGCTTTCAGTTCAAGAACGACAAGTTTCGCAGAACCGATCTCGCCTCCTTCATCGTCATACTCGGGATAGGCATACAACCCAACACTGCTGTCGGGAAGCACGGCAAAATCCGGACGATTTCGCGATCCTTTGATGCCTTTTTTTCCGAAGATTTTTTGAATTACGCTGGTCATCCCTTCGTTCGAGGTGAAGTGGATAGTTTCGAACTCTGGCCCGAATATCCACAGCCCATCCCGGAACAGCGGCTGCAACTCTTGAACTTCCAACGTGCTGTCTTTCTTTGTCTTCTCTCGAAGCTCCTCGATGAGCTTCATCCGGTCACGAATCTCATCCAGGACCAACTTCGCCATATCGACCGACCATTCATCGAGAAGTTCGTGAAGGTCGTCGATCTGATCTGGACTCAACTCATGAAGCTTATGGAGGAGGCCGTATTGCGAGGATGCCACCTCCAAGTTGGCCAGAACACCAGAGACGCTCTTCAGTTCCGGTTCGGTGAGGCTCGGACATTCCTCCGCGACCTTCTCGACAAAGTTGTTCCACTTTTCGCGTGTGATCAGGGACATCTGCTTGACTTGCGGCTGGAACGAACGCCTCACGTTCGCAGTGGTCTCAGCTCGTTTCTCCTTACTTTGCTCCAGAAGCCGCGCAGTGATCGCCGCTTGCACAGCCTCATTGACCGTTTGAAAGGTCGTATTGTCCTCAACGAAACCGGACCAGTCGGGCTTCACCGCATCGGCCTGGTGCAGCAAATCAGCTTCCACGATGAAAGTGAAGCGCTTGGCCTCTACCCGCCTTCCGTCTATCAACGAGCGCTGGTGAGGATCCTTCCAGTCGCAATCTCCTACCAGTCGACCGAGAACGTGCCAAGCTACCCCATGCTGCCGACCTGTTCGGTCCGTTCGCTTGGCATCGATGATTTTGATGAGAATCTCGACGCCGAGAGAAGTGATCTCGACGGTTAACATTTCCAATCCCGCATCCTTAATATCGTCGAAATCGATGGGGACTTGATTCACTGAAACTTGAAAAGCCGGGTCAGTAAGAAATCGGCGACCGAGTTCTGTTCTTACAGTCTCTGGAGAAATTGTGGGACCGACATTCTCTTCGATCTCTATCGAGGTCCCCGACTCCTCTACTGCGTCCGTGCCCAAATGCTCGAAGCGAAGCGGTTGCTTGTTTCCTTGCCTCACGCGGAATCTGTTTCTCAGTCCGTCTTTTGAGGTCGATACGATGTAACTTGAGGAGAAACAGAAACCAGCAAACCTTCCTATCCCGTTCTTCCCAAATACTCGACGCTCTCGGGTCACGTCGTCACAGGTAACCTCGACCGTATCTCCCTGATTCCTAATCCGATTGTAGCTCATCGTTCCCCATCGGGTTCGAAATTCAGACTGGGTCATTCCTTCCCCGTTGTCCGAGATTTGAAGCTCATGCCGATTCTCACCCGGCCAAGTAATCTCGACTTTATTTGCTCCAGCATCCCAACTGTTTGCCACCAGTTCCACAATAGCAGTCACGGGATCAGAAACTAGCCTCTGCCCAACGTACTGCTCCCAAAACCGCTTATCGTAAAACAGATCAGGTTGATCGGAGTCAGAGGTGGTTCCTTTATTCGTTGGATTTGTCATTGATTGAATTGAACGTTTTCTCAAATTGAGCGACGACCTTCAGCAAGTCGTCAAATTCCGGGGAGTCACCGAAAAACATCGGACCCTGCATCGCCTTGTAGTCACTTCGCCAGTCGGAAAGATGGTCAGTCGGCGGAACGAGACGGAACTGACCAGGCCGATGAGTCGAATAGTCGACCCAGGAATAGTGGAAAAAGATCTCCCGGTGCTCGGCCACCCGCTGGAATAGCTCGAAGTCCGTCAGGGCCTTCTCTCCGATCCCTGCACGAAGCAAACACCACAAATCGTAGTAATGCCTCGCCATCCGAATCTTTCGCGGCTTCCCTTCCGGTCGGAAGGTTTCCTCGTGAAGAAGACAGGCTTTCTCCCAGAATGTTCGTTCCGGTGCCAGGATCGACACGGTGGAGTTGGCATCCGGGTCGAGCTTCGGAAAGCATTCGATTACGTAGGGTTGGATCTGTCTGTCGACATGCGGCCAGTCGTCTGACCGTGCGCCGAACTCGATCTTTACCACCGGCCTAACGTAGCCAGCGGCATCCCGCTCGAAAATAGAGGGGTATCGAAAGAGCAGGCACTGCCCGTCAGCCATATCCGGATCGACCTCAAGACGCCAATCGAGGGAGCCGAGCTCTGCTTCAACTCGTTCCATCAGCGCGGGTTGAAGAGTTTCCTGGACCCAGGTTTTGCAAGCATCCATCAATCCATCGAGACGCTTTCTTCTCTGCTTTTTACTCGGGGCAGCCTCCGGAGCATCGTTTCCCCCAAAACCGAGGATCTCTTTGGAAACGACCAGATCGATATCCTCTGAAAACCTCTCGATCAGTTGCCAGCCTTTCGACAAGGAGGTCCCTCCTTTGAAGGTGACATTTCCCTCGATCCCGGGGGTGCGGAAGAGTTCACGCAAAGTCCAGCATACCCAAAAGTCCTTTTCCACGCTGGCCGCCTGCAAGCCCATTTCAGACTCGACCTGCTGGAAAGCAAGGCGGCGATCTTTGTCCGAGAGTTGTAGAAAAGCATCCATCGAATCAGTCGGCGGGTTCGGTCAGAGGCCGAAGAATATCGGCGATCCACATGGGAGCGTGACGCAGGTCCTTCTGGATCGTTGTCTTCTCTTCTTCTGCAATATTTCGTTTCAGTGCCTTGATCACTTGCTCGTCGACATTCGACTGCCCCAAGTAGCGCAGCGCCTGAATGAGGTTGCCGCTTTTCTTTCCCGCTGTGGCCATGTTGCGGGGGGTCGTCCGCTTGAGCACGATCTCCTGCTTTCCAAGCTTCACCGTTCTGGTAGGACCATCGGTCAGGAACACGATCCGGGCCGGCACCTGCTCCGAAAGCCCTAGGATATTGGCGGCGTAGGCGCCTGATGGCTGAAGGCGGATGACATCGCGAACCACCAAGGCTCGTGCCACCGCATCGGCCGAAGGCGCAATGGTCCCCAGGATCGGATGCTGCTCCGGGAAATCGTAGAGCCCTCTCGCCAACTGGCGAATCGTTCCCTCTGCCTTCAGTCTCTTCAAGGCAGATGCAATCGCATTGCGAGTGCCGAGGTCCTTGAGGTGAGCCGGAGTAAACACCCATCCACGACCTTTCCCTTTGATCCGGGCGAGGACCTTCGTTTCGGTCGATGAAGGGTGTTTTGCCATCTGGTTTTTGACACAAAAAGTGACCATTTTTTGTGTCAAAAGTAAACCAGAATCGACAAGCACGAGCAATCCTCCGTTCCAAAAGAACTGCAAGGATCCCGAAACCACCATTCCGGAAGAGGCACCAGCCTCAAAAGCTTGCGAAAAATCGCAGGTCGACAGAGGGTGCCAAAAAGAAGCATTCTTGTGAACGCCGGGCTAAAACCGGTACGGGAATTGTGAACGCCGGAGTAATTCCGGTACGGGCGCCGGGGTAAAACCGGGTACGCTTTTGGTTAGTTTGATCGTGGGGTAAGATTGGGTCAAGAGTGGTTTTCGCCGGGGATTCCGCTGCCGGGACGGCGAGGAGCCCGTAGGGCGACGAGGCGGCCTCCTGCCACCGGGCGCGTCGGCTCTTCTTCATTCACTGCCGCCACTGTTCGGCGATCCACTCTCCCGGAAAATCGTAAGCGTCCCGTCCTGACCATGTTGAGCGCCGACGGTGCCGGGACGAGGGTGGGGCCGTGATCCTACCCGAACATCGCGGCTCAGGCCGCGCTTGCCGCGGGCTCCGGCGCCGCGGCTGCGGCGCGCTTGCGCGCCTGCTTCCACTGGCGGGGCAGCAGTTCCGCGACACGCTCGGGAGGATGGGCCGCGATGCGCGGCAGCACGTCCTTGAGATACTCGCGGGGATCGATGCCCTCCGCTCTCCGAACCTCCGGCTTTTCCACTTTCGCGATCCGCCGTCGCGAGGATATTCGGAGCGTCCGCATGTGCAACCTCTACGACATCGGCCCCGCGCCGAACTCCGACCGGTCCGCCTGGGAAAAACAGGTCGGGAAGGCCTGCGAAGCCCTGCCCAAGCGTCACCACATCCGCAAGACCGATCCCGGGATCGTCGCGAGGAACTCAAGCGCCGGCCCGGAGTCGGAACCGCAGCCCGCGGTGATGCGATGGGGGTTCCATCGCGCGTTCAATCCCTCCGTCAACAACGCCCGCGACGACAAGCTCGACAGCGACCTCTGGCGCCGGGCCTTCGCCGAACGGCGCTGCGCCATTCCCGTCGCCGCTTTCTACGAATGGACGGGTCCGCGCGGGCACAAGCAGACCCACGCCTTTCGCCGCGCCGACGGCCGCTGGCTGTGGGCCGCCGGGATCTGGGAGGAGAGCCGGGAGCACGGCCCCTGCTATTCGCTCGTCACTACCGAGGCGGCGCCGTGGATGGAGGCGTTCCACCATCGCATGCCCGCCCTGCTCGACGCCGGGAAGGTCGTCGAATACCTGGAGGGCGCGGATCCCCGGAGCCTGATCGCCCCCCGTGTCGAGGCCCTCGAACCTTTCCCCTGCGAGAACCCGCTCAAGTTGTCGGAGCCGCAGCCGCCCGTGCCCGGCTATCAGAAGGAACTCTGGGATTGATGTCTTGACCCTCGAACCGCGTCTGATTGGAACCGCCCTGTACAATGCCCCGCCCGCTTGTAGCGGCACGGAAAGATCGCGAAGCCACGATGCATGGACGAAGCAAAGCGGAGTCAAAGCCGTACGCAGGGTGGTGTGGGGCCTGCGGCTGACTGAGGCAAATCTCAGTCAGTCGCGGGGACCCGATTCTGCTTGGATATCAGATGACCGCTTGAATCGGCTCCAAGCAAGTAAAGTGACTGATGGGACTACAAGGAAGAGAATCAGATTCATCGGGTAAGCGAGAAAGGCGGTGGGTCCGACAAAATCCAACCAAGGGGATTCAGCATCGTCTCGCTGGAAAACCACAGTCGGAATCGGCCAACCGTGAAACCTCGTATTTGAGTTGGTATAATAGATGTAGTTGAAGGTGGTGAAGACGCAAACGCCAGCTGCGACGACAACTAGCAACCAATAAATCAGGCCGATTACACTCGGTATGGAACCACTACTGACTTTGACCATCGCGGCGATCACAGCAACTAGGCCTAACAGAAACGCAACGATAATGATAACGGCCATGGCTAAGAATCAGATTAGGGTGTAGCGAGTCTTTTTTTGCAGAACGTCAAAGGCCACGCGAGCCGCACCGGGGGCGAGCGTGGCAATCAAGAATCATAAAAAAGTCACCAAAAGAAAACCAACTCATGCCGGCATCGGCTTGCGTGCGCCGACTTCTGCTGGTTCGGTCTCGGGTCATTGGTCGAATTGCCGGGAAAAGATCTTCTCGTCACTGGTCTCCCTGGCAACATAAGCTTTCAAGCCGGGGTCAAGCCACCACTCGGTCATCATCCATAGAAAGACTTCGGCAATTTGCATGGAAGGAAAAGGAAAAATGGTTATGTGTCTATCACCTGCGCCCACTGCGATCTGTTTCACAAAATCGAGCGATCCGGTCATCATCTGCCTTAGGTAGTAGACGTGTTCGGGTTCTAGCTTTGGCCAGCTATTGTGCTTCGCAAGGTGTATGCTGGCTCGTAGGGTCGCCTCCGCATGTTTCAGAACGCCCGCGAGAAGCTCCTGATAGAGATCCTCTCTATAATTTGAGTCGTCCAAATTTTTGGGATCAGGCTTCGGGAGACTCGGAGCCAGTTCGGTTGCCGGAAGGGTATCGATCGCCGCTTGAAGTGATGCGCCAAGCTCTCGCCACCGTTCAATGTCTTGATAGTGTTCTTCAAAGATCGAATCCATTATTTTTTGAGCAGAACGATGAGCGCATGCACCACTACCAGCGGGGGCTAGCGTTGAACGCGGGGGTTCGGGCTCCAGCCTTGTCGGCTTCAGGTGCGGGCGGACAGCGCGGTGGAAGGACGGAAGGCTAGGCTCCCACGCCGGCCGGCCTCACAATCCCGCCTTGAGCGAGTCGAACTCCGCCTGCAGCGCCTCGATTTTCCCGCGGACCACGAGCATCTGCTCGAGCACGCGTTTTTCGCCGTCCCCCCTTACGGTGGAAGTCGCTGTTTGTTGTGCGGTCTGCGCTGTCTGCGCTGTTTGCGCCGGCGCCTTCCGGGCGGCCCGCTTCCTGACCGCTGATTTCCCGGCTCCCCTCCCCTTGCGCCATTTGGAGATGCTCAGCGGAGTTGTCCCGAACTTTTCGGCGGCCGCCGCCTGCCCGCCCCGTCCGTGCTTCCGGTCGTGCTCGCGCACGAACTCCAAGATCTCCTCCTTCTGCTCGTCGCTGTAGCGCACGCTCCTCCGCCAAGCCTTCTTCGCCGGAGCGGTCTTCTTCGATGTTTCCTTCGTGGTGGAATCGTTGTTTGCCATAGCGAGGAGCATGCGATACGGCCTGGGTCGCGTCCAGCCTTACTGTTTGACGACCCGGAGTTTTCAGCCGCGGGTGAACCCCGTCAACCTGACAATCCAAGCGGTTCCGCCACCTCCGATTGGCTTTCTGAACAGCGAAATTGACTTGCTCTCCACCCTCCGGACAACCAATCATGGACCACCATGACCCGGAGACCCGATTTTCCTCTCTGGCGAGGCACGGCGGCAATCGTGCTTGGCGTCGTCGGGTGCGCTGCTTCGGTGGCGAGCATCTACGCCACACCGGTGAACGGCGTCGCCGGTCTCGGGTGCGGAATCGAAGCGTTGTCCTGCGACACCGCCCTGACGAGCCGGTTCTCCAGGATCGGACCGGTTCCGCTTGGTGCTTTCGGTCTGTTCTACTTTTCCTTCTGGACCCTCAATCTGCGGGCATTCCTGCGCACGGGCGACGCGATCTACCAGCGGGTCTTTTCATGGGTCACCGCCCTGGGTGCCGTCGCATCGCTCGCGCTTGGCGGGATCCTCTTTCTCGTTCTCCATGCACCCTGCCTCTACTGCCTCGTCAGCCATACTGCGAATTTGGCTTCGGTGATCCTTCTCTGGCCCTTGTTCGACTGGAAATTTGATTTCCGATTTCGATCCGATCACTTCTGGCATTTCCTATCGCTTGCCGCGATTTCTGCGCTCGCCGCGGGGCTGCTCTACCAACTCGACGTCAATCGGACGCTCCGCGCTCAACTCGAAACCGACATCCAAACGATATGGTGAACAAACTCTGCCATTACCGCCTTGCGATCCTGCTCATCGGGTCGGCTCTCGCGCCCCTCGCTCTACCGGCAGCTGAGAACGAGCCCAACTCCGTCGCAACGATGAAAGAGGCGCTCGACCTGGCGGCCGACGACGGACGTCTCGTATTCGTCGAACTGATGGCATGGAACTGCCCCCACTGCCAGGCCTTCGAGAAAACTGTTCTCGACTCGAAAGTCTTTCAAGAATACGCCAGCGAATCTCTCCACCTCGTCTTCTACGACATCAAGCGCCAGAGTCGGCTGACCCGGGAACAACGCAACGAGATCGCGGAACTCATCAAGGAGCATCAGGTGAAATTCACGCCCGCCATTCTCGTCTTCTCGCCCGACGGCGCCCTGCTCTTGGAAACTACGGGCTACAACGGCACCGCACCGGAGAAAATCGTGGAGCACCTCGAGAGCCTGGAGAACCGGGACGACTGAGGTACATGGCGTCTGGGCATTGGATTTGTTAGGGCCGGGAAGGTCGCCCCGGAAAAGGTAGGGCGGAGAGCCCCCGCTGAGCCGTGTTCGACGCAGCGGCTTCTCACTTGCCGCCATTCAGGCTAATCCCGCCACTGTTCGGCGATCCACTCTTTTGGAAACTCTTCCGCGTGTTGCACCTCCTGATCGCCGAGGCCCGTGGCCTGCGACATCACCACGACCCAGTTATCCTCGTAGCCCGCCGTGGCGGTGATCCGGTAGCCTTCTCCGTGACGTTCTTTGATCCACTCCTCGGGCCACGTCCCCACGCCTTGGTAGACCTGATCTTCCAGCCCGGAATCCTGAGTCATGACGACCACCCAGGAGCCCGTCTCGTCCTCGCCCGCTTCGTCGCCCGCGACATGGGTGATCCGGTAACCCTCGGCCATGCGCTCGGCGATCCACTCCTTCCGAGTCTCGTCGAAACCTGACGGCAAGCTGTAGCGCTGCCGGCCGTAGTCGGTTTCCTCCGTCAGGATAAAGTCCCAGTGATCTTTCCACCCCGAGATTGCCGTGATCGCGAGTCCATCGTCCATCGCCGCCTGCAGGTCGGTCTGGTTGTATCCGAGCCGGACTTGCGTTCGCGGAGGACGCTCCGTCTTCGACATCACGACGCTCACCTTTCCACTGTCCCCGGCGAGGGAGGTCAACTCATAACCTTCTTCGACGAAGTCCCCGGTCCTGTTCCAGGGATTTTCTTCTGGCGGGAATGCCACCTGCTGCACCCGGTCCGAACCTTGCGACATCACGTAGCGCCAGCTTCCCTCGAATCCCCCCTGGGCGGTGATGCGCCACGATTGCGGCGTGAGCGAGTCTCCCGATACGATGACGTCTCCGGTCTCGCCGTGGCTCGGTCCGCCGATGCCGGGCCCGTCCTCCCCCTCGCGGCCGAGGCGCGAGAGTTCCCAGTCGCTGAGCGATTCGCGCCCCGGCCGCCAACGACTGGCCAACTCGAGGGCCGCAGTAGCATCGAGAATGGCCCCGGCGTCGACCCATTCCGCGAGTCCGCTTTCGCGATTGGCCGATCGCTCGATGATGCGACGCAGATCGCTGGCGGTCAGTTCGGGATGTTCACTCCGGATCCGGGCAGCAACACCGGCCACAGCAGGCGCGGCCTGCGAGGTGCCGTTCATCACACCGGTTCCCCCTCCGAGAAGGGCGGATTTGATATCCTCTCCGGGAGCGGCGATCTGCACGCTCCGCACCCCGTAGTTGGTGAATCCGGAAATTTCCCCGAACGAATCGACGGATGCCACTGTGATCGCGTTGGGAAAAAACCGTGAGAGATAGGCAGGCGACGGCAGCGAGGAGTCGTTGTTCTCATTCTTGTTCCCCGCTGCCATCACGAAGAGGACGTCCGGATTCTCCGCCATGGGGAGGGCGAACTGGGCCGCGTCGGCGACCGCGAGTTCGAGGGCGAGATCGGTGCAGAGATCCACCCCGATCGGGCAGGCGTGATCTTTCATCGATTCGCGATCCTTCCCCTTGTCCGCGTAGATCTCCTGCAACCTCGCTGCAAGTTTCATGAAAAATAATCGGTCCTGACTGTAGCTCATGTTGACGAGACCGGCTCCGACGGACCGGAGATAGGCGCTGGCCCGCCGACCTCTCTCAGAAGCGTCCTTCACAATCCCCGCGCGGACCGAAGCAACGAAATCGGTGTAGGTTTCCGATTGGTCGGCCAGTTCACCGATCCAACCCGGGTTTTCCCATTGATTGATTCGCGGTGTGCCCCGCAGGCCGTGATTGAGGGTGTGGATCAGGGCCTTGCCACCGCTCTGCTCGACGACGATCCCGGCCACGTGCGTTCCGTGGGACGACGACCTCACTATGTTGGCGAAAACGAGGTCGTTCAAATTGAGCTCGGCTTCGACGACCAGCTCGACGAAGCCGATGTCCCGCACGATGGGGTTGTCGTAGAGATCTGAGAGTGTGCCGCTCTGCGCCGGTATCCCCAGCAAGACAGCGAGAAGATTTCCGGAACTCTGCTCCTCCCCCTCGAGACGGGAGAGCAGATCCCGCACGAATTCCCGGTTCTCCTCGTCGGAGAGGAGCGACCGCAGGGGCGGCGTGACGGGCTTCTTCTCCGTGCTGTTCCATCCGTAGACGTCGTCGACGAAGCCGTTGCCATCGTCATCCTCGCCTTCCTCCCCCTCTCGTTCCGCCTCGTTGACGAAGTATCGGTCCTGCAGAAGGGGATGGCTGTAGTCAATGAAATTGTCGTTCACCAGCACGAGGTGCGGCCGCGTGGGACGCTCTCCGACTTCCGCCTCCTTCTGCACGAAGGCGTAGGTGCGCAGGAGGAGGTTCAATGGGGCGAAGCCGTTGTCGCCGGGAGTGAGGTAGTCCACCGCCCGGTTTCCGTCCGCATCGGCGATGTTCGCGTCGGCGCCCTGCCAGAGAAGAAAGCGCGCGGCGTCGAAGTGCCCCTCCTGCGCCGCGATCATCAGAGGGGTTCGGCTCTCTTCGTCCCGGAGATTCGGATCCGCTCCGGGCAGGACCTGCTGGAGGAGGCGGACGTCGCCGGCCTCGGCGGCGCGGAAGAGGAGGCCAGCCCCCTCATCGGCCAAGGTCGGGAAAGAAACAGCGAAAAACAGGAGAAGGCTCCCGAATATAGCGGATCGAGTAATGCAATGCGTCATAGATAGGGAGCGTTGGTAATAACCAACGAAAGCCATACTCGGAAATGACGCCGATGGGCAAGCGAGTTTTTCGGAAACTCCGCCAGGCGTGGGGAGAAGAAGCAGGAAGTGAAGGAACCGTTCCGTGCCCTGGGCGATGCTCCCGGCTCACTGTCGCGTTAACCTGTAGAGACAGGACCACCGTAAGAGAATCCGGCTAGACCTTTGAAAAAGGGTCTCATCAGAGCCCTTTTCCAGGTCTTGATACCGAGTGAAATCAATCTTGATCGTTGGGGGTCCAAGCAAGGGATCTTTCACCACCAGGTTTATTTCCTCCCAGACATAGAGTCCCCTAAAGCCGGGATCTCGTTCCTGCCTGGCCCTGGACTGTTGATCCTTCTCGATGAGCGCTTCGTAGGCCGCTCGGATCTGCTTCTCGCTCATCTTGTCGCGGAACATCGCTTTGCCAATGTTGTGCCGTTTGACGATGACGTACTGCTCGCCTCCCGCCGAAGAACTATCTCCGACAGAGAAAAACAACAGCAGTAGTGGTAGAAATGTCCGCGGAAGCGCAATCATTCAGTCTTTCTAGCAAGGTGAACGCGCCGGGTCAACGAAAGGGTGAGGAGGACGGGTGAGTGAAACGGTCGGTCTCGCAGCATTCGATCTCGCGAGATTCCCTCAAGGAGAGGCGCTTTGAAAGCGCCTGCGGTGGCTCGGCGGCACTGGCTCCGCGGGCGGTTGAAAACCGCCCCTCCTTGGATTCCGCGTCACCGTGTCTCCCCCATCCGGAAAGACAGACCCGCGATCGATCTCTTTTCACCCAATTGCCGGGTGCGCTCCCCCGAGTCCTGCGCCACTATGACGGAATCGATAGATCGCCGCCCGGCTGCCGGTAGCGGATCGAACAGTAGACTACACTCATCCAATTGTTTGCCATGTTACCTCCCGTCTACCTGGTCGCCTTCTCCGGTCACCGTCCGAACACGTCTCCCGGTCGGTCGAATAAAGAGCTGGAGGCCTGCCGCCCTCATCTCGAACGCGCCTTCGATCATCTCGAGGAAAAGGTTCGCGCGGTCGGCGGACACCTCCATCTCGTTTCCTCCATCGCCGCCGGGGCGGATGTCGTTGCCTGCGAAGTGGCACGGGAGAAAGGCATCCCCATCCATGTCGTGCTCCCCAAGCCGGAGGAAGCATTTTTCCTCACCGGATTCGATGACGATCTCGCCTCTTGGAAGCCACGTTCCGAAGCGCTCCTCGCCCATGCCAAAGCGGATCCGCACTGCAGCCTTCGTGTCGGGGCGGTCACTCCCACCTCCCCGGACTGCTACTCCGAAGCCAACTCGTTTATGCTTCGCGCCGCCGACCTTCTCCTCACCGTCACGACCGGAGAGGCGTCGAAATCGACGGCGGGGACGACCCATCTCGGCGAGCAGGCGGAGGGGCTCAAACTGCCGACAATTAACATCGACCCGGTCGCTCCGGCCTTCGACGCGGCGAATCCCGGCTACTCCGCCGATGCCTTCGCGAATTCTGCGGACGCCTCTCATGAAATCTTCGCAAAACTGGGGCACCACGTCACCTGCGACCCGGACACCGATGCCGCTCCCGCTCGAGCAGTGGCCGATTGCCTCAGCGCCGCCGCAAGGAAGTCATCGAAAAGCTACCGGCGAGGAACTGCGACCGCCATCGTCTGCCATGCCGTTGCCGGTTTTCTCGCCGCCATCGTGGCGTCATTCTACTACGCGCTAAAGACGAATTCCGGCGATCCCGCGCATCATTTCGCCTACTGGTTTCTTTTCATCTTCGCTCTCGCGGAACTCATCCTCGTGGGGCGCGCCTACTATCTGGAGTATCGCATGCACCGCTCGCACAGTCAGCCGATCTGGCTTCTCTGTCGCTTCGCGCGCGAGCTGATGCGGGGAATCGAGGCGGCCAATCCCTTTCTCGACCCGCTCGTCCCCGAGGTGAGCCAGCATCACCCGCAGTGGCGGCGCTTCGCCATCACCTGCGCCCTGCAGTTCCGTACCGAATCGTCGGTCCGCTCCGATTCGACGCGAGAGCAAATTCACGCCGCGCGGGACATCTACCTCGACAAGCGTCTCCGCGATCAAATGGAGCATTTCGAGAAAAAATCGTCGGAGGCCCGTCCGCACAGTCGCCGCTTCTCCCGGATGGCCCACTGGGCGGGACCGGTCGCCCTCGTCGTCGTGGCGGTCGCGTTTCTGGCCAAGACCGAGGATTTGGTCTTCCACGGCGACTACAAGCCTGACTTCCTCAAAATACCCTGGGTGATTGCTTTTTTCTTCCTTTTGCTTCCCATCCTCGTCCCGCTTTTCGCCAGCTTGAGCGCCTCGTTTCTCGCGGCCTTCGATTTCGGGCGCCGCTCGGTGCGGTATCGCGAAATGCATGACGCCCTCGAAAGCATGGAGCGCTGGTTCCCCTTTCTCGATTCCCCGTCGGATATCCGTACCGCCGTCCGGAATATCGAGAAGATCTGCGTCAGCGAGCAGGTTGAATGGCTCGCCACCCAGAAGTCCGGGTTCGGAAATTGATCGGGATGAAACTCCGACGGATCACCGCAATCAGCTTCGAAGGCCGGAGGCGAAAAGGGACGGCACGTAAGGACTGGTTTTTGAGTCGTAATTCGGGCCACTATTCCCCGAACTCAAGGAAGCAAAATATTGTCCGGACTGGTGGCGAGGAAACCCCCATCGCCATTTTCCTCCCGGGATCGTTCCAGAAAGATATTGTCCGTCGAATCGTCGCTTGCACGAATCGTCGCGCCTGGCCTTGACGAAGTCAGATCCTCTTCGGTGACATGCCCGCCGACATACCCGACGATGGCTTTTTTCGACTTCAACCAGGGATGATATTTCCCATAGTGTCCGGGAGACTCCATGAGACCATCTGCCACCAGCGGCGAACGGCTATAGGATGTGTCGGTCTGCCCAACCACATAAAGGTAGACATTTTCGCTCGGTTCAAGAGTGTTGTCTTCATTCGGTGGGCGGGGACGCTCAGGGTCCTTTGTTTGCGTCCAGAACACGTATTCGACATCGAGATAATTCGGGATCAACGCGTTGAAGGCTTCGGTCGAAGTGCTGAACTCCTCGCCCTCTCCTCCCGCGCTGTCGTCCGCGTAGGGATCCCACGCCGGGAACCAGTCCCAGTCTCTGGCAAACGCTTGACATGCTAGTGTGATTTGCCTCACATTGCTCACGCTCCTAATCCTCTTGCCTCTCTCCTCGATATCGCTATAGGCTGGCATTGCCGCCACTAGTAGGAGAGGTATCATTCCCCCGACTAATATCGGCAGCATGACATAGCGCCAAGATCTTGAGATGGTATTCTCAGGATCCGTCTCTTCAGGATTAATAATTCTTCCCGTGTTTCTCTGTTTTTTGAACCGACTCCATGATCGCAAAAATAGAATCACCACCAGAATAGTAACGGGAATTCCAATTAGCTTCACGAATTCCCCTAGAAAATAACCGGCAATTAATCCTACCGCGTTGAGAGCTATGAGCGAAATCGCCAGACTTGATCCATGAGTCTCGCCAAACTTGGCTGGCCACTCTTTCGGATCGATGACTTCGCTCACGAGCCTGAGGGCTTCATCGGAAATGGTCGGAGGTTCACTTGGGATATCTGCCGTCAAGCGCTTCATTTGCGCCAGACAGACTTCCGGATCCATCTCACCGCTATCGGGCCACGCAAACATCTTAAAGGTTGCAACCTCCACGGAATCGGAGCCAAGAAACTCAACAATCTTCGCTCGCCACTCTACCGTGCTGCACTGATCGTCGATCACAAAGATAGTCCTTTCAGTTCCGAAGACCTCCATCGCCAATTTCACTTCTGTGATGACATGAGGAGTGACATGCCGGACGTCCATGAAACAAAATTGCGTCGTCGACATCGATTTCAGCAAACGGACGAGCCAGTTGCGTCCGGGAGCCTCCAGATCAAAGTGCTGCGACCCTGCATAGCGAAGCCCCTTGATGACGGGATTGAGCCCCGAGGCAAGGAGGTTGGACCGATTGCGCGGTGCGCGAATTCCGCTGAGATTGTAGTTGTTTCCGAGCGCCCCTTTGATCCATGACCGGAGCTTTGAGGAATCCTCGTCGCTGCGAAACGCCCTGAGGTAGAGAACTTCCCGCCGTTGGGTCTTTCCTCCTCGAAAAAGCAAGGTGATCCCACGATAAAATAAGAGCGCCACAATCAATCCCAAAACAAATGAAACCACTCCAAGAATCAGAGCCAACCCATCACCGGCAACCGCCAATATAGCGAAAACGCTCAGGTATACGATGACAGTGATCCATAGCGACCAAACCAAAAAAGCCTCTGCGAGCCGCAGAGGATTCACGAGCGGCTGAACTGAAGCAAATTGCAATCTCCGTTTCTGTCTTCCATCGGTGTCACTCATTGTTGCCATTGTTCTCACAAAGTGCTTCAAGATCAAAGCTAATTTCCCGGAAAGCGGTAACTATTCACGTTCCGGGCGATTCCCGGGGGCGTTGCGTGAGATGAGGGCGGAAGGGCGCCGTCAGTTCTTCGCCCCGTCGACGAGCGAGTCGCCCAACTGGCCGGGAGCGCGGAACATCTCCGCGAGCGTGCCGAGCAGATTGCGCGACTGCTTGCGCGCGGTGGAGACCACGCTGCGAATGTCGGCGAAGAGCAAGGCTTGCTCCGTACTGCTAAAGGTTCGAGGCACCCCGTGCCGCGTATCTTCTCGCGGGTCTTCATCATTCGTAAGCGCCCCGTCCTGACCATGTTGAGGCCCGGCGGGTCCGGGGTGAGCGTCAAGCGGAGCACCCGTTGATCGCCGGGTCATAGACGTCGTAGCATATCGGCTATCACACTACACGACAAAATTTTCGGTTAACGGTCGTCGCATGACGACGTCGATGAACTCGGCGAGTTCCTCGGCGAACCGCCTCGGCTTGCTGATGATCCGGTGGAGACTTTCCATCCCCTTGCGAAAGATGCTCTTGGCCCTGTAGCCATGGTTCTTGCCCCGGCGGTAGCAGAGGGCGAAGGCCACGGCGAGCACTCCCATGAGTTTCTCGATCCGTTCTTTCTTGGTCATGTGGGTGTCCTCGAACTGGAAGCCCCGCTTCTTGAGGTGGGAGAAGAGCGTCTCTATGCCCCACCGCAACCGGTAGAGCCGGAGCGCCTCGTCGCCCGAGAATCCGTGGGCGATCACCGCCAGATACTCGTCCCGCCCCTTCTTGATCCGTTTCGCCGCGAAGTGCACCTCCTGGCCGAAAACCTCGAAGCGCTCGCCGGCGCGCTTGCGCCAACGGTTGCGGGCGCACATCCACGAGGCGGGACTTCCGCCGACTAGCGTGTTGTGCTTGACCCGGACGATGTAGGGAACCTCCAGCAATCTCAGCGTCGAGAGCCACCCCTTGCCGACGAATTGATGGCTTCGCCACCCTCCGGGCAGTCCTTCGGACTGTCGATCTTCGCTTCACTCCGGTTCCCGGTCCATGGTCAGCACGCGGATCCTCTCCGCCGGCAGAACCTCAAGTGCTTGCCGCATCACCGCGACGCGGTGCGACTTGTTGGAGTTGCCACGCTTGGTCGCCTTCGGAAGGACCCGCCACGCGACGGGAAGTCCGACTCCTCCGACGATGGCGGTGACCGCGAGGATGTTGACGTGGGTCTTGCCGAACTGCCAGTTCGTGCGGTCCATCGCGAGAATCCAGCCATCCTTCGGCGCCGGGAACAGCGCGAGGACGAGTCGACCGACATCTTCCGGGCGCAAGGAGCAGGAGGCGAAGAAACGCTGGAAGCGGCGGT
>JBBDRG010000041.1:0-6850 GCA_040905585.1 Verrucomicrobiales bacterium
CCATGGGGCTCCCCCCGATAGGCGCCCAGCGCCGGGAATCCTCGATTCCCGCTACCACGGGGGTTCGGGGGGGAGCGGGCCCCATGGCAAGCGATCCCGCAGACGGCGCGAGGACAACGCGAAGTGTTCATCTGATTTCCACACGAAACAGCGAAGCGCCCGAAATCTTCGATCGAGGGGGACAAATCGATCTGAGGAATTCATTACTCGACGGAACTGTATGCTGACGCGCGGAAGCACCCCAGAGGCAACTTTAGTCTCATTTTCATCTTCATATAACGGATCGAAAAACCGCTGACCGCTTCCTCGGCAAATCAGAAAGCCAGCCGGTTGAGGCCGGGAATGAAGTCGAAGTGCGAGTCATTGCTGAGGAGGGGGAGTTGGTGCTCCACCGCCAGAGCAGCGATCCAAAGATCATTGGCCGGGATCGGGGTTCCTGTGGTTTTGAGATGGAGACGGAGATCCGCATAGTGGCTGGCGCTCACGGAGGTGACAGCGAGGACTTCAGCCAGCGGCAAGTTGCGGGCGAGCCATTCCTCGTAGCGAGCGCGGTGGCGGGATTGGCGAACGCCGTATTGGTATTCTCCCAGAACGATGACGGGGACGACCAGACGGGAAGCCTCGATGAACGCAGTGCGACAGGCAGGGTTTCCGTCCGCCCAGGCGGAAAGTGCGTTGGTGTCGAGGATCATGCGCGATCTTCCTCGTCGATGTGCTCGAAGGCTTCGGAGATATTGGCTTCGACTTTACGGTTTTCATCCCTGAGATCGGCCAAGGCACCGAAGCCCTGCATCCAAGATGGTTCGGCGGCGCTAGAGCGGCCTGAAGAAGGTGCGGAGACCTTCTCCTCAAGGGCCTCCGTGACGAATTGCCGCAGTGAAACGCCGCGAAGAGCGGCTCTCGCCTTAGCTTGCCTGAAAATGTTGTCGGGAATATCCAGAGTGGTTTTCATACTGGAAGATATCCCATATTTACGGGTTCAAGCAAGAAATATGGCTTCTCATTGCTTTCGGGGTCAGAAGCATCTTGACAGAATGGGGCAGAATTTGAATTCGTCAGCAGACAAAAATCGACAGTTTCCCGTCTCTCCATACCTCCGAAGATATCGGCCTTGCCGAGACAGGTCTATGGCGCGGGTCCGTCGTCAGATGGGCAGGCAAGTTCTCGAATGCGAAATCCAGCGCAGGACCGACAATGGGAAGACTTCGTCACCGCTCTCCCTAGGAGACTGTTGAATTAACCCTTCAAAAGTGGAATAGGCGGCTGGATTCGGAGATCAGGATCGGGCGTCTATCCTCGGGTCAAAAATTCGATCAGACCGGGAAAAGCCGTGCTTTCACGCCCCGAAGCCTTCCTGGGTGCGAGAAGAAACACCAGACCGTCCGAACAAGGGCAAATAAAGGAGCAATCCACCGGTTTCCCGCCTGATATTGCTTCACCGTTCCGAATCCGTGCACATTTCGCCCGTAGATCGCGAGGTTGAACGTGAATGCGGATATCATCAGACGCTTGCCGACAGTTCCGGGGTCAGGCAACATTGCTTGACAATGTTTCCGCTGGGCCACACACGGGGGTCTGCCCTAGAATTCATAATTAGCCCCCGACGGGTGCCGGCGTACCCCTTGGGATCGACGGCCTTCGATGCGGACGCGGACGCGGTTCGGCGGGGCGCCGCCACCGGGAACACGGGCGGCTGCCGGGGGAACATTTGCGTTTCGGTTCGAAGGGATCGTGGCATGGTGGCGAACCACGGCCTGCCCTTCGACCCTCCGAACGTTTGACTGATTCCGGCAGTGCCGCAGACTTGTCCATGATCCCGATGAAATCGTCCCTGCTTCTCCTGGCCGCTCTCGCCTCGTTGAATGTGACCCCGGCGCTGGCCGAGCCGTCGGCGTCGCGCTGGTGGGAGGCCTACGGGGGCGACGAGGCGGAGGGGCCCGGTGTCCTCGGTTTCTGGCGGTTCGATACCGAGGCGACGGCGGAGAAGGACAGCTCGGGGCGCGGCGTCGACGGAAACCTCCGGGGGGCGACCTGGCACCCGGAAGGGAAATTCGGCGGCTGTCTGGAGGGGGGCGTCGGGCATCCCGTGGCCGACACGCACCACGGTTTCGTGGTGCCGCGGGCGCCGGCCCTGTCCCCGGAGGGCGCTTTCACCCTGGAGATGTGGCTGCGGCCGGACGAAAGGGAGGAGGCTCTCCCGCCGGAGGTCCAGTCGGTGCTCGCCGACAGCAAGTACGTCCGCGACAATCACGGTGGCTTTATGTGGACTCTGATGCCGGAGAGCAAGGACGGGACTCGCCGTTTTCAGCTCGAGATCGGTTTGGGCGCGCGCTCGGAGCGCTGGTTTTCGGAGGCGTTCCGACTGGGAGAGGGAGAGTGGCGGCATGTCGCCTTCACCTACGACGGGCGGGGAACGACGGCTTTTTTCGTCGACGGGTCCGAGATCGGGAGAATGAACCAGCCCGGTGCGGGACCGATGGCGGCGGCGGTGCGGGACCTTTCCCTCGGCGATCGCAGCGGCTCGCTCCACCACGGCTTTCCGGGTCGGTTCGACGAGGTGCGGCTCAGCGAAGGGGTGCGGGAATTTCGACCGGTGCGCCTGGAAACGGAGGCGGCGCGTCCGACCTTTCCGCGAATGGCGGAGGGGGCCGCGATTCGGGCCTCGGTCGTGAACTTGTCGTCGGAAGCGCTCGCTTCGCTGGCGATCACGGTCGCCAGTCCGGGAGAGGGGGAAGTCCGCTCCGAAGTGATTCCCAGTCTCGCGCCGGGCGTGGCGCATCCGCTGGAAATTCCCGTGGAGACCTCGCTGCGGCCGGGCGAGTACGCGGTCGAAGTGTCGGTGGAAGCGCCGGGGTGGGGCGGCGACGAACGCTCCTACGCCACCCGGTCGACGCTGCCCTTCGTGCTGGTGCCGCGTCCCTTGCCGCATCGGATGCCGGTGGTGATGTGGGGGCTCGGCGGGACGGAGTCGGTGCTGAAGGAGATCCCGCGACTGAAGGATCTGGGCTTCACCCATTGTCTCGGGCTGAGACCGGACTACGCGGCGGCCTGGGAGGACGGGGCCGAGGCGATGCCGGGCTCGCCGGAGGATATTCGCGCCGCCCGGGACATGCTGGACCGAGCCCTGGAGAACGACCTCGGCATCGTCGCGTCGGTGGCCCCGGGGCGCTGGTTGCGAAGCGCCAAGGCGGGCGAGCCTTTTCTCCGCGTCGATCGCGAGGGGGAACCCTACGCACGGGAAGATGTCAGCGGATTGTTCCCGCGGGCGCAGCAGTTCTGCTTCGACACCGGGGCCGCCCTCAGTCGCGCTTACGGGGATCATCCGGCCTTCGCGGCCGCGCTGCTCCACAGCGAGGTGCGCGGGGAATCCCAGGTTTCGTTTCATCCGCTGGAGCGCGAGGCGGCGGAGGAAGCGACCGGGCGGGAAATCCCGGACGCGGTCGCGATCAAGAACGGCGTCGACTACACGAAGCTGCCGGATTTTCCCGAAGACCGGGTGGTCGCCGACGACGATCCCGTGCTGGACTACTATCGCTGGTTCTGGACGGAGGGCGACGGCTGGAGCGCGCTCCACACGAGCCTTCACGAGGGTTTGAAGTCGGGCGTCGAGCGGGAGGATTTCTGGACCTTTCACGATCCGGCGGTGCGGGTGCCGAGCATCCGCGGCAGCGGTGGGGCGGTCGATGTCCTGTCGCACTGGACCTACAGTTATCCGGATCCGATCCGGATCGGGCTCTGCACCGACGAACTGTTCGAAATGGCGCGGGTCAACGGCAGCGGGCAGGAGGTAATGAAAATGACGCAGGTGATCTGGTACCGGTCCCAGACCGCGCCGGAGAACGCGCCCGAGGGGACCGAGACCTCGCCGTGGGTGGACCAGGATCCCGACGCGGCCTACATCACGATCGCGCCGATGCACTTGCGCGAGGCGTTCTGGTGGAAGCTGGCGCGGCCCGTCACCGGCATCATGTACCACGGCTGGGGATCGCTGGTGGAGAGCGACTCGCCCGGCTCCTACCGCTTTACCAATCCGAACGCGGCGGGCGAACTGCGGCGCTTGGTTCGCGAAGTGGTCGAACCGCTGGGTCCGACCCTGCTGCAGGTGCCGGACGCTCCCTCGGACGTGGCTTTCCTGGAGAGCTTCACCTCGCAGATGTTCGCCCGTCGGGGCACCTACGGGTGGAATCGCGGCTGGGCCGGCGACCTTTACCATGTGCTCATGTGGGCTCAGATGCAGCCGCACGTCCTCTACGAGGAATCGCTGCTCGCCGACGGCCTGGACGGGGTGAACGTGCTGGTGATGGGCGACTGCGACGTGCTCACCGAGTCGGTGGTGCAGACGGTCCGGGAGTTTCAAGAGCGGGGCGGCCTAGTCGTCGGCGACGCCGAGTTGTGTCCCGCGATCGACGCCGACGTTCTCGTGCCGCGCTCCCGTCGAACCAAGGAGGCCGCCACCGATCGGGACGCGTTGCGGCAACTGGCGGCGAACCTGCGGTCCGATCTGGAGGGGCGCTACGAGTGGCCCCTGGAGGCGGACACTTCCGAGGTGGTGACCCGCCGTCGCCGGGCCGGATCGACCGACTACCTTTTCGCCGTCAACGATCGTCGCGAGGCCGGGATCTACGTGGGCGGCTACGGCATGGTATTGGAGAACGGACTGCCGTCCGAGGCGACGCTCTCGCTGCAAAGAAACGCCGGCCACGTCTACGACCTGGTGCGTCGGCGCTCGGTCGAAAGTCGGTCGATCGACGGGGGAGGACTCGAAATTCCGGTCGCGCTGGGGCCCTGCGAAGGGCGCTTGTTGATGGTGACGGAGCGTCCCGTGGAGCGAGTGGCGATCGCCGCTCCGGAGCAGGCCGCGCCGGGAGAATCGATCGAGGTTCGCGTCGGGGTGACGGACGGCGAAGGCGATCCGATCGACGCGGTGGTTCCGCTGGAAGTCAGGATCAGCGATCCGGAAGGCGTTGCCGCCGAGGGCAGCGGGCACTACGGCGCCGCGGCCGGCGAACTGGTCTTGCCGCTGGATTTCGCCCCGAACGACAAGCCGGGTCTATGGGAGCTTCGGGTGACCGAAGGCGCCACCGGAGGCGAAGCCACCGCCTACGTGCGAGTGAAGGGCCCGGAATCGAAAGAGTGAACGAAACCCGGCGCGCCGGAGGCACGATTCACGGCTCGTTCAGCGACCAATCGTAGTCCGTGTATTTGATCTTGAGATTGCCGGAAGCCGCCGCCTCGCGGTCGGCTTCCTCGGGAAAATACGGGGCCACGAATTCGGCCACGGTCGTCCCGCCCTTGGCGAAGTCCTCGCTGAACCACTTGAAGATCGGCGAAAGATAGAGCACGCCGTCCTCCACCCGGTTCTTGGCCGGGTTGGCGAAAAACATCTTCCCCCGCTCGTCGAGCTGCGTGTCGAGCCGGGAGGCGTCGAAGGCCTCGGTCCCGAGCGGAGGGCAGCCGACCGCCGCGCAGACCAGCCCGAAATGCACGCGCGGCTCGTCGTAGTGCTTCCGGATGATTTCGTGCTCCACGTGATCGAGGGTCACCTTCTCGCCGAACAAATCGACCACCTTCTGTTTCCAGGGACCGGAAAAGAATCCGCCGATGTCCTTGATGCTCTCGACCGGGTAGTGATCGACGATCAGTTTCAGGGTGGCGGCGTTGTAGAGATTGATCAGGAACGCCAGCTGCCGATTCTCGTTCCAGGAATCGAAGGTTTCCTCCGGCACGTCGGCGAGCGTTTCCAGGTAAGCTTCGAGAGCGGCGGGATCCTTTTTCAGCGCCGCGTAATCCACGTAGTTGTCGGAAACGACGAACTCCTCGAGGATCTCGGTGAAGGCGCCGTGGCTGTGATCGAAGCTTCCTTCGCGGGAATGAAGGGGAGCGAGAAGAAGGGCGGTCAGCAGAGCGGACAGGGCGGTGGCTTTCATGGTGGGTAGCTTGGGTTTCGAGTTGGACGCGAAGGCCGGACCCTGACAAAGAGTCCGCCGACTCACTCCTTCGCCTCTTCTTTCAGCAAGTGCGGGAACTTCTCCTTGAATCGGTTGAGGCGGGGAACGGAGACGGCGCGGACGTAGGGGTCGTCGGGATTGCGCTTTTCGTAATCCTGGTGGTAGTCCTCGCCCACCCAGAATTTTTCGAAAGGCATGACCTCGGCCGCCACTTCCTCGTCGCCGAGTCGCTCGTTCAGTTCGGCGATTTTTTGCTCGATGATCTCTTTCTCCTCTTCGTTTTGGTAGAAAAGGATGGAGCGATACTGGGAGCCCCGGTCGGGTCCCTGGCCGTTCACCTGGGTCACGTTCTGCGAGCCGAAATAGACGTCCACCAGGGTGGCGAAACTGATGACGTCGGGATCGTAGATGATCTCGACGGCCTCCGCGTGGCCGGTGGTTCCCGTGTTGCTCGACTCGTAGGTGGGGTTCTCGGTGTGACCACCGCTGTAGCCGGAGATCGACTCCTTCACCCCCCGGCAACTTTCGTAGATTGCCTCGACGCACCAGAAGCAGCCGCTCGCGAAATAGGCGCGGGCCAGACCGTCTTCGTCGGCGGGTTCCTCGGACGCGGAGCCCGCATTGTCCTGCCCCGCGGTCTCGGCCGAGGACGAATCTTCGCCGGGTTCCTCGGGCTTCGGGGAGCTTTCCGCCGCCGCGCCCTCCTCCGTCTCCGGCGCGGACGGTTCCGCGACGGCGTCGGGATCGGTCTCCTGGCAGGACGTCGAGAGGAAGGCGAACGCGAGAATGGCCAGCGATAGGGAGATTTTTGTTTTCATGGAAAGGGTTTAGGAGACTGTTGAAAAACTCTGAAACAAAAAATCTTTGTTGTTTTTGGGATGGGAAATAGCGGCGTTGCCGGA
>JBBDRG010000042.1:0-33843 GCA_040905585.1 Verrucomicrobiales bacterium
TTCCGATTTTCCCTACTATCAATAATACCCCTCACTTCTCATGCGTAAGCCCTGCCTTCAGGCCAGCCTGATCGAACCCGGGGCTTGCGAAGTGCTCGATGGAGTCGGAGGAACCAATGGAATGGTCCACGAATCCAACGATTCGACGGGTCGCGTCGTCTTCGGCTCCGGCCGGGATCGAGGTAAAGCCCTGTCCCTGCGCCGCCTCGTAGTAGCCGGGCAGCAAGCCGAGATACCGCATCGAGGGGCCATAGAGGGCCGCTGCATACAGGCTCGTCGCCTTGGTCCGGCTCGACACCGAGGAAAAGCGAAGCTCGTTTGGAAATTCGATCTGCTGGCGGTCCCCGATGCGCCCGTGGGGGTTTCCGTATTCCGCCGTGCTGGGCGCGTCCCAGCGGATGCCATGGGCGAGCGCAACCTCCATTCTCTCCTGGAAGGCCGCGTAGTTCGCCTCCGTGAAATCCTGCCGGGAACCGTGGGTCTGGGCGAATTTCCAGGGGATCCAGGTGGCGATGCAGAAGTTGCCGAAGTCGCGGGTGGCGTTGTTCAGCCCCGGCAGGAGAAACTGGCCTAGCATGCGGAGGTTCACGGCGCGAAGGCCGAGGAAGTCGATGCCCCCGCCCTTCATGGAAAAGTCCCGGGTCGTGAACGGCCGGGGTGGAAATTCAGTCGTTCGTGCCATCGGGAAAGAAGGTTTCGGCGAGGATCTTCGGCACCTGGACGGTCCCGCACCGCGGGCAGATCACTGGACAGATGGATCGAAGCTTGGAAAAGGCGGGCTGCTTCATGCCTCGTCCGCCGCACCCCTTGTTGACGCAGAACAGGGCATGCCGACTCGTCCTCACGAACAGGTGCAACGTGTCCTCGACCTGCTCGCACTTGCATTCGAAGGTGGACCACGCGTCCCCGAAGGCACTCCTCGTCTCCTCGGAGGCCTGCGGGATGTCCCCCCTGGCGACCGCCCACGTCTCCTCGAGGATGGTCCAGCCCGGCAGGGACTTCATTTCCAGTTCGAGAAGCGTTTCCAGCGATTCCCGGAACCGGGCCGGTGTCACGTCCTCGACATCGTTGATCAGGTAGACCTCGGCAGTCCGGGTCGCCGCTTCCATCCAGTCGGCCAGGTCGTGTCCCTGTCGCTCCACGAAGTGGCGAAACTCCAGCCACTCGTGGGTGGGGAAACTCACTCCGGGAGCCGCGTGGCAGTAGGCGAGGAAGGAGAGCAGGACAGGGCCCAGCTTGGGATCGACCTCGACCTCCAGCCTCTCGACGAGATCCTCGATGAGGGGAGGAAACACCTCGTTGTGGTAGGGGGAACCTTTCGGTCGGACGTAGTCGTCGTCCTGCTTGCGGTCAGCGAGGACGATCGAGATGAAACGGGCCGCCAATCTGCCGTTGGAATCGATCCCGAGTTCGGTCGGGTCGATTTTCTGCAGGATCATCTTTTTCACGGCGAGGCAGACTAGGGAAATCCCGATGCAGGTCGGGAGCACCCCGCTCTTCTGTTCCTTCGTGATCTCGAGTTGCCGGAACCGGTTTTCGAGCCCGGCCAGGGCATCGTTCGCCTGCTTCCAGCGTGCCGCGCAGGCCTTCTTCAGCGCGTCGATATTGGCATCGCTCTCGCGTTCGCTTTCGTCCTCGCTATCCACGTCGCTCGTCGTGCCCGCCTCGGGATCCTCATTTCCGCCCGTCCCTGGCTTGCCGCCCGTCTTGGACTCCTCGTAGTCGCGGTGAACGAGAAATTGACTAAGCACGCGCTGGAACCAGGCAACCTGCCCGAAGGCCGAAGCAGCGGAAGTGCTCACGGTGTCCACTTCCCGGGCAACGGGAGGCCAGAGAGGAGCCCGCTCCGGTCTCGAAGCCTCTTCGCGATCCGATTCTTCACCGGAAGAGGACGATGCATCAACGATGTCCGGCTCATTCGGTTCCTCGACGTCCATCGTATCGGCGAGCAGGGAGAACACGGCAGCCAGCTCGCCGGAATCGGGAAGCCCTTCCCCTTGCAGGAGGGCCAGGGCACCCTGGAACGCGTTCCGCTGCCCCGGGGTGGAAGTCAGGGCCGAGTAGTCCTCGACCAGGGCCGTGCCGTGGACCTGGTTTCCGTCTGGATCGATCCCATCGACCTTCACCAGGGCGATACCGGCAGGCTGCGCCTCCAACCCTTCAAATTCCTTCCACCTGACCCCGCAACGAGTGGATTGCGTGAAGACCTCGTCTCGGGAAGCGGAAAACCTGCCGGCGGAAGTTTTCAGGTCGAAACGCACCGAAGAGAGCGGCAAGGATCTGCGGTAGGCATCCGCGACCACAATCTCCATCTCGGCCCGGTTGCCCGTGACCCAGAATCCCACCCACTTCTTCTCCTCCGTCTCGTAGTCGAGTTCAGCTTGGACGGAAGTGGTGTCGAAGCTGGCTTCGGAGAAAAGATCGGCGAAGGCATCCTCGGACAATCGTCGCAGGATTCCCGCCTCGACGTTCGCGCCGTTGAGGGCGTTGTGGGTGGCGTTGACGCTGCCGGTGAAGGAGTAGCGACTTCCGTCTTCCAGCTCGAATCCGAACAGCTTGTAGTGCGCGAGAGTCCTGCGTTTCTGGTTCAGCTTCAGGGCCGCGAGACGGGTGCCGGGCAGCTCGCCGACCTCGGCCGGGGGCAGGTCGACTTCGGCACCGTGGTGGGATGCGGGACAGAGGACGGTTTCCTTCGGGGACAATCGTTCCTGCAGGGCGCGGACGCCCGAGAGACTCCCTCCGAAATAGGGGGCCGCCATCCAGAGCCGCTCGACCGTTCCCAGTTCGGACAGTTGGTCCGGAAAGGAACCGCCGAAGCTGGACAGGAACCGAACATCTCCCTCACCGTCGTCTTCCAGCGAGCGGGCCAGTTCTCGAATCCGGGTCTCCATCTCCCGGATCAGCCGGGCGGCGGGAATGGTTGCCTCGTTGCTGTCGGACCAGTAACTCCGCAGGCCCTGGACGAACTCCAGGATACTCCCAGCGAGTCGCGCGTTCTTCCCGTTCTGTTCCAGCGTCACGGTCTCGAACAGCTCCAGGTTGTCGATGAAACCCGACTGGGTCAGGTTGCCGCTGCCACAGAGCAGGGCGAGCTTCTCCTCGTCGATCATGATCCACACCTTGGGGTGGAAGGCCGCCGGGACCGGCGCATGGACGAGGGAGTAGGCGCGGGCGGCGGCGCGGAGGGCTCCAACCTCCTGGGTCGCCCGCTGGAACCCCTTGCGGTCACAAAGGATGACGCATCCCCGGAGCCTCTCCTTGGAAATCTGGTGCCAGAGATTGGCCTCGAAGAAGACCGGGCTGACCGTGTAGGTCGTCCCCAGCACGTGGGTCGGCTTGAATTGCCGGAAGAACTCCGAGAGCTTGATCTGTTCGACGATGCTCAATGGACATTGATTTCAAACAGGGCTTCGGAAAGCGTCAAGGAAAACCTGCTGCCCATTTCTTCATCGACCTGCTAGGCCGGGTGGAAACCGGCAGTGAGAGCAAAGGTATGGGGTGCCGTCTGTTGGCGTCCCTGCGATAATGGAATCGCTAAATCGGGGCTTATATTCCTGCAGCCCTCCGCTCCAAACTTCAAGAGTTAGTCCAGATCCAAGCTCGGCATTCTCCTCTTCGAGCTTGGGATCGAACGCTTCCCCATTCAGGTAGTCGATTCCTCACTGCCCGTGCCACAGGGCCTCCTCCAGAAGGATCCATTCAGGGGTTTTTCGTGGGGGAACGCTCTGTCCAGGTTTTGTGATCCGGTCTATGGATCCCCCTTTGGCGTGGACAAGACTCCAGCGGCCATCCTCAAACTCGGCCTACGCGGTTGCTGCGGAAAGAATCCATAGGAGCGAGAATAGAGTGCCGATGTAGCCGAGAGTGAGGCCGACCAATGCGATGCCGCCACTGTCTGTGGATCCCGTCCGCTGCTTGAGCTTTGCGCGTGAGAGATGTCCGCAGATCACGGCTGCCGGACTGAACAAGATCCCTAAACAGGCAAACCCAAAAACACCACAAACCACCGACACTAAAGCCAACTTGGCATCCTCGAAAAAGACTTTTTTTCCAGTTATGAAGTCCGAATAACGCCACTTTCCGTCTCCCTGATCGGCCCGTTTCTGCTTGCCTTCTTGGGAATCCGGTTGGTTCTCCCCAAAGGCCGCTTTCGATTCGAATTGACTGTGTCCAGATGAACCTTGCGAAGGATTGCTGCGATCTTCCCCGGAGCCGGAAATGGTGCCGAATTGCTCAAAGACGGTTTCCTGAGAATTCCTCTCGTTGCTCTGAACGAACAAGTCGGGCCGGACTTCGGAGCAAGCTCGCCAGTGGGCCATGCCTTTTCTCCATACCAGTGTTTCCGGTTTGATCTGTCCCTGAGCCACCAGAGATTGGAAGTCTGGTTCGGAGAAAACGGTGTCTTGGCCCCATTTGTCCGGGTAATGCCACTTTCCGCCTCCCTGACCGGTCTTTTGTTGCTCACCTTCTCGGAGATCTGGTTGGTTTTGATTGGACTCTTCGGCTTTCTGGCGAGCGGACTCTCCCGCGTGTCCATAATGGTCTGAGGACGAGTCCGCTGCCGGTGATCTAGTGTCTCTCGCCCGCCCGACTCCTGAATAACCTGCCGCTGCCAAAGCTGCACCCAAAGACACCGCTTCCAAGGCTCGTGCCCACTTGATCGGCTCCATCCTCAAGTCGTTTCTGATAAACCGCGAGATCGCCGGGATCTGGCTGCTGCCGCCGACAAGAAGCACCGCTTTCAGATCCTTGCCGTTTTCCTTCGCCTTCCCAACCGCCGCCTCCAGTTTCCGCGTGGCGTGGGATAGGGGATCTTCGATGATCTCTTCGAAGTTGCTTCGGGTGCAGGGAATCTTCAAATTGTGGTTTCGCGTTACGATGCGGAACTCATATTCCTCGCGCCTGGAGAGAAGCACTTTCGCGTCGATCAAGGTCCGATAGAAGCGAGGAAAGTTTTCGCTATCTCTGGAATCGATGGGCTGATGTCCCGCCTGCCGAAGTTGGTCGTTCAGCGCCTCGATCAAGGCGTCGTCGATGTCTTCGCCTCCGAGATTCGGGTCCCCGTCCAGAAGCTCTTCGTTCACTCGATACTTGCCGTGGAGCATTTCGACGAGGGCTATGTCCAGCGTGCCTCCGCCCCAATCGAATACGAGGACATCGCTGCCCAAATGATGCCCCTCCTTTTCTCGGAGGAAGGCCAATCCCGCCGCCACGGGCTCGTCGAGCAGCTCAACGCTCGGAAAGCCGGCCCTTTCGGCTGCGAATTTCAGATCCGCCTTCTGGGCGGGACCGAATCGAGCGGGAACCGTTATAACGGCGTGGGAGATCTCTCCTTGAAGGCACTCGTCCTGCAACCGCATCCTGACGTGGGCGAGAAATTTCGTGATCAGTTCTTCCGCCGTGAAACGTTGACCGTTGACCGTGATGGGATGGCTTGAACCCAGATGCCGCTTGATTCTGCGGATGTAACCTGCCGGCTCGTGTGCCCGAAAATCATCGGCGTCGTCGCCGAAGGATACTTTCCCGGATTGATCGAGGTGAACCGTGGTGGGCAACGCATCGTTTCCCCTGCCAAGGCGCAGGGTTTGCGGTATGGTGCTGTGCTCGCCCCACCAAGCGGCGAGCGTCGTGGTGGTTCCGAAATCGATGCCTACTCGGTAACTCATGTCGTCTCAATCCAATTGCTGTTGCTCCGCGAAGCGAAGGGCCTCCTCAAGACGTTCGGCCACATGTTCGAACAATCCTCGATCCCGCTTCGAAGCGAAGTTCGCCCGTCCCCTGTATTCGTTGATCAGATTCTCGAAGGTCTTGAGATTCACAAGACGCCCCCGGACGAACTCCGTTCTCCGCCGCGAAGAGGCGAGATGGTTGCAGGTCGTGCGGATGATGTGATGATGCTCCGCAGGGAATGGTGAGGGGTTTCTGCTCATGGCTTCGCTGACTTTGAGATCATCGTTGAGGCCTTCGAGCGCGCGTCTGTGGGATTGCCACGCGCGATCGACCTCGATGGCCAGTTTGCGGCGCACGCGCTCCTCGGCCCGGCAATCCTCCTCTTTCGCGCGGAGCCATTCGATCGTTTCCTGGTCGATCGTTACCTGGTCGATTGTGTGCAAGCTGGCAGAGAGGCTAGAGAACCTCGACGCGTCCTCGTAATATTGATCCGCCTGCCGGTCCAGCCTGCGCAAAGCGGGAACGACCACGGACGACGCTTGTTGAAAGCTATGGAATTGCTTGATGATCGAAGCTTGGGAGAAGAAGCGATCTTTCAGGAATGACTCCAGCCGGGGCAGCCCGCTGGCTTCGAGCAAGACACTCCGCGCCACGTCGGTGCGATCCGGACGGTCTTTGAGAAGGCGCTTCACGACGAGCTTGAAACTTGCCCACGGCATACCGTGGAGTCCCCGGATCTTCTTTCGAATGGAGTCTTTGTCCCACAGTGCGTCCAGTTTGAGCGAGCGCTCCAGTTCACCGACCGGAGTTTGGTCGAGCAAGGGTTGCAAGAGCGCGAAGAACTCATCGGGCGCGAGTTTGGCGGTCAGTGCCAGAGGAGCGCTGACGGGAATGACGTCGGCCACCTTTTCTCCAAGCTGAAGCTTCAAGCGCTCCGCCTTTTCGCGGGCGTTTGCTGCGGGGTCGTCCACCTGGAGGCCGTCCCACTTGTGCAGGACGCAGACACTGTTGTAAGGGCCGGAATTTGGCAACCGACCGGACTCGAACAGCGCGAGAGTTTCTTCATCTTGCTCCCGGCCCACCGGAGGCACGACATAGACGATCGCATCCGCCTTGCCCCCCTCCTGGATGGATCGTTCGACGATCTCGGGATTGAGGAAGTCACGAGCCGTCTCATGCGCTTCGACGGCACTCCCTGTTCCGGGCGTGTCGATGACTTGGATCTCCCGTAGACGGTCGGCTTGGGAGAAAAGGCGAAGAAAGGCCGTTTTCTGAATGCGTTCGATGACCTCCGGTGATTTACCCGTCCAATCCCGCAGTTCCTGCAAGGGGCGGGGCTCCGCCGATCCGTCACGCCAATGCACGATGAACTCTCTACTCTGCGCCAGAGAGCCGTGGCAGATCCAGTTCAGGGTTGCGGTAGCCTCCTCCACATCGCTGATGGCGAGCTGCTCGCCGATGAGGCTGTTGATGAGCGTGGACTTGCCCGCTTTCATGCGTCCCACCACGGCCAAATTGAAGGGCTGCTCCACTTTCTCCGCCGTTCGACGCAAGCGCTCCGTCGCCTCGCGGAATTCCGGATATGCGCCCAGGACACCTGCTGCGTGGAGAAGGAAATCGCGAAAGCTTGACGAGGCCGTGTTCGTCATTTGTGGCAGAATTCCTCCTCCGCCTGCTTCAGTTCACGTTCCAGGGCGTGGAGTTGCTGTTCGTGGGAAGTAAGTTCCTTCCGCGCATTGGCGAGGGATTCCAGATCGGCATGGCTTCGCTCCTGCAAGGCCTTGCGCTGGCGGGCAACTTTTTCGACGGCTTCGTCCAGCATCGTTTTCAAGGCGTCTTCCGCCGACATCTGCAATTTCCGGAACATCTTGGTCAGTTCGGTATGGGCGTGGGACTGTATGTTTCCCAGGTTTTTTTCTATCGCTGAGAGGACTTCCCGTCGTGCTGCTTCGACTTCTTTTTCTCTTTGTAAGGAAGCGGCTTGGTGCCCTCCCCATGCACCTGCGATAAGCATCCCGGCATAGCTGCCGACGATTGTGCCCACCACCGGTATCACGGAACCAATGAGTCCTCCTGCGACGGTGGCAATGGTGACACCAACCATGCCGCCGTATACGGCGGTCCGCATTTCGCTGAAGGAAGTGGGGCTTTCCGCCCTTTTGGCCAGTTCTTTCAACGATATCTCTCCCAAATGCTCTAGGGAGGAGTCGATTCCAGCGCCCGCTCCTCGCATAGCAATCTCCGCACCCGCTTTGACGGCCAGAGCGCCGAGCAAGCCTTCGAATTTCTGTTCGATCTCCTGGTGGATCTCTACAATCATCTGGGAGGCGCTGGCGCGTGCATGGTCGATCAGGACAGGGGCGGACTGGTAGATTTCCTTGGCGGATGTCGAAGCCGAATGTTCCAGCAGTGTCTCCCCAATCTCTTCGGAGATGCTTCCGCCGGGCCGGAGATGTTGTCCGATGCGGCTTTGGAGTTCGGCTTGGATGTCGTTCACCTCCTGCTGGAACTCCCTCACCAGCTCAAATCGCTTGTTCTTGTTCCAGTCCTCGAGTCTTTCTTCCGCTGCTTGCAGTTCCTTTTTGAATTCCTGCCGTTTCAAGTCATTGTCGGCGTCCAGAATGTGCCGTTTTTCTTGGAGTTCCAAGCTGACTCCATCGGACTTGCTCCGCGCCCGCCGAAGACCCATGATGGCAATGTTGCGATCCTTGGCCGGCTTCAACTCCTTTTGCAAATACGACATTAGGACCGGGTAGCCGCTCAGTTCCAGCAAGTCGCGATCCTGGGCGGCGTCGGCGTCGGCTTTCAACTGCGACGACACGATGAAGTAGCGGATTTCGTCGGCGGGGATGTCTGCCTTTTCCTTGAGAGTGGCGATGTTGTTCTCCATGCGCCGGTTGCGGGCATCCTCCTCCACTTGATCTCCTTTGGTCTGCACGAAATAGACCAAGGAGGTGAGGCTGCGCAATTCCTTGAGGAAGCTGACTTCGTCCGCCCCGATGGGAGACTCGATGCTGTCCGTGACGAAGAACACGGCGTCGGCCTTCGGAGCATGGCGGAAAGTAATGTCGCGGTGCTTCTTGAACAAACCGCCCACTCCGGGTGTGTCCACGATGATCAACCCGCCCTTCAACACAGGTGAGGGAGCTTCGACGGCGACGAATTCGACCTTCTTCACGTTGTCGGGGTTGCCGTCTTCCGTGCCGTATTCGTTCACTTCGTTTGCCTGGATTTCCTTTTTCGGCAGATCTGCGCCCGGTTCGTTGGCTTGGAAATAGACCGTGTAGCGGGTTCTCGCCCCGTAGCGGATTTTGAAAACCGTGGATGTGGCCACGTCGGAATGCACGGGAACCAGATCCTGAATTCCGCATATGGAATTGATGAAGGAGGATTTCCCCTTTTTGATCTCACCCATGACCACGAGCCGGAACAGGCCGAGCGAAACCATGGCGATGTTGCCGAAGTAGTCGCTGTCTCGCGGCTTCTCCAGGATTTGCTCTTCCAGCGATCCGACGCGGGCCATCAAATTGGCGATGGCCTCGAGATTCACGGTTTGCCGGTTTGGCTGAGAAGTGTTCATTCTAGAAGTGGGCGAGGACTTTGTCCCAATCGAACTCGGATACTAGGCCGTTCACCAGATCGCCCGCCGCGGCGGCGGTGAGGGGATCGGCACCCAGAAAGGCAGTGGCGGCGAAGGTGGTTCCGAGCCCCATGAGATTGCCCAAATCGAACGGCAGGGCTTCGTTTCCGGGAGGCGGTTCGGAAGTTGAGACGTAGTGGAAATTGCTGTTTTCCCACGCGTCTTTGAACTTGTGCAGCGGGTATTCCTTGCCCGCGCCCTCCGGATGCCCCGGGTCGTTGATGACGACGGTGGGATTCTCAGGGTCGGAAACGTTGATGCCGGTGACGACAACTGCGTGGTCCGCCGGATTGAACTCCGCCGTGTCGAGACCGAAGGCTTTTTGCAACCAACTCCAGAACTCCCCGAGCGGACCTTCCTCCCAAAGTTCGCCGGAATCGACTCCGACGACGACAAGGTGTCCTTGCTGCAATTCCGCCGCGAGTTGCTCGATGCTGGCGTCCTCGACCGAGTGATTGGGCACCCGGTAGATGTCCATCAACAGCCCCACGTCCGCAGGGGACGTTCCGGCTCCCGGCGTGTAGATGCCACTGGAGACGGCGACGTAATTGGCTTCTTCCAGCGAGATGGGCGAACCCAAATATTGGTTAATGATGGAAGTCTGGGCCGCAACGGCGCAGTTGTCGTGCATGTTCTGCAGTTCCCAAGTGTCCAATTGGGATGCGGGGTCTCCAATGTAGTATTCCATGCGGTTTAGTCCGGGTTGGGAGTTGGTTTTCGGATAACGACCTCTTGCTTGCGCAAGACGACGGCGTTGAGTGAAAGGCCTGATCTGCGAGTCTCAATCACGATGATTTCCGCGGCTTCGGGCGGTGCAGGCAAGACCTCCACAGCGCGTTGGCGCTCGGGATTCCAGGAGTCCTCCCGGATGATCTCTCCACCGGAAAGTAGAATCCGGTCTTTAAGGCGTTCGCAAACGAGAACGGCCAATTCGTCCTGGCCCAGTGTAGACCTTGATTGAAGGATGTGGAACTCGTCGTGCAAGTCCACGAGTTCCATCAGTATTCGCTCGATTCTTGTCGAATGCCCTTGCGGTGAACTCAACACCGCGGGAGGCGCAGGAAGATCTTCCCCAACCGTCGGGAGACCGGTTGGGGATTCTGCCGGGGCGCGGCAAGATCTGGGGTCACGCCTTTGCGAAAGCGTGCGTTTCAGTTTCTCAACAAGGCCATCCTCTCTTGATCTCCAGTTCCACCAAGCTCTCCTCGTCAAATACAGGATAATTACGGCTTCCAAAATACAGAGGGCGAGGAGACCAATGAAAAAAATCGGAGGCATCTTAGCGGTGAAGCTTGGCATGGTGTCATTAAAGTCGTCGTGAAACGGAGATCGTGGCGGATGCACAAATCTGATTCAGACCGCCCCCTCTGAAGGGGCTATGCCCGGACTTCGGGAAACGAGAGATGTCATAGGCGGTTCAGACTAGGATAGACAGTCTTTCATTATGGGCCCAAGTCAGACCCGGAGTAAAGGGGATATATCCCAAAATGGGTTATCCAGGGCACGGCGCGAAAGTCGCGGGCATGGACTATTCGCCCCGATCGGAACGCTTTCGAGACCTGTTGCGGCAGGCGCGGATCGACGCGGGCCTGACCCAGGTGGAGCTGGCTGACAGGCTCGGCAAACTCCAGAGCTACGTGTCGAAGGCGGAACTGGGAGAGCGGCGCCTGGACTTCCTTGAGACTCTCGATTTCTGCGTGGCTTGCGGGAAGGACGTGGCTGAGCTGGCGGGGGATCTTCGAGGGAGAGGATGAGGTGAAATCCATTCACTCCCTTGTTCGGCAGAATGCGGAAAATCTCCCCTGAAAATCTCCCGTATTTCGAGTCCCGACCGCTATGGGAGTCACTCGTCCCGTGGAGACGGGTCTTCCGACGACGGGACATGGGTGTTCGTCACCTCTTCGATGCGGGACTTCACCCGCTCGACCAGATTTCGCACCTCCCGGCTCCTGGCGGAGGCTTCGTCCATGTGGTAGGCGGACGACAATTCTCGGAGCAGCGAGGTTTCTTCGCTTTCAGTCAAGTCGGAGCGCGAGAGATAAGCGAGAGTTTTCGGGTTCATACGGCGCAGGGGGTTGATGGAAGCCCGTCTTTCGGATCGGGGCGAGGAGTTAATCGTTGAATTCTTCCTGGTATTCGGGCTGTTCGGCCAGCGTCCTCAGTTTGCTCATGGCTTTGTAGACGTAGCGATCCACCATGGCCCGGGTGATCCCGAGTTCCTCGGCGACGAATGGCGGCGACTGGTGCTTGAGTTTAACACGTTCGAAGATCTCGAACTGCCTCATGGGAATCTGGTTGCGGAGATCCTCGATCAACGTCGCGAGGAGCGCTCGGTGGAAACTCTCCCTTTCCGCCTGAGATTCCTCGGGGAGAGCGTCCGCGGTCGCGGGGGAGAGAGCACCCTCGTCGATGGGGCGTTCCTTTCGCAGACGGTCGACGATGCGGGCGTTCACGAGGACTCTGAGATAGGTTCTGAGCCTGCCCCTGCTGGAATCGTAGCGGTGCTGACCCTTGGCGAAGAAGTCGGCCATGGCGTCGGCGATGGAGTCTTCCATAAAGCTCCACGACGGATGCTGGCCGCCGGTGTGGTGGCGGTAGCAGGCGCGTGCGACGACTTCGAGAGGCTCGTGGTAGAGTTCCACGAAACGCTTCCACGAGACTTCCCACGACCCGCCGTCGTCTGCTCGTTTGAGCTTGGACAGGAGGTTCAGCGATGTCGTTGGGAAGGGGGCGGGCATGCTGGCGGGTCCGGCGGTTCAGAATCCGGGAACTCGATTGCGCTGGAGCATGGGGAGAGCCTCGTTGATTTCGATGGAGAAGTTCAAGCCCTGAATACCCATGTCCCCGAGGCCGAAGGTGTTTATTCCGATCACTTGGGCTGTGTTGTTCAGAAGAGGTCCGCCACTGTTGCCGTGATTGATGGTCGCGTCGATTTGGAGCACTTTGTTTTTGTGGAATTCCCGTCCGGTCGCCGCGATATGCCCGCTGCCGAGCGTCGAGGACAGGGCGGGATCGATAGGAGTTCCAATCACGCTGATGGGTTCTCCAGTCTTGACGAGGCCCGAATCTCCCAGCTTGAGAACGGAATGGTGACCGATATCCGTTTTCAAGAGCGCCAGATCGGGCAATTCACTGGAATCGACGACCTTTGCCATAGCCACACGGCCATCCGAGAGTCTCAGCATCACGATGGGGGCTTGCCTGACGACATGCCAGTTGGTGAGAACGTAACCGCCGCGCGCGACGAAAAAGCCGCTTCCCAAGCCGTCGTTTTCGAGATTCAGAACGGTCAGGCAGGCCGGGTCGCATTGCTCGAAGATCTCCTTGGGAGTCAAACTTTTGTATCCAAGTTGGTCGGACGGGATCTTCTCGCGCAACTTGGCGGCGGCTGCGTGGTCATCGGCCATCTCGTAGAAATTGACTGCGGAACCGTAGAGTTCCTCGTCCTCCATCTTCTTCGCGAGAATCAAAGCGATCCTGCGAACGCCCCCACCGTCATTTGCGGCTTCGAAATGGGCGAGGGCGGTCTGTAAGTTGCCGGACGCTTCCGCCGTTTCGGCCAGGTCGAGGTTCTTCGCGCGTTCTTCGAGAAAGTGGTTCAGGGACTCGACATCCTCCGCCGAACGCGCTTCGCGGAACAACGTCATGGCCCTGTCGAAATTCCCGAGAAACGTTTCTCGCCGCCCCTCCATGAGATCCACGTTTCTCTTGCCGTCCTTGTCGTTGTATTTCTCAAAAATCAGGCGGGCTTCCGAGAATTTGTTCTCCGCAAGGAGGGTTTCCGCCTCTTTGTAGGCATCAACCTGCTCCTCCATCAGCCTCTGCGTGCGGAGCATCCCTTCGGAATCGCCAGCGATCTTGAAATGTTTGTTCGCTCCAATGAAATCGCCGGCTTTCTCCTTTTCCTGGGCGAGGCTGCCGGCAACACGCTGGCTGTCCTCAACCTGCGCATATCGTTCGTAGATCTCGAACGCGTCTTCGAACGCGCCCCCGGCTTCGAGAGCGACCGCCTTCGTCAGGAGTTCCGTCTTCTCCCGGATGATCGTATCGAGTTCCCCCTTCAAGGCTAGCGCAGCTTCGTTGTCGGCGGCGGCTGCAACGCTCTTTTCCGCGAAGATCTCCGCCGTCTCGTATTGCTTCGTTTCCTTGGCCTGCCTAGCTTCCGCAAGTGCCTCGCCGGAGCGCTTCATCGCGTCGTCGGAAGCCCGCTTCAAGTCGAGCAACCAGGCGTTGTTCGGAACGCTCCGCAAAGCTTCCGAGACGACTCGGTCGATCTCGAAATAACGATGTTCGAGAATCGCCCTGGACCCTCGTGCGAGTGCGTCGTGGATTAGGTCTTCCACCGCCATGGCCCTCGCCGCCTCGTCCTCGCTCCAATACGCGAGTCGATCAGTGGAGGAGGTGATCAACTGACCCTTGAGCTTCGCCAACTGTTGGAACATGGTACCGATTCTGCCGCGGCCCCGATCCCGACAGAATGTAGCGAAATCCAAGGCGTCCTCCAACGAGGATCGCAGTTCCGCTTCGGCCCTCGCGACAGCCTCGTTCGAGTTCCGGCGCAACTTCTCGGCTTCGCGCTGGTAGCGACCGGCCGTAAGTCCGTCGACCCGTCCGCTCAATGCGCTCGGTTTCATCGACTCCTGTGCCAATCGATCCAACCGCTCGGCCGCCTGCGTCTGCTTTTCGGAATCGGCCAAGGCGCTCTCCGCCGCGTGGGAAGCCCGGAACACCGAGAGAATAACGGAGCGCATCCCGGAGAAGAATTCGTTACCCGGATCCCGCTGCAACTCTTCATCGAGGTGAGCGACGCACCGCTTGGCTTCGTCGAGGGTGAAGGAGGAAAACGAGCCGAAGACCGTTTTGGCGACTCGATCCTCCTCAAAGTAGCCTTTGAAATCGGTCTCCGCCGCATCGGATCCCGCAAAGTCCACGAAGACGAATGCCAGGACCAGCAGAAATCGAAGCGGGTGAAATCGGAGCGAGCGGGAGGCGGTCGTGGCATTCAAATTTGAAGTCATCTCGGTTTGCTCAGTTCGTCTATGATCCCGACCACCAAATGGAGTCCCAACAAAAGCAGGTCCTCCTGCTGGGACGGGCTAGAATGTCCCGGCGTAACGGTGATCGTTCGGTTTCCCCAGAAATCTTTACCATATTGAGTTCGAGTGAAGGTGCCGTCGGAGGAAGGAGTGCTTACGATAGTATCGCCCTTCCAGAGCGATTTGCCGACTGTCGTGGTCTTGCCCTGATCTTCGCAAGAAATTAGAAAAGCCGCAAGTGCGCAGAGTGTCGTTCGATAGAGAGCTGTCTTCATGTATCCTCCTATTCGCCGAGCCGCAAAAAATCTCCCCCCGGAAAACAAACTATTCCGCCGCCCGGCTCTCACGATCGGCCGCATAGCCGGGAAAGTGTTCCTCCAAATCGAGCCAGATCCCCTCCACGGTCTGCCGGGCGGTCCGCGACCCATCACTACTTCCGGCCCGGGAATCGAGAACCGCCGCCAGACGTGAGGCAGCCTCGTAGTCTTCCGAGGCACCGACGTATCTGCCCTCTCCGGCCCGCACTCTGGCCCGCAACCCCAACAGGGCGATGCGCTCTTCCGTGCCGCCCCCCGGCCCGGAGAGCAGAGCCTCCATCATCCGAGCGAGAAGTTCCTCCGCCGCATCCTCCCTGTCGAGAGCGTCCAGCAAGGCGATCCGAGACTCCACCTTGCGGAGACCGAGGTCGTTATGGACGGGGCTCCGCAATTCGCTCTCGGCCTCTTCCTGCCGCCCGAGGCGTTCCAGCAGGAGGGCACGATAGAGGGACAGAACACATGTTTTTACCCGAAGGGACGGAATGGGGCGGTATCCCGGCTCCGGTGCCGTCAGCCGGTCTAGCATGGCTAGGGAATATTCATAGTGCCCCCTTTGGAAATCTTCGATCATGCGGCTGCGCAACTGTCTTCGCGCAGCGTTCGCGTCGTCGGAAAGCGCATCGTCTTGGGCCAGGAGATCGTCGAGGATGTCGTCGAAGGACTCGATCACCCATCGCTCGTCCCGAACCGCCTGCGGGTGCGCGGGAACGGCTTCGCCCTCTGCGGGCGCCGTCTCCGCGACATGCTTGGCATATCCGGGGTGCTTTTCCGCCAGACCGTCCCACAGCGTCGCCACAAGCTTCTTCTGCGTCTCGGATTCGTCGGGATTCAGGGGGAGCGCCGCCAGGCGGTCCGCTTCCACTCCGTCGAAATCCCCCCGTTTAGCCCGGACCTCCGCCCGGAAGGCGAGCGCCATGGTGTTGGGGCCGTATGCATCGAGAATGCGCGTCTGGCTCAGTTCCGCCCCCTCCGGATCGCCGAGGCTTTCCCACAGCTCGATCCGAACTGGCATCTCCGCGATCTTGGGGCTGACCTGGACAGGCTTGCGGAGTTCCTCCCTGGCTTCCTCGGTCCTCCCGAGATCGCGCAGGGCCTTGGCCCTGTAGATCGAATACACCGGGTGGGCGCGGGATCGAGGGTAGGTGTTCCACAACGCCTCGACCATGGACAAGGTTTTCTCCGGGGCGCCGTCCCGGTCGTATCCGGCGATCATGGCCGCGAGGGCCCGGTAGTCCGCCTCCTCCTCGTCGGTGAGTTCCCGTTCCCTGCCGACGTCGGAGCCTTCCGGAAGGACGGTCGTTTCCTTCGAGGCGGACACTCCGAACATGGTCGCCACCGCTCCCCCCAGGAGGGCCAGCACCGCCGCTGTCTTGAGTCTCCACTTCTGCTTTCGCCCGCCAGAGTGCCCGGGCGGGGCGGCGGAAACCGCTGCGGAGGGCGCTCCCCTCACCGCGTCGAGCATCGTGGAAAAATCACGGTATCTCTCGGAAACACGTTCTTCGCCCGCCCGCCGCACGATGTCGTGGAGCCGCCGCCATTCCCTCCGTTCGGATTCCGAGAGAGACTCTTCGCCTTGGGGCGGCCAGCGGAACGCGCTTCTCCCCATAGTGTCGGGATCGTTTCCCGTCAGCAGGGCATGGAGCGACGCGGCGACGCTATACATGTCGGGAAGCCCTCCGCTATACCATGAAGGTGCGGAGAATCCCGGCGTCCCCGCGCCGGGCAGGCTCGATCCGTCTTCGTCGAGCAAGCCGAGGTCCGCGAGACGCGGGGCGCCGTTGAAAAACAGAACGTTGGACGGTTTCACGTCGCCGTGGACCAGCCTGGCGGCGAGTAAAGTCTGCAGGGCGAGCAGCACCGGCGAGATCATCCCGATAATTTCGCGACTGGAGAACCAGAGGCTTTCCCCGCGCCTGGCTTCGATCTTCGCCTCGAGAGTGAGGGGCTTCCAGGAGACCGACTCCGGGTCGGTCTCCTCCGTCCCGTCTGCCAGGGGCATCACGTAATACAGCGCTCCCTCGTTGCGATTGATGTGCTCGATCGGGACGAGGTAACGTGGATCGAGCCCCGCCGCCGCCCGGTATTTCAGCATCGCGGCATGCTCCAGGGACACCTTTTGCGGATCGTCGGTCGAAACCAGCTTGATCGCCCGGAGATCTCCCATCGCCTGCGAACGGCATAGCCAGACTTCACCGAAACCCCCGCGACCCAGAGGGCGCACGAGTCGATAGCCGTCGAGAACCAGACCTGTCTTGTCCATCCTGTCCGCGCATTGTAGGCGTGGAGGCGGCGGGGCGCAATCCAGCTCTGTCCGCGCGAATGTCGTCGGCCGAATTTGTCGTAGCCCCGTGGGCATTGGCTTCCCTCGCGGTCCGTCCGACCGAGGTTCGGACCGCAGATTCGGAGAATGACGACGAATGTTCTCCATGGGGAACCAATTGAGCCAAAAATGCTGAGAAGGTCAAGTTCCCGATAGGGAACGAATGTCCAGACGCTTCCGCAACATCACCGGCCCCGAGATCCGCCGTCGCCGCATGGCCCGGGAACTCAGCCAGGACCAGCTCGCCGCCAGACTCCAACTGGCCGGTCTGGAGCATCTTGACCGCGTCGCCGTGGCGAAGATCGAGAGCCAGATCCGTTCCGTCTTCGACTGGGAGCTGGCGGTGATCGCGAACGTGCTCGGAGTGGATGTCGGCGAGTTTCTACCCGGAAAGCGGAAGCTCGGGAAGGAGCTGCCGGATCTGGTGCGGGGGAAGAAGGACCGGTGAGGTCGAAGATTCCGAGACGAATTCCTGCAAGCGAGTGGTCTGACGTTCCACCCGAACTAATCCCGGCTTTTCGCCAAGGAAGCGTTCAAGCTCGCCTGCTGCGTCGACATCTCGTAACTCCATATCGTCCGATACGTCGACGACAATGAAGATGGATCCGCGAGGAGCGGCAGAGTCCATTTCGGCTTCAAGTTGCTCCCGCTGATGTGGCGTCATTTGCAAGGGCTCGCGTTTCAGGATTGAACTCATCTTGCTGAACACCTCGATCATACCCGGGATTTGCAAACGGCCCGACTTTGGGAACTCGCCATTTTTGAGATCCGCGAGCGCATCGCTGGCGATATGGCATTCGCATCCCTCATCCAGCATGAAGTCGGCCCAGCGCTCCAATTGACCTCCAAGCCAGACCAAATCCTCGGTCCCGGCTGAGTCGTCCACGAAAATTCGAAGGTCAATGTTCATGCCCGATGGTCGGTCAATCCTCAGAGGACTCCAAGCCCAAAATGGCGACATCTGGATACGACTAATGGATGCACTGAGTTGGTCACACGTGCGCAGACGGCAAAGTGCGTTGGAGGAATTGGCCCCTCCCCGAACTCAAGCCAGGGAGAGGCGTAGAATCGAATGCTCTATCCAGCTTCCTCCTCCATATCGTCCCAGGCAGTGACAGCCGCTTCACCGGCGAGGTTCTCACATTCTTCATGGAGTTCGCCTACCGCTTCCCCAACCTGCCCCCCAAGGCCGAGTCCATAGGTTTCGAAAAAGAGGCCTTCGAAGGTCCAGTCTTTCACCACACTGCGGCCAAACACCTCGGCATCTTCCCGGGAAAACACTTCGCGTTTCGCGTTCGAGCATGCCTCCTCGCAGATCACCCGACCGTCCTCGGACCGTGTGCAGGAGAATGCCAACCGCTCTGTCTCCGTAATCGCCAATCCCCCGATGTCGCAATCGAGTGTGGATTTTCCGATGACGGCTGCTTCGTGGAGTTCGCGTTGAGCCGGATCAAACACATAACGGCGTCTTGCTACTGCCCACGCCGCCATGTCCCCTTTCGGTCTGTTAGGACCGAGAGCCGGTTGGTGCCGTTCCATCTCGAAGACGATACAGCCCGGCCATTCGTCGTAATCCACAATTGTCGCACGACGGCGGACCTTCTCGGCCGTCAGACCGTGCTCGTTCGGGTTGTTACTCAGGTAATCGATAACTTGATCGAGGTTCAACTTTGGGTTTTCGTTTCTACTGTTACTCATTTTTTATTTTGTTATTGTTAGACTTTTATCCCCAGAGTCCGAGCCGATGTCGGGACAGAATTTGGGGGTTTCTCGCCGTAAACAACGGCGAATGCCGAGACGATCGGTCTCGGGAGCTTCTGAGTTGGTCTGTAAACGGCTGGCCCTAGTGGTCAGCCCGAAAAGAAGCTTGGTAACAGCGTCGGCAATATGCCGAGTGAAAGTAAAATTGCGCGATTCCCCGATTTCGTCAATTGGATTTTTATCGGCGCTCCTCCTCCAAGATCGCCTGGATTTTCGCGAGGAGAGGCTGACATCAGGCTGACATCAAACACATAAAGGAAAGCCCCGCGTGTTTCAGCGCGACTTTTCTCCCGGCCCGGTCAGTTCAACCCGACCAATCCATCGAACAGACCATGCAGGGCCTGGGTGCGGTTCATGACCACATTGGGATTCGTGCCTTTCATGCACTCGGTCGCGGCGTTGAACAGCGACCAGGCATTCCAGGGGGGAAGTCCTCGAGGGTCGGCTCGCGCCATTCCTTCAGCGCAGCCGGGATCTGACTCGGCGTGATCGCCTGACAGTCCACCGCCTTGATCACGAGATCGTGAGCCTGGGGATGGGTGACGCGACGGTCCCGATACCGGGCGATGCGTTCGTCGATCTGGAGGAATCGCTCCCCGAGACGACCGACCGCCCGCGAGGTCAGGTGCCGCAGATCGCGCTGGGCGAACCGGGTGTGCTTGCGCGAGATCCGCGCCTGGCCACCGAAGGCGAGATTATCGCAGACGAAGACTTTGGAACCGACAACGAGACCGGCGGCATAGGGCTTGTCATGCGAGTTGCGGATCCTACGACCCGGACGTATGAGAGTGGTCCGCTACGCGGACGACTTCGTGATCGGTTTTCAAAACCGCGACGGGGCCGAGCGTTGTCTGGAGCAACTCCGGGAGCGCATGCCAAAGATCGGTTTGAGGCTCCACGATGGGAAAACGCGCCGGATCGAGTTCGGTCGCTAGCGAATCCAACTCCCGCAACCTCGACTGAAGACATCCGGGGATGTCCGGAACATTGAGAGATCGTCGGATTTCCTCGAATGTCGGTTCAAATTGATTGACCCTGCATCCTCCATTTGTTCTAACCTCCGAACCAAATCACCTTTTCCATGAATACAGACGAACGCTCGGACTTGTGGAGCCGAAAACTTCTCGCCCAGTTCCATGACCCGCCGGAAAAGGCTTACGATTTTTCTCGGAATCACATCGAGCGGGCCAAGGTTCACGCCCTCGCGCTTGGACTCGATCCCGGCCTGCTCTCCGAGAAGGACGCCGACTGGAACGGTGCTGCTGCCGACCGTTTCATCTTTCCCGATCCCGGCAAGGTGCGGGGACTGGGACACACCGAAAAGGCCCCCTCGTTCCGCCATCCCGTGTCAGGAGAAGCACTCGAGCTTCCGCAGATGGAGCAGGGCGAGGCTGAAGGCTGCCTGTCGGACGCTCTTCCCGGACAGAAAATGTCCGACGACCAGAAGAAATTGTTCCTCGTCTGGCGCGCCTGGATGGCGCTGGCGGCCGGGCAGGACAAAGGCGGGCTGCTGCCCTACCTCCCCGCCGACACCCGCATCCCCGACGGCTCGATCTGGAATCACATGAGCGTGGTCTCCGCCCTCGAAGGTGCCCGGGGCGACGACGGGAAGATGCGGCCCGCCCTTCTCATGTTCCAGCTCGGGCCGGTGCAGGATTTCATCGCTCAAGCCCGCAGCACCCGCGATCTCTGGAGCGGTTCCTACCTCCTTTCCTGGCTCACCGCACACGCCATCCGGGCATTGACGGACGTACTCGGGCCCGATGCGGTCATTTTCCCCAATCTGCGCGGACAACCGCTCTTCGACTGGCTCCACCGGGACTGGCTGGAGGAAGCGAAATACCGTCCCAAGGGCGGAGGTGAGTCAGCGTCCTTGTGGGAAGTGCTCGGGCTTTCTCAACCGAACGGTCAGGAGGCCGCCCTCACCCCCGGCCTGCCCAACCGCTTTCTCGCCATCGTGCCCGATGGCTGGGATGGCAGCGAAATCTCGGCTGCGGTGCAAGGCGAATGGCAGCGAATCGGCGAGGCGGTCTGGACCCACCTTCAGAAAGAATGCCCCCTCGACGAAGGCGCGAAAACGACCTGGGATTTCCAGCTCGAGCATCTGCTCCAGCTTTCCTGGCAGCGCTGGGACTGGCGGAACTTCGAGGAGACGCGCAAGCTCGCCCGCGACCTGCCCGGCGATCTAGGCAAACCCGCCGTCGATCTCTGCCGGGCCGCCGAGGCGATTCCCGAAGGCGAGCGCGACGCCCGCTGTTACCCGTCTGATCGCGGGAGACAAACTCTCGGACTACTCTGGAGCGCCCACTACCAACTCCTCAGCCATCGGCTCGACGCCCGTCGCGCCACCCGCGACTTCACCGCGTGGGAGGGCCCCGCTACCGCCCGCGAGCGTGACGCTCTCTCGGGCAAGGAAGAAGCGCTCATCGATGACGCTTGGTTGAAAAAGGCCGGCGAGCATCCTGTCCTTCAGCATTACTTCCGCAGCGGGCAGCGGCTCGGCGCGGTCAATCTGGTGAAACGGCTCTGGCACCTCGCTTATTTGAAGCCGGAACACGACCTCCGTCTGCAGGGTTCCAAGTTCGACAGCGTGCTCGACGTCGCAGCCGGTGCCTGGAAGGCCAAGCTGGATGGCATCCTTCGGGATCGGCAGTACAGCTGGATGGCCTTTATGGACTTTGGCAAGATCGCGTCGCGCCTCTCCCGAACGAGAAACTGGGAGGGCCGACAACTAAACGTCGCCAACGAACGAGACTTGATTCGGGATATTCCCGCGGAGTTTCTCGTGCCGGAAGGTTGGACCCCCGACGCTAACGAGTCCACCGAAGACCGGGAGCTTCTCGAGACCGGAAGTCAAGCGCTGTCCCGCTTTCTCAAAGAAGCTAGGCTCTCGCCGCCTCCACCCTACTATGCCGTCATCGCGCTCGATGGCGACGGGATCGGGAAGTTCCTTTCCGGCGAGGAGGCTCCGAAAGTCGGCGCTCTGCTCACCGACAAGGCCCGTGAGTATTTCGAGAAAATCGCTCCCGACTGGCTCCAGTCGCCCCGTCCGCTTTCGCCCTCCTACCACCTCGGCTTCAGCGAAGCGCTCGGCAATTTCGGCCTCTACGCCGCCCGCCGCGTCGTCGAAGCCCATCATGGACAGCTCATCTACTCGGGCGGTGACGACGTCCTTGCCATGGTGCCGGCCGACGAGGCCATCGCCTGCGTCGAGGGCCTGCGCCTCGCCTTCCAAGGTGATCCGGCGCTATCGGAGCGCTATTCTGACGATTTCGCGCACGCTCCCGCGCCGGGCATGGTTCAGCTTCATTCCCCCGCCACCCACGAACCGACATGGCCGCTTCTCGTGCCCGGCCCCACCATGACCGTCTCTGCCGGGATTGTCATCGCCCATGCGAAAACCCCGCTGCAGGACGCCGTTCAAGCTGCCCAAGCGGCGGAAAAACGGGCCAAGCGCGACTCGGACAAGGGCGGATTCGGCCGCAACGCTCTCGCCCTCACCCTGATGAAACGCAGCGGCGAGCGCATCGAATGGGGTGCCTCCTTCGAGGAAAACGGCGGACTGCGACTCCTCGCCAAATTCCGCGAACTCTATCGTCGGGAGACTGGCGGCATCAGCGGCGGCTTTCCCAGCCGAATCGCCCAACTCCTCGGACGCTTCGACAGCGTTGATGGCGAACCGATGACCAAGGACCTCAAACCCCTCGTCCTCCGCGAGATCGAGTGGGCTTGGGATCAGCTCGACGGAAAGAAATCGCTCGCATCCGAAAAAGACGGCTTCTTCCAGCTCCTCGACGACTACCTCATCCACCTAACCTCCAGAGAGCGTCCCCTGCGGGATGTCGCCCATCTTTTCGCCACCGAATCCTTCCTCAAACGCCAGCGCGCCTGACCCTCGAACCCGCTTTTTCCGCGATGAAGCTCAAGACTTATCGGCTCACTCCTACGGATCTCCTTTTTTTCCGCGACGGTCGCCCCATGGCCGCCGGGGAAGGCATCGGCCACGGCGCCCGCTGGCCTCTGCCTCCCGTGTTTTTCGACGCTCTCCATGCTGCCCTCCACCGGGCCTTTCCCGAAAAACAGACATGGGAAGAAACTCACTCCGGACATACCAAGAACGGACGCGGTCGGGAGGGGGAACAACGCTTCGGCACCCTCCGCACCGTCGGCCCGTTTCCCTGCCGCGACAGCGAATGGCTCTTCCCCGCTCCGCTCGACGCACGATTGGACAAAGAGTCGGCGCAGGCCCGTTCGCTGCTGCCCCTCGGTGACGAAAGGAACAAGGCCAACGACCTGCCCGATCCACTGAAATACGCGCTCGGCAATCCGTCCGCGCCGGGGAAAGAAGAGGTTCCCCGCTGGTGGACGGCTTCCGATTGGCGAACTTATCTGGAAACAGGCGCCTTGCCACTCGACGGCGAGTCCACGAATGCCGACTCCCTCTTCGATCCCGAGCCTACCACCGGCATCGGGACAGATCCGGCCACCGGCACCCAGGACGGCGAGCGCATTTACTCTGCCGAATACCTGCGGCTTCGAGAAGGCGTCTCGCTCGCCTGTGCCGCCACTCTGCCGGCGGGGGAGAAAGACGGCCTTGCCGAACTCTTCCCCGCCAGCGGGGCGATCCTTTGCGGTGGCCAACAACGCGTCTGCCAGGTTGAAACTACGGCTGTTCCTGCCATCGATGAGTCACTGCCCGCGTCGGAGTCCGTCACCGGCGAGCGCGTAAAATGGGCACTGCTCAGTCCGGCCCTCTTTCCCAAGTCGTCCGGCCATCCCGGGGGCTGGCTGCCCGGTTGGGTCTGTCCCGACTCCGGAAAGGTTCATCTCCCGAGAGAGAAGCCGGGGCGAAACCCCGGCGAGTCTCGTCGGCGGTGGCGGAAACGCATCAAGGCCGCTCAGGAGGAGAAGCCTCTCGACGTCCGCCTCGTCGCCGCCGCCATCGGCAAGCCCGAGATTCTGACCGGGTGGAGTGACGCTCTGCCCGTGGTCAATCACGGGGACGGCGACACGAAAACGTCGGCTGGGGGCAAGGCGACCCGCCTCGCCGTTCCGGCAGGGTCGGTTTACTACTTCGAGGGACCGGACGCACCCGTCCTCGCGCGGCTTGTGTCCTGGGACGGCGATCCTTCAGGTTCAGTCGTCACCCGCAGCGGTGCTCTCGGGGAAAAAGGCCTCGGACTCGGCGTCTGTGGTCCCTGGGATTTCTACGACTCCGACACTGCCGATTAATCCGAAGCCCCCTTTCATCCTCTACCGCGCCGAAAGGCACGAGCGAACCAACTCTGAAAACCGAAAATTCATCTCAATGAAAACACATCTTCTCTACATTTACACCCGCACCCCGCTACACGTCGGCGCGGGCGGTTCGGTCGGCGCGATCGACCAGCCCGTCCAACGCGAGCGGCATACCCGTCATCCGATCATCCCCGGCAGCTCGATCAAGGGGGTGATGCGCTACACCGCCGACCAACTCGACAAGGAGTTCGGCGATGAGGCGGTCAAGGATCTCTTCGGTCCGGAGTTGATCGGCGAGAACAGGGAAAAGGAGGCCCGCGCCGGCGACATTACGTTCGGCGAAGCCCGGCCCGTCGCTTTCCCGGTGCGCTCGGCAAAAGGTTCGTTTGCTTATATCACCTGCCCGTTGACCTTGCGGCGCTTCGCCCGGGATGCCGGACGCAGTGATTTGTCCGATCTGCCCGAGTTGGACGACCAGCACTGCCTGGCCGGGCCGAAGGTAATCCTGCCCACTAAAAAACGGGTGGTCCTCGAAGAGTATGCCTTCGAGTCGGACGACGCCTTCCCCGCAGACTGGGAAGAAGCTCTCTGCGGACTCGTCGATGACGCTGTGTGGAAAGAGGCCCGGGGACGACTCGTCCTGCTCAGCGACGGGGACTTCTCGCATTTCGTGGCCTCCGCCTGCGAGATCAGTCAGCACACTAAGATCGACCCGAAGACCGGCACCGTGGCCTCGGGAGCCCTCTTCAACCTCGAATCGGTTCCCACCGAGACCCTGTTCTGCGCCACCGTCACCGTGGTCGGGAGAAAGGGGAAAGACGGTCACTACGCCAGCGACGGCGAGGCCGAGTTGCGCGGACTCCTGGAGCGTCATCCTGTCCTCCAGTTCGGAGGCAACTCCACCACCGGGCGCGGTTTTTGCACGGTGAAACTCGGGTGATCCAAACAGAAAGGTATCAGCATTATGAGCATACAGAATTTGGAACAGGTCCGGGCGCGGCATGCGCTCGATTTTGCCAGAAGCGAGGCCCCGAAACACGGAGCCAACGGCGGTGAAGCGATGAAAAAGATTCCGCCGATGATTCTGCAAAGTGGGTTGATGGCAGCGATTGCCTTCGCGATCGAGCAACGCAGAAATGGGTTGGCGCGTCCCGGCTTCGCCGCCGCATTCGACGCCATCGCCCTTCATCTTTGTCAAAAGGAAATCGCGGTTCTCGAAGAAGTGAAAACTGCGGGTAACCTGCTCGACCAACTCGCCGACTCCGACAGTGAAACCCTGAAGCTCGCCACTGCCGAAGCTCTCGAATGGCTTGGCTACGCGCGGCGCTTTGTCACGCCCGGGGAAGGAGGCGAGGAGGCATGATTCCGCTCGCCAAAGACACTCGCGAGGCCATTGGCGCCTTCGCGGAAAACGTCGAGAATCGCGGCCTGCTCTTCGAGAAGATGGTTCTCTCGAAAAGTTGGGGACACGAAGACCGCTTCAACGACGCCAACCGTTTCAATGTGCTTCGGGCGGTTTCGAATGGCCCCGATCTCCTTCAGGATGATCGCCAGGAAGCGGAGCGGAAGGTGAGAAGTGATCGGACGCGGGAAGACGTCAAAAGGCAGAACGCCTACAAAGCCAAAGTCGCCGGTGCCCTAGCCTCGGTGAAGGTAGACTCCCCTGAGCATGTCCGGCGTCAGGCCGAGAACGCCAACCAGTTGCTTCGCCTCCTCGAAAAATCCTACGACCAGCGCTCTCGCACCTTCGTCGCCGCTCTGGGCGGGCGACTTCTCATCAACCTGGCCGGCGGCGTCATGGAGAACGCCGGCATGGCGCTGGACCGCTGCTTCGGCCTGCCCCACATCCCCGGTTCCGCCGCCAAAGGCGTGGCGCGATCCGCCGCGTTGTGGGAGATCCGGCGTACTTCCGACCGGGACACCAAACTCGCCAAGCTCAGGCTCGCCCTCCTCGCTTTCGGCTTCATCCAGAAAGACATCGGACGGACCGGTGATTTTACCTGGGCGGCGGGCGAAGATGCCAGTCTCGTGCGGGAAGCAGCGGACCCTTGGGCCGAAAAATCCGCCTTCCAGGGCATGGTCGCTTTTCTCCCCGCCTATCCAGCCGAAACGGACACGTTGAAGCTGGTCGCCGAAGTGCAGACCCCGCACCCGCGCGCCGGACAATCAGGGGATCCCCGGCCCCTATTCTTCCCCGCCGTGGAAAAGAACTCGACCTTTGGTTTCGCGGTTGTCATGCATCGTACTCTTGACGACGTGGAACCGGAGGAAATCCTCGACGCCGCCTCCGGTTGGCTGCGCGATGCGATCACGGGCGACGGCATGGGTGCCAAGACCAGTTCCGGTTTCGGTTGGTTCGTGATCGACCCCAAGGCCGAGGAAAAGCGCCGCGAGGAAATGGAAGCCGCTGCAAAGCGTGAAGAAGAAGCTCGCAAAGAAGCCGAACTCGAAGCCGACCAGCGGAGAGCGGAGGAGAAACGGCTCGCCGCACTCCCTGAACACGAACGCCGCGCGGCAGAGTTGCTGAAGAGCGAACTCGCCAACGATAACGGGATCGCCGAGTTCGCCAAGAATCTGCCTGAAAAAGATCCGCTCGATCAACAGGCCTTCTGCCAACTCCTGACTACCAAACTAAAGGCAAAGTGGAAGGACTGGAACAAACCAAAGGCGAAAAAGTGGAAAGACCGGGTCGGTCCCATCCGCGAGATCGCGAAATCCCACGGTATCGAACTTCCCTGATCTCATGACCCCCATTACTCGAACATTCCACTTCATCACTCCGGCCTTCCCCCACGGCGCCTACCAGGGGCAGGGGCACAACGTCCCCGAACTGCGCGGTCCGACCGTGCGCGGTCAGTTGCGCTGGTGGTTCGCCGCGCTCTTCGGGCAGGATCGAAACGGACGACCCGGAGCCGAAGAAACCGCGATCTTCGGAGGGGTCGGCGGCGGCCCCTCCGCATCACGTTTCACAGTCCGGCCTGTGCCGGTCACCACCGCCAGTCCCGACCAGCGGGAGATCCTTCCCCACAAACCGAACTCCAACCACCGCGGGCCGAAGGCGGCCTTCCTACCCGGGACGGAGTTCCGAGTCGATCTGCTATCCCGGCGGGAGGGTCTCAGCGAGGATCCGAGCGCCAAGCTGGCCCGCGCTCTCGACGCCTGGCTCCTTCTCGGAGGGGTCGGCCAGCGCGCCAATCGGGCCGCGGGGTCCTTGTGGCCGGAGAACGCGCCGGGAACGGAGGCCGATTACGCAGCCCGGTGCCGGGAATTGCTGAACGGTTCACCGATCCGCTTTGCGGTGCTGGATCGCGATTTCGGCAACGACGAAGGCGAGTTGCGGATCGTCGCCGGGGATATTCTCGATGGAAGAGCCTTCGGTGGTTGCAACACGCCCTTCGGTTCCGCCCGCCCCCGCAAACCCTCTCCGCTCAAACTCCGCGCCGCTTGGCTCGACGGTAGCCTGCGTCTCGTTGCCGTCTGGGATGGCCGCCAACAACGGAGCGACGACCTCCGGCAGGGTGTTGCGATTCTCGCCGGTGACAACAAACCTCTCGGCCATCTTCTCGAACCCGCGTTGCCGCAGCTCATCGGTTGATTCTTTCGCTATTGCCCAGTCCATGCCCACCCTCCTCGTTTCGCTCGGCACCTCTGCGGCCATCGCGCCGGAAGCATTTTTCCTCCCGGGGGTGTCCTTCGACACGGTTCACGTGCTCACGACCGACAGCGAGCAGGTCGATACTGCATTCGTCGCCGACTGGTTCGCCGAACACGCTCCAGGAACGCGGCTCACGATCACCCGGGTGGAGGGATTCACGGATTTCAAATCCGAGAACGATCACTTCACCTTCGAGGAAGTACTCTATCGCTGGTGGCTCGGTCTTCGGGAAACTCTCGGGAATTCCCCGACCTACGTCTGTCTCTCCGGTGGTTTCAAGACCATGTCCGCCTCCATGCAGAAGGCGGCCGCCGTCTTCGGTGCGGCGGAGCTGTTTCATGTCCTCTGCGATCTGCCGTCGACCGAACAACCGAAGACCTCGGTGGAGATCGACTCCGCCCGCTCGGCCGGCCATCTCCGGCACATCCGGCTCGGTCCCGAAACGGGATGGCCCCAGCTCGTCACCTTTCGTTCGGAGGACTATCCTCTCGCGGAGGCGTCCGGCACCGGCTCCGTCTTGGGGGAGCGGAAGGTCGGCACGCCGGATCACGCCTTGCGTGATCGCCTCCGCGAGATCACCGACCGCGGGCATCGCATCGCCAGCGCCTGGGAACGGATCGACAGCCTGCCCTTCCCCACTCTCGCGACCTGGTCCGGGGAGATTCTCGATTGGCTCGGCCAATCCGTCGATCCGGAGTCCGAAACCGACCGCGGATGGATCGCCATCCTTCCAAAGATCGAGCTTCACTGTCATCTGGGTGGATTCGCTTCCCATGGCGATCTCCTCGGCGAAGTGCGCTCCGCCGCCGAGCGGCCCGCGGCCCTGCCCGCCCTCGCCGAACCGCTGCTCCCGGAGGGATGGCCGCTGCCGTCGCGCCCCGTTTTCCTCGCCGACTACATGAAGCTCGGCGACGCCACCGGCAGCGCCCTGCTCCGCGATCCCGGATGCCTTCGCCGCCAGTGCGAACTGCTCTTCGATCATCTCGCCCGACAGAATGTCGCCTACGCCGAGATTCGCTGCTCTCCCGCCAACTATGCCGATCCCGGGCAGGGCCGCTCTCCCTGGGACGTGCTCTCCGAGATCAAGCAAACCTTCGACCGGTGCCGGCAGTCGGTCTCTTCGGGTGCCGCCGCGCCTCGAATCCATCTCATCCTCATCGCCACTCGCCGCGAGACCGGCGACTACCGCGCCGCCATTTCCCGCCACCTGGCCCTCGCCGTGACCGCCGCCGAACACTGGACCGACGCGGAGGAGTGCCGCGTCGTCGGCGTCGACCTGGCCGGGTTCGAGGATCGCCAGACCCGCGCCCACTACTTCCGCGAGGAATTCACGGGCATTCATCGCTGCGGACTTGCCCTCACCGTTCATGCCGGGGAGAACGACGACGCCGAGGGAATCTGGCGGGCCGTCTTCGACCTCAATGCCCGGCGCCTCGGCCACGCGCTTCACCTCGTCGATTCCCCCGAGCTGATGCGCTCCGTCGCCGACCGCGGCGTGGGCGTGGAGATGTGTCCTTACGCCAATTATCAAATCAAGGGCTTCCACCCGATGGTTCCGGAGAACGCCGAAACAGAGCGGCAGCACTATCCCCTGAAGCGCTACCTCGACGCCGGCGTGCGCGTCACGGTGAATACCGACAATATCGGCATTTCCTCGGCTACGCTTAACGACAATCTTCTCCTTGCCGCGCGCCTGTGTCCCGATCTTACGCGGATGGACGTCCTGCGTCTCCTGCAGCATGCGATCGAGTCGGCGTTTCTCCCGAATGACGAGAGGAACAAGGTTCGCAGTCTTGTCGAAGCGACCCTGTCGCCGCCATGATCTGCAACGGAAAGAATGATCTTCTGTCCGAAAACGGCGCAATTGCCAAAGACTTTCAGGATTTCGGATTCGAACGGCTCTGGAATCCGCTGGAAGATCCCGAGAGCGAATAGGGCACTCGAAAAGACCGAAGCACCTCTGCAATGAACCAACCAGATCCCATACCGGACGCACCCGTCATCCTGATCAGCGCACTCGGCACCGGAAATTACGGCCCGAGCCGGTATCGATTCGGTGACACGTTCAGTCGGGAGGAAACCTATTTTTCCGTTGCTCTCGGCGAGTATGTGCGGCCCGATCTTTTCCTTTCCCTGCAGACGAATGAAGCCGCCAGGAAGCACGGTGAGGAACTGGCGAAAGCCTGGCGGGCTACGGGTATCGAGATGCGGGCCGTTGCTATCCCGGATGGGGCCAGCGAGAAAGAACTCTGGGAAATCTTTCGAATCATGGCAGCGGAGGTGCCCGAAAGGGCCAGAGTCCACCTCGACATCACCCACGGTTTCCGGTCCCTGCCGATGCTCGGATTCATCGCCCTGTCCTACTTGAGGGTGACACGCGAGATCGAGATCGGCGAGATCCGATACGGTGCCTGGGAGGCCCGCGAGCCCGAGTCCGGCGCTACCCCTGCATTCGACCTGACACCCTTCGTCACGCTCCTCGACTGGACGGCTGCCGCAGATCAGTTTCTCCGCACCGGTTCCGCCGCGCGCATCTCCAGTCTGCTGGTGGATACGCAGCAGAATCTTTGGAAGAGCTCCGACGGCCAGGACCGCGATGCCCTGCCCCGCAATCTCAAATCCCTCGCTACCGCGCTCGAGATAGCGTCGGAGAATCTGCTTATGCTTCGCACTTCAGGCATGGCGGATGCCGCCGCCCGACTAGAATCAATTCTCGCCGAAGCCAGGACAGAGGCAGAAGCCCACGTGTTGCCGTTCCTCGAAGTCCTCCAACCGATCGAGGAAGATCTGACACGGTTTTCCTCTGCCGACCTCACAGTCCTGCGGGATCTCGTGGAATGGCTTGCCGAAAGAGATCAGGTCGCCGCCGCCTTCACCCTCGCCAGCGAGTGGCTCGTCAGTTATCTGATGGTCGCTCTCGGGCACGGCGATCATCACGCCGATCACAAGACCCGCGCTCCCTACGCGGAAGCGCTGAACGTGCTTGAAGATCCCGCCAAAGCCGCATCCGCCGGGAACGAAGACAGGACGCTCGCCGAAACCGCACGGTCCACACTCTCGGATGATGTGATCTACAGCCTCCGCCGCGTCAGCTCGCAGATCCGTTCCGCCCGCAACGATCTCAATCACGCCGGATTCAACGACCATCCCGCATCCGCCGCTACTCTCTCGAAACGGGCGAAGGAAGTCGCCTCGGAGTTGGCGCGGCTGCCTCTCCCCTCATGAAAACGATCCTCGTCTCGGTCTCCGGCATCTCCCCGGCAATCCTCACGGAGACAGTGTGGGCGCTGGCCCGGGAGTCGAGGCCGGTCGTGCCGGACGAGGTCGTCGTCATCACCACCTCGCGGGGGGCAGCCGATATCGAATCCCTCCTCCTGGCTCCCCGCGAGGACTGGGGCGGACGGACTGTCTGGTCCGCATTGCGGGAGTCCATCCTCGAGGGAAAAAGCCGGGACGCCCTCCAGCTCAGCCTCCGCGTCGTCGAACTGCCCGATCCGGTTTCCGGGGTCCGGAAAAAAGCCGGGGACCTGCGCACCCGTTCGGACCATGACGCAGCCGCCGATTTCATCGTCCAGACTCTCGCTCCTTTCGCCGACGCAGAGGACTGCCGCGTCATCGCCAGCATTGCCGGAGGTCGGAAAACTATGGGTGCCCTGCTCTATGCCGCCATGAGCCTGCTGGGCAGGGAAGAGGACCGCGTCACGCATGTCCTCGTCAACGAACCCTTCGAAACTTGCCGGGACTTTTTTTATCCCGATCAACCCGTCCTCGAACTGGAAGCCCGCCGCTTCGGTCGGGACCCGTTGACGATCCGCGCCACCGATGCCCGAATCGAACTGGCCGACATCCCTTTCGTCCCTCTGCGAAACAAGTTCGCCGAACTCAACGAGCCGCGACGCAGTTTCGCCGGACTCGTGGAGCGCTACTCCCGGTCCGAAGTGGGAAATCCCTTTCGGCCCCCGAGAGTGTCCCTGGACGCCGAACGCTGCCTGCTCAGCGTCAACGGACGCGACGTGTCTCTCTCGGGCCGCGATTTTCTCGTGGCCGCCTTCCTTCACCAACGGGCGGTCTCGGGGGATCCCCACTTCGAGACCCGTCGCGAGGCGGAAGGTCCCTTCGACCGGTTTTATCAAAGCTTTCGAGAGGACGCCCCGTTTCATCCTGCCATCCAGCGCCTCGGAGGGCATGTCACCGAGGATGATCTCACCAAGGGTCTGGCCGGAATCCGCAGCCGACTCCGAAAAGCCGGACTCGGGGGAGTCACCCCCCATCTCGCCCCGGAGCGAGCCAGGATCGGTTTCGAGATGGAGAGTAGTTCTGGGCCACCAGACTGAGCGGAGCAGTTGCTCGGGGCCGCCGCACATCCTCGGACCTCCACCCGCACGACAGCGCTTCGGCAAGGCAGTAGCGTCGATTCATGCCCACCGCCTGCGTTACCTCCTCCGCTTCCCGGATCCACCTCGTCTCGGAGCGGCTGGAGATCACCCGCCCGGGGCAGGAGGGAGATCCCGAACCTGATCGTCCGGTTCGCCGCGAAGTTCCGCTTCGCGATCTGGACCGGCTCATCGTCTCCGAGGGGGCGAGCCTCTCCGGGGCCGCTCTCGCCGAGCTGCTTCGCCGGGGCATCCCCGTGAGCCTTCTCGGATGGAATGGTCATTTTCTCGGCGATTTCCAGCCCGTCACCCCGGCCCATGGCGCCTGGAGATTGCGCCAATACCGCTCCAATCTCGACGGCTCCTTCGGCCTCTGGATCGCCGGGAAACTCGTCGCCGCCAAGATCTACAACCAGCGTCGCTGTCTCCAGCGTTTCGCCGCCAACCGCAAGCTCGACGTCGCACCCACCCTCGAACATCTCGGCGCACTGCTTTCGGACACATACCGTTCCGAAACGCTCGACACTCTGCGCGGATACGAGGGCGCCGCCGCCGCTCGCTATTTCCGGCAATGGGCCGACTTCCTCCCGGCGGATTTTCCTTTCGAGCGTCGTACCACCCGACCCCCGCTCAACGCGGTGAATGCCTGCCTTTCTTTCGGCTCGACTCTGCTTTACCACGAGGCGGTCTCCGCCGTCCACGCGCGGGGGCTCGATCCCGCCCTCGGCTTCCTCCACGTCACCGAGGATGGACGCTGGTCGCTTGCGCTGGACCTGATCGAGCCTTTCAGGCCCGTCCTTATCGAGGCGCTCGCGCTCGATCTTTTCTCCCACCAGATCCTCGAGGAAAAGCATTTTCATCCGCGCGAGGGCGGCATTTATCTCAACGACGAAGGCCGGGCCCGTTTCATCGTGCAGTACGAGCGGCGCATGGAGCGACAGTTCATGAGCGAATTCGCCGGGCACCGCACCACTCTCCGGCAGCAGCTGGAGGACAGTGTTCTCGCCCTGAAGCGTGCCCTGGAGCAACCGGAGGGGTTCGAAGCCTTTCTCATGAATTGATTCCTCCGTGACCGCCGCACCCCCAGATGATCTCCCGGACTGGTGGCACGAAGCCTTTGCACCACTTCCCTACGAACGATCCGCCCCCGGCGAAAAAGAGATGCTGACCCTCGTTGCCTACGACATCACCCTGCCGAAGCGGCTTTCCCGCGTCGCCAAAATTTGCGAAGACTATGGCGTGCGCGTGCAGTATTCTCTCTTCGAATGTCGGCTCCAGGAAGAGGAATTCGAGAATTTCTGGCTGAAGCTGCTCGACGAGATCGATGAAGACGAGGACCGGCTCGTAGCCTACAAGATCGATGCGAGATCGGCGAAACAGACTCTCACGGCGGGAACAATGGTGTGTTCCGAAAAGATGGTCTGCTACGTGATCTGACGGCGCGACCGCGCTCTTTCAGGTCGGGAGACGGAAATGCCGATTCCGGCAGGGGTCGCGACCCGGGATGCAACGATCTGAAAAGAAACGAGTTGCGGAGGGCAAGCCCGACAACGGGAGGCAAGGAATGGAGGAAATGAACAGCGCAGAAACCACTCCCGACCTCAGACGCGATTGGACATTTGGCGTTCAACCAGTTACGGAGGGGGAGTCCCGAGAGGGATCACTGCCGAAAGGCATTGGAGACGAGGCGTGGGAGACGGGGGACATTTTTGGGATAGGGGTCCCGAGAGGGATCACTGCCGAAAGGCATTGGAGACCGTAGTCGTGATCGTCGGGCATTGGGGTTAGCTGTTTAGGTCCCGAGAGGGATCACTGCCGAAAGGCATTGGAGAC
>JBBDRG010000042.1:33943-36257 GCA_040905585.1 Verrucomicrobiales bacterium
AGGTCCCGAGAGGGATCACTGCCGAAAGGCATTGGAGACTCATTTCCTTGCCGACCGGGACGCTCGCGAGGGCCTGGGTCCCGAGAGGGATCACTGCCGAAAGGCATTGGAGACGTATCGACGGCGTAGGCGTATTCGACCATCTGCCCCTGGGTCCCGAGAGGGATCACTGCCGAAAGGCATTGGAGACTCCTCGATCATTTCGAGTAGCTTGTTTGTGGCCTCTCTCGGTCCCGAGAGGGATCACTGCCGAAAGGCATTGGAGACCGGGGGCGGCGTGGCAGCAACGACAGGTCGGCTTGCGCGGGTCCCGAGAGGGATCACTGCCGAAAGGCATTGGAGACATCAAGTCTTCGACCCGACGAAACCCCAGGTACCGGATGTCCCGAGAGGGATCACTGCCGAAAGGCATTGGAGACTCGACGAGAACGGCGACGGCATCGTTCCCGATCCTCAGGTCCCGAGAGGGATCACTGCCGAAAGGCATTGGAGACCAAACGGTGATTGCGAAGCGGTAAAGAGCCGTGGCTCTTGAGTCCCGAGAGGGATCACTGCCGAAAGGCATTGGAGACAGTTCAAACAACAAAAGGGTTTCCTCCGGAAGAGTTTCCGTCCCGAGAGGGATCACTGCCGAAAGGCATTGGAGACCATCCGTTTCCGCTCGGCGATTTCAGTCGCGCCGTAATGTCCCGAGAGGGATCACTGCCGAAAGGCATTGGAGACTCGAGGATTTCTTCCGACTCTTCTCCCTGTAGGAAAACGGTCCCGAGAGGGATCACTGCCGAAAGGCATTGGAGACTCGCGATCTTGTCGACGAACCAGACTCCGGGGTCCTGAGTCCCGAGAGGGATCACTGCCGAAAGGCATTGGAGACCCAATCATAGAGTTCGCCTACTTCTATATCTTGCTTTCTCGTCCCGAGAGGGATCACTGCCGAAAGGCATTGGAGACTCGGCTATTTCTTCGATGATGTTTCGTGCTACGTCTCTGTCCCGAGAGGGATCACTGCCGAAAGGCATTGGAGACATCGGCACAGTCGATCTGACCCGTGTTGTAAGTAAGGAGTCCCGAGAGGGATCACTGCCGAAAGGCATTGGAGACTTGGCGGCGTATTGGTTGTTTTTGGGTGCGGGCATTCTGTCCCGAGAGGGATCACTGCCGAAAGGCATTGGAGACCAAAGGTCCAATCCCGGCATAGCGCGCAGCAGCGTGGTGTCCCGAGAGGGATCACTGCCGAAAGGCATTGGAGACGGCTCCGAAGAGCCATGACTTGGATGGCGAGTTTTGTCCCGAGAGGGATCACTGCCGAAAGGCATTGGAGACACAAACGTGCATATCTGGCAGCGCTTCAGCCTCGCAAGCGTCCCGAGAGGGATCACTGCCGAAAGGCATTGGAGACGCTTCAGCCTCGCAAGCAAGCACGTAGCCAGCTGACGGAAGGTCCCGAGAGGGATCACTGCCGAAAGGCATTGGAGACTGAGTAATGGTTGTTCAAACGATGGCGATACAATGCGTGTCCCGAGAGGGATCACTGCCGAAAGGCATTGGAGACAGGAGCATGTCTTCTGCTCCTTTGATCGTCTGGTTTCGGTGTCCCGAGAGGGATCACTGCCGAAAGGCATTGGAGACTCCACGAAATCGGAGAACCCTTTCGCGCCCTCGAACTTCGTCCCGAGAGGGATCACTGCCGAAAGGCATTGGAGACGTGTGATCTCCTCTTCAAGCCCCGTACCGGAGATAAAGTCCCGAGAGGGATCACTGCCGAAAGGCATTGGAGACTTTACTCATTCGCGCTATTGGTTCGGATTTCGGAATGTCCCGAGAGGGATCACTGCCGAAAGGCATTGGAGACCAGTGCGCCCGCTATGGACGTAACTGTTTCCCGCTGGTGTCCCGAGAGGGATCACTGCCGAAAGGCATTGGAGACCGCAGCGGTGGACGCGAACCATGCCCCTCGCGCGTTCCGTCCCGAGAGGGATCACTGCCGAAAGGCATTGGAGACTCCAGGACGGCGGTGTCGGTCTTGTGGGCGGCGGCGGCGGTCCCGAAAGGGATCACAGCCGAAAGGCATTGGAGACCGGTGATGAAGCCTTGCTTCTTAGTGCGGATCCTCCCGGCCTTAGCGGCCCCGCTCTTGGCCACGGACATGGTTTCTCCCTCGCTTCGCTACCGTTGCAATGATCGGTTGCCCCCTGCGTCCGCTGCGATCGAGAAAGCTCCCATTACCTTCTCAGCACCGGTTCGATCACGGAACGAGCTAGGCCTTTCACCGTCTCGAGGTCGACCGGCTTCTCGAGAAAGGCGACCAGATCGG
>JBBDRG010000043.1:0-36112 GCA_040905585.1 Verrucomicrobiales bacterium
TCCTGCCGTTCCTCCAATCAGATTTTGCGTTTCAGAGTTTTTCAACAGTCTCCTATACCAGAAAACGGCGGAAATGGCAGGTGGATAAGGGACTCGGCCAGAAATAGACGACCAAAGATGCGCCGGTATTTGAGCATCTGGCGAGGCGCTCCGAAGGCGCATATCCGCAGCGATCTGTAACTGAGGAGGAACGAAGCCAGATGCTCAAAGACCAAGTAGAATGGGGTGTTTATTTCTGGCCGAGTCCCTAAGGCGGGACCCGTCCGGAAAAAGAGCGGGCGGGTCCGCATTTCCGCTTTCGTGCTCGCCTCTGGCAATGCTACAAGTTCGTCACCGCGACTCCAAACCGAGGACGCTGCCCCATGGACGCATGAACCGCCCCTTTCGCCTTTCGCTCGAGACCCTTCCCTGGCTCCTTTCCGGATACTGCGTCGTCGCGTTGCATCTGAGTCCCCGGTATTTCCGAAACCACATCGTGGCCAAGGATTCCGAAATGGGCGCCGGATTCGTGGAAAACATGACCGTGGTCGTCCTCGTCGTCGGCATCGCCAGCGGTATCGCCGTCCTGTGGCGGTACCGGCATCTGCTTTCCTTCCGTCCCCGCTTGTGGATCCTCATCTGGACACTCGGCTGCGTCTATTTCGCCGGCGAAGAGATCAGCTGGGGCCAGTGGGCCTTCGGATGGAGCACCCCGGAGCCGATCGCCGACCTGAACAAGCAGGAGGAAACCAATCTCCACAACATGAGCAGCTGGCTGAACGAGAAGCCGCGCGCCCTGGTCGAGGCATGGGTGGTCTTTTCGGGGCTGTTCGTTCCCATTGCGCGGGGCTTCGGTCGCCTCCGATTTCCGGATTCGGACTGGCGCGAGTGGATCAATCCCTGCGGCGTCGGGATCTCCGCTTCCCTCGTGTTTCTTTTCTCCAAGCTTTTCGAAGAGGGCGACTCCCTCGTCGCCCGGGCCCTCGACAGTTCCGAAACCCGGGAGCTTCTCGTGGCCTATTTCCTGTCGATTTATCTTTTATCGGTCTATCTCAAGCTCCGCGGAAAGTCCAAAAGCACCCCGGCGGAGGCGGAGAACCGAGCTTCCCTCAGCGCTGCAACTCAGCGAAAATGAGTCGCCCGGCGCTGGTCTGCACCGCGCCGCCGACGACCACGGGCTGGGTCGTTCCGATGTGGGGTTTGCCCTGGTTGACGACGATCATGGTGCCGTCGGGCAGATAACCCACGGCCTGGTGGGCATCCTTCCCCTCCTTGACGAGCTCGAGTTCGAGTTCGTCGCCCGGCGACACGACTGGCCGGAGCGCCATGGCGAGTTCGTTCAGATTGAGTACGTCGATTCCCTTGAGTCGCGCCACTTTGCCCAGGTTCGAGTCGTTGGTCAAAATACGCGCCGACAGGAAATCGGCCAGTTCCACCATTTTGTTGTCGGACGACATCCCGGCTTGGAACGGCTCTTCGTGGATGACGACTTCGAGTCCTTCGGTCGACTTGATGCGGTTCAAGCAGTCGAGGCCCCGTTTTCCCCGGCTCCGCTTCAGTTCGTCCGAGGAATCCGCCATTTTCTGAAGCTCTTCCAGAACGAAGCGGGGAACCGCGAGCGTGCCGCCGAGAAATCCGGCCGCGCAGATCCCGGGCACTCGGCCGTCGATGATGACGTTGGTGTCCAGAAGCGTGGGGAGGTCCTGAAGCGCGTCCTGGCGGAAACGCACGTAGGGAATCAACAGCGAGAACTCCTCCCTCTTGCTTCTCATCGCCAGCATCACCCCGAGGAATCCGAAGGCCAGGAAAATGGCCAGGTTCAGGATGCTGCCGACCAGCTCGAATTGCTCCACCCAGCCCCCCTGCAAGAAACCGACCCGGGTCACCAGCCAGGCGCAGAGAAAGCCGATCAGAAGACCGCAGGTGGCGTGCGAAAAGGCGCGGATGCTGAAGTGCCTCAGCATGATGTCGAGCACGATGACGACGGAGGAAAAACCGAGACCGCAGATCGCGCCGAACCACCAGATTTCGGCCGACTGTCCAGTCGCCACCGACGCTCCGATGAACCCCGACAAGAGCAGGAAGAGCATTCGGACAATATTGAGGGCGCGACCGGTGTGCATGGATTGAAGATTCGAAAAGCTAGTGGAAACCAAGATTATACTACGGGAGACCGAGATAGCGATTACGGGTTTGCTCTCGCTCCCCGGGCCGCGACCCACTTCCCGCGACGCAGAAAGCTCCTCAGCGGTATGCCGGCGGATTCGGCTCGCGCCGTTACCGCTCGCGTCTGCGAAACCAGAAATCCGGACAGGACGATCTCCCCGCCCTCGGCCAGCGAGCCCGGCAAGTCAGGCAGCAAGCGAATCAAAAGTTCGCTGAAAAGGTTGGCGACGATCACGTCGAAAGCGCCGGTGCCTCCCTGCGCGATCCACTCGAGCGCATCGGCCTCGACGAATTCAATCCGGTCGCGGACGCCGTGCCGCTCCGCGTTCACCCTGGCGTATTTCAGCGCGAGGCCGTCGTCTTCGATGGCGACCACCTTCGAAGCCCCGAGCTTGGCGGCCGCTACCGAGAGAATGCCGCTGCCGCATCCGAGGTCCAGCACGCTCCAAGGGCCGGCCCCGCGTTTTTTCGCGGCGTCCGCGAGGAACCTGAGGCAACCCGCGGTGGTGGGGTGCCCGCCGGTCCCGAAGGCCAGTTGCGGAGGAAAACTGAGAACGATGCGGTCCGGGAATTTCTCACGAAGACTGGCCCAGACCTCGTCGTCTCCCCCTTCCGTGACGACAAGCGAATCGCGAATCTTCAGCAGAACGCCGGCTTCGGCCTCCGCGGCCGGCTGCCAGTCGCCGGGCAGCACTTCGATGACGCTTCCGCCGTAGCGCGCCCGCAGTTCGTCCGCGCGGGCCAATGTCGTGGTGTAGCTGGAGAGTTGCCAGCGCTTGCGCTTGACTAGCTTTTCCGCCACGTAAATCACCTCGGCGGCAATCAGCCGGGTTTCCCACTCGTCCAGCCGGTCCTCCTCGACGTGTTTTGACCAGCGATACAGCGTCTCCAATGAGGGACCTCCGCTAAGAGACTGTTGAAAAACTCTGGAATGGAAAACTGCGAGTCATTTTGTCCGCTGGCGAGGCGCGACGAGGGAGTGGGGCGAGCCCCACGACTGAGGAGCAACGAAGCGAGCGGAGAAAAGGGCCGCAGCCCGAAGGGGCGTTCGCATCTCGATTCGGCGAAGCCGCTGACTTTGATCCCGTCTCTTCATTTAGATTTTGCGTTTCAGAGTTTTTCAACAGTCTCCTAAAGCGTGAAAGGAAAAATGGAGCGGGTGATGAGATTCGAACTCACGACTTCAACCTTGGCAAGGTTGCGCTCTACCCCTGAGCTACACCCGCGTTCGCCGCCTTCCGGCAGCGCGGACGGTAATTTGGATAACAACGCCGGTTTTTCAAGGCGAAAGTTGCAAATTAGGGTGGCGGCGTTTTCGATGGCGCGGTATCGGGACGGACACCTTTCCATGAGAAAATTCGGGAACAAGCTGGACGAAATCCTCGCGGACAAGCGGGTCGAGATCGACGCGCTCCTGCCGAGACTCGACAAGTTGCGATTCGCGGCGCAGGCCCGCGAGGACTTCCGCTCGTTCGCCACCGCCCTCGGCGGCGGGTTGCGCGACCAAGGCGAGGACGAAGGCTACGGCGCGGAACAGTTGTCCGTCATCGCCGAAGTCAAGAAGGCCTCCCCGTCGGCGGGAACGATTTCCGAGGATTTCGATCCCGTGGCCATCGCGGAAGCCTACGCCGAGGCGGGAGCGAACGCCCTCTCCGTGCTGACGGACGAGAAGTATTTCCAAGGACATCTCTCCTACCTCGCCCAAATCCGCGAGGCGGTGGATCTGCCGCTGCTGCGCAAGGACTTCATCCTCCACGAGGTCCAGATCTTCGAGGCGGTCGTGGCCGGCGCCGACGCCATTCTCCTGATCGTCGGGGCTCTGGAGCAGGACGAGCTGCATCGCCTGCTCGAAACGGCCCGCAACTACCAGCTCGATGTGCTCGTGGAAGTCCACGACCTCGAGGAAATGGAGAGAGCCGCGGAGACCGACGCCACGATCATCGGCATCAACAACCGGAACCTCCGCACCTTCGAAGTCGATCTGGGAACGACCGAGAAGCTCAGCGAGGAAGTGGGCCCGGAGGGCATTCTCGTCAGTGAAAGCGGCATCTACACGGGCGATGACACCCGGCGGATCCAATCCTGGGGCGCCGACGCCATCCTGGTGGGCGAGGCGCTCATGCGGGCGGACGACAAGACGGCGAAAATGGCGGAGTTGAAAGGGACGGGTCAGTAGGCCTCGGTCGCTCCGCCGTCGATGAGGATGTTCTGACCGCTGAGATAGGCGTTGGCTTCGGAACAGAGAAAGGTCACGATTCTGCCGAAGTCCGCCGGTTCCCCGTACCTTCCCAGCGGAATCGCAGCTTGGGAGGCGGCTCGCTGATCTTCGTAGCTGATCCCGCCCTTTTCCGCCCAGACGGTATCGAGCTGCTCGATGCGCTCCGTGTCGATCCGGCCGGGGCCCACGGTGTTGACGAGAATGCCCTCCGGTCCCAACTCGCGCGCCAGGGATTTCCCCAGTCCGACGAGACCCGCCCGGAACACGTTCGAGAGCACGAGGCCGTCGATCGCCTGCTTCGTGGACACGGAAGTGTTGTTCACGATGCGGCCCCCGCCGCCCGCCTTCATGCGGGGAATCGCCGCCCGGATCGCGCGCACGTAGCCGAGCATGGTCAACTCGAAGGCGGATTGCCAGGCCGCGTCGTCGAACTGCTCGAACGTTCCCGGCGGAGGGCCTCCGGTATTGTTGAAGAGCGCCCACAGCCCGCCGCACTCGACCGCGGTCGCCTCCACCGCCGCTCCGACGTCGGAAGCATTGGCGATGTCGCCGACGGTGAAGAGGGGGCGGTTTCCGGTTGCTTCCGCGACCGCCGCCGCCGCTTCGGCGAGCTTCTCTTCCGACCGGGAGAAAAGCATCACCCGGGCGCCCTCCCTCGCCAGTTCGGTCGCGACTCCGCGCCCAATGCCCCGGCTCGAGGCCATCACGAGCACGCCCTTGTCCTTCAATCCGAGTTCCATTCCGCCATGTTAGCGGTCTTCTCGAAAGGCTCAAGGGACTCTTGAAAAACAGTCTCTCAAGCACCACCCGACCGGTCCCGGGCGGAATTCGCCCGGCGTCACCCGCCCAGGTTCTCGACCATTCCCTGCAGCTCGCCGACACGCTCCTGCCAGTGTCCTTTTCTCTCCCGGATTTCCGCGACGACTTCGTCGGGCGCCCGGGTGACGAAATTTTCGTTGGCGAGCTTGTGGTTCACTTTCTTCAACTCCCCCTCGGCCTTGGCGAGCTCCTTCTCCAGGCGCTGTTTTTCGGCGTCGACGTCGACCAGGCCCTCGAGAGGCAGGTGGATCTTGCCGATGGCGGTGAGCGCGGCGGGAACTCCCTTCTCGGCTTGGAAACCGGGTTGGACGACCACTTCTCCGGCCCCGCAGAGGCGTTTGAAAACGGCAGTTTCCGTGAAGGTCCCGCCCTCGGGGTCGATGATGAAGCTGACGTTGCGGTTCGCTCCGAGGCCGTATTCGGCCTTCAGGTTGCGGGCCCGGCTCACCGCTTCGTAGACCGCCTTCACCTTTTTCCGAGCCGCCGCCACCGTCTTCGGATCGAATCCGGCCAGAACCGAATCCCGGGGGAGTGGCGTGTTCATCAGGAACTCGGGACCGTCGGGATCGCGATAGCCCAGGTTGTCCCACAGCTCCTCGGTGATGTGCGGCATGAAGGGGTGGAGCAGGAGCAGGAAGCGCTTCAGCACCGTGTCCATCGTCGCGAGGGTGGCCGCCTTTCGCGCGGGATCCCCTTCGGGGTGCCCCTCCTCGAACAGATCGCCCTTGGCGGACTCGAGATACCAGTCGCAGTTCTGGCTCCACCAGAATTCGTACAGCAGCAGGGCCAGTTCGTTGAAGCGGTAGTCCTCGTAGGCCTGCGCGATCTTCCTCTCGGTGTCGTCCAGCTTGGCGAGAATGTCGATGGCGTAGATGGAAAGAGCTTCCGGGTCCAGTTTCGGCGCCGCCGCGCCGGTCGTCGCGGCGTCGTCCTGCATCTGGCGAAGGCGGGCGGCGTTCCAGAGCTTGTTGGCGAAGTTGCGGCCCTCCACCACCTGGGGGTAGATTTCCTTCCCGCCCTCGTTGGCGATCTCGAAGCGGATGTCGGCGCCCAGCGGCGCCGTTTTCATGATCGCGAACCGGAGCGCGTCGGCCCCGTAGTCGGCGATGATGTCGAGCGGGTCGGGGGAGTTGCCGAGACTCTTGGACATCTTGCGCCCGCTCCCGTCGCGAACGATCCCGGTGAAGTACACGTTCCGGAAAGGCGGCTCCCCGCGCCAGCGGTAGCCGGCCATGATCATCCGGGCGACCCAGAAGAAAATGATCTCCGGCGCCGTCACCAGATCGGTGGTGGGGTAGAACTTCCGCTCGGTGGCGCTGGGCTCCTCGTCGCTGTTGCTCATCGTCGCGAAGGGCCAGAGCCAGCTCGAAAACCACGTGTCGAGCACGTCCGGATCCCGCACCCATTCGTCGGCGTCCTCCGGCGGCTCGATGCCGACGTGGAGATCCGCTCCCGCCTCCGACGCGCCGAGACTCTCGCGGTTCTGCAAGGCCTCCGCCTTGTCCTTCCGGTACCAGACAGGAATCTGATGCCCCCACCAGAGCTGACGACTGATGCACCAGTCCTGGATGCCGTCCATCCAATGGGCGTACGTCTTCTTCCAGCGATCCGGCCGGAAGCGAATTTCGTCGTTGGCCACCGCGGCGGCGGCCTCCTCCACGCAGGGGTATTTCAAAAACCACTGCATCGAAATGCGCGGCTCGATCGGCACGTCGGCCCGCTCGCTGAACCCGACCTTGTTCTCGTAGTTCTCCACCTTCACGAGCTGGCCCATCGCCTCGAGCTTCTCCGCCGCGGCCACCCGCGCCTTGAAACGGTCCATCCCCTCGAACTCCGGTCCCGCGTGGGCGTTGAGCGTCCCGTCCGGATTGAGCACGTCGATGATTTCGAGCCCGTTCTTCAGTCCGATGGCGAAATCGGCCTTGTCGTGGGCCGGCGTGACCTTGAGCACGCCCGTCCCGAACTCCGGGTCGATGTGCTCGTCCGCCACGATCGGAATCTCCGCCTCGGGAAAGGGGCGGATCGCCGTCTTGCCGACGAGATCGCCGTAGCGCGCGTCCTTCGGATTGACCGCCACGCCCGTGTCACCCATCAGCGTCTCCGGGCGCGTCGTGGCGATCTCGATCCAGCGGTCGTCCTCGCCCGCGACGCGGTAGCGCATCGTGTAGAGCTTCGACTTCTGCGGCTTCATCACGACCTCCTCGTCGCTCAGGGCCGTTAGCGACTTGGGACACCAGTTGACCATGCGCTTGCCTCGGTAGATCAAGCCCTCGTTGAAAAGATCGACGAAGACCTTCGAGACCCAGCGGCTGTAGTCCTCGTCCATCGTGAAGCGCTCCCGGCTCCAGTCGCAGGAGCACCCGAGCCGCTTCAGCTGCTCGATGATGATGCCGCCGTGTTCTTCCTTCCACTCCCACACCTTGTCGAGAAACTCCTCCCGTCCGTAGTCCCGGCGCGTCTTGTTCTCCTCCTTGCGCAGCTTCTGCTCCACCTTCGACTGCGTCGCGATGCCCGCGTGGTCGGTGCCCGGCAGCCAGAGCACGTCCTTGCCCTCCATGCGGGCGCGGCGGGCCAGAATGTCCTGGATCGTGTTGTTGAGAACGTGCCCGAGGTGGAGAATGCCCGTCACGTTGGGCGGAGGGATGACGATCGAATAAGCCTCCCGGACGCCGTTTTCGTCGCCCCGGAAACAGCCCGCGTCCACCCAGCGGCCGTACCACTGGGTCTCCACGGTTCCGGGTTGGTAACCTTTCGAAATTTCTGCGGCCATAATCGGTGCCCCTTCACGGGGCGAAACTATTTCTTGGCTGAGGCCCTTTGTAAAACTAAATCCCCATTCGCCGATTGCGTTCCCGAAGCGGGTCGTTTAAGATTCCCGTCCTATTTCAGGCGAGAGAAGCCCCCCGTCACAAGTTTCATGCGAACCATCGCGCGACAGCCACGTTACCGACGGACATACTCGCGCCTCCTCACGACGGTTTTCGCCCTCCAACTGCTGGCCCTGACCGCGTCGGCGAAGGACTGGCAGATCTACAGCCTCGGAGGACGGGAATACGTCTCCGACGAAAACGTCGCCAAGTTCTACCAGTTCGAGCGCTTCGCCAAAGAGGGCGACGACCGCCTCTTCCGGCATCCCAGCCTCATCATGACCTGGAAGATCGGCTCCCAGTCGATCTTCGTGAACAACATCAAGTTCAACCTCAGCTTTCCCGTCATCGAGAACGGCGGCAAGGCGATGCTCTCCTCCGTCGACCTCGCCAAGCTCGTCGACCCCGTGGTCCGGCCGAGCTACATCAAGAAGCCCATCAACTTCGACACCGTCGTCATCGACGCCGGCCACGGCGCCCACGACTCCGGGGCCAAGGGCGTCCTCGGGTGGGAAAAGGACTACGCCCTCGACATGGCCCTCCGGCTGGAAAAAGCCCTCCAGCAACGCGGCTTCAAGACCCTTCTGACCCGCCGCAACGACGTCTTCCTCACCCTCGGCCAGCGCGTCGAGATCGCCAACCGCCAGAAGAACGCCATCTTCGTCAGCGTGCATTTCAACTCCTCCGGCTCCCGCGACGCCAACGGCATCGAGACCTACGCCCTCGCTCCGCAAGGAACCCGCTCCACCAACGGAGGCAGCCCCTGGAACTCCCCCCTCAGCGGCAACACCCGCGACGCCGAGAACATCGCCCTCGCCACCGCCGTCCACGCCCACGTCGTCCACGACCTCAAGCCGATCGACCGCGGCATCAAGCGAGCCCGCTTCAACGTCCTGCGCGGCATCAACAAGCCCGCCATCCTGTTCGAAGGCGGGTTCGTGACCAATCCCGTCGAAGGCAAGAAAGTCCACGACCCCCAGCACCGGCAGAACCTCGCCGAGTCCATCGCCGCCGCCGTGGTCAAGTTCAGGACCGCGGTGGGGAACAAGAAGAAGTGAACTCCGGAGGCCGAATTTGGAATGGGTTCCCTTCTCCGAACGAACCGCGTTTCCTTCGGCGGTTTCGCCACGGGAGTTTTGAAACCGACCGTTCGGGCCGCGGTCGCTTTGCCTTCTCGCTTCGTTCCGCCTCGGCCGGGTAGCTTGCGCGCCTCGATCCGAAATCAGATCCCCTCGACCTCCCACCCTTCCCGGTAGGGATCGTGGACGAGCCGGTTCGCGGCCGCGGAGTTGGCGAACCTGCCGGCTGCGGCGTCCCATTCCAGGGTTTCGCCGGGAAGCCGGACGGCGACGGTTCCTAGCAAAACCGCCTCGGTCATGGGACCGGCGTAGTCGAACGAGGTCCGGGGCGGCTCCGCGATCTCGCCCCGGATGGCGGCGGCGAAGTTGCCGTGATGGTGATCGCTCGGCTCGGGCTCGAGGGTCTCGTCGGAAAGAACTCCGTCGCGGTAGAGCGTCGGCATGCCTCCACCGCCGTGGGGGATGACGAGGGCGCCGGTCGTACCGATGACGACCGACCCGCTCGCGGGCACGGCGGAGACCTCGCCCTTCTCGGTGACGGTCGTCCCTCCGAGCGCTTCGGCCACATGCCCCGGCGCTCTTTGCTCGCCGTCGTACCACGTGAAATCGAAGTCGCCGTCGGTGCGATCGTTGCCCTTCATCCTGTGATGCACCTTGGCGTTCAGCGGCCAGCTGTCGGCGTCGACGGGACCGGGGCCGAGAGAGGTCACGGTCAGGGTCTCGGGCTGGTCCAGGCCCATGAACCACGGATGGTAGATGTGGCATCCCATGTCGCCGAGCGTGCCGGTGCCGTAGCCGATCCGCTTGCGCCACTGGCTCGGATGAAATTCGCGGGGGAGGTAGGGACGCATTTCGCCCACGCCGATCCACTGGTCCCAGTTCAGCGCTTCGGGCACAAGCGCCGCCTCGTCGGGCAGCGGCTCCATCGAACCCCACGATTTCGGATTCATGCTGTGAATCTCCCTGACCTTGCCGACGATGCCCTCGCGCAGCAGCCTGACGGCGGTCCGGTTGCCGGAACTCGAGGCGACCTGGATGCCCATCTGGGTAACGAGCCCTTCCGCCGCCGCGAAATCCCGGAGGCTCCGGGACTCGTGAAGGGTGCGGGTGAGCGGCTTCTCGCAATAGACGTGCTTGCCGAGCTGCATCGCGCTCATCGCGATCGGCGCGTGCATGTGGTCGGGCGTCCCTACGACGACCGCGTCGATCTCGTTGGCCTTCTCGTCGAGCAGCCTGCGCCAGTCCTCGTAGACGGGAATGTCCGGATGAGCCTCCGCCAGTCGGTTGGTGCGGGACGAATCGACCTCCGCCACCGCGACGAGAGTGGTGTGAGGCACCTCCAGCATGGCCGTCAGATCGCTCCAGGCGCGACCGTTCGCCCCGAAGTTCGCGAAGCGCAGCTCCCCGCTCGGCGGGCCGCCGGAGGCCGTCGACTGCCACCCGATCCAAGGAGCAGCCAGCGAGGTTCCCGTAATCGTGGAAATAAAGCGCCGACGAGAAGTGTTCATGGTGCGAAGCCTAGCCGGGCCGCCGCCGCAGGTCAGCGACGGAATCGCGTGCCGTGCGGCGACTTCGGCCAAACGCGAATGCACCCAGGAATCCGCCCCCAATCGCCGGGATTGCCGACGGCGCCCGGATCGGCTACAACGGAAGAATGAAAACCGCCTCCATTCGCCTCGCCCTCGTGGCCGTCGCAGCCGTGACCTTCTCCGCTCTACCTCGAGCCTCAGCCGAGCCCGAGGAACCCCGCGAGGGGAACTTCCGCGTCCTCACCCACAACGTTTTCTACGGATTCTCCCGCGAAGGCGAACCGCACCACGCCCGCTGGCTCGAATGGATGGCGGAGATGGCCCCGGACGTGGTTTCGCTGCAGGAACTCAACGGCTACACCGCGGAGCGCCTCGCGGCGGAGGCGGAGGCTTGGGGCCATCCCCATTCGGTGATTCTCAAAGAGGAAGGCTTCCCCACCGGACTGACTTCGCGCTGGCCCCTCGAGACGGTGGAGCGGCGCCGGGAGGGCTTCCAGCACGGTCTGCTCCGCGCCAAGGTGCGGGGCGTCTACGTCTATGCGATCCACTTCCACCCCAGCGACTGGGAACACCGTATCCGCGAGGCGGCCCTGCTCGCCGAGGACATCGCGTCGCTGCCCGAGGAGGATCCGCTCGTCGTCCTCGCGGGGGATTTCAACGGGTTCTCCCCGTCGGACCGCGCCCGCTACGAGCAGGATTCTGAGCTGGTGCCTTTCTTCGAACGACTCGACGCCCGCAATCCCCGCGCCCGCAATCTCAACGAAGGACGAATCGACTACGGCGGCATCCAGGCCATCCTCGACCAGGGCTTCGTCGACCTCCACGCCCGATTCCGCGACCCCGCGGCCACGTTCCAGGGAACCTTTCCCTCGGAGCTGGTGAGCCATCAGGACCACGGTCCCGACCGCAGGCTGGACTACATTTTCGCGAGCGCCAATCTCCTCGACCGGGTTCGCGCGGTAGAGCTCGTCCGCGACGAAGAGACCGCCCGCTTCTCGGACCACTTTCCCGTGGTGGCCGACTTCGAGCTGGAGCCGACGAAGGAGTGAGGAGCGACGTGCTGCGGCTAACGGCGTTTCCCCAAATCCGCAGGATCGCCCGCGAACCATTCCGCCCGTTCCGCCGAGAACCTCCTTTCGCGCGACCGATTTTGCTTCGGGAATCGAGAGGCCTCGCTTCGCTTGCCCGAAGCTCGTTGCCCGGAATCCCAGCGGGACAGCCGCGGTGAACCACGACTGCCCCGGCGGACGTTTGTTTTCCGGAATGGTCAGTCAGAGACGAGGTCGAAACGATCCAGGTTCATCACCTTGTTCCAGGCCACCGCGAAGTCATCGATAAACTTCCCTTGCGCGTCGGCACTGCCATAGACTTCCGCGATCGCTCGAAGGTGCGAGTTCGAACCAAATACGAGATCGACGGAAGTCCCTGTCCATTTGATGTCGCCATTCTCGCGGTTCAACCCCTCGTAGCAGTGTTCGTTCTCGGAGGACTTGTGCCACAGCGTGTCCATGTCCAGCAGGTTGACGAAAAAGTCATTGGTCAGGATCCCGGCGCGGTCGGTGAAGACGCCATGCTCCGAGTCCCCCGCGTTCGCACCCAACACCCGCATCCCGCCAAGAAGAACGGTCATCTCCGGTGCCGTGAGCGTGAGCAGGTTGGCCCGATCGACCAACATCTCTTCTGCCGGTCTGTCGAGTTTCTCACCGTGGAAATTGCGGAATCCATCCGACTTCGGTTCGAGCACGGCGAACCCTTCGACGTCGGTCATCTCCTGCGCCGCGTCGGTGCGTCCGGGAGAAAACGAAATCTCCACCTCGTGCCCGGCTTTCTCGGCCGCCTTCTCGACGGCGGCGCAACCGCCGAGCACGATCAGGTCGGCGAGCGAGACCTTTTTGTCGCCGCTCTGCGAGCCGTTGAAGTCCTCCTGGATCTTCTCCAGGGCCTCCAGCACCTTCGCCAGCTGTTCCGGCTCGTTGACTTCCCAGTCCTTCTGCGGGGCGAGACGGATGCGGGCGCCGTTCGCGCCTCCGCGCATGTCGGACCCGCGAAAGGTGGACGCGGATGCCCAGGCGGTGGAGACCAGTTCCGAAATGCTTAGCCCCGAGCCGAGAATCTGTTTCTTCAGTTCCGCGACGTCCTCGTCGCCGATCAGATCGTGACCGGCCTCGGGAACGGGATCCTGCCACAGCAGCTTCTCTTCCGGAACTTCCGGTCCGAGATACCGCGAAACGGGCCCCATGTCGCGGTGAGTCAGCTTGTACCAAGCCTTGGCAAAGGCGTCCGCGAACTCGTTCGGGTGATCGAGGAAGCGCTTGGAAATTTCTCCGTAGATCGGATCCTCCTTCAGGGCGAGGTCCGTCGTGAACATGATGGGGGCGTGCCGTCTCGACGTCTCGTGAGCATCCGGGACAGTTCCCTCTGCCGCTCCATCCTTGGGAACCCACTGATGGGCACCGGCCGGACTCTTCGTCAGTTCCCACTCGTGGGCGTACAGATTCAACAGAAAGGAGTGCGACCAGGACGCCGGGGTGCTGGTCCAGGCTCCTTCGAGGCCGCTGGTGACGGTGTCCTCGGCATTGCCCTTTCCATAAGTATTCTTCCATCCGAGACCCTGTTCCTCGAGGCCGGTTCCCTCGGGTTCCGGACCGACGTTCCCTTTGGGAGGGGCGGCGCCGTGAGCCTTGCCGAAGGTGTGTCCGCCAGCGATGAGGGCGACCGTTTCCTCGTCATTCATCGCCATGCGGGTAAACGTTTCGCGAATATCCTTCGCGGCGGCGAGCGGATCCGGATTCCCGTTCGGTCCTTCCGGATTCACGTAGATCAAGCCCATTTGAACGGCTGCGAGAGGATTCTCGAGGGCCCTGTCGTCGCTGTAACGCTTGTCTCCAAGCCACTCGGTTTCCGACCCCCAGTAGACATCTTGCTGCGGCTCCCAGACGTCTTCCCGCCCTCCGCCGAATCCGAACGTTTCGAATCCCATCGACTCTAGGGCCACGTTACCGGTCAGGACCATGAGATCCGCCCACGAAATTTTCTGGCCGTATTTCTGCTTGATCGGCCAGAGCAACCGACGCGCTTTGTCGAGGTTGGCGTTGTCGGGCCAACTATTGAGAGGAGCAAATCGCTGGGTGCCGTCCGACGCGCCCCCGCGACCGTCCGAAACGCGGTAGGTTCCGGCACTATGCCACGCCATCCGAATGAAAAGCGGACCGTAGTGCCCATAGTCGGCCGGCCACCAGTCCTGAGAAGTCGTCATCAACTCCTCGATATCCTTCTTCAGGGCTTCGAGGTCGACCTTCTTGAACTCCTCCGCGTAATCGAAGCCTTCGTCCATCGGATTACTCTTGGCGGAATTCTGGTGAAGGATATCCAGATTCAACTGATTCGGCCACCAATCGCGATTGGACATGGAGCTCGCAGCGGTGTGTCGGTTGGGTCCGGCCTGATCACCCATCACCGGGCATTTGCCACTGATCGCGGCGTCTTCTTCAGGGGTGGATTGGGCCGACAACTCGCCGTTGGCTCCTGCCCAACCGCCAAGGGCCAGGGCGACGAGCCAGGCGGCTCCCTTGCTTCGAATCGGACGCGTGGCGTCGCTGTGAAGAGCTCCGTCGATCTCGGAGCCCGTGCTTGCGGTTCTATGACTTCTCATGGGTTTCTCTTGGGTTTGGTTTCTGGGTTCGTTCGGAAAAAACTGTTCACCTCTTCGCGAGGCAAACGGGGCAGGTGCCCCAATAGATCACCTCCGCCTCATCGATCCGGTAGCCCGAATCATCGGCGGCAGCCAGGCAGGGCGTCTCGCCCACGGCGCAGTCGACATCGACTGTTCTTCCGCAAGTGCGGCAAATCAGGTGATGGTGGTTGTCACCGACCCGGTTCTCAAAGCGAGCCGGCGAGCCGGCGGGCTGGATGCGCCGGATCAGGCCCTTCTCGGCCAGCATCCCCAGCGCGTTGTAGACCGCCTGACGCGAGATGGTGCCGATTTCGGCCCGGACGTCCCCGGCGATGGCATCCGCCGTGCCGTGGGGGCGCGCCGAAACCGCCCGCAGCACGGCCAGACGCTGAGCCGTGACCGGAATGCCGTGTTTGCGAAGAAGGCCCGCTGGATCATCCGTCATCATTTTTAGATTTCATCAAGTTATGGACTTTGTCAATAAAATGTTTCGGTCCAATTTGTCGCCAGTCGGGGACCGGAAACAATGCGCCGGGCGCCGGGCGCCGGGCACGATCCGCTCGCCCCGATTCCCGTTCGGCAGCAGCAGACCGAACCAGGCATTTCGATGACGTTTTCCTGATTGCCGCGACCTTGGCCGAACGTGCAATTTGTTCGGCGGTGTGACCTTTGCGGTTGGCGATGTAAAAAAGGGTGCCGCTCCTACCCCACCCACGCGCCGATCCCTTCGGCCCGGAGGAACCCGTCGCTCACCCGGAAGCTCTCGCCGGCCTCGAGCACGACGCTGCGGCCGTTGGCGCGGCGCACCTCGAGGTGCAGCGGGCGGTCGCCGGGATGGCTGGCGGCGGCGGCGCGGATGGCTTCGATGGCGGAGAGGGTGTCGCGCACGGCGTCGAGTCGCAGCAGCACGGGCTGGGCGAAGGGCGGGGCGCCGTGGTGGCCGACGGGGTCGGGACCGCCATTCGACCCTGTCGGGTTCGTGGAGACGGGGGCGGAGGCCCGGTCGGGCAATCGCATGGGGACGGCGTCGGGGTCGTTCTCCAGAGCCCTGATCTCGTCGGCGGTGAGGCGGTTGGTGTCGGTGCGGCTGTCCTGCTCGACTTTCGCCTTGACGACGACGACGCCGCCTTTGACGAGGAGCTGGTTGGTCTTCATGTAAGTCTCGCTCCAGACCATGACTTCGGTGGTGCCGGAGAAGTCCTCGAAGACGAGGATGGCGAAGGGTTTGCCTTCGCGCTTGGTGTACTTCGTCGTGGCTTCGGCGATGATCCCGGCGAAGGTCTGGGACTTCTTGCCGGGCTTCATCTCCTGCAAGTCGCCGATGCTGGCGTAGTTCCCCTTTTCGATGACGCCGCGGTATTCGTCGAGGGGGTGCCCGGTGACGTAGAAGCCGAGCAGGTCTTTTTCATGGGAAAGGTATTCGCGCTGGTTCCATTCGACCCGGTCCTCTTCGATGACGTCGGGCACGGGGGCGGCGGACATCAGTTCGTTCATGTCGAAGAGGGCGGCCTGCCCGGTCTGGCGGTCGCGCTGGGCGGCGGTGGACCCGGCGATGACTTGACCGACGCGGGAGAACAGCTCGTCGCGCCGCTCCCAGGTGAAATCGAACGCCCCCGCCTTGATCAGGTTTTCCAGGATCTTGCGGTTGACCGACTTGCTGTCGAGTCGGCCGGCGAACTCTTCGAGCGACTTGAACTCGCCGTTCTTCTCCCGTTCCTCGATGACTGTTTCCATGGCCGCGCCGCCGACGTTCTTGATGGCGGCAAGGCCGAAGCGGATCGCCTTTTTCCCGGACTCCTGCTCTTCTGGGGCGAATTTCAGCAGGCTGCGGTTCACGTCGGGCGCGAGGATGTCGATACCCATGCGCTGGCATTCGGCGACGAAGATCGAGATCTTGTCGGTGTTGTTGATCTCGTTGCTCAGGACCGCGGCCATGAATTCGACCGGGTAGTTGGCCTTCAGGTTGGCGGTCTGGTAGCTGAGCAGCCCGTAGGCGGCGGAGTGCGACTTGTTGAATCCGTAGCCGGCGAACTTTTCCAGCAAGTCGAAGATTTCGTTGGCCTGCTTTTCGGAGATGTCGTTGACCTCCTTGCAGCCCTTGACGAATTTTTCGCGCTGCTCGACCATCTCGGACACCTTCTTTTTGCCCATGGCGCGGCGGAGCAAATCGGCCTCGCCGAGGGAGAAGCCCGCCAGCAGGTTGGCGGCGCGCTGAACCTGCTCCTGGTAGATGAGAATGCCGTAGGTTTCCTTGCTGGCCTCCTCCAGCAGGGGGTGGAGGTAGCGGACCTTCTTCTTCCCCTTCTTCCGGTCGATGAAGTCCGGAATCAGGTCCATGGGGCCGGGGCGGTAGAGCGCGATCAGGGCGATGATATCCTCGATCCGGTTGATGTCGAACTGGCGGCACAAGCTCGCCATTCCGCCCGATTCCAGCTGGAACACCGCCGTCGTCTCGCCGCGGTTGAGAAGGTCGAAAGTGGAGCGGTCGTCGAAGGCCTCGGTGTCGAGTTCGAAATCCGGCGTGTGGACGTGCACCAGATCGACAGCGTCCTGGAGGACCGTCAGGGTCTTGAGCCCGAGGAAGTCCATCTTCAGCATGCCGAGGTCGGTCAGCGGGCTCATGGCGTACTGCGTCACCACTTCGCCCTCCTTGCCGCGGATGAGCGGAACGTAGTCCGTCAGCTCGCGGTCGCCGATGACGACGCCCGCGGCGTGGATCCCGGTGTTGCGGGTGAGCCCCTCGAGGAAGGTCGAGAACTTCCAGAGTTCGGCGATGCTGGGATTGTGTTCCAACTCCTCCCGCAGCTCCGGGTTCTTCTTGCGGGCGTCGGCGAGGGTGATGTTCAGCTCCGTCGGGATCATCTTCGCCACCCGGTCTCCCTCGGTGTAGCTCAGTCCCATGACGCGGCCCACGTCGCGAACCACGCTTTTCGCTCCCATGGTGCCGAAAGTGACGATGTGGGAGACGGCCCGCTCGCCGTACTTGCGCCGGACGTATTCGATCACCTGCGGGCGCCGCGTCTGGCAAAAGTCGATGTCGATGTCGGGCGGCGACACGCGCTCGGGATTGAGAAACCGCTCGAAAATCAGGCCGAAGCGCAGCGGACAAAGATCGGTGATCCCGAGGGAGTAGGCGACCAGGGACCCCGCCGCCGAGCCCCGCCCCGGGCCGACCGGCACGCCGTTTTCCTTGGCCCATTTCACGAAGTCCCAGGTGATGAGGAAGTACGACACGAAGCCCATCGACTCCATCACCCCGATCTCGTAGTCGAGCCGGGTGCGGAGTTCCTGATCGGTGTCGGCCCGCTCGCCGTAGCGCCAGGCGAGCCCTTCGAAGCAGACCTTGCGGAAATAGGCCTCCCTCGGGCTGCCGTCCGGAGACTCGAACTGCGGATACTTCTCGGAGCTGGCGGGGTCGAGCGGAATGTCGACGTCGCACATCTGCGCGATGCGGTAGGTGTTGGCGACCGCCTCGGGAAGTTCCTTGAAGAGCTTCCGCATCTCGTTGGTGCTCTTGAAGTAGACCTCGGGCGAGTACTTCATCCGGTTCTCGTCCATGACGAGCGAGCCGGTCCCGATGCAGATCATCACGTCGTGCGCTTCGTGATCCGCCTGGTTGAGAAAATGGACGTCGTTCGCCGCCACCAGCCCGAGATCGAATTCCTTGCCGAACGCCACCATCTGCTTGGTGCACACCGCCTGCTCACCGAAGCCGTGGTCGTGAACCTCCAGGAAAAACCGATCCTGGCCGAAAATGTCGACGAATTCCCCCAAGCTGCGCCGGGCGCCGTCGAGGTCTTCGTTCTGGATGAACTGGTTGACTTCGCCGTTGATGCAGCCGCTCAGGCAGATCAGCCCCTCCGAGTGCGCCGCCAGCGTCTCCTTGTCGATGCGCGGCTTGTAGTACATGCCCTCGAGGTGCCCGATGCTGGTCAGCTTCATCAGGTTCGCGTAGCCCTCCGTCGTCGCCGCCAGCAGGGTGAGATGGGAATTGCGGCGGCGCTTTCCTTTGCCGCCCACGGCGACCGGTTCGGATTTCTTGTCCGTCAGCGCGACGCCCGGAGGCGTCAGGTAGGCCTCGCAGCCGATGATCGGGTTGATCTCCGCCGCCTTCGCCGCCTTGTAGAAATCGATCGCCCCGAAAATGTTGCCGTGATCGGTCATCGCCACCGCCGGCATCTTGCAGCGCTGCGCCTTCTTCATCAGGTCCTTGATCCGCACCGCCCCGTCCAGGAGCGAATATTCGGTGTGCAGATGGAGGTGGATGAAGGGGTCGGAGGCCATGGGAGGAGGAACTCCCTCACCCTAGGAAACGAGGGAATTTCGGCAAAGGGAAATCGTCGCCGGGCGAAAATTTCCGACGTGAAGAGCCTTTTCCCGCATCCCCACGTCGACGAGGTGCTCGGCGGCGTGGCCGCCGATGCCGGGCTCGGAAACCGAGGCGAGGCGCCCGCGCGCATCGTAGGCGTAGTCCATGGCCGACACGGTAGCGCCTCCGAATCCGGCGGTAAAGCTTTGCAGGGGGGCAGCAGACGGGAATCCCGTTGAAGACTTCCGTCCTTTCCCCCGCGCTGGCGGATCGATCTTCCCTGAGCTTGGGAAAAGGCGGCTTCGAGGCAGAGGAGTTCTCCCGTCATGCCGGCCGAATAGACCAATCCGTCCCGAAGAAGTGGGGTCGAGGTGTTGCTCAGTATAATTTAATTTGCAGGGACAGGTTTTAATTGGAACGCAAGGCGATGAGTTGTGGGGAACGGAGGCAACCTGGTTCCGTGGGCGATCCGACCCTCTTTCCTCTCTTCGCGGGGAAGCACGAGGCATCCCTGGAACCGGGCCAGTTCCACGAGTGCCGGTTTCCGGCGAGCCATATCGCTCGTGCAGAGACGAGAGTTGGCGGCATCAGTCGACCATCCGGGGCGCCGCCGTGGAACCGGCAGCCGGACAGCCCTCGTCGTTCAGGCAGCGCCGGACGAGAAGGGGAAGTTGCCAGCCGGGAATGAACAGGATTCCTGCGGAGAGACCGGCGAACAGCCCCCACAAGCCGTGCTCGGGCAGCAGGAAAACGGCGAGGAAGAGCCCGACGGCGAGTCCGGACAGGATCGACGCGACGGTCCGCCGCACCAGGCCGAGACCGATGGCGATGTAGCGGTTGACGTGTCGCCAACCCATCGCGAAAAGGAAGACGGCGTGACTCGCGAAGACGGCGCGTTCCACGACGAAGTCTTCGCCATACCACCGGGGGAGCACCCAGGGACCCAGTCCGATCGACAGGACGGCGGCCAGGAGAGTCAGGGCGGCGAGGTAGAAATGGTAGCGTCTCCGGGCCGATTCCACCCATTCCCAGTCGCCTCGGGCTTTCGCATCGACGATGGCTGCCCACAGCGGGGTGCCCACCATGCGCAGCATGCCGTGGAAGGCGGTCGTCGCGGCCATGAAGATCTGGAAAACCGCCACGTCCTGCGGGCCTCGCACCCGCCCGACGATGAGGGCGCAGGCGACGAACTCGACGAGGTAGACGATGAACGAAGTCGCGGAGAAAGAGAGTCCGTCCCCGATCAGTTCCCGCATCGCGTCGAGGCGCGGCCTGGCTCCTCCGGTGACGAGCCAGGGGCGTTTTCGAAGCAGCAGGACGGTACTGGCGAGCCGGGCGACGATGTTGGGGCCGTAGACCGCCAGCAGCAGAAAAGAGACGGTCGGTTGGCCGGTCACGCCGACGAGCACGACGAGAGCGCCGACGAGATTCCCCGCCGCGCTCCACGCGTTCACGATCGAGGCCTCCATGTAGCCCTCGCGGACTCGGTCCGTCATCGAGACGATGACCTGGCCGGTCATGAGAAGGGCGCCCGTCCACAGGGCCGGACGCATCGTGGCCTCGTAACCGGCATACTCGGCCCCGAAGAGCACGTCCAGCGGGACGAAGATCAGCAGGGCGGCGGCGAGGAGGAATCCGGCGAGCGCGAACGCGACCACCAGCACCGCGCCGCTGAGGTAGACGCGCCCCTCCTCGCGGCGATCGCCATCGGCCGAGGCGGCGGACAGGTTCCGGGCGAGGGCGGGTCCCACGCCGAGCTGGAGCACGGCCACGGCGAGGACGGCGAACGAAACGGTGGCGTAGATCCCGAACTCGTCCCTCCCCAACACCCTCGCGGCAAGGGGAAGGGCGAGAAACTGGAGCACCGCCGAACTGCCCTTCGACAGCAGCGAGGCGGACACCGCGCTGCGGATGGATCGGTTGCGACGGCCGCGGCTCTGGGTCGTGGTCATGAGGGGAAAATCTCCGGGGAACGGCCAGGCAGATTGCTCAGCCGAACTTCCGGTGGGTGATCATCTCGTAGGCGACGAGGCAGCGCCGGACTTCGGGGTCGCGGAGCATCGGGCCGGCCACGGCCTCGAAGGTGCCGCCGCCGAAGATGTCGTTGAGTTCGATGACCACGGGGCCGTCCTCGGAGATGCCGAGGTCCATGCCGATGAACCGGTTGAAGGGGGCGAAATGCCGCTGGACCTCCCGGGCGAGATCGACGGTCTCCGCCCACGATGGCAGCGTTCTCCCCGCGAAACGCTTGCCCGTATCGGGATGCGCCTCGAGCGGGTGTCCCACGTAGTCGACGGCAGCATCGGCAAGTCGGCCGCTCTCGTGATCGACGCGCACGGCGATACCGCCCTGGCCCCCGTTGTCCACGAAATTCCCGCCGGAGCCGAGACGGAGGATCGCCCCGACGACGAGGATCTCGTCTTCGGGCGTCAGCAGGGTCGCGATGCGAAGAGTGTTCAGTCCGTGCGGGTAGAAGGAGGACAGCTCGGGGTGCTGCCGCACCGCCTCTTCCAGCACGCAGCGTTTCGCCAGTTCGAACTGCTCCACCGGGATCGCGACTCCCGGATCGGTCACCTGGCGGATCACGATGCGTCCGTCCTCGCGCTCCGCCACGCATGCGCCGCGGCCTCCGTCCCCGTCGTTCGGCTTGATGAAGATCCGCCGGGCGTCCTGCCGGGCGAAGAGAGGCTCCAGTCGTCCGGCCAGGTTCTCGCCCGGAGAGACGGCGCCGTACTGGTGCGGCTGGGGCAGGAGGAAAGAGCGACACATCGCGTGGCAGATTTCCTTGTCCTCGAAGAGGACGGCGCACTCGGGCCGTCGGACGTGGCGGTTGCGCCGCGCGATGGCGAGGGGATCGTAGCCGCGACCGTAGTAGTATTTCCATTCGGAGCGGGGCTTCTCGTAGAGCCGACAGGAGGCGTAGTTGTCCGGGAAGTATTTCAGGACGAAGAAAATGTAGAGGTGGTCGAGGCAGACGAGGACGGGGTGGCGTCGGCACTCCGACCAGTCCACCATCGCGACCACGGCGTAGGGCAGAGCGAAGAAGCGGGCCACGCGTCCCGCCGCCACCGCGAGTCCGTCACCGAGGCGGCGGAGACGTCGCGTCGCCTCGTATTTCCAGCGCCGCAGCCGATTCTGGCGCACGTAGGCCTGGCGCACCCGCTGCGGACGCGGGCCGGGGAGTTCCGAACCGCCGGGACGCCGGTCCAGGTTCCATTGCTCGCCCATGTGGAAATCGAACGACCGCGGCGACCACCGACTGCGGCCTCCGCCGTCGGAGAGGGTCAGCTCCCCGAACCAGACGTGACCGTCGATGCAGTAGAGGTCGACCCGGACGTGGTCGAAGCCCTCGGAGAGACGCAGCGCGATCCGCCGCATCTCCGGAAGGTAATCGGGGCAGGGAAACGGCACGCGCAGGTTCGGCTCGTAGTCCAGCGTGACGGCCTCTTCGTCCATGAAGAGAACTTCGCCCTTCTCGTCGTAGAAGGTGCGGTTGTGTTCCGGGCTGCCGCGCTCGTGATCGACCTCGACGAAGAGCCGGGGTTCCGCCTCGTCGCCGCTGCGGAAGACGTACAGCTTCACATCGAAGGGGACGGAGCCCTCCGCACCTTCCAGGAATCTCTCCACGAACACCTGCGGTTTGACGTGGGAGTAGTACCATTCCCGCGTCGCACGCCCGTAGTCCCGGCGCAACCTCCGCCGAATCTCCCCGGCTACCTCGGCGGCCCGGGCGGGCGTGTTTTCCCGGATCACGAAGACGGAACCGGAGTCGTGATTGGTCTTCACGACGATGTCGTCGCCGAGTTCGAGAATCTGCTCGGCGGTGATCGATTTCCCCTCGAAGAGCACCGGGACGAGGTGTTCGCCGCCGATTCGTTCGCGCACGAGTTCGCGCACCGCGAGCTTGTCGCAGCAGGTGACGTAGAGCGGATTGGTCGAGTGAAGCTTCCGCCAGTTGATCTTCTCGTTGAAGGAACGTGGAGCGTCGAAGTCCGGCCAGTAGCCGCACTTTCCCCAGAACAGTATTTTTTCCTGGAGTTCGACCGGGAGCGGATTGTTCCGGAGCAGATTTTTGGTGATAGTCTTCATGGGAAATCGGTTCAGCCGCGAAGCAGATACTTGAGAAACTCCGACGGCTCGCGGATGGAACGGAGCATCAGGCGCACGAGAGGATTCGGTTCGTAGGCGCGAAGCAGCCGACGATAGGCGACGAGTCCGTCGAGCCGCCGCGTGCTGATCTGGCTCCGGTGCTTGCGGTGGTAGGAGGTGACACGATCGAGCTTCACCACCGTCCTCCCCCGCGCGAGGAAGCGGAGAAAGAGTTCCACGTCGACCTTGATCGGATAGCTCTCGTCGTAGCCGCCCAGCGCCGCCATCGCCCGGCGGGAGTAGAGCACACTGGAGTGCTTGAGCGGCAGCAGCGGGGAGGCCAAGGTGCGCCGCACGGCCGGGCGACCCGAAAGGAGGGCGGGGTAACGGCGCTCGCGGCCCTGTGCCGGATCCTCGTGGAAGACCACGGTGTCCGCGTAGAGGAGGTCGGCCTCGGGGTGCTCCGCGAGGCACTCGTGATAATGGCGGATCGCATCCGGGGCGAAGAAATCGTCGGCGTCGAGCACGGCGATGCAGTCGGAAGTCGCCGCCGCATTGCCCCGGTTGCGGGCCGCCGCGATCCCGACAGGTTCGTCGCCGCCGAGAATCGTCAGCGCCGGCAGCCGGTCACGGAAGCCCTCGACCACGGCCCGGGTGCCGTCGGTGGAGGCGTCGTCGTAGAACACCACCTCGTCGGGCGGGACGGTCTGCACGGCCAGCGACTCGAGCATGTGCCCGACCCAGTCCGCCGCGTTGCGCCCCGCCACGACCACCGCGATGGTCGGATGGCTCGAGCGGGGGGTGAGCGACGACGCGCTCTCCTCCGTCGCGATGGTGGACGGGTCAGGCATGGGGGCGCGATGGCGGTTTCGGATTGAAGAGACCGGAGGCTAGCAGCGCGCCGGAGAAGGAATAGAGGTAGGAATTGGTCACCATCCCGATCCCGAGAAGGAGGATGACCGGCCTGGAGCATACCGAGGTGAGGCGGGCGACCACGAAGAAGAGTCCGAGCAGGCCGAAATCGCAGAAGATGCGGAGGGCCTCGTTGTGCAGGCAGAAGGAGTAGACGCCGCCCTCCCCTAGGCGCACCAGGTAGGCATTGAAACCGGAATTCGCGGTGATGAAATGGTGCAGCGGCGCGCCCACGCCCATCCCGAAGAGCCACTGCCATCCGCTCAGGCTGGGCAGCGTGGTCTCGAAGAAAGTGGTCAGGAGGACACTGCGGTCGCTGTTGGCGAGGTAGTCCCAGGTCAGGCTCTTGCCCCGCGCCTTCATGAGGAAATTCAGCGCCACCAGTCCCACCGGTGCCAGCGCCGCCAGTCCCATGACGGTAACCGGTCGCAGTCGGCGCCCCAGGATTTCCGCGACGATGAGCAGCAACAGACCCATGGTCGAGCCGCACATGACGAGGATGAAGTAGGCCAGGATCCGATCCAGCGGCTTCAGTTCGGGTCTCGCCAGGTAGATGAGGATGGCGATGGTGTAGGAGCTGTAGATCGAGAACTCCAGCAGGTAGTCGGCGCGAAAGACGTGGTGTCCCAGAGCCACCGCGTAGAGCAGGTTCAGGAAACCGAGTCCCACCATGGCCCGCAGCGCGAGCAGGGCGGGAAAGCGGTTGTCGTCGCGCGCGCCCTTCACCGTGAGAAAGGACGCCACCAGAAAGAGTCCCAGTTTGCCCGCCTTGATCACCGCCTGGTCCACCCCGTAGGCGACGACGCCCGCGCCGATGCAGACGAGGAAGTAACCGGCCCAGAGCCAGGAGAATCCGACCTCGATTTCGAGGTGACGCCACACCAGCGCGAGGAGCGCCGCGATGGCGAGCAACTGCACCGGCGGTCCGAAGAGGTTCGTCGCGTTCACGGCGACGAGCACCATCGCGGGAATGCAGGCCTTGAGATTGGCGTATGGGAGACGAACGGTCACGGAGAGAATCAGCGGGAATGTCAGGGACGGCTCGTGGCGCGGACGCCGAAGAAGCGGGCGAGATGCGTGGACCGGAACCCTGTCGTGGATGCCGTTTTCCGCTTCGCTTTTTTCGGTCGCGGCTCCCGTCCTTCCACGAGAACGCTGAAGAAGGCGTCGGCACCCGCGGCGCGGCAGCGTTCCACGAAGCGGCGATAAAGAGCGCGGCTGCCCCATCCCTTCCGCACGACGACCAGGGTGGCGTCGACCTCGGCCGAGACGGCGACGGATGCCTGCCACGGTTCGATCGAGGTGGTGTCGACGACGACTCGATCGAAGGACTCCAGCGATCGCTCCAGCCCGAAACGGAACTGTGAAGTCTGCAGCAGTCGTTCGGCCGACACGTCGGCCAGGGAGAGACCGGGAGTGCGGCTCTCGCTCAGATCCTCGCCCGGGTTGGCCTCGTTCATCCGCAGCCGGATCAGCAGGGTGCGTTGGCCGCGTCGCGCGAAAAGCTCGCCGATGGCGGTGGGCAAGCGGGAACCCTGGCCGCTTCCCGATGCGCCCGTGACCTGGAGGGTCCGCCGCTTGCCGAAACCGATGACGAGATTGAGCAGGTCGCGCGTAGGGAAATCGCCTTCGGGTGAGGATTTCACACACGCCAGCACCGGGGCGTCGAAGCGCTTGCCCGGTTGCGCCTCGTTCGTCACCGGCAGGCCGTCGCGGTAGCGCCACAGCAGGCTGCCGCCGACCAACATCAGGCCGAGGATTCCGCCGGCACCTGTCCACAGCAGCGTCACTGGATGTGACTTTTTGTCGGGAACAATGGGCTTCGACATGGTCGTGACGAACTCGAGGTCGGTCTCGAGGGCGAGATCGAGTTCGGTGATCTTTTCCTGGAGCTTGGAGTACGTGTTCCAGTGGCGGTCGATTTCCTCCTTGAAGCCGCGGAACTCGGCGCTCTTTCGCTTGAAACGGACGAACTCGTCCTGGAGCCCGGCCATCGATTCGTTCAGTTTCTCCACCTTGCGAATGGCGGCGCGATGCTCGTGTTCGAGGCCCTCCTTCATCTCCTCGGCGTAGTCGCGCAGCGTCGATTCGATCTGTGCCAGCCGACTCGCGGTCCTCTGGTAGTTGGGATGGCTCTCGGTGTATTCCTGCTCGGCGGACGCCATCTCCGTCCGGGCGGTCGCGTGCATGGCGAGCAGATCGGAGAGATATTCGCTGTTGCGGTTCTCCAGCGCCTGGAAGATGCGATAGGGATCCTTCTCGGGATCGAACTCGCTCACGGCGGCCTTCATCCCTTCAAGTCTCGACTGCTCCGAAGTGGCTTCGTTCAGGGCGGAACTGTACTGGGTCAGGCGTTCCTGGAAGATGGAGCTGTCCTGCTCGACGATGAGGTCCGGATTCTGCGAGCGAAAATCCCCTAGCTTCTTTTCCGATTCCAGCGACCGCCGGAGCGCGTCCTCTGCCTGAGCCGTCAGGGTCACGCGTAGTTCGTCCTTCTTGGCGTCCCGCTCCTTGCCGAGATGGTCGATGAACTCCCGCAGGAGCGCGTCCGCTATCCGCTGGCTTCGCTCGGCCGAGTAATCCCTGACCGTCAACTCGATGGAGCGCGTGTTGGGGAGCAGCTTCGCCTCGTATCGGTCGCGCACCTTCTTCAACAGGCCGTCGTCGGTGAGCGGGCTTTCCTCCGGCGGGATCTCCTCGCCCAGGTAGCCGGCGTCGTCGCGCAGCTCGAGCCGCTCGATCATGTCGAGGACGACCGTGTCCGATACCATGGCCCGCTCGATGGAGCGGAGCGAATCGGCGTCCTCCAGCTTCGCGAACTCCTGGTCGATCTGCATGTTGCGATCAAAGTTCGGGCGGATGTAGACCTCGGCGGTGCTGGTGTAGACCGGAGCTGCGAGACGGGTCGCCGCGAACGCCAGCGCCGCGAAGGACAGGGGCGCGAGGATCAGCAGCGGCAGGTGGCGGCGGACCAGGAATACGACGTCGTGGAGATCCACCTCGGCCCACCGGAATGCGGAGTCCGGTGTAGACGTGTTCTGCGGTTCGGGATTTGCGCTCATGGGATCGGCTTTTCGTGGATGGGGCCTGGCGGCCGGGGGTAGTCAGCAGGCGGAGCGGGGTGGTTTGAGCAGCTGCCACGCCGTCGCGGCGATGATGCGCAAATCGAGCCCGAGCGACCAATGCTGGATGTAGAACAGGTCGAGGTGGATGCGGTTGCGCAGCTGGCGAGAGCTGCGCGTCTCGCCACGCCAGCCCCGGCACTGGGCGAGACCGGTAATTCCAGGCTTGGCCAGGTTTCGGAGACGATAGGTCGGGCTACGGTCGGCGAGTTGGCGATCCAGCGGGAGGGGGTGCGGACGCGGTCCCACCAGGCTCATGTCGCCGAGGAAGACGTTGAGGAGCTGCGGCAACTCGTCGATGCTCGCCTTTCGCAAGAAGGCACCGCCTGGGAAAACTCGCGTGTCGCCCGCTCTTGCCTGGGAAAACTCGTCCTCCGCGACCTCCATGGTGCGGAATTTCAGGACATGGAACGGCTCTTCATTGCGTCCCGAGCGGGCCTGTCGGTAGAAGACCGGGCCCGGCGAATGCAGCCGCTGGAGAACGACGGTCAGGAGCAGTGCCGGCGGCAGAACGAAGACGATCCCGAAGGTGGACGCGGCCAGGTCGAAGAGACGCTTCACCGCACGGTTGGCCGGATCCTCCAGCGGTTCCCGCAGCCGCGAGACTACCGAGAACCGCCCCGTGTGGTAGGGCTCGAAGCCACTGCCGTAACCGGCCTTTACGTCGTCGATCCACACGGTGCGCAGGCCCAGTTCGCTCGAGATGCTGGTAAGCGGCCGCACGAGGTCTCGACGGTCCTGGATGCCGAGCAGCAGCAGCGCCCTAGCGCGGGTCTCCTCGCAGATGCTCCTCAGATCCGAGAAATGACCGAGTACGGGCAGCGTCATCGGCAGCGTGGCGGATTGCGGCCCCACGGGCACGAAGCCGAGAAGATGCGTGCCGGGCGGCTGCGGCGATTCCTCGTTGGAGCAGAAGCGTCCGACCTCGCCCGGCTCGCCAACCACCAGGGTGCGCGCCAGGCCCTTGCGATCGCTATGGTAAAGCGCGCGATGGAGGAGACGGTGGCCGAACTGGTTCGTCCAGGAGATCCACACGAAATAGGCCGCGAAGAAGACGAGGAGCACGGCGCGGGAAAGGCTGTCGTCCTTGAACATCACCATCGTGCCGAAGATCGTCGTCAGACCGAACAGCGTCTGCCGATGGCTGATCGAGACGAGACGCTGGCGACTCAGCCCCGAGAGGTGGCGGGCTCCTGGCTCGCGGGTGAAATATTCCACCAGCGCCGCCGCCAGGAGCAGGAAAGTCGCCTCCAGGTAGTGCTCGACGGGAAGCGAACCGTCGAATCGCCATCCGTTCACCAGTGGGTAGACGATCCAGAGCAGGGCCACGACGCCGACCTGCTGGAGAATGAAAAAGAGTCGGGCGATTCCATTCTGACGATTCGAAAACATGAAAGGCGGGGGCGGAAAATTGACGAACGGAGAACAACACCAAAATTAATTCAAATCTGCGAAGTAATTTTGGTAGATTTTTCAATTATGAAAATAATGAAACGAAAATTTTTGTCAATCGCTGTTTTTCTCAAAATTCGATTACTCATTGGAAAAATACTTTGACCTGATTCGACCCTGTTACCTCTCGCGGTGTCTCGCGGGCAACTCCGGCATCGCACCGACCGGCGGAACCGGAAGGCAGGATGGCTGAGCTAGATCGCTTCCAGCGCGCCATCCGAAAGAAGCACGATGCGAGCCTCATGTCGGACTCGCAACAGAGCGATGAGACGATCCGGTCGGCTTTCCGCTTCCCGTCCTCGAAACGGCTCACTCCACGGTCTCGATCCCTGCGCCTGGAACGCTGGGAGTCGAAGACCTGAAAACCATTCAAACCCAGGTCCAAATGTTCCCGACATTCTCGCTTCCCCCTACTTCTCCGTTATCATTACGGAAAAGACGGTATCGTCCCCGGTCGCGACGGTGAGCAAATCGATCGAGAGATATCTCGTTTCCATTTCATACTTGTCCCGATCCCCCGTTCCGTCCGTCTCCCGGGCTCTCTCGCCGATCACTCTCTCGAAGTCTGACACCCTGGATTCTTCCAACTTGAGATCACCGGGAAGCATCGCGTCGCTCCCGAGAACGTAGATCTGATACAGTTCGTCATCGGAATTCACACGAAAATTCAATCCGTCCGCCGTGATATTTTTCGTTCCCCGGCTCATTTCGATCGTTCTGAAAACTTCGATCCCCTGCGCTTCGAGTGCCTCCCTTAGCTCCTCTTCGGAGTCACCCATTCTTGCTCCGTAGAAAATCCCCTCGGAAAAGTCGAACGACGGACGGCTTGGAGTCGGAGATCCACTCGGCTCGCCCTCTCCCTTTTCCTCGTGGCCCCTGATCTCGGCGAGCAACCCCTTGGCCTCCGCGGCTTCCTCCAATTTTTTCTCCCGAGTCAACTGTTCGATCAAGATCTCGACACGATCTCCGAATTCCCTCTCGACCGCTTTCACTGCCGGAGCGACGGCAACCATCCGCTCCTCTCGATTTTCAACAAAGATCGTTTGCAAAGTCGACAGCTGGCTCCACTTCGGATCAACCGGCTGCTGCTCTTCGAGTGCTATCGAATCGAGCAACTTGCCCGCTGCCGCCTCCCGATCCGGGGCTCCGTTCCGTACCGACTCTTGCTGGATGGCCTTCAGCCGCTCCCTGTACATGGTTTCGAGCTCCAGAATCGGTTTTTCCGCTTCTGCCCGCAAAACTTCATACTCGAGTCGCAATTGGCTCAGAGTATCGCCGACCGCTCCCGAAACATAGAGGAGGGAGAAGGAAAGGGCGAAAATTTCAATGGAACGTTTTCTGAAAATTGGCATCGAATAGAATGGTAGAAAGGAAAGCCGACAACCTCTCAGCCTGCCCCCGACTTCCCACTTGACCCACCCCATAGCAGGAAATCGCTTTTTTCAACCCCGCCGCTCCCTCACCGCGCATCGCCCCGGGTTGGAGGGGGAGGAAGGGGTGAAAGAGCCTCATTTCAGAAAATTTGACCGTAAATTTCCCTCGCAGTCAAGCGTTCCGCGGGATTTCAAACGGCTCCGCGGCAGGTTCAGCCCGTGATCTGGCGACCCGCGGACACACCGCTGCTGACCCGGCCCGATTCCGCTTTTCGAATCGGCGGGCGCGGACGGACTGAACCAAGGCCGAAACCGCACGGAGTCGAAACGGAAACGGGGTCAGGAGGGGAAACGGGGAACCAATCTCCAACCTTTGCAAAAGGGGCGGCAGGAGCGAGGGTGTGCCAAATTGTGAATGGGGTATCTGCCCCCGTTTCCCGTGCTTTGAATGCCAACCCGCCGGCCGGCCAAATTTCTCTACAACCGCCACCATGCACCGATGATCGGCAGGCATGACCGATTCGAAGAAGCCTTTATCGATTTATGATCCTCGTTGAACTGGCAGGCGCCAGCGGCGTTGGAAAATCGACGGTGGCGCCCCTGCTCGCCCAGGCGTTGCGCAGGGCGCTGGGCGACCATGCCGTCGCCGCCATGCCGGAAAAGGATCAACCGCGCCGCCGCCGGCGCTGGACGCGCATGCAGCGTCGGTTCTGGCTGGCATCGCATCCGCGCTCTTTTCTCGCCGCATGGCGGGGTTCCCGAACGCGGCCGCAGATCGGCAGCTTTGCCGCCTGGAAGCACGCGTTTTCCAGCATGGGCATCGGCCGGAGGGCGCTGGCAAAAGGCGTAAAGGTGGCATTGGTGGATCAGGGCATGCTGCGCCTGCGCATGGACGCCGGGCATGTCCCGGTTTTGCCGCGGCCGCTGCTGCCCGATCTGGTCCTCCATCTCGTGGCCGAGCCCGGAGTGCTGGAGCTAAGGCGCATCTATCGCGGCAAACCCAAGTTTGTTCTCCTGGAAGGGACGGACAGGATGGCCCGCGCGCGGGACGTGCGCGACCGCCTGACCGCATTGCCCGAGGCGGAGCTGCGCGCTGCTCTGACCCGGTTCGGGACAAAATTCTGCTCTCCCGCGCTCTCGGAGCAGGACATCGAGGGGTTGCTGGGCGGCCCGCCCGATGAATCCGCGATGACGGGTGCCGAAGGCAATGCCCGCCAAAGAAGCCGGTGCGCCCCGGAGGTTTGCGAATTGTTCCGGCAGCGCGGTGTCGTCTGGCGGCAGGTCGACAACACCGAAGCCGACGCGTTGGATCGCGTGGTGAACGAGTGCATGGCGGCCATTCTTGCCCTTTTGAGCCCGTCCGAGGCGCCTTGACCGCTGCCCGGCGCTCCCGCAGTCGCCGCCGCCGCCAGTCGCGACCGGAAACGGGACAGGGACTCGATCCGTTCTTTCAAGCCTCCCCGGGCTCGATCAGCGGCAGTCCGGCGAGTCCGGCAAGACCGCGCTGCCTTTCATCGAAAGTAAGAAACCGGCAGGACTCGATTTGGAGAGCGCAGGCCACGTGAAGGATGTCCATCGTCCGGCATCCGGTCCCGGGAGTTTCCCGACTGAGGCGATGGAAGGTATCCATGAGGTCGGCACGATGGATCTCGGGAAAGAAATAGAGTCCTCGCTTTACCCGGTCACGGAAATGACCCAGTTGATTCCCGGCCTCTTCAAACGTCAGTTCGTTCCGAAAGACCTTCAGGTGGAGGGCATTGGCGAGTTCCGCCTCCTGAAGTTCCCAAATCGGAAGCGGATCGTCCTGAGCGCTGACTCGCGACTGGACGAAGTCCGATCCCTCCTCGAGAAAGTACAGTTTTACCAGAGCGCTGGTGTCGATATAGATCACCAGCGTCCCTCCCGGTCCGCCTCCACGATTTCCTGCCCGGTTTTCCCAACGACGCGGGCAGCTGTCGCGAGATGGTCGTCCCATTTCACGAGCCGACGGGGACCGGCAGAGACAATTCGGACGACCGGCTTCCCCCGATTCAACACCTCGAACGTTTCTCCTCGGGCAACCTGATCTTCAATCTCGGCCCAGTGAGCTTTCATTTCCCGCACGGAAACGGTTTTCATGAAGCAATGTCAGCGAAGTTTCTCAAAGTGTCAATTTTACGATTCTCAAATTGAAACTCAAAAACTCCCCACCTCCGCCAAAAAGTCGCCGGCATTCGCCTCCGCATCGCGTCCCCGCTCACTGCCAAGCAGCGCCAGATCCACGCCGACGGCCTCGTCTCCGCGCTCCGTCAGGTCCACCGCGAGATCGATGGCTGCGTAGCGAATTTGCCGGGCCTCACCTGAATCCCGAATTTCCGGGTCCTGTCCCTTGGGAATTTCTCCCCCCAGCACTCTCCCGCCACGCCCCCTTCGGATTCGGAGTGGACTTCATGAAGAAATCATCAATTCAACCGCCATATTGAAACCCGGCCCGGGTGTTGGAGGCGTGAAACCTGGAACAAAGGCAGTTGCTGCCGACCTTCGCGTAGATTCTGGCGAGAATTTCTATCCCGTTTGTTAGAGACTTGGGCTGCAAGTCCAAAAAATACTGTATTTGACCATTTGAAATATTGTTTTTATTGTTGCCTTATGCCAAGGCAGAAAGCCGAAAACAGCCATCCCCTCCAAGCGACAGTGGAGACTTACACGTCGCACGTGATTGACCGACTCGTTGGAATCAAAGGGCGGGACAGGTCCGATGTCGCCGCCTTCATCCTTAGATCCTGGATTTCAGAACATCAGGAAGAGATCCGAGGATACGGAATCACCGTATCCGTGAAAAACGGGGAACTTGAAGTGGGATAGCTGGTTTCTGGAAGAATTGGTTGCTTTCAGTTCCCGAAAGGCCTTAGAACTCAAGCAGATTCCTCGCTCCCTCGATCGAATGGCAGAAGAGCTAAAATCCAACGAAACTCCCTCCTTCAACGCTCCTCCGGTGATTGAGACGGTCCTCGGGCTTTCATTTGAGACCCTTGAAGGTTTCTCAAACGCTAACCTTGGAGCCTACTGGAGTGCTCTCCCTGACGATTGGTCGGAGGTGGAGGATTCTAGGCCGGTTGAACGTCAGATTGAGCGGTTCGATAAGTCGTGGGGTTTTCGCAGGGACTTGAAGCTGACGAAAGATCCGTCCTCTCGGCTTACAATTTTCAAGAAAGACCAGTCCCGGGCGATTCAGCTTCAAAAGAACGGCTTTGATTTCAGCTGGATCAAGACAGATGGTGCCGAGTATCCAAGGTATGAGCCTGTAAGAGCAGAATTCGAGGCAGAGTGGGAATTCTTTGTTGAATACTTGAAGAGTCGGAGCCTCGGGGCGCCAGTTTTGCTTCAATGGGAAATCACTTATGTGAACGAGATTCGGCAGGGGACTCTTTGGGAAACTCCGGATGATTGGGCACAAATATTCAGTTCTTCTTTTGGCATTCCGTGGCGATCTACGCTTGCTGATTTGGAAAGTTTCAGCACAAACTGGCACTTTCAGCTTCCAGGAGAGCAGGGAAGGCTTCATGTCCACGTCGCTCATGCGGATCGAGACTCTTCTACTGCCCTGATGCTCGTTCTCACCGCAAGGGGGCCGATTCGTAAGGGCGATCCTCTAACGAAAGGCTTAGATCTGGGGCGTGAGGCAATCGTGAAATACTTTAAAGAAATAACGTCGGAAGTTGCACACAAAACTTGGGGATTAGAAGAATGAATAGCGTACTGAAGAATGATCGAAACGTAAGCCCAGTAGCGATTAGTCGCCAAAGAGAGACAATGCCGTTGGGTTCGCTTAGGACTCGCTATGAGAGTCACGTGCGGACAGGTATTTCCCGCTTTGAGTACGGCGACTTGGAGCAGTATTTTTGGAGTCCTCGGCCGCTCGATGGCTGGGGCAAAGTCATCTTAGAACTCCGGGCGCAGCAAGTTATCATTCAAGAGTCGGAGGGAGATGAAGACTTTATTCCTCCTTCTGCCCAATCACTCAGGTCGGCTATTTCCTTTGCTCGAATGATGGGGCAGCACGGTGAAGTTACGCCTACCAGGACCGTTCCCAATGGGGATGGAGGAATTGTCTTTGAGCAGAGTGGCCAATGTGGGAAAGTCTTGGTGGAATTCTACGAAGACGGCAGCGGCGAACTACTTGTCCTGGACGAAAACCGAGTTGTATCACGTCACCTCATTGAATAGTTGAATCGATGGGGCTATCGGCTCAGGCTGATTTGACGGAGCCGATTGCGGACGATGAGGTTGTGCTCCGGCGCATTCCAGTCAAGACAGGCTGGGTCGACGCTTCTATTGCGGATGATCCGGTTTCGCTTGAAGCATTTCGGCCAAACCGGAAAGACTCAACTGGTATCTCGTTGACGCGCAGAAAATTTAGGACTGCGAGCGAGGATGCTGCAAGCGGCAGATCCCCTCATGGTTACTTTGTTGCAGTTCTGAGAGTCGGCGATCTTCGAGCCGCAGGGGTCGAGGTTGTCCCCACTCCGAGCGCGAATAATCCTGGTCACTGTGAAGTTCCGCAGCTGAGGGCAGAAATTCGCGATTCCGATGAGGCTTATGGAATTGCCTCTGTCATAGCATCGGAACTTATTGTTGAAGTTGAAGGTCCTTTCCCGGGAGGGGGCGAAATCAGTTGATTGGTCGATGAATTCGAGATCTGGAATAATCGAATTATAACCGTGTCTGGAATTGGCCGAAGGTCATTAAATCTGTCCGAGAATTACTTCAACGCCCTTTCGGGCCTCCCGAGTCCACAATCTTCCTCGAATTTCAATAATCCACCGCGAACTCGGGCCTATCGGTCCCTAACATCGCCGCCAGCGGATCCAGCCGCTGGCGGAAGAGCGGTCGGCGTCGGCGAAAGCGGCTCTGATCTCGGCGGTAACGGCTTTCCGCTCATGAATGGCGGCACCGGGCTAGATTTCCGCGTAGGCCGCCTGCTTCGAGCGCTTCGATGCGTTCGGCGCCCTCGACGGCTCTTTTCTTCAAGAGCGGCCATGCAGGCTGGAGGACGACAGCGATGGCGATCCTGCGGTCCGATAGATTTTGCTGGTCTTTCAAGTTCGTGTCAGTCGTGACGAGCACGTCGAAACCATCTCCCTCGGCCAAGGCGATCAGATCGCCGTTCGCAAGATCGCTCCACCCGCGCTGGGCGGCGGTCGTGACGGAGCCTTCCGGCAGAAATGTCCGTAGCGGGAGCGGCGTTCCTTGGTCGAATAGTATTTTCACGCCGCCTGTTCGGTTCCGGCCACGAAATCCAGAACCTCCTCGATCTGGCTCCGGTCGGAGCCGGGAAACCATTCGAGAAACTCGTCGATGGTGGCACCGGCCTTGAGATTCTCGAAAAGAGTGGAACCCGGTATCCTCGTGCCGACGAAACCCGCCGCACCGCTCATCTTGTCGGGGCGGGACTCCACTGCGTCACAGCCTTCCCAATCCATGATTATAAAGTGTAAGATTCGCCCGCTTGCTTTTCAAGTCTGCGGTTTTTACTCCGCCCAGCGAGTCGCCGTCGACCTATTTCCCTCCAGAGTCCACAATTCTTCTCGTGTCCGATAATCCACGGCGAATTCGGGCCAATCGGTCGCCAACATAGCCGCGAGCGGATCCAACCGCTGCCGCAGGAAGCGGTCGGCGCGGGCGAAGGCGGTTTTGATCTCGGCGGTGGCGGCTTTCCGGGTTGATGGAAGCGGCGCCGATGCCGTAGTCGGCGAGGGCGGGGGATTCGGTATGGACGGTGCGGGCCATGGCGGCGGCGGCGGGGCCATTCAGGCAACATTTATCGTCTTTCTCTGTTGGTCGACCACCGAAGACGATGGACCAGCGGAAACATTGTCAAGCAATGTTGCCTGACCCCGGAACATTGAGATTCTCGAAAAGAGTGGAACCCGGTATCCTCGTGCCGACGAAACCCGCCGCACCGCTCATCTTGTCGGGGCGGGACTCCACTGCGTCACAGCCTTCCCAATCCATGATTATAAAGTGTAAGATTCGCCCGCTTGCTTTTCAAGTCTGCGGTTTTTACTCCGCCCAGCGAGTCGCCGTCGACCTATTTCCCTCCAGAGTCCACAATTCTTCTCGTGTCCGATAATCCACGGCGAATTCGGGCCAATCGGTCGCCAACATAGCCGCGAGCGGATCCAACCGCTGCCGCAGGAAGCGGTCGGCGCGGGCGAAGGCGGTTTTGATCTCGGCGGTGGCGGCTTTCCGGGTTGATGGAAGCGGCGCCGATGCCGTAGTCGGCGAGGGCGGGGGATTCGGTATGGACGGTGCGGGCCATGGCGGCGGCGGCGGGGCCATTCAGGCAACATTTATCGTCTTTCTCTGTTGGTCGACCACCGAAGACGATGGACCAGCGGAAACATTGTCAAGCAATGTTGCCTGACCCCGGAACACCGGTCCTGAATGTGTAATAGTTTAGCCGATTTCGGGTCGATATTGTTAGTTCTTGTTTAGGTATTTCGGAATTCCTTATATTTTGTGCTTGATTTCCGTTTTTAACAG
>JBBDRG010000044.1:0-127358 GCA_040905585.1 Verrucomicrobiales bacterium
GTTGGAAGTTGGAAGTTGGAAGTTGGAAGTTGGAAGTTGGAAGTTGGAAGTTGGACGTTGGACGTTGGACGTTGGACGTTGGACGTTGGACGTTGGACGTTGGACGTTCCTCTCCCCGCCTCCAACCCGCTCTGGCATTCACGCCGACGCGGTTGTAGCTTTCGCACAACCCGCGAGTCCACCGTGAGCAAAGACGAATCCGCCATTCCCCGCACCGCCATCCTCAACGTCGTCGGCCTGACCCCTCGCCACCTCGGGCCGGACACGCCGTTCATCTCCAAGTTTCTCGCCCGGGGGGACACCAAGCTCGTCCACGTCACCCCATCCCTGCCCGCGGTGACCTCGTCGATGCAGGCCACCTTCCTGACCGGAAAATCCTGCGGCGACCACGGCATCGTCGCCAACATGTGGTACGACCGCGACTACGCGGAACACCGCTGCTGGAAACAGTCCAACCACTTGGTCCAGGGCCGGAAGCTGTGGGAACACGTCCGCGAGGACTTCGATCCCGCCTACACTTGCGCCAAGGTTTTCTGGTGGAACAACATGTATTCCACCGCCGACTACCAGATCACGCCGCGTCCCATTTATCGCGCGGACGGAAAGAAGGTGTTCGACGTTCAGACCCGGCCGATGCAACTGCGCAAGAAGATCAAGCGCAAGCTCGGCGACTTCCCTTTTCCGGCCTTCTGGGGCCCCATGGCGGGCCTCGCCTCGAGCCAGTGGATCGCCCGCTCCGCGAAATGGTTCGAAGACCGCTTTTCTCCCCATCTCAATCTGGTCTATCTGCCCCACCTCGACTACAACCTGCAGCGCCTCGGTCCCGACCATCCCGCCATCCGGGAAGATCTCCGCGCCATCGACCGGGTCGTCGAGGATCTCGCGACCCATCTCGAGAATCGCGGGGTGGCGGTGGTTTTGCTGAGCGAATACGGCATCACCGCCGTGGACCGCCCCGTGCACCTGAACCGCGTTTTCCGCGAAAAGGGCTGGCTCGACTGGCGCGACGAACTGAAGCGTGAGGTGATCGATCTCGGCAGCTGCCGCGCCTTCGCGATTCCCGACCACCAGGTCGCCCACGTCTACGTGAACGATCCCTCCATTGTCGACGAGGTCGCCGAACTTCTGAAGGGAACGCCGGGAGTCGCCGAGGTTCTCGACCGCGACGAGCAGCGGGCCAGAGGCCTGCTTCACGAGCGAAGCGGCGATTTCGTCGTAGTCTCGGACGAGCGGAGCTGGTTCACCTACTACTATTGGAAAAGCGACCGGAAGGCCCCGGATTTCGCCCGCTGCGTCGACATACACCGCAAGCCCGGCTACGATCCCGCGGAACTCTTCGTCGACCCGAAAATCCGTTTTCCCCGGCTGAAGGTGGCCGGCAAGCTCCTGCGCAAGGCCCTCGGCTTCCGAATGCTCATGGACGTCATTCCGCTGGACGCTGGCCTGGTCAAAGGCTCGCACGGCCGCGTCCCCGCCGACCGGAACGACCATCCGATCCTCGGCGGCCGTTTTCCCGGTCTCGAAAACGGTGCCGCCATCCGCGCCGAAGAGGTCTACGGACACCTCTACGACCTCTGCGTCCGGTCAGAGCAGGAGACCGCAGCGGATCGTTTTGCTTAGATCCGGACACCCCCTCCGAACGCCTCGGGGTAGCTCGGAAAGCGGCAGAGGACTGCCCGCACTCCAAGACGCTGACGCGGCGGCGGAGCGACGTCCGATTTTCGCGCGAGCGTCTTGGAGTGCGTCCGGTCTTCCGGCGCTTTGGGGGCACACGGTCGCTCGGAGGTGAAACGGCCCCTCGAGCGCCTCGGGGTAGCTCGGAAAGCGGCAGAGGACTGCCCGCACTCCAAAACGCTGACGCGGTTGCGGAGCGACGTCTGATTTTCGCGCGAGCGTCTTGGAGTAAAGCCGGCTCAACCCTGCCCGTAGTAGGCGCCGGCGCCGTGCTTCCTCCCGAAGTGCTTCTCGAGAAGGTGGGACGGCAGGTCGTCCTGATCGGGGTTCAGCCGCCACGTGCCGAGTGCCATTTCCGCGCAGACTTCCAGCGCCACGGAATTCTGCACCGCGTCGACGGCGGACTCGCCCCAGGTGAAAGGCGCGTGGTATTTCTGAAAGCAGGCCGGCATGGCGGCCGGGTCGAGTTTCCGCTCGCGGAAGCACTCCACGATGGCCACGCCGGTGTTGGTCTCGTAGTCCTCGGCCACCTCGTCCGACCTCAATTCCCGGACGAGGGGGACCGTGCCGTGAAAGTGATCGGCGTGCGTCGTCCCCTGGCAGGGAAGCTCCACGCCGGCCTGGGAGAACGCGGTGGCGTGGACGGAGTGCGTGTGGGCGATCCCGCCGATTTCGGGAAACTCGCGGTAGAGAACGCGGTGCGTCGGGGTGTCGGAGGAGGGCCTGAGGGTACCCTCCACAACCTCGCCTTCGAAGTCCACGACGACCATCGCGTCGGCGGTCAGGTTCTCGTAGGCGACCCCGCTCGGCTTGATCACGAAACAGCCCTTGTCCCGGTCGACGCCGGAAGCGTTCCCCCAGGTGAGGCGAACCAGTCCCTCCGTCACCAGCATGAGGTTGGCCTGCAGCACCTCGTTCTTGAGATCGTCGAGCATGGTGCCAAACCAACGCGACAACGAACCCTTCGCAAGCGCGGAATTCCCTCGGGCAAAACACGGATTCTGCGATAAGGTGGCGAACTCCGAACGGCGTCTTCCTTCATGTGGCGAAAGATTCAGAAATTCCTCGCGGTATTCCTCCCATTGATCCTGTTGCTGATCTACATCGGCGTCGTCATCTGCATGCTGAACCGGTGGGACCCGGTGACGCCGATCACCCTCGTTCCGATCTGGGGCTGGGCGGTGATGGGCATGTTCGCGTCGCTGCTCTGCTGGATTTTCTTCCGCGGCTTCCTGTCCGTTTTCGTCTTCTGCGTCTGGCTGATCACCGGGATCGGGTTCTCGGAGGAAACGCACGGGCTCGCCAGAGAACTGGCGGTGTTTCTGCAGAACAACTCCGACTCGGAAGAGAGCCGGGATCCGCCGACTCCCGGGCGATTGCGGGTGGTCAATGTGGAGGCAAACGCCAGCGAAGAGGGACTCCGCAAGGTGCTGGAACTGGAGCCCGACATCGTCATCGTCCAGAACGCCCCCGACGAGAGCGTCCTGCAAAGTTTCGCGGACGAGTTGTTCGGCACGAACCGGTCCGTCGCCGTCAACCAAAGCAACGCCATTCTCGCGCGGGGAGAATTCCGCGAAACCCTGGCGGAACCCGAAAGCACCACCCTGCACGTCAGGCTTCGTACCCGCGCAGGAGTCACCATCGACATTACCAACCTGGACCTCGAGCGATGCGCCCCGCGGCTGGACATGTGGCACCCCGACGTCTGGGAAGAACTGATCGAGGCCAGACGCAAAAACCGGCGACTGATCCGCAACTACCTCGGGGTCCACGAACTCACCGGAGAGAAGTCCGGACGGATCGTGTCCGGCGGATTCGGCACGCCGCCCGGCGACGACGCCTTCCGCCCTCTCGCCAACACCGACATGCTCGACGCTTTCGGCGAAGCGGGAATAGGATGGGGCAACACCTTTCCTTCCGAGTATCCCGTCCTGCGACTCGACCAGGTTTGGGTGTCCGAGAATCTCGCTCCATTGAAGGCGACCGCCCGCGTGAATCCGGCTTCGGAACACCGGATCGTCGTCTGCGATCTGGAAGTGGCGAAAAACTAATTCTCGGCCACGTTCTTTTCGGCCACGACCCTGAGCCGAACCGGGCGGCTCCCCTGCTGTCCGTCGGCCGTGGTGCGAAGGTGAACCACGCGGACCGTCTCGGGAACCCAGTCCGCCGCCGTCAGGGAAAATCGCTGTTCGGACTTCCCCTCGGGGATCATGAGACCGTTCAGACCGATGTCGTCGACGTAGACGCCGTGCGGCAGATTGCGTCCCGCGTCCTCCTTGCCGAAATCGATTCTCGACTCCAGCCCGAGCCGATGCGCCACCACCCGGGCCGTGATGGTTTCACCCGGCCGGATCGCAAACTCCAGAACGCCGTCTTTCGCCGGCCGACCGTTCTCGCCGTCGGGATGAATCTCCACCAGCACCTTGGCGTCGTCTCCCCGCTCGATCTTTCCTAAATCGCCCAGCGATTTCTCGACGGCTTCGCCCCGGACTTCCGCCTTGGCGACGACTTCGATCCGCTTCGCCTCCTCTTCCGCGAGGCCTTCGAAGGCGGCCGTGGCGTTCAACACGCCGAAGGCCCGATCCTGCCCCGCCTCGATCGTCAGCGGCGAAGTGATCGACAGGGTCTCGGGAAGTCCCTCGACCACCAACTCGACGGGACCGTCGAAGCCGTCCACGCGCTTCACGCCGAACTCCAGTTCCTTCCCGCTTCCCGGGCTGATCTTCGGGTTCTTGCCGCCCACCGACACGGAAAAGTCCGGCATGGACCGCCGGGCGGCGAGCTTGTAGTGGAAACCGGGGCCTCCGAAGCCGCGCACGTCTCCGATGCGGACAAGATAGTCGCCGGCCTCAGGAGCAACGAAGGCGAGCTTGGAGTCCGTTCCCAGCTCGCGCCGCGATTCGTCGTCGTTTTGGTAGTAGAGCCGGTAGACGGGCAAGCCGTTGGGATTGGGTTCGGAGCCCGGCGGAAGGGCCCTGACAATGTAACAAGGCTGCCCCACCGGATGGGCCAGCGCCGTCGTTTCGAAAAAGGTGTGACGCGATCCGAAGCCCGGATAGACGAGGAACCCGGAATCGGGTCCCCGGGGGTAGTGCCACAGCTTGACCACTTCCCCGTTCACGTAGAGAAACTCGTTCAGCTCCATCTCCCGCCAGTTGTGGATCCGGAAGTCGCCGGACGTGGTCGAATCCTTGCCCCGGAAGGTCAGCCAGGAATCCCGAACCGCCTGCAGCACCACCCGCTCCACCGGCTCGCCCTCGGCGGTGAGCACGGCGATCTTCGAGTCGAGTGCGGAATCGGACCGGGCCGCGTCCACTTCGAATACCCACTCTTCTCCCGCCTCCGCGGAAAACCGGAACTCGTCGACGTCGCCCGGTTCGTCCACGACGCCTTCGACCACCGACGGCATCGTCAGGGTTTGGAGCGGGCCGTCTTCTTTTTCCGCGATGGTGGCGACCTCTCCCGCTGGCTCGTCCGCGCCAGCCTCCCCGGAGCCTTCGGCCGGTTCGTGCTTCCCGCCCGGTTCGTCCCTGGAGTCTTTACCCGCCACCGTCGCCGGGTCGGCCGTCTCGTAGCGTTCGGTCGAGCCGTTCATCCGGCCCGCCTCGAGAGCGCCGTCCACCGGCGAAAAAGCCAGCGCCGAAACGACGTCCGGCTGCGCCTCGTAGGCTTCGATCTGCTCCAGGCCCGGCAAGCTCCAGCGCTTCAGGGCGCGATCGGCGGACGTCGTGACGAGCCACTTGCCGTCGCGCGACAGGGCCATGTCGACGATGGCGTCCTCGTGCCCGAACCGAGATTCGACCACGGGGTTGATGCCGGGTTTCGTCTTCGAGAGAAAACGCCACAGGCGAATGCGGTGGTCCGCTCCGACGCCCACGATGAACTTGCCGTCCGGCGTGAAATCGATGCGGAACTGCTCGGCCTGCGGCTGGTTCAGCGTGTCGAGTCTTTCGCCGGAAGCCACCTGCCAGATCTTTCCGGTCGAGTCGCCGCTGGCGCTCGCGAGCACCGAACCGTCCGGAGAGAACGCCAGGTCGAAGACCGCCCCGTTGTGACTGGGAAACTTGCGCAGGTGCTTCCCGCTCTCCACTTCCCAGAGCCGGATGACGCGATCGTAGCCGGCGGTGGCCAGCAGCTTCCCGTCGGGCGAAAACTCCGCGTCGAAAAGAATGTCGCGGTGGGTCTCGTCGCCGAGGCGACGCACTTTCTCTCCCGTTTCCACGTTCCAGATCGTGGCCGCGCCCTTGAGGCCGGCGATGCCCGACGCCGCGACCAGCTGTCGCCCGTCGGGCGAAAAATGGACCGCGTTGACCTTGCCGTCTTCGCCGGCGAAACGGCGAAGGGTCTTCCGGGTTTTCGCGTCCTGCAACTCGACCTCCGAAAAACGGGCCAGCGCGAGATGCTTGCCGTCCCGTGAAAATTCCGCGGCGGTGACGGGCTTGTCCGCGTTTCCGCTCGCCGGAATGTCGGGAACGTTCAGGGTCGAAAGAATCGAAGCGTCGTCTTCCGGCGCGGGGCCCTCGGCGCCTTCCTCGATCCAGCGGGCGATCAGCGCGATTTCCTCTTCGCCGAGCTGCGGCTCTTTTTCAGGCGGCATGGCCGGGTCCGTCTCGTGACGAATGGTTTTCAAAAGGAAGGACTCGGACGGCATTCCCGGAACGACGATGGTCTCGTTCTCCGACTCGCCTCCTTCCATCAGCGCTCCGAAGGTCTCGACCGAGAAGTCGGCTTCGTAGTCGAACTCGTTGTGGCAGCCCGCGCAATAGTCGCGCAGCAGCGGCGCGATGTCGGCGTGGTAGTCGATCGCGGCGGTGCCCGCGGCGGTGCCCGCGGCGAAACCGAACAGGGTCGACAGCGTCAGCAGACAGGGTTTGATTCGCTTCGTTTTTTCCATCTCAGTGTTGGAAGAGAAACTCCCGCGAAGTCATCAGCGCCCAGAACAAATCCTCGACCACGAGGCGGCGCTCCGACTCGTCGGCTTGACTCAGTTCGGCCAGCAAGCCCTCGCTCTCCCGCGGCGTGGGGCGGCGCGAAAGGGTCATCATGTAAGCTTCGTCCACGATGGCTTCGTTCGACTTTCCCGATTCCAACAGAGCCGCGACCCCGCCGTCAGGACTGGCCAGATGGTCGTTCAGGGTATCCCCGTTGGAGAGGTGCAGCACCTGCACCATGCTCGGCTGATTCGAACGCTCGCACTCGCAGGTGATCTCGCGCTCGTTCCGACCGAAGGTTTCCAGGAAATACGACTGCACCGAGGAGTCGAAGAGTTCCAGCGCCCTCGTTCCTTCATCGTAGAATTCTGTTTTCTCGACGCTTCCGTCCTTGAGCGCCACGTTCTCGAAAACGGACGGCACGCCGGTGATGCCGGCGATGGCGTCGTGCAGCACTTCGGCCATCAACCGGCGCGGGTAGTGGCGCGAGAGGTACTCGGTGTCGTCCCGGTTTTCGGAAAGGACCTCGCCGCTGCGCTGATAGGTTTCGCTGAGAAGGATCAGGCGCATCAGCGCCTTGAGGTCGAAATCGTGCTCGACGAGGTGATCGGCCAAGGCGTCGAGCAGCGGCTCGTTGCTCGCGGGATTCGAGGCCCGCAGGTCGTCCACCGGGTCGACCAGCCCGCGCCCGAAAAAGGCGGCCCAAACGCGGTTGGCGACGGAACGGGAGAAGTAGGGATTCTCCGCCGAGGTCAGCCAGGTCGCCAGCGCTTCGCGTCGGTCTCCTTCGGCGTCCGGATCGATCGGCTCTCCGTCCAGCGGCGCCGGGATCTGCGGTTGGCCGGTGCGCGGCTGCATCAGGTCGCCGCGCGGCTCGACGTACAGAGTCCGCTCGCCTTCCCCCTTGCGCTGATCGCCTCCCCAGCCTTTGGCGCGCACCCTGGAGAAGAGATTGGCGAAGGCGTAGTACTGGTCGTTGGTCCACTTCTCAAGCGGGTGATCGTGGCACTTGGCGCACCCAATCGACAGGCTCAGAAAGGCCTGGCTCACGTTCTCGGCCATCGTCTCGGGATCCTGGTGCACGGCGTAGAAATTGGTCGCGCCGTCCTCCGTGCTGTTTCCTTTCGCCGTGATCACTTCCCTGACCATTTCGTCCCAGGGCTGGTCGGTTTCCACGCTGTCGCGAATCCAGTCGTAGTAGGCCTTCACCGCGGGGGGCCGGAGGAGGTTCCCGTTCACCAGGAAAACGTCGGACCAGCGGTAGGTCCAGTAGTCGACGAAGGGCTCGCGCTGCAGGAGACTGTCGACGAGCCGCTCCCGCTTGTCCGGCTTCTCGTCGGCGAGAAAGGCTCGGGTTTCCTCGGCCGTGGGCAGCATGCCGATGGTGTCGAGAAACGCCCGCCGGACGAAGGTCTCGTCGGAGCTGCGACCGGACGGTTTCAGGTTGAGTTGCTCGAGCTGCGTCAGGACGAGGTCGTCGATCAGGTTGGCCCTCGGCGCGGCGGCGAACACTTCGGGCGGAATCGAATTCGGAAAGGGGGAGCGGAATCGGGCGATCGCGACCTTGCTCGAATACAGGGCCGTCACCGCGCCCTCCCCATTCCCCACGATCTCGACCTCGCCGTCCTCGTCGACCATGGCGATGGCTTCGTCGGCCGAGGCGAACTTCGCCCAGTCGGTCACGTCCATGCTGCTGCCGTCGTCGTAGTAGGCGGTTACCAGCACCCGCTGCTTGCCGCCCTTTTTCAAAATGGAGAGAGGAGGGAGGATCTCGATGCGCTCGATGGCCGCCTCCTCGTCCGAAGGAGGCGCCGCGCCGTTGGCGATCCACTCCGCCAGGATCCGGTAGTCGCGCGAACTCGGGTGGAGCCGCTTGCCGCCCTTGTGAGGCGTCGCCATGGTCGGCTTGGTGAGAACGAGACTCCGCGCCGGCTCGGCCGTCTCGACACGGCGACCGCGGGCTTCGCGGGTGATGTTGTAGAAATCCCGCGGCGGATCGTAGGCGCGAAGACTGAGCCGGAACCCTCCCTTGCCGGCGACCGCGCCGTGACAGGAGCCCATGTTGCACCCTTGCCTCGTCATGACCGGCAGCACGTGCCGCGCGAAGCTCCATTCGAACGGTTCGCCGACGCCGTCCACCTCGACTTTCCTGGTGGCGACACCGTCCGGCGTCTTCGCCGTGAGCGTAGCCGAGCCGTTGCTCTTCGGGACGAGCACTCCGTCGACCAGCGACATGACTTCCGGGTTGTCGCTCGTGATTTCCGCCGACTCCGTCTCGCCCACGTACTGCCCGCCGCTCCGTTTCATCACGAGGACGTGCTGGCGGGCTTCGGCGCCGCTCAGCGAAATCGTCTCCGGCAGAATGGCGACCTCGTCCGCCGCGGCCAACGAAAAACCGGCGAGAAGGAAAAGAGAGAAGAAAAATCGCGTCGTCATCCGAAAAGTTCGTGGATCGGTTCGTGTCCGAAATCGACGATGGGAAAAGGTCGGCCGGAAGGTCCCGGCAGGTGCGTTTCCAGATCGAAGCCGAGAGACTTGAAGACCGTCGCCACGATGTCGCCCGGATCCACGGGTCGCTCCGCGGGAAAGCCGCCGATGGGATCGCTCTTGCCCACGACCTGGCCGCCCTTGACCCCGCCGCCGGCGAAGGAGCAGGTGAAACACTGCGGCCAGTGATCCCGCCCGCCTGCGGGATTGACCTTGGGGGTGCGGCCGAACTCGCTCACGCCCGCCACCAGCACGTCGTCGAGCATGCCCCGCTGGTGCAGGTCCTCGAGCAGCGCGGAATAGGCCTGGTCGTACATGGGCGCGACCAGTTCCTTCATCTGGGTCACGGAGATGAAGGGCTTCGAGCCGTGGATGTCCCAGGACAACTCGTTGAAAACCGTGAGGAAGGTGTTCACCGTCACGAAGCGCACGCCGTTCTCGATCAAGCGCCGCGACAGGAGCATGCACTGGCCGACGCGGTTCATCCCGTAGCGCTCGCGGACCGACTTCGGCTCTTTCGACAAATCGAAGGCCGATCGGGCCTGCTCGCTGGTCATCAGACGGAAGGCTGAGTGGAAATTCTCGTCGAGCAGGCGGGCGTCCTCGCTCGCCTCGAAATCCTTCACCGTCTGGTCGACGAGGTCGCGCATGCGGCGACGGCGGTCGAGGCGCGAGGCCCCGATCTGGTCCGGCGGCAGCAAGTCGGGCACCCGGAAATCGGGCTTCGAAGGATCGGCCATGAGCGCGAAGGGATCCTGCGCTTTTCCGAGAAATCCCCCGGCCTGGCCGTTGGGCAGGTTGCCTCCGCCGCGTCCCATCAGCTCCGGCAACACCACGAAGGGAGGCAAATCGTTGCGCGCCGGCATCAGGTAGCTGGCCACCGCTCCCGCGTGCGGCGTCTGCACCCCGCCGGTGAAGCGCCGGCCCGTCTGCATGATCTGCCAGCCCGCGTCGTGCACCGCCGCGCCCTCGTGATGGCACGAGCGCACCAGGGAAAACTTGTCCGCCACCTTGGCGTGCAGCGGCAAAATCTCGGAAATGTCGATCTCGTCGGAAGCCGTCCGGATCGGCTTGAAGGGCCCGCGGATTTCTTCCGGCGCGTCGGGCTTCATGTCCCACAGATCGATGTGGCTCGGACCGCCCAGATTGAAAATCATGATGCACGACTTCGAGTCGTCGCCCTTGAGGTAGCCCTTCTGCTTCGCCGAGAGAAACTGAGGCAGCGAAAGGCCGATGGGGCCGAGGGCGCCCACCGTGAGGAATTCGCGGCGGGATCGCTTGCGGCCGCACAAGTTGGCGCCGCTTTCTGACAGAAAATCGAACATAAGGTCTCGGGAGTTCCGGGTGAGTGAACCAGCATACGGGATTCGCAACGAAGCGTCTTGTAACGCGATAAGGGATTTTGGTATAATCCGATCATGCCGGAATCCGACACGACGACCTTTCAAGACCGGTTTTTCGCCCGCTGCCCAGGACTTCGCGAGCCCATCGAGCTGATGGCGGCGATGCCTAACATTGGTCTATTCGTGAAGAACCTCGAAAGCCGCTACGTCTACAACAACGACTTTCACCGCATCCGCTACGACCGGATCAAGGCCGAGGACCTGGTCGGCAAGCGGGCCCGCGACTTCTTTCCCGCGCTCCTCGGCGACGCCTACGAAGCCAACGACCGGGTCGTTTTCGACAGCGGAAAAACGATCCGCAATCAAATCTGGCTGGTCCCCACCATCCGCGGGACGCCGGGGTGGTTCCTCTCGAGCAAGTCTCCACTCCGCGACCCGGCGGGGGAGATCGTCGGTCTTCTCGGGCTCATGTATCCGATCGAAACGCCCGAGGACCAGCGCGTCTACTTCGGCGACTTGCAGCGCGCCATCGAATACATCGACTCGAACTTCGTCGACGAGATTTCCGCCCGCGAACTCGCCCGTGTTGCCGGGATGTCGGTGCCGCACTTCAATCGCCTTTTCCGCAACGTGCTGCGGCTCTCGCCCATGGAATACGTACTCTCCCTGCGGGTCCAGGAAGCCCAGCGTCTTCTCACCACCACCCGGATGACCATGGGCGACATCGCCGCGGCGGTGGGATTCTACGATCAAAGCCATTTCACGAAGCGGTTCAAGAAAATCGCGGGTATCACCCCGCTGCAGTATCGGAAGGGCTATTTTCGCTGAGGCCCGATTCGCTACGCCGTCCGCGTAGCGACGGAACTTGTCAAAGTTCCGACGAACCGCCCTCGACGGGCGAACCGGATACTGCTGTCCAGCAGCGAAAACGCCCCGCCGCGATCGAGCCGTCGATCGGACAGGGTTTCGGAAGATTCACATCTTCCGCTACTTCCTCCCCGAGCAAAACCCATTGCCTCGCTCGGAATCCCGGCGTATCCCAGCCCCTGCTTTTGGAACTGCCCTTCGACGCCTCCTGGACCGCTTTCGCCCTCGCCTGCCTCGGGGCGCTCTGCCTCGGCGTGTCGAAAACGGGCTTCCCCGGACTCGCGATCGTCAACGTGCTGCTGATCGCCGATTTGTTCGGCGCCAAGAACAGCGTCGGAATCATTCTGCCGATGCTGGTCGTCTGCGACCTGATCGTCTATCCGCTCTTCCGTCAATATGCGAGCTGGACGAGAGTCTGGCCGCTGGTGCCGGTGACGCTGGCGGCCATCGTCGGCGCTTGGCTGCTGCTCGACGCGATCGAAGATCTCACCGCCCGCCGCGTCATCGGCGGCATCATTCTGTTGATGTTCGTCCTGCAGTTGATCCGCGAATTCAAAAAGGAGTTTCTCGAGCATCTTCCCGACTCCCGGATTTTCCGCTGGATCACCTGCGCCTTGATCGGCGTCTCGACCATGCTGGCGAACGCGGCGGGGCCCGTCTACTCGATCTACGCTTTGGTTCACTCGATGAAGAAGGAGGATTTCCTCGGGGTCGGCGCCCGCCTCTTCCTGTTGCTGAATCTATTCAAAGTCCCGTTTCTCGGCCAACTGGAGTTGATCAACCCGGAGTCGCTGACCCTGAATCTGCTGCTGCTTCCGGCGTTGATCGCGGGAATTTTCTTCGGACGCCAGTTGATCCACCTGGTACCCCAGCAGGTTTTCCGATGGCTTCTCTACGGGTTTTCGGTGATCGCTGCCGTCCGCTTGCTGCTTTTCTGACCGGAGACACCTGATTCCGACGAAAATCCGCCTTGCGTCCCAATTCGGTTCGGGTCGTAATGACTAAGTGCAGCATACTGCACGACCGCATTCTCTTTCGACCAACCGCTCATGAATCCGAATCAGTTCACGTTAAAACTCCAGGAAGCGTTTCAAGCTGCTCAGAGCCTCGCCGCCAACCGAAACCACGCCGAACTCAGCAGCACGCACGTATTGTCCGTTCTCCTCGAACAGCCGGAGGGAGTGACTCGGCCCATCCTCTCGAAAGTCGGGGCCGACCCGTCCGTCCTTTCGAGCGAGGTCGACGCCCTGCTCGACAAATTGCCCGCGGTTCAGGGAAACGCCGGCCAGCAGGTCTATACGAGTTCGGATCTTCGCGCCGTCACGAACACCGCCGAGAAGGTTCGCGGCGAAATGAAGGACGAATACACCAGCGTCGAGCATTTCCTCATCGGTCTGGTTCGGGAAGGCTCCTCCGACGTGAAGGCCCTGCTCGAGCAACACGGCGTGAACGAAGCGTCCCTGAAGGAGGCCGTCGCCGGCGTGCGCGGCAGTCAGCGGGTGACCGACCAGGATCCGGAGGGAAAATACCAGGCTCTCGAGAAATACGGAACCGATCTCACCGCCATCGCCCGCAAGGGCAAGATCGATCCTATCATCGGCCGCGACGAGGAAATCCGCCGCGTCATGCAGATCCTCTCTCGCCGCACCAAGAACAATCCGGTGCTCATCGGCGATCCGGGGGTCGGCAAGACCGCCATCGCCGAGGGATTGGCCCGCCGCATCGTCAGCGGCGACGTGCCGGAATCGCTCAAGAACAAACGGCTCATCGCCATGGACATCGGTTCGATGGTCGCCGGGGCGAAATACCGCGGTGAATTCGAGGATCGTCTCAAGGCCTTCTTGAAGGAGGTCACTTCGAGCGAGGGCGAGATCATTCTCTTCATCGACGAGCTGCACACCATCGTGGGGGCGGGCGCCAGCGAAGGATCGGTGGACGCGTCGAACATGCTCAAGCCTCAACTCGCCCGCGGAGAGCTGCGGACCATCGGCGCGACCACTCTCGACGAGTACCGCAAGTACATCGAAAAGGACGCGGCCCTGGAACGCCGGTTTCAGCCCGTCACGGTCGACGAACCCAGCGTGGAGGACACCGTCGCCATCCTCCGGGGGATCAAGGAGCGCTACGAAGTCCACCACGGCGTCCGCATCAAGGACTCGGCGCTCGTCGCCGCCGCCGCGCTCAGCGACCGCTACATCGCCGACCGCTTCCTGCCCGACAAGGCCGTCGATCTGATCGACGAAGCCGCCTCGCGCCTGAAGATCGAACTGGACAGTCTTCCCACGGAAATCGACCAGCTCGAACGCCAGGGCATGCAGCTCGAAATGGAGCGCCAGGCGATGGCGAAGGAAAAGGACGAGGCCAGCAAGGAACGGCTCGAGAAGGTCGAAAAGGAAATCGCCGACATCAAGGAAAAGTCGGACGCCCTCCGCGCCCAGTGGCAGAACGAAAAAGCGGTAATCAACCGGGCCAACGTCGTTCAGGAGGCCATCGAGAATCTCAAGACGGAACTGGAGCGGGCGCAGCGGGAGGGCGATCTCGGCCGGGCCAGCGAGATCCAGTACGGCCTGCTTCCCGACAAGGAGGCCGAGCTCAAGAAAGCGCAGGAGAACCTGGACGGCGAGCAGAGCGCGACGCGGATTCTCAAGGAGGAAGTGACGGAGGAGGACATCGCCCAAGTCGTCAGTTCGTGGACTAACATCCCGGTTTCGCGCCTGCAGGAGGGCGAACGCTCCAAGCTCGTGAACATGGAGGAACGCCTCGGCAAACGCGTCGTCGGCCAGCGGCAGGCGGTGGAAGCGGTGGCGAACGCGGTCCGCCGCGCCCGGGCGGGCCTGCAGGACGAAAACCGGCCCATCGGATCGTTCCTGTTTCTCGGCCCGACCGGCGTCGGCAAGACGGAGCTGTCGCGTTCTCTGGCGGAATTCCTTTTCGACGACGAGAACGCCATGATCCGCATCGACATGAGCGAATACATGGAAAAGCACGCCGTGGCCCGGCTTATCGGCGCGCCTCCCGGCTACGTCGGCTACGACGAGGGCGGCCAGCTGTCCGAAACGGTGCGGCGCAAGCCCTACTCGGTCGTTCTCTTCGACGAGATCGAGAAGGCGCATCCCGACGTTTTCAACGTGCTCCTGCAGGTGCTCGACGACGGTCGCATCACCGACGGAAAGGGACGCACCGTGGATTTCCGCAACACGGTGATCATCATGACGAGCAACATCGGCTCCGAGCACATCCTTTCGGAGAACGATCCCGAACGTCGCAAAACGCTGGTTCTCGAAGCCCTCCGGGGCCATTTCCGCCCCGAATTCCTCAACCGCGTCGACGAGACCATCATCTTCGACCGGCTCAGCGAAGAGGATCTGAAAACCATCGTCCAGATCCAGCTTGCTCGGGTCGTCAAGCGCCTCGAAGCGCAGGGTCTGCAGCTCGACCTGAGCGATGCCGCCATCGCACAGCTGTCGGCCGAGGGATACGATCCCGCCTACGGAGCGCGTCCGCTCAAGCGGGTCATTCAACACCGCCTGCTCGATTCCCTAAGCCTCGACCTGCTCGAAGGGAAATTCAAAGAGGGCGACGTCATCAAGGTAGACGTCTCCGACGGAGCGTTCACGTTCGAGTGAGCGTTCCTCTTCCCGAAGTCGAAGTTTTTTCCTTGTCTATATCTTTTTCTTTTTCCGGCAGATGGCCCCGCTGCGAGAAAAGGACAAGGAAAAAGAAAAAGAAAAAGAGATCCTGGAATCCGCGGCAGGGGTTTCCTTGTTCCTTCCCTCCGTTCGGTTATGATCGGAGGGAGAAGGATTAAGATTAAGATTAAGAGTAGGAGATTGGGTCAACCCCCGTAACTCCCCTCGACCCGTTCGGCGACGTCCCTGTACCCGTAATCGACGGCGTAGATTTCCTTGAGGACCTCGAGATACTTGTCTTCCTTGCCGAGCTTCTCGTAGAGGAGGCCCAGATTGTAGAGAAGCTGTTTCTTGGTGTCGTCCATCACCGGAATTTCCTTGATCGCCTCTTCGAACTGGCTGGCCGCGAGGTCGGTCATGTTCATCTTGTCGTAGCACTGGCCCAGCATGTTCATGACCTTGATCCGCAGGTTCGGACTGCGCTTGGCCTGCTGGAGGTGCTGGATGGCCTCGCGGTATTTCCCGGCCGTGTAAAGACGGGAGCCCAGCTCGAAGCGGAGTTCGTTGTCGGTCGGGTTCCGGTCGACCCGGGCCTGCGACTCCGCGATCAGCCCGTCGATCTGCGTTCTCTCCGCCTCCGCGAGTTCTTCCTTGTACTGCTCGATGTCGGGATGTTCGGGATTCTCCTCGACGAAGGCGCGCAGTTTGTCGAGGTGGGCCACGTTCACTTTCTCCCGCAGCGCACCGACCTTTTTCTCGAGCGAGGGGTCGCTGCCGCTCAGGTGGAAGGCCCACTCGTAGAACTGCAGCGCCGACTCGAATTGCTCGAGCTCCTCGTAGGTCGAAGCGAGACGCTTGGTCACGTCGAGATTGTTCTGGTCCTGGGCGTACTCGACCGACAGGGCGTCGGCCTGCGCCTGGAGCATGTCCGGCGTCATCGCCGCGCGGCCCTTGCTCTCCAGTTCGTTCGAGGCGTCCCGGTCCTTCAACAGATCGCGCCAGTCTCCCTCGCTGTCCCATTTCTGGGAGGCGATCGAGCCGCGGGCGGTGGCGTCCTTGTATTTCTTGGTCGCCATCAGATCGGTGCGGTCCTTGTCCACGATCTTGCCGAAAATCTCCGCGGCCTTTTCGAAAGCTTCCCGCTCCAAGTAAAAATCGCCGAGCTTGTGATAGAACTTGAGATTGTCCGGGTCGCCTTCGATCACCGTCTGAAGGGCGAACCCTCCGGTCATCGGCAGACCGGCCGCCACCGCCGCGTCGTAGAGCAGTTCGTTGGCCTGCGGGTTGTAGGGATCGCTCCCGAGGACCTCTTTTTCGAGATCCCTCATCACCTTGATCGGGTCCTTCTTCACCTGGCCCTGCATTTTCATGACCTTGAGAGCTTCTCCGCCCAGCTTCACGCCCCGCTTGCCCTCGTTGTTTTTCACCGCCGCTAGCCGCAGGCGCTTCCGTCCTTCGAGAAAGCCGGGCTCCTTCGCCAGAATCGCCTGGAGAAGGCTGACGGCGTAGCTCCAGTTCCGGAGTTCCATCGCGCTTTCCGCCTTCAAGTAGAGCCGATTCAAATTCTGGGGCAAATCGTGCTGTTTCACGTCGTCGTTCGTCGCCGCTTCCGTCGTTTCTGTCGCTTCTTCTGCCATGTTCTTCTGAATTCTGCTGAGAGTGAAAATTCGTCGCCCTCCCCCTTTCGGATCGGGAGGGAGATGAATCGTAACATACTCCACCTCGCCTGATCTAGCGAATCTTGCCGAGTCGGGCAATGAAAAAAACGCCTCTTTTCCCGGTCGCGGCGAGACCGCGCGCGGACGCGACTTGCCAGACGGGACATTTCCCGTTTTAATACCCCATGACTCGGAAACTCTTGATTCTCATCGCGCTGCTCGCGACGGCGACGTGGTGCCCGGGCGCCGGCAAGAAATACAAGATCTATCTCGTCACCTTCCACCTCGAGGCCGAGAAGACCGACAACCCGAAATTCATCACGCCGGTGAAGCTGGGCAAGGACCACCGCCAGTACTTTTTCGACAAGATTCCCACCTTCACCGACAAGGACATCGCCTGGTTCTATCCGTTCACGTCGCGGGAAGGAACTTCCTTCGGAGCCGCCTTCAAGCTGAAGGACCACGCCGCGACCCAGCTCAAGGCCGTCACGCTCACCACCCAGGGGAAGCTCCTCGGCATTCGGTGTTCCGACGCCGTGCTCCAGGCCGTCCTGATCGACAAGCCGATCGACGACGGTGTCATCGTGGTCTGGGACGGATTGCAGCAGCGCCATCTCCAGCAGTTCAGAAAGCGCTTCCCGCACGTCGACGACTACAAGGGGAAGCCCGGCCCGCAATTCGCTCTTCCGGACTAGTGTGGCGAACGCCAGGTTCGTGCAAAAAACAGGTTTGGAAATTTTGGATACGCCCTCGCTTCGCTCGGATTGTTTTTGAATGTCACAGATTTCTTTTCCAACTTCTTCGTTCCTCCCGGTACCCGGCGGCCGGGTACCGGCGCACTCGGTCGTGGAGTAGAATGAACTGGAACATTCTGTTAAGATAACTTAAATATCGTCGATCATGAGGTGCGCCGTCAGGCGTTACCTCCATGCGTTTGTTGGAAATTTGATTCATCGCTATCGAAATCGCTATCGAAATCGCTATCGAAATCGGGATCGATTCCGTATCCTGCGGAGTCTTCCTGCACTTCATAGCCTCGCTTCCCCGATCGGCTCGGCATCGCCGCCGTACGGTCCAATTCGATTATACCCAAGCTACGAAGCCGATTGCCAAGCAGTAAAACATCAAGCTTTTCGTGGTCCAAAGGCCATTTCTTTTCGATTTCGATTTCGATTTCGATCCCGATTTCGATCCCGATTTCGATTATTTTTTCCAACGAGTTGCCCACCCGAACCTCTGCCCATGCGTACCCCCCTTGCCGTCCTCTCCGCCTTCCTCTTTGCCGCCTTTTCCACGGTCCAGGCCGGCCCTCTCGGCCTGGTGCTCCCCACCGAAAACGACGCCATTTTCTCGAGCGATCCGTCGAAGTTCTACATGTACACCGACCGCCATTTCGAGGGAGTGAGCTCGAAACCGTGGGAAGGCGGCGCCTACGGATTTTCCCGGAACCAGAAGCGCACCAGCGCCGGCATCGTCTTCACCCGGATCCACGAAGGGATCGACATCCGCCCCGTTCGGCGGGACAGTGCCGGTGAACCGCTCGACGACGTTCGCTCCATTGCGCAAGGGACGGTCGTTTACGTGAATTCCTCCACGTCCACCAGCAACTACGGTCGTTACATGGTGGTTCACCACGACTGGGGCGAAGGCCCGTATTTTTCGCTCTACGCCCATCTCAGCAGCGCCATAGCCGAGACGGGACAGCGGGTCGCCGCCGGGGAACCCATCGCCCGAATGGGCTACACCGGGCGGGGCATCAACCGGGAACGGGCGCACGTTCACGTCGAACTTTGCGTGCTCCTGAGCGATCGCTTCCAGCGCTGGTTCGACCGCCATTTCACGAGCCCGAACCACCACGGAATCTACAACGGCTTCAACCTGACGGGGATGGACATCGCCGGGCTGTTCAAAGCCCACCGCTCGAACCCCGACATCTCCCTGGCCGAATTCCACGCCAACCACACCGAGATCCACTACAAGGTGCTCATTCCGAAAAAGGGGAACCTCGACTTTCTCCGCCGCTACCCGTCTCTCGGCCGCGGTCTCGACACGGTGAAAAGCCCGAAAAGCTGGGAGTTCGCCTTCGCCGCCACTGGCGTGCCGCTCGAAGTCCGTCCCAGCGAGCGGGAGCTGTCCCAGCCCGCCGTGACCTTCGTGAAGCAGTCTCAGATAGACCACTCCAACCTGACGGCCGGACGCATCACGGGAACCGGGAGCAGCGCGACTCTGACGCCCAGCGGATCGCGCTACATGCAGCTGATCAGCGACTCGTTCTGACCGTCTCAACGGTGCAGAATTTCCTGGAAAATCCCGCCCCCGAGCAGCGTCTCCCCGTCGTAGAACGCGCATATCTGACCCGGCGTTAGCGCCCGCCGCGGCCGCTCCCAGACAAGGACCGCAGTGGATTCGTCGAGAAACTCGGCCTCGACCGGCACCGCCTCCGAGCGGTAGCGGGGCTGTGCCAGCAGCCGGGTCGCCGCGGACAGGGGCTCGTTGACGGTGGAAATGCTTCCCACCCTGGCGCGGGTCGCGTATAGCTTCGGCGTGTCGGGTTCGTCGAAGGCGACCACGAGTTCGTTGGTCGAGGCGCGCTTCTCGACGACCACGTAGGCCTTGCCGTAGGTGTTCGACGGCACGCCCAGCCCCTTGCGCTGGCCGAGCGTGTGCAGATGGAGTCCGCGGTGCTCGCCGACGCGATCGCCGGCGAGAGTCACGATCGGTCCCGGCGCGTCCTCGATGTAGTGGCCGAGAAAATCGGACATCCGAATGTCGCCGATGAAACAAATCCCCTGGCTGTCCTTCTTTTCCGCCACGGGAATCCCCAGACGCCTCGCTTCCGCCCGCACTTCCGGCTTCGGCAGGTGCCCGATGGGAAAACAGGCCGGTCTTACCTGGTCCTGTTCCAGCAGAGCCAGAAAGTAGGTTTGATCCTTTCCCGGCGCTCCGCGCAGAATGTCGACCGATCCGTCGTCGTGCCGCTGCGCCCGCGCGTAGTGCCCCGTCGCCACCAGGTCGAAGTCCTGCGCCGCCGCGAATTCGCGGAAAACGCCGAACTTCATCTCCCGGTTGCACATGACGTCGGGATTCGGCGTCACGCCGTTCCGGTAGCCGGCGAGCAGGTAGTCCACGACCCGGTCGCGGTATTCGTCCATGAGGCCGAGGATGCGGAACTCGATCCCCAGGTAATCGCATACGGCGCGGGCGTCCCGGATGTCCTGCTCCCAGGGACAGTCGCCGGGCAGGCCTTCCTCGTTGGTCCAGTTCTTCATGTAGGCGCCCACCACCTCGTGCCCCTGCTCGATCAGCAGGGCGGCCGCCACGCTGGAGTCCACGCCTCCGGACATCGCTGCAAGAATTCTGGCCATCTACGTTGGATCTTCGCCCGGCGCGTCGAACTCCGCCGGTTCGTCACGCGCCAACCGTATCGAAGTTCGGTCAAAACTCAAGCGACCGCCGTCGGCCGCCACCTCGCCCGACGAGCCCGGGCGGGACGTTCACGCGCGATCGGCCGCTTGCGGCGCTTCCGACCGCACCAGGGCCTCGACTGTTTTCAAGACGATCGGCTCGTCCGGCCCGAGCCCTTCCCGCTCCGCCAACAGCTGCCGCGCCGTCGTTTCGTAGTCCGGAGCGCCGCCATGATGGCGTTGCATCAGCAAGCGCACGTAGCGAACCGCCCGGTCGATCAGCTTGAAGTTGTTCGCGCTGACGTAGGTCATCAGATTGTCCTCGTAACGGCCCCGCCGCCCCATGATCAACGTCGAATGGACGTTCAGCAGCATCTTCAGCAACAGGTTCCGACCCAGCTCGTCCATGCCTTTCGATCCGGCGAGGGAGTGGTCCAACCCGCGAAACCGCCACCGGACCGCGCCGCCGTTCTCGTCGGGAGAAATGAGAAATCTATCCTGAGTCGCTTCTCCGATCCGGTGGCGACGCTTCTCCAGCCCCGGGTCCGAAAAATCGAATTTCGCCATCGCTTCCCCACTCGTGATGTGACGCATTTCGCCGCCCTCGAGCGGGCGGGGCTGCCGGTCCAACAGGGCGTCCCACACCTCCTCCGCCGAGTTCGTCCCGCGCAGGTGCAGCCAGCAGAGGGACGGCCGTTCGCCCTCCCCTTCCCGCTCGAATGGCGTCAGCGTAAAGGTCGGCGACCGCTCGGTGGTGTCGGTCAGGACGGTGATGCCGAACTCGCCCGGCTCGTAGAGGACGAAACCGCCCGCTTCGTAGACGTCCGCCTCGGCCCGGACGAACGCCTCGAGAAACGACCAGTCGCAGACGTCGAGCGCGGCATGCCGCCACCGGTCGAAATCCTCCGCCATGGCGAAAGGGTCGGCGGCATGCTTCATCGCGAAACCGATCGCCGCGGTCAGGACCGTGCTCGCCTGCATCCGCGTGCTCCCGCTCAGCGCCATCGGCCCGACCGCGAGGTTGATCTTTCGAATGGCGGGGTTGTCCAGAACCAGCCGCGAACGCTCCACGTTCTCCCGCAGAATCTCGTCCGGGTTGCAGTGGAGAAAAAACGGCGGCCGGGCAGACATTTCGGCCGCCGTTTCGGCGCACCCGATCACGAAGGGAGTCTCCCCGCCCTCCGTGGAAGCGATCAGTAAATCGCCGTCGCGGAAACCGAGGTCGCGCAGCTGCTTCTCCCCGAAGTCGGGGCGGTCCTCGAACCGCTCAATCGAACGAATCAGGGCCGCGTCGCCGCCCGCCATGAACCCGATCGCGTTGTCCACCGTCGCGCCCGCCAGCAGTCCCCGACGGGCGAAAATCTCCAGCGAGATCGACAGCCGCCCCGTCGCGCCGCATCCGCAGAGAAAGACGCGGTCGCCGGAATCCACCGTCTCGCGAATCGCCGTCGCCAGCGGGTGCAGGGAGTCGATTCTCTCCTGCAGAATCGCCAGCGCATCGCGGTCGACCTGACGCAGGCGTTCGATGGCTTCGGGCAGATTCTCTCGCGAGAGAAGCGCCAGCGAGGTCGTTGCGGGGTGCGGGCGCTCCGTGTCCAGCATCCCCAGTTGAAAGTCGGAAGCGACGTCGAGGAAGTCCGAAGGGCGCTGTTTTGCCATCGCTCAAATCTACCACGATTCGAGAGGGTTGGGACACGGAATCAACAGGGTCCACTCTGCCTGGAAAATGGCGGCCGCCAAGCCCGGCGTTCGATGCGGTCTACCTTCCGGGCTGGTTCGAGCGGCGGACGTCACCTCCCGGCAAGAATCTCCTCCACCGGTCTCGCCAGTTCCTTTCGCTCCACCTTCGCCAGGATCGGCAAGGCATGTTTCTCGATCACCTCTTCGATCTCGCGGCGTCGCTGGCTTTGGGATGCCGGATAGTTCCCAGGACGCCCCTCTTCGTCCAGCGGCACGATCCAGTCGGGCACGCCGAAAAGACCGTACGAGGCCCGAGCCAGATCCACGGAGGGATCGATCATGAGCTGGAACGGCCTGCCGTTCAAAGAGACCACGGAGGCTACCCTTATTTCGACTTCGTGTTCCCCGACTCGCCCGAAAGCCTCGTCCACCGCCTTGACGTACTGGAAAATCAAATGAGGACTTTTGGCCATGATCTCGGCTCGGCGCCCACTCACGACGGGCATGCGGGATCGGGGAAGTTTTTCCAGCAATTCTTCCGCCTCGGGCGGGTTGAAGTGGAAATCCAGATGCGGATCCTTGTCCCGAAGCATCATCCTCCACGAAAACGAGTGCCCGACCTCGGACCAACTGGGGTCCTCCCGATACAAGTGTATGCGCAGGGGCAGGAGGATCTGAAGGGCGAAAAAACCCGCCAGCACGCAGGCCAGGCCCGGCGAGAGTACGGGGGCTTCGCCTTTCGTCGCCGGCTCGTTCGGCACCCACTTTCGGAGCAGAGGACGCGGCCAATGGGGTTGGAAAAACAGCAGCAGCAGAACGATCCCGACAATCGGGAAAAACCCGATCTCGAAAAGCGAGTAGTTGAGCACGTGGAAGAACACCACCGCCACCGCCGCGGGCCAGAACGTCTTGCGATGCCAAAGGAAGAATCCGATGAGCAGGTCGAAGGCAAGCCCGCCGTAGTTGAGCGTCCAGAGGAACCATTCCCGATTCAGAAGGTCGGGGAACCAACTCAAGGGCGGGTCGAGCCGTTTCGGGAGTCCGCTGGCGAGCCAGTGGCGCAAGGGCTCGCCGCGAAGCCAGTCCGCGTTCAGCTTCGAGACGCCTCCGAAAAAGTAGACGATCACCACCTGCAGCCGAAGAATGTTGTAATGCCAGAACGGGATTCTGTGCTCGGAGCCATCCCGTCTACGACGCAACCGGCTCGACACGGAAAAACAGCGGTCCGCCGCGGTCAGGCTCAGTAGAAAGGCCAGGAGGGCGATCAGGTAGTAGTGGTTGTTGTAGGCGATCTTCTCGATCAGGAAAAGGTGGGTGTAGACGACCGCGAACACCGTGTTGAAAATCCGGAACCCGAATCCCGCCATGACCATGAAGGCGGCGAAGATCAGCACCCATATCTCAAGTTTGACCATCCAGTTTTCCGGGAACGGATCGACGAAGGTCGTCAGAGCGAACTTGAAATGGAAAAAGTCGGGCGAATACAGGGTAGTCGCTTTCGAGAGCATCCGGAATCCGTCGCAGACCATCACGGCGCCCCAGACGATGCGGAACAAGCCCAGGGCCGCTCCGTCCACGGGGACCGACAGGGACCTTCGCAGGTCTCTTGCTTTGGAGGCGAGGAAGCGATGCATCTCCACGGGAGAAGTTCTTTGCGATCGACGGCCCGCCAAGGCCCTCGGTTCGGACCGGGCTCGCGGGAACTCTAGAAACGGGAGGCTGCGGCGGATCTACTCGATGCGCACTTTGACGCCCATATCGACCTTCTGCCCCAGAGTGTAGGCGTCCCAGTTGGAGAGCCGAATGCAGCCGTGGCTGGCGTTCCGCCCGATGTCGTCGGGATTCGTGGTGCCGTGCACGCCGATCCCGTCCCGGTTCAGGCCAATCCAGACGATTCCGACCGGATTGTTGGGGCCGGGAGGCAGATGGTGGGCGTCGTCGCTTCGCGTGCCCTCGTCCAGCATTTGCCGGTCGTAGCGGAAGGTGGGCATCCACGCGACCACGTCGACCTCCCAATCGCCCGCCGGAGCGGGGTTCGCGGCCGATCCGGGCGTAATCGGAAACGAATGAACCAGCTTTCCGTCCTGATACGCCTCCAGTATTTTCTCCTCGCGATCGATGCGGAGTTCGAGCGTGCCGGACCGTTCGTCTTCCGAACCGTCGCCGGCCGATTTCTCGTCGCCATTCTCGGACTCCTTTTCCTCGGCCTCCCGCTGCGCTTCTTCGGGGCCGCTCAAATCGAACGGCCGGTCGACGTTGGGCACCTTGAGCTGCTGTCCCGCCGAAAGGCTTGCCGAGTCGCCGAGTTCGTTCAGTTCGACAAGCAAGTCGGGATACGCATGAAACTTCTCGGCCACGAGTTCGAGGAGGGAGGTGTACGGCAGCGACTCCTTCTTCGCCTGGTCTTCCGGTTCCGCCGGGACGGTGCCTATCCTGGCAGCGTCTTCGTCCGTGACGGTGTATTCCGTCGTGAGCGGTTTGTTCCATCCGACTTGTCCGAGTTGGTCCATCTCGGGTTCGTCGGCATCGGTGAGTGGAATTTCGCGATCCGGGTTTGCCTGGTTCCACCGGAGAGTGGCCTTGCGGGTGAATTCCCCCCACCGTCCGTCGAGTCGACCGGGACCGAACCCTTCGCCGTCCAGAAAAAGCTGGATCTTCAAAGCGGCTTCGCGCTCCGGCGACGTGATCTTCTCCGACGCTTCCGGCTCGTCCTTCTCCGTCTCCGCGCTGCCCGAGGACGGACCGGCGACAAGCAGGCAGAGGAAAAGCAGGGCACCTAGAGAAGACTTCCGTATCATCCGACCATTCGGCCGCATGTTTCGTGCCTTCCGAAATCAATTTTCCTCAACCTATTGGACTACAATGGGTTGAATCTTTAAACTCCGCTACCAAGCCCAATACTACCGACTCGCCGCGACGTGCATTCTGCAAAAGCTCGACGGAATCGGACCGTTCATTTTCGGGAAGCGGAAGATCGGTCTTCGTCCCTAAATGCACCGCGCTCGCCCTCGTTCGTCGAACGTGAAAACGCAATCGTGCGGGTCGTTTGTTTGTCAGGAAGGCCGCACTTTCGCGTCCGACCTTCAGCTCCCACATTGTCCTTCATGCAGCGCTACTTCCTCCATCTGTCCGCCTCCGCCTTCGCGCTGATGCTGGCGTCGTGCGGCGGCGACAGCTCGACCGCCGAGTCGTCTTCGGACAAGCCCTCCGCGACCCCGGTCACAGCCACCACCGTTGAGACCGATACCTTCGCGGACACGACCGTCGCGGTGGGAACGCTGCGATCCTCCGAGTCGGTCGACGTTTCGGCCAGCGTCACCGAGCGCCTCGAAAGCATCCATTTCGAGGACGGACAGGCGGTAGCGGAAGGCGACATCCTCGCCCAGCTCGCCACGAAGGAGGAAGAGGCGATGATGGAGACGGCCCAGGCGGAACTCGAGGAAGAGGAACGGGAGATCGAGCGGCTTGAGCGCCTCGCCCGACAGAATGCCGTCGCGCAGGTCACCCTGGAGGAGCGACGGACCCGGGGCGTGACCGCCCGCGCCAACATCGACCGCATCGAGGCCATGCTGGCGGACCGCCGCATCGTGGCGCCCTTCGACGGAGTCGTCGGGCTTCGGCGCATCAGCCCGGGGGCGCTGGTGGAACCGGGAACGGTGATCACCACGCTCGATCAGATCGACACGATGAAGCTCGATTTCACCGTCCCGGAAGTCTTCCTCGGTTCGTTGGAGAAAGGAACGGAACTGGAAGCCGAAACGCCCGCTTTTCCCGGCGAGCCCTTCATCGCCAGGATCGATACGGTCGATACCCGAGTGGACCCCCTGACCCGGTCCGTTTCGGTTCGGGCCCTCCTTCCGAACGACAACCGCAAACTTCGCCCCGGCATGTTGATGACCGTCGACCTGAAGAGGAACGAGCGTCAATCCCCCGCCATTCCCGAACGGGCCGTGGTTCCGCTCGGACAGAGAAAATCGGTCTACGTCATCCAAGCCGACTCCACCGTGCGTCTCGTCGCTTTTGAAACGGGCTCCCGCATCCCTGGATTCGTCGAGGCGGTCTCCGACGTTGCCGCCGGGGATCACATCGTCACCGACGGGATTCTGTCGCTCAGCGACGGGGCCGAGGTCGAGGTCGAAGGCGAGTTCGAGGGCCCCACCCCGAGGTTCGATCCCACCGATCGACCGCTCAACTGACCGACCGAGCCTCGATGATTCTCTCAGACATCTCCGTCCGCCGTCCGGTACTGGCCACCGTCATGAGCCTGCTGCTCGTCGCGTTCGGCGTGGTGTCCTATTTGCGCCTTCAGGTGAGAGAATATCCGGACATCGATCCGCCCGTCGTCTCGATCGAAACGACCTATCCCGGCGCTTCGGCCGCCGTCATCGAACGCCGCATCACGCAGTTGATCGAAGACCGGATCAGCACCGTGGAAGCGATCAAGAGCGTCTCCTCGGAAAGCGTCGACGAAGTATCGACCGTGACCGTGGAGTTCAACATCGAGCGCGACATCGACGCCGCGGCGAACGACCTCCGCGAGGCCGTGTCCGGCCTTCTCGACAACCTTCCGGACGAAGCCGATCCGCCCTCGATCACCAAGGAAGACACTGCCACCGAAGTCATGATGTGGCTGAACCTGACGGGCGAGGGCATGACCCCGCTGGAGTTGGCCGACTACGCCGACCGCTATCTCGCCGACCGGCTCGCGGTGCAGCCCGGAGTGGCCCGCGTCCGCGTCAGCGGCGCGTCCAGGTACGCCATGCGCATCTGGATCGATCGGGAGAAACTCGCCGCACGGAGCCTTACCGTGGAGGATGTCGAAGGGGCGCTGCGGGAGCAGAACGTCGAGTTCCCGGCGGGCACGGTGCAGTCGCTCGATCGCCAGTTCACGGTACGGATGGACCGCGAGTTCAAAAGCGCGGAAGATTTTCGAACGCTGGTGCTCAAACGCGGCGAGGACGGCTACCACGTCCTCCTGGGCGAAGTCGCCCGCGTCGAACTCGGCGGAAGCCAGCCTCGGCTTTCCTTCCGCGGAAACGGCGTCTCCATGGTCGGAGTCGGAATCATCAAGCAGTCCCGGGCCAACACGCTCGAAGTCGCCCGCGCGGTCAAGGAGGAAGCCGAGGTCATCCGGGCCGACCTGCCCGCGCACATGAAGCTCGAGCAGAGTTACGACACCTCCACCTTCATCGAGGCCAGCCTGAGGGAGGTGAAGATCACCCTCCTCATCGCAGGCTGCCTGGTGGTGCTGGTCATCTACCTGTTTCTCGGCAGCGTGCGGGCCATGATCGTGCCGGCGGTAACGGTCCCGGTCTCCCTCGTCGGCACTGCCATTCTGCTGCTGGCGTTCGACTTTTCCGTCAACGTGCTCACCCTGCTCGCGCTTGTCCTCGCCATCGGTCTGGTGGTCGACGACGCCATCGTGGTTCTCGAGAACGTCTACCGTCGCATCGAAAAGGGCGAAAAGCCCCTCGTGGCGGCCTATCTGGGAACCCGACAGGTTGGTTTCGCCGTGGTCGCCACCACCCTGGTTCTCATCTCGGTCTTTCTGCCCATTACCTTTCTCCCCGGCGAGACGGGCAAATTGTTCACCGAGTTCGCCATGACCCTGGCCGTGGCGGTGGCGTTCTCGAGTTTCGTGGCGTTGACGCTTTGTCCGATGCTCGCGTCGAAGCTGCTGCGGAGTTCGGACGCCGAACGAAGGAATCCCCTGACCCGCTCGGTCGACCTGGTCTTCAGGAAACTCGAGAAAGGTTATCGTTGGCTTCTCGGGAAGTTGATCGGCGCCGTCTGGCTGGCGGCGCTCGGCGTCGTCGGCGTTCTGTTCGGATGCTGGTGGCTTTTCGAAACGATTCCCAGCGAGTTCACCCCCATGGAGGACCGCGGCGCTTTCTTCATCGTGTCGAAAGCTCCCGAGGGCACCAGCTACGGCTACAGTCTCGACATGGCTCACAAGATCGAGGACCGGCTCCTCTACTTGACCGAGAGCGGCGAGGCCCAGCGTCTCCTCATTCGGGTCCCCCGGGGTTTCGGAAACGCGGTGGACTACAATCAGGTCATCACCATCATCAATCTCGCCGACTGGTCCGAACGAAGGCCCGTGGGAGAGGTGATGGACGAGGTCCGCGCAAAGCTGTCCGACCTCCGCGGGGTTCAGCACTTCGTCCTCATGCGGCAGGGACTGTCGCGCGGCTTGGAGAAGAAGGTGCAGTTCGTCATCGGCGGCCCGGACTACGACACTCTAGCCCAATGGCGCAACATCATGCTCGCGGAGGCTTCGGAGAATCCGGGGCTCACGGGGCTGGACTACGACTACAAGGAGACCAAACCGCAACTCGGGGTCGACATCGACCGGACCCGGGCCGCCGATCTCGGCGTCTCCATCACCGCGATCGGGCGAACCCTGGAAACCCTGCTGGGATCGAGGCAGGTCACCACTTTCACCAGCGGCGGCGAAGAGTACGACGTCCTCGTGGAAGGCAAGTGGGAGGACAAACTCTCGCCCGGCGATCTGCAGAACGTGTTCGTGCGCTCGAACCGAAGCAACGAACTGATCCCGCTTTCCAACCTCGTCGAGCTTCGCGAGTTCGCGGATTCGGGCACCCTCAATCGCTACAACCGGATGCGATCGATCACCCTCGAAGCGAACCTGGCGCCCGGCTACTCGCTCAGCGAGGCGCTCGATTTTCTGGACCGGGTTGCCCGGGAAAAACTGCCCGACGCCGCCACCATCGACTACAAGGGCGAGTCGCTCGACTTGCGCGAGTCCTCGGGCTCGATCGTCTTCGTTTTCGCCCTCGCGCTGCTGGTGGTCTTCCTCGTCCTCGCCGCCCAGTTCGAGAGTTTCGTCCACCCGTTCACCATCATGCTCGCGGTGCCGGTGGCCGTGGCCGGAGCGCTGCTCGGATTGTTCCTCACCGGCCAGGCCCAGAGCATCTACAGCCAGATCGGAATGATCATGCTGGTCGGCCTCGCCGCGAAAAACGGCATTCTCATCGTCGAATTCATCAATCAGCTCCGCTCCGCGGGAACGCCCTTCGAGGAGGCCGTGATCGAGGCGTCGGCCCTTCGTTTCCGGCCCATCGTCATGACCGGCCTCACCACGGTGATGGGGTCGTTGCCGTTGATTCTTTCGAGCGGCGCGGGGGCCGAAACCCGTCTCGTGGTCGGGGTGGTGATTCTCTTCGGGGTCGCCACCTCCATGGTCTTCACCCTGATGGTGATTCCGATCGCCTACCGGCTCATTTCCCGCCACTCCGGGAGCCCCGGGGACACGAGCCGGAGAGTCGACGAAGCGCTCGCTACCCCTAATCCCTAATCCCTAATCCCTAATCCCTAATCCCTAATCCCTAATCCCTAATCCCTCACGCCATGGCTCAGTTTCCCGACGAACAATCCGACGACGGCTCCTTCGAGCGCCAGGAAGACGCCTTCCGGGACTGGGTTCGCCGGGATCCGCATTCCGAGTTTCCGGTCCGGGCGGGGCGATACCATCTCTACGTCTCCCTGGCCTGTCCCTGGGCGCACCGCACCGTTATCCTGAGAGAATTGCTCGGGCTTTGGGAGGCGATCGGCATGACGGTCGTGGATCCGATCCGCAACGACGAGGACGGGTGGGCCTTTCGCGAAGGAGACGGCGGGGATCCGGTCAACGGATTCAAGTGGCTCAAGGAGGCCTACCTCGCCACGAACCCCGACTACTCCGGTCGCGTCACCGTCCCGGTGCTCTGGGATACCGAGCGCGGTCGCATCGTCAGCAACTCGGACGACGACCTCATGCGAATGTTCAACGACGAGTTTCGCGAGTTCTCCAACACAGCGTGGGATTTTTGTCCCGCCTCCCGCCTCGCCGAAATCGACCGGCTCAACGAACTCGTCTTCGAGAACATCAACGACGGCGTCTACAAGGCGGGCTTCGCGTCTTCCCAGCGCGCGTACGAAGACGCGGTTCTCGCGCTTTTCGACTCGCTCGATCAATTGGAGACCCGGCTGGGGCGGTCGCGCTTTCTGCTCGGGGACCAGATCGTCGAAACGGATATTCGACTTTTCGTCACCCTGATCCGCTTCGACGCCGTCTACCACGGCCACTTCAAATGCAATCTCCGGCGCATTGTCGACTACCCGAATCTCACGCGGTTTCTCTCGGAGATACGGGAAATCGAAGGGGTCGAGGAGACGATCGATTTCGACCACATCAAGCGACACTACTACGTCACCCACGACGACATCAACCCGAGCGGAATCGTGCCGGTCGGTCCCGACGGCGCCGTCACGATCCTCGGCCGCTGAAGCCGAAAATTGTGCCGCTGGACTGGACTTGTTCAAAGGACCTGGCACCGTGGCCGATCGTGAGCACGAAGCCGCCGGTCGTCCTGAAATCCCGCTATTATCTCGATCACTTCGACGAGATGATCGACTTCGTGCTTGCCCGCTACGATCACGCTCTCGAACCACAGCACCGGGCATTCGTCGACGAGTTCCGGTCGCTCGGCCTCGACGCGCGGTGCCTCTACGTCCGGTTCGCCAACCGCAAGGGCAGAATTTTCTACCGCGAATATCTCAGGTATCCGGAGGTCGCCGATCTCGGTGCCGCCGTCGATGAACTCGGGCGCAGCGGGTTCGTCGGAACCCCCGGGAGCGCGGACTTCCGCGAACTTCTGGTTCTGCAAACCCGCGCGACCCTGGCGGAGTGGAGCAAGGAACGGGCAGGCGCCTCCCTCGTGAAACCTCCCCGGCTGTCGTCGGCGAAAAAACGGGACCTCGTCCGTTTCCTCCTGGAGAATGTCCCGTTCGACGACTGCTTCCCGCCCGAGTCGCTGCCGGCTTATCTGGTCCAGCAGAGACTCGTCGAACTGGACTACTTTCCCTTCCTCTATTTCGGGACGCTGCGGTCGGGGCTCACCACCTTTGCGCTTCGGGACCTCGGCGTCGTGAAACCCGCCGGGTTCAAAACCGATTTCGAGGCCCGTTTCGAGACGCTCGAAACGGCGACCGCCGCTTTTCGCTATGCGCGCGCCATCGAACGAATCGAGGGGGCGGAGCCTTCCGAACTGCGCGCCCTCGCCGACGAGGCCGCGCGATGGAGCGCGGTGGAGGATCCCGAAGTCGAAGCCCTCCGCCATCGCGCGATCCACCGACTGGGCCGCCAACTCGAGCGCGCGGGCGAAGCCGAAGTCGCCTTGGCCACCTACCGCCTTTCCGACCAGTTTCCGGCGACCGAGCGAGCCGTCAGGCTCCTCTTTCAAAACGACGACCGGGAACAGGCCGCCACCCTTCTCGCCCGTCTCATCGAGAATCCGTCGTGCGACGAGGAGCTCCTTTTCGCGGAAGACTTCTACGAAAGAAAATTCCAGAGGAAAAGAGTCGGTCGTCTCACCGCCGTTCTCCGCGACGCCCGCGTGATCCAGCTCGACGAGTCGAGCCGCGATCGACCCGAAGCGGCGGCGGTTCGTTTCTTCAAAAAAGAAGGCGCCGAAGCGTGCCATACCGAAAACGTGGTCTGGAACCAACTCTTCGGGCTGCTCTTCTGGGACCTCCTCTTCGAAGCCGAGGACGCGGGCATCCACAACCACTTCGAGCGCAAACCGCAGGGGTTGCGCTCCGACGCGTTCTACCGGCGAACCCGGGACCGCGTCGACGCCATTCTCGCACGACCGCGCGAGACGTGGATCGAGCGGCTACGCGCCACCTGGGAGGGACGCAAGGACACTCCGAATCGCCTCTTTCCGTGGGACGCGGAGGTTTTCGAGCAGACCTGCCGTCTCGTCGAGCTGGCGCCCGCCGGCGCCTTGAAGTTCATTCTGGAAGGAATGGCGAAAAATCACCGCACCGCCCGAAGCGGCTTTCCCGACCTGATGATGGTTCGGGATTCGCAGGTCTCCTTCGTGGAGATCAAGGCGGAGGGCGATACGATTCGCCGGAATCAGCTCGCGCAAATCGAAAGGCTCCGGGAAGCCGGGCTCGCGGTCGAAGTCGCACGGGTCCAGTGGACCGTCGATCCCGATCAGGAATACGTCGTCGTCGACGTCGAAACCACCGGCGGAAGCAGTCAGTGGAACCGGATCACCGAGATCGGCGCCGTTAGGATGCGGGGCGAGGAAATTCTCGAAGAGTGGTCGACCCTGGTCAATCCGGGACGAAGAATCCCGATAAAAATCGTCGAACTCACGGGGATCACCGACGAGATGGTGCGGGAGGCGGCACCGTTCGCGGCGATCGCGGACGAGTTCCGAGACTTTGTCGGCGACGCCGTCTTCGCCGCGCACCGGGCCCGCTTCGACTACGGATTCGTCAGGGAGGAATTTCGCCGAATCGGCCAGGAATTTCGCCTGCCGACTCTCTGCACCGTGACCGCCTCCCGCCGTTGCTTTCCGGGCCTCGCCTCGTATGGCTTGGCCAATCTGTGTCGCGAACTGAACATTCCTCTGGAAAGCCACCACCGCGCCCTCTGCGACGCCCGGGCCACCGCGCGCCTCCTGGCGAAAATCAATGCGCAACGCCTCCGCTCGACTAAGGTATGAGAAATCCTCAACCCAAATTGAACGAATCTCGTGTTTCAGGTTCAATAGTCAGGTCATGAATTCCCTTCGAAAATTTCTCTTCGCGGTCATCATCGGCATCGGGACTTTGGCGTTCACCGGATGCTATTCCGACGGGTACGGGTATTCAGGCTATTCCTCGGGCTACCCCTTGGGCTACCCCTCGAGCTACTATTCCACGCCGTATCACTACGGAGGAAATTACTACCGGAGTCGGCACCACTACGACCGGCATCACGGATACAGCCGACATCACGGCTACGACCGGCATCACGGTTCCAGAGGAAGCCACCGAGATCACGGGTACCACTCGGACAAACGCCACCACGGCTCCCGGCACACGAGTTCCCATCGCTCGAAGCCGTCCTCCTCGCATCAAGCCAGACGATCGCCGAACTACGTCCCCAATGTCGTAGCCCGTTCGAATGCGAACGAGTACTCCCCAAGTCGACACGGAGCCGTCCGCAAATCCTCGGACCGGGACGACAGAGAAAAGAGAAGGCGCTGACCTCTTCTTGGGGGAGACTGGTGCCTGCCGCGCATCCACCGCAATTGCCGCCCCCTCCGCCCTCCGAGGGGTCTCTCGCTCACCAGCTCGCCCCGCTTCCTTGTCGGCGGGCCTCTGAGGAAATGCGAAACGAACCCTGCCGACATGCCGATGAGCAGAAACGGCAGCGCTCTCTAGTCTTATTTGGCCAAGCCCGCGCGCCTCGCCATCGGATAAAACGGCTCGCAGTTTTCCATTCCATACTTTTTCAACAGTCTCCTAGGGCAAAGCCCCCGGGATCGAATCAGGCAAGGACTTCGCGGATGACGTGGCCCTCCACGTTGGTCAATCTCCGCTCGATCCCGTTGTGGAAAAAGCTGAGTCTCTCGTGGTCCAAGCCCAGGAGGTGCAGGATCGTCGCGTTGAAGTCGTAGAGCGGGTGAACGTCCTGCACCGCTTTCCGGCCCAGCTCGTCGGTGGTTCCGTGGCTGACACCGGGCTTCACGCCGGCCCCCGCGAGCCAACAGGTAAAGCCGTCGGGGTTGTGGTCGCGCCCCTGCGACCCTTTCTGGAACATGGGCATCCGCCCGAATTCGGTACACCACACGACGAGAGTGTCCTCCAGCATGCCCCGCTGCTTCAGGTCCTTGATCAGGGCCGCCGTGGGCTGATCGAGAATCTCGGCATGCCCGTCGTACTGTTCTTTCAGCTTCTGATGCCCGTCCCAGTTGAGTCTGCCTCCGCTGGCGTAGGCTCCGTTGAACAACTGCACGAAACGCACGCCTTTCTCGAGGAGGCGTCGGGCGAGGATGCAGTTGCGGGCGTAGTCGGCCTTGATCGGGTTCTTGGTGTCGTCGGCGCCGTAGAGCTTCAGAACGTGATCGGGCTCGGTCGACAGGTCGCCGATCTCCGGAACGCTCAACTGCATGCGGGCGGCGAGTTCGTAGCTGGCGATCCGGGCGGCGAGTTTTCCGTCCGCCGGGTTCCGCTCCAAGTGGCGGGCGTTCATCCTCTGGAGGAAGGAGCGGGCCGCGCGATCCTGCTTGCCGGTGACGGCGTCGGGCTTGGAAAGATGGCGGATGGGTTGCGTGGCGCTGAACGTCGTCCCTTGGAACTCCGCCGGGAGAAACCCGGGTCCCCAGTTGTTGACGCTGGCCTGCGGAACGCCGCGCGGATCGAGAATGGAGACGAAGGCGGGCAGATCGCGGTTCTCCGACCCCAGGGCGTAGCCGAGCCAGGCGCCCATGCTCGGAAATCCATCCTGCACGAATCCGGTGGAAAGAAAATTCTCGCCGGGGCCGTGGGTATTGGTCTCGCTGGTGAGAGAATGGACGAAGGCGATGTCGTCGGTGAGTTCGGCGAGGTGGGGAATCATGTCCGACACCCACTTGCCGGTCTGTCCTCGCCGGCGAAACTCGTACTGCGGCCGGGCCAGATTTCCGGCAGGGCCCTGGAAGGTCACCGGCGGACCGCCTTTCAACGGCTTTCCATCCTGCCGGATCAGCTCGGGTTTGTAGTCCCAGGTCTCCAGCTGGCTCACGGCACCGGCACAGAAGATCACCAGCACGTTTTTGGCTTTGGCAGGATAGTGGGCCTTGCGGGGAGCGTAGGGCGCCGACGGGTCGACCCGCGGGCGGATCGGCTTGCCGGACGCGTCGAGCATTCCGTCCCCCGCCAGGAGATTGGCCAGGGCAATGGAGCCGAGGGCGCTGCCGCTTTTGGAAAGAAAGCCGCGTCGATCGAGCAGTCGACGACCTTCGGAAGAGAGATGTTCGGCTCCGTGGTTCATGGCATGAAAAGAAATTCGCTCGTGTTGTAGAGGGCTCGGCAAAGCGTCGCCAGTCCGTGCTCCCCCGCCACGGCCACGGCGTCGGCGAGTTCGTCGGATTCGGGGTCCCGAGCAAAAACCAGCTCCCAGGCGCGTCGCACCTGGTCGGGCAAATCCGAACCGGCCTCGGACTCGAGCCGGGCGGCGAGAGCCTGCGCCTCGTCCTGGGTGAACCGGCTGTTGAAAAGGTTGAGCGCCTGAAGCGGCGTGGTCGACCGGCTGCGCCGCGGCGAACTTTGCCCGGCGTCGGGACAGTCGAAGGCGCCGAAAACGGCCTCCCGTTCCATCCGGATGCGGTGGGCGTAGATCATGCGGCGGCGGCCTTCCTTCCCGAACGACTCGATCGGGGAAAATCCGCTAAGGCCGCCCCGCGACTTGAACAGGTCGAAGCCGGGGCCGCCGGTTTCGAGGTTGAGCCGTCCGCTCACCGCGAGCATGGAATCCCGAATCGCTTCCGCCTCGATCCGGCGCGAGGGGAAACGCCACAAGAGGCGAACTCCGGCGTCCGCGGTTTCTCCCTCCGGACGAACCCGGCTGGACTGGCCGTAGGTCGTGGACAACACGATGAGGCGGTGCAGGTGCTTCACGGACCAGCCCGAGCGAACGAATTCCGTCGCGAGCCAGTCGAGCAGTTCCGGGTGCGACGGCTCCGCGCCGCTGTTCCCGAAGTCGTTCGCCGTTTCCACGAGTCCCTCGCCGAAATGCCAGAGCCAGACCCGGTTGACCATGACCCGCGCGGTGAGCGGGTGGTCGGGGCGCGCGATCCATTCCGCGAGCGCAAGGCGGCGGTCGCGATCCGGCGTGGCCGAATCGAGCCCAAGGGCGTCGGCCTCGGATCGAAGAAAAGCGGGTACCGCCGGCGGCACTTCCTCCTGCGGCTGCTCCGGATCGCCGCGGCGCAGCCAGCGGGTGGGATCGGGCTCGCGGAACTTGCCGGCGAAGATCATGCGGCCCCCGTCGGGATAGCGTTCGAGCTGTTCGAGGATTTTCCCGCGACGTTCGAGCAGCTTCTTCGCCTCGCCGGTTTCCGGCAGGGAATCGACATCGGCGAGGATATCCGTGGTCTTGTCTTCGGGATCGTGCTCGGCTCGGTCCGTGTGATCGGCCACGGTCGTCCATTTCCCGTCGTCGTCGCGCACTTCGATGCGATAGTCGAGGGCGAGTCGATCCTGGAACTTTCCCTCGCGGTCCCGCCCCCAGTTCACCCGCTCCACGGAACGCTTGTCGGGAAATTCGAACTGCACCCATCCCTTGCCGGTCTCGTTCGACATCCAACTCCTCGAGTTTCCGTACTGCCCGTCGTTGACGAAAGACTCCTCGTGACGATCCGAGGCAACCTTGCTCCCCGAAAAGGTCGTTTTCGCTCCCTGGCTGCCCAGGGCGATATTCGTTCCTTCGGTGGTGAAAATTTCCAGCTCGTCGAGACAGGGCTCCAGCTTGTTGGTTTCGAGAATCGTGAACCGCACGGCGTCCGTCTCGACCGGTGGAAAGCGATCGATGTTGACCGCCGCACGGACGGCGGGCCGCTCGGCGCCGGAACCGGCGACCGGAACGAATGCCGCCAGTTCCCGCTCCGCCGGGGCCAGTTCGGACCGTAGAGCCTCGGCCTCTTTCTCCGCGGCGGGGTCCTCGACGGGACGCTCTCCGTAGTCGACCCCGGCAAAAAAGGCCTGGAGAGAATAGTAGTCCTCCGCAGTGACGGGATCGAACTTGTGATCGTGACACTTGGCGCAGGCGACACTGAGTCCCAGGAACGCTTCGCCCACGTTGGTCACCACCTCGCCCAGTTCGTCCTGCCTCGCGAGACGCATGGAGGCTTCGTCCTTCCCTATCTGGCCGGGAAGGAGCGCCGCGGCCGTCACCAGGAACCCGGTCGCCGCGTCGCGATCGACGGTGTCCCCCGCCAGCTGCTCGAGCACGAACCGATCGTAGGGCAGGTCGCGGTTGAAGGCGTCGATCACGTAGTCGCGATAGGGCCAGGCGCCGGGGCGCGGCGTATTCACCTCGAAGCCGTGGGTATCGGCGTAGCGCACCACGTCGAGCCAGTGCTGGGCCCATCGTTCGCCGTAGCGGGGGGATGCCAGGAGCTCTTCGACGACCGCGGCGCGGGCGTTTCCGGAGTCGTCCCCTAGAAAAGCCTCCACTTTCTCGGGAGTCGGGGGAAGACCGACGAGATCGAAATGGACGCGGCGCAGCCAGGCGAGCGAGTCGGCTTCGGAAGACGGCGGGAGCCCTTCTTCCTCCAGGCGGCGAAGAATGAACCGGTCGATCTCCCCGCGCGGCCAGCCGGCTTGCTTCACCGACGGCGGCTCGGGACGCCGCATCGGTTTGAACGACCAGTGATCGGCGGGATCGTCGAGCTGCACTTTGTCCACGCCCTCCGGCCAGACGGCACCGCCGTCGATCCACGCTTCGAGGATGGCGATTTGCTTTTCCGAGAGAGGTTCCCCTTTCTGGGGCATGCGCATATCTTCGACGTCGCCGCGAACGAATTGAATCAACATCGAGTCTCCGGCACTTCCGGGAACGATGTTGGGCTGGTGGTACTCCCCTCCTTCGAGAGCCGCCGGTTTCGCGTCGAGCCGCAGCCCGGACTTTTGGTGGTCGGGACCGTGGCAATCGTAGCAGTGCGCTTCGAAAATGGGACGCACATCCCGAACGAAGTCGACCTCCTCGGCGGCGGCGAGGTTGGCCACGAGCACCGCGGGCAGCGCTATCCGTATGAATCCGACAACTCTCATCTCTCAAACATTCTCTCAACGATAGGGGTTTCCGGCATCGAACAGGTTTCGCACTTCCTCGTCGGACATGGCCCGCCCGAGCACGACGAGCTCGTCGATCCGGCCGCTCAGTTTCCGATCTCTCTGGTCCCAGTTGCCGATCCGGGCCGGGCCGAGCCGGGCGGGGTGAGCGACCTCCTGGCGCGTTTCCTTGTCGAATTCTCCGTTCAGGTAGAAGCGGACTGTTTTCGCCTCCGAGTCGTAGACGACGGCCAGATGCACCCAGCGTCCGTGCTCGGGAAGCACCGGGGTACGGGAGTCGGGGAAGCCGTGCCGTTCTTCGGCGTCGGGAGCGAGCGTGTTGCTGTTCAAGGCGAGACGCATGGTGGCGTTGCGGTTGATCATCCAATGGACCTGCCCGGGGTTGTCCCGGCTCCAGCCGTCGGTGTGAAGAAGCGACTGGTAGGGTGCCCCGAGCCGGTCGAGGCGCACCCAGGCCGCGAGCGTCAACCGCGGCCACGCGCGATCGCCGCCGATGTCGAGTTCGAGGCGGTCGCCCTCCTCGACGAACTCGGGCGCCTTCGATCCCGGCCAGCGTCCCTGCACCGTCCGATAGATGCCGGGGTGCCTGGCGCTTTCGAAATCGAGATGGGCGATCAGCGTTTCGTCGGTCCGCAATTCGTTCCCGAAGGTTTCCGACCGACCGAGCTGTCCGGCGGCGAGCCCCGCGAACAACTCCTCGACCTCGTCGGGTTGAATGAAGGCCGCCGACCGCAGTTCACGGGCCTCGCCGGAGCCCAGATTCAAGGTCAGCGCCTCGCCGGTTCCGAGGCTCCGGGTTTCGTCGACTCCCCCTCCCCCGGTCCGGGCAATCACCTCGCCTTCGAACACATGGATTTCGGAGCGGCGGCTCCCGGAGCGACGGCTCCCGGAACTCGCGGAAACGTCCACGCCGAACCGCGTTCCCAGGTCGACGGCGTCGCCGTCGGGAGTGATCACCGTGAACCCCTTGGCAGAAGGGGGAACGTCGGCCGCCAATCGACCGAACGGCAGGCGAATCGTCTGGGCGGACTCGAATCCGAACTCCGCCGGCGCTTCGATCACGACCTTGGCGCCCCGCGAGGTGAGCAATTCCACGGATCCGGTATCGATCCGGTAGATCTCCCGCCGCAGCGTATCGTCCCTCGTCAACCCGGGGACGCCCGCCGCATCCCGCACCGTCGCGAACGGCTCCGTCGCCACGCTTCGGCCTTCGGCCAGATAGCCGATCACCGCGACCGCCGCCAGCGCGACTGCGGCAGCGATCCCCACGACGCGAACGACACCGGGAAGCGCCTTCGGCCGAATCCGCCGGGCGCGGGGTTCCGACGCCGATACTTCTTCCGGCACCATCCATCCGGCCGCCATTTCTCCAAGCGCGGCGTCCAGGTTGAGACATTCGGCAAACCGGCTGCGAGCCCCGCGGTCCGCCTCCAGGAGCTCGTTGAGCCGGTCCATGTCCCCGGCGGAAATCGATCCCTCCAGATAGGCGCCGACGAGTGGTTCCAGTTCCGTGTTCATGACGGGACCTCCCCGGCGAGGGTTTTGCGAATGCAGTCCAGCAGCGTTCGCCTCATGCGGTAGAGCCATTGATACAGGCCCGACTCGGTCCGGCCGGTCTCCGCCGCGAGTTCGCGGATGCGGGTCCCGGGTTGGTACGCCTGCATCAGCAAGCCGCGTTGGTCGGGCGCCACCCGCTCGATGCAGGTCTCCAGGGCTTCCCGTTGGCGCGACAGGAGCGGTTCGACCTCGGCGGATTCCGCGGCGAGAAGATCCACGACTTTTTCATTCAGTACGAGCCGGTCGCGGCCCTTGTCCCGCAGCCAGGCCAGCACTTCGAACCGCGCCACCCCGAAGGCCCAGGACCGGAAATCGCCGTCATCGCGGAACGTGGCGAACTTTTCCCACAGCACCACGGAGACCTCCTGCATGATGTCGTCCGCGTCCGCCCGACCTGGAACGAGCCGGCGCACGAAGGCCCGAATCGCCGCCTCGTTCGACGTGAACAGGCGAAGGAACGGGCGATGGAGGTCTTGGTCGGAAGAGGCCATGCGTGGGGTTCTCCTCTTATCTCCGGGATCGGGAAAAACTTAACGGAAAAAATCGTCTTTTTCGCGGAATCGACCAGGCAGGCGACGACTCAGCGACGAAAACGCGAGACGACGTTCAGCACCGTCACCAGCATGGAGGGGAGGAAGGTCAGGGTGATGAAGGCGGTGAAGGCGAGGCCGAAAAGAACGATGGCGCCCAGTCCCCGGTAGAGTTCGGTGCCGGCACCCGGGAGAAAGACGAGCGGCGACAAGCCCATCAGGGTGGTGCTCGTGGTCATGAGAACGGGCCGCAGGCGAGAGGCGACCGCGTCGCGGACGGACTCGACCGCGGAGAGGCCGTTCTCCCTGAAGTTCCGCATGGTGCGCTCGACGATGAGAATCGGGTTGTTCACCGCCGTTCCCAGCAGCACGAGAAAGCCGAGCATGGTGATCATGTCGAACGGCTGGGTGATCGGGGCGAGACCGATCAGGGGAAGCAGGCCGCCCGCGTAGTTGAGCAGCCACAGGCCGACGACGCCCCCGCTGATGCCGAGGGGCACGGTCACGAGGATCAGGAACGGGAACCCCCAGTGCCGGTAGATAATCACCAGTTGAAGGTAGCAGAGGACCACCGCGATCCACATGTTCTGCCCCAGCGAAGCGCGGGTCGCGTCCAGCTGATCGCTCGCTCCGGTGAGGTCGATGGCGACGCCGGGAGGGAGCCCTCCTTCCTCTCTCAGGGGCCGCACGATTTCCCGGCGGATCGTTTCCACCGCCGTCTCGAGGGCCACCGAGCGCGGCGGAATCACGTAGAGGGTCACGGTACGGCGACCGTCGACCCGTCGGACCTCGGCCGTATCGACCGTCTCGGTGATGTCGGCGAGAGCGCCCAGGGGCAGGACCCGTCCCCCCGGCGTGTACATGGGCAGGCCTTCGAGTTTTCCCAGTTCCTGGCGGTCCGCCGCCTCGCTGAAAAGGAAGATGTCTATCTTGTCGTCGCTGAAGTAGAACTCGTCCACGAAGGCTCCGTCGCTGAGGGCCGCGGTGGCGAAGCCAAAGTCGGCGGCGCTGAACCCCAATTCTTCCAGTCGCTCCCAGCGTGGCCTGATCTCGACCAGAGGCTGGCCCAGGGTCAGCGACGAGGGGGCCGAATTGATCTGGGAGTCGGGGATGTGTTCGCCGGCGAGGCGGTAGACTTCCACCGCCGTTCGGTAGATTTCCGGAAGGTCGCGTCCGCTGATGTCCAGCGCCACGGCTCTGGTGCCGCCGTCGTTGCTCGAAATGATCGAGCCGCGCGTCGAAAACGCCCGCATGCCGGGAACCTCCCGGAAGCGCTCGTTGATGATCCGCATAAAGGCGTCGATATGCTTCGGGTTCTTCGTCACCGCGATCACCCGGATGGATTCGGCCCGCCCGATGAAGGTGATCCGGTCGAGGGCGGGAATCGCGGAACGACCGGCGTCGAAGTTGGCGGGATCGTCATCGAGCGCGGGGAGCATTTCCGACTGCAAGTCCTGAACGATTCGATCCATCTCCTGCAGATTGTAGCCGGGAGGAGCGACCATCGTGGAAAAGGACTTGGCCTCCTCTCCCTCGGGCAGATACTCCGCCGGCGGCGTGAGAAAGTACAAGGCCGAAATCGTGAAGATCACGGTCGCGACAAGGCAGACGATCCGCGCCCACGCCCGGCTCAAGAGCCAGTTGATGGGGACGAGAAGCCGGAGCCGCCTCGGCTTCGCGGACGCCGTGTTCCGGTTTTTCCGCGGCAGATTGGCGAAGGCCACCGGCACCACCGCGATGGCCACGAGCATGGAGACGATGATGGAGGCGGAGATCGCGATGCCGATGTCGGAGAACAACTGGCCCGCTTCCTCCTTGATGAAGAGGAGCGGCAGAAAGACGAGCACCGTGGTCATGGTGCTGGAAAGCACGGCGGTCCAGACGTTCTTCACGCCGTCCCGGGCGGCGTCGAGGCGGTTTTTGCCGGTTTGTCGTTCGTGCTCGATGCTCTCCAGCACCACGATGGTGTTGTCGATGGTCATTCCGATGGCAAAGGCGATGCCCGCCAGGGAAATGACGTTGATGGTGCGACCGAGGAGGAGCAATCCGATGAAGCCGGCGACGATGCAGAGCGGCATCCCGCACATCCCGATGAGAGTGGCCGAGCCGGAACGGAGAAAGAGAAACATCACCAGAGCCGCCAGCACGGCGCCGATCACGATGTTCTTCACCACGTTGGCGACCGAGTTCTCCACGTACTGGACGTCGTCGTTGCTGAGGGTCATCTCCAGCCCTTCCGGCTCCAGAATATCGTTGTTGATCCGTTCCACCACCGGCAGCACCGCCTCCTTGATCGAGATGACGTTCGAGCCGGTCTGCCTCACGAGACTGAGCCGGATGTTGGCTTCGCCGTCGGAATAGGAGCTGCTGCGCAGTTCCGAGTGTTCCAGTTCGATGCGGGCGACCTCTCCGAGGCGGGTGATGGCGTCGCCCCGCCGGACGAGGATCATTTCCTCCAGATCTTCGAGGCTATCGAAACGCCCCACCGTCCGCAACAGGTAGCGGCGTTTTCCGCTGTCGATGTCCCCGGCGGAAAAATCCACGTTGCGGTCGCGTATGGTCCGGCGCACGTCGGCGAGCGAGAGGTTGCGCTCCGCCAGTTTCGCCGGATCCACGTGGATGCGGATCTGCCGTTCCGCTCCGCCGCCGAGCCGGACCTGGGAGACGCCGTCGACGCGCTCGAGCATGGGCCTCACGTTGTCGTCGACGAAGTCGAGGAGCATGTTGATGTCGTGATTCTTCGGATTGCCCGGCACCGGCACGATCCGGAACGACATGAAGGGGTTGTAGGAAAAGGAGTCCGTTGTCAGGACCGGTTCGTCCACGTTCTCGGGATAGGACGGCACCTGGCTCAGGGCGTTGTTGACCTCGAGAAGCGCTTCGTTCGCATCCGTTCCGAAGGGGAACTCCAGTTCGATCTCGGCCCTTCCGGTGGCGGACAGCGAGGTCATTCGCTTCAGATTCGGCAGCCCCCGCAAATACTCCTCCTGCTCGATGAGAATCTCCTTCTCGATGTCCTGGGGCGTGGCGCCCGGCCACCGCGTGTCGATCGAGATGATGCGCGTGTCCAGGTCGGGAATCATCTGAACGGGAACCCGCGTCGCCGCGACCACTCCGAGGAGCATGAGCATCGCGACCACGACGGACACGAGCGTGCCGTGTTTGAGGATCTGGTCAATCATGCCGGCTTATGAGACTGTTGAAAAACTCTGGAATGGAAAACTGCGAGTCATTTTGTTTGCTGGCGAGGCGGGACGAGGGAGTGGGGCGAGCCCCACGACGAAGGAGCAACGAAGCCAGCGAACAAAAGGGCCGCAGCCCGAAGGGGCGTTGGCAGGGCATTTCGGCGAAGCCGCTGACTTTCCCACCGTTCCTCCAATCAGATTTTGCGTTTCAGAGTTTTTCAACAGTCTCCTATGGAAGAACGGACGTGTTTTCAACCGGCGACCGAAGCCTCACCGGCTGGCCTTCGCGCAGTCCCTCGTTTCCTTGCAGGACCACCTCTTCGCCCGCCTCCAGTCCCTCCAGGATCTCGGTGAAGTTCGCCAGAGAACCACCGGTTTCGATCTCCCGCGACCGCACCGTGGCCTGCTCCCCCGACCGCGACACCACCCAGACCTTCACCGTCCCGTCGGGAAACCGAACCACCGCGTCCCGGGGAACCTGCACGGTGTCGGACTCGTCCGGACGGTAGGAAAGAGCCGCCGCGCCCGACATGCCGGGGGACGCCAAATTTTCGGGATCGTCCAACTCGAGGCGAGTCAGAAACGTGCGAGACACGTTGTCCTTTACCGGCACCAGCACCGAGATCGCCGCGTCGATTGCGGTATCCGGGTAGGCGTCCAGCCTCAGTTTCACCTTTTCCGCCCGCGACACCCGGCCGACGAATTCCTGAGGGACCTGGATATCGAAGCGCGGCTTCTCGGTGTCCACCAGTTCCAGCACGGGCGTCCCCGTCGGCACCCATTCGCCTGCCTCGGTCAATTTCCGGCCGATCACTCCCCCGAACGGGGCCACGAGGCGGTGACGCTCGATCGTCTCGATTTGCTCCTGCTCGGCAACCTCGAGCTGCCGCAGGGTCGCCTCGCGGACTTCGGCGGCGGCTTTCAGGGCTTCCGCCTCCGATTTGGCATAGCCGCCCGTTTCCGCGAGGCGGCGCGCCTCCTCCGCGCGTCGACGGGCCTCGGCGAGCTCGATTTTCTCCCGGGCGATCTCCGCTCGAATCGACTCGAGTCCCAACTCCGCGAGGCGGGTGTCGAGGGTCACCAGGACATCCCCCTTTTCCACCTCGCTTCCGGCGTCCACCTTCACCTCCATGACGAGGCCGGCGGTCCGGGAGGAGAGGCGGGCCTCGCGCCGCGCCGTGACCGATCCAGTGAGAGAAAGCTCCCGGACGACGTCTTCCGATTTCTCCGCGATCGCCGTCACCACGGGCACGGGAGCCTCCTCCCCGCGAAGCCCGCAGGCCAAAAAGGCGACCGTGAATGCAAGAACGGCGGGCCGTCGCAGCGAGTGCGAAAGCCGCCGAAACCGGAAACCGTCTGCGCTTTTCCTCGGGGACCGATCCCCGCCTGAATCTGAAAACATCACCTCAATTCATTGCATCGCTTTGCACCCCTCGCCATCCCGGATCTCGGGAAAGAGGGCCTCGAAAAACCACCGCGAGCGAACCGCATCGGCGCATCTGGAGGCGGCCCAGTGCCGCTTTCGCGACCATATGCTCCGGAGAGGGCTCGCAACGCGATGAGAGGCTTCATTCCACCGGATCATTCCGGCGGCTGGCATCGTCTCCGCCTGGCCGGGGCCACGGATCGGCGACAGACGAGATCGACGAGCAAGAGTTCAGGGGCATCAGCTCTCCCAAGTTCCCCTACGCGCTCATCATTCCATGCCGGCGGCGATCTCGTGCAGCACGTCGAAATACTCGCGAGCTTCGTCGTGATCCATCGTCAACGGCGGAGCGATGCGAATGACTTTGCCGGCGAGCGGGCCGAGAAGGTGGATCGCCTTTCCGTCGCGGTTGCCCATGTAGCAGCGGCGCACGAGTTCGTGGGCGACTTCTTCGGCGGGGCGGTCCCCGAGGGGGTTGCATTCGACTCCCCAGACGGTTCCTTCTCCGCGAACCGTGTGGATCGCGGGAAGTTCGGCGAGTCGCACGAGGGCTTCCTCGATGATCCGGGCGAGGCCGGCGGCCCGGTCCATCACGTCGGTCTGCTCGAACTCGTCCAGCGTGGCGATGACCGCGGCGCATCCGAGGGGATGCGCGCTCCAAGTGTCCGAGCCCTCTCCGTAATGCAGAACATCGAAAACGTCGGCCCGTCCCACGATAGCATCGACCGGAATGCCGTTGCCCATGCCCTTGCCGAGCGCGACGAGGTCGGGTTCGATCCCGTATTCGCTGAACGCGTACATGGAGCCGGTTCTTCCGAAGTTGGCCTGGATCTCGTCGAGGATGAAGACAATGTCGTTCTCGCGGCAAAAGGCCTCCAGCATCTGCATGTATTCCTTGTGGGGATGATAGGATCCACCGCCGCCCAGATACGGTTCCGTGATCAGGCAGCAGATCCGGCTCCCCAGCTCCGACTTGAGCGCTTCCAGCTCCTCCCGGTAGGGCGTCAGGTCGATGGGCTCCTTCCGCTTCTCCAGCGTGCTGCACTCCTCCTTCGGAAAGCTGATGAAGCGAACGCGCGGATCGCGCTCGGCGTCGGTTTCGCTTCCGGTGACGGCTCCGGCGAGACCTTTCTTTCCGTGAAATCCACCGCGGGTGGCGAGGATGACGTCTTCGCCGGGACGACGCGCGAGGCAAGTCCACAAGCCTTTCTGGATCGCTTCGCTTCCACTCGCGGCCCAGAGGACCTGCTCCATGCGTTTACCGCCCGGCTGGGCCTGCATGTTCGCGAGAAGCCGGCGATTGGCCTCCGTCTCGACTTCGGTGGTGGCGTTGTAGGAGGTGAGGGTGACCGCCCGGTGGTAGCCCTCGTCGCCTTTCAAATCGTCCAGGCCCATGAGTTCCCAGACCCGCTTCCACCAGCGTTTCGGATTGTGGCCGAGATTGGCGACGAGGACTCCCGAGGTGAAATCGGCGAGCTTCCGGCCTTCCGGAGTGTAATGATAGGATCCGGCGCTTGCCGCGAGAACGGCCATGCTCGTGGTCATGGTGCGCAGGCATTCGGGCTCGGTGGTCGCGAGGGTTTCGCGGAGTTCGTTCGAGACGGGTTCGTCGGTATGGGTAATCGCGGTCATTTGATGGGAGAAAGAAAGGTCTGTTTAGAAGGCAGTGGCGGTGATGAAAAGTCGGAAGCCGTTCAAACGGTGCCGTCGTAGAGAATTTCGGGCGCGGCGTTTCCGGGAGCATACAGGGCGAGTCCTCCGGCGGCATCGTTTACTTTGACGACCGCGTCGGGCTGGCCCGCCGCATGGCGCTCGAGGATGGCTTCCATCGATTGCACGGCGGCCACGACCTGCCGGTCCTCGGCGAGGCTGTTGTAGGAAAGGCCAGCCATGCGGGCGAGTCGTTCTTCGCGGGACCCCTCGCCGCCGAACTCGACCTCGGCCACTTCGCGGACGAACCGCTCGATCGCTTCGATGCCGTAGCCGCGCTGGCTGCGCTGACCCCAGGGCTCGAGGAAGCTTCCGTTGTAGTGGTTGTTGATCGAGATCTTCGCCGTGATCGGGGTCTTGTCCTCGATGGTGCATTCGACGCCGCGACGCCGGCTGTGTCCGTTCCAGACCCCGTTGTCGAAGCGGAACTGAACCTCCTGCTCGACGTAGCCGGGGAAATTGTCCGGCGTGACCCAGCTGGTGTGGATGTCGAAGGCGGCTTCTCTTCCGGAATCGTATTCGTAGACGAGGCGAAGCTGGGTCGAGTCCCAGGTGGGGCCGTCCGCGGGACCGACGAGCCCGCGCTGGCCGGTGCAGCTGACGCGTTTCAATTTTCCGCCGAAAGTGAAGTCGATCAGCTTGATGTAGTGCACCGCGACGTAGGTGCCCGGATTTCTCCCTTTGATCCACTCGGCAAACTGGCCGCCCGATATCGACTTCGGTTCGAGGAGGGTACAGTAGCCGTTGTTGACGTGCGAGAGTTCGCCGTCCGCCACGAGGGTTCGCAACTTTTTGTGATCCGGATCGAGCAACTTGTGGTAGACGACCTTCGCGAGCACTTGGTTTTTCTCGGCGAGGGCGGTCAGTTCGTCGAGTTCCCGAAGCGAAAGGACGGACGGCTTTTCGACGATGACGTGCTTGCCCGACTCGAGAGCGGCCTTGGCGCCCGCGAAGTGGCGGTCGTCCGGGGTGGCGACGCAGACGAAATCGGGATCCGCCTGGAGCAATTGACCCGCCGCGTCCGGTTCGGTGTAGCTGACGAAATCGGCGAAGGCGCCGCCGTGGCTTTCGCGAAAGGCCTCGGCGCGCTTTCCGGTCCGGGTCGCCACCGCGGAAAAGTCGACCGAGCAGACCCCGAAGGAGGAATCGTGGATGCCGTCGCAAGCGGTGGCGAACATCGGCGCGTAGGTTTCGTCGAAGATCATCCCCATGCCGATCATTCCGGCTTTGAGTCGATGCGTGGCTGCGGGGGGACTTTCCATGATGTGCTGGGGGCGGTGCTACGTTGAAGATTCAAACGCACCCGGGGAGATCGCACAAGAGCCGTTATGCGATGTTTGGGTGCCTTTTTGCGCAGAAGGCGCTATCCTGAGGGCATGGCCAAACACAACCGGCGTTCCGGCTCCCGACGAATCGCTCTGGCGTTCCAGTTGGGCGCTCCCTACCAGGAACGAATCACGCATGGAATTCTGGGCTACTTGCAGGAGCACGATCCGTGGGAAGTCGTGTCGAGCCCGGAAGGATCGTCCTTGCCGCTGGAGAGTCTCGGCTCGTGGGACGGGGACGGAATCGTCGCGATGCTGGAAACCAAGAGGCAAGTCGAGTTGGCCGAATCGCTGTCGGTCCCGGTGGTGAACCTGGCCAACTCCCTGCGAACGCCCGGCATCGCCACGGTCTCGAGCAACCAGCGGGCGATCGGTCGGCTGGCGGCGGAGCATTTTCTGGAGCGGAACTTCCGGCGTTTCGGATTCTACGGGCTTCAGGGGGTCTGGTATTCCCGCGAACGCTGCGCCGGGTTCCGCGATCGGCTCGGGGAAGCGGGGTTCGACTGCGCGATTCACGAAACGGAGAGCAGCCTGCTCGCCGACGAACCGTGGAAGCTGAACCGGGCGCCACTGGGCGACTGGCTGCGGAGCCTGTCTCCGCCGACGGGGGTTTTCGCCACGCACGACTACCGGGCCCGGATCGTCCTGGAGCGATGCGCCGATCTGGGGCTGGCGGTCCCGGACGACATCGCGGTGATCGGCGTCGACGACGATCCCATCGTTTGCGATTTCAGCAGCCCGCCGCTGACGAGCATTCGGCAGAACGGACGAGAGGTGGGCTATCGGGCCGCCTCGCTGCTGGACCGTTTGATGTCCGGCGCCCCCGTCTCGCACGAGGACCGGTTGGTCGAGCCGGAAGGCTTGGTGGAAAGAGGCAGCACCCGGGTGGTGGCGGTGGAAAACGCTTCGTTGCGGGCCTGTCTCGACTTGGTGGAGCGGTATCACCATGAACCGATCGACGTCGCCTGGCTCGTTTCGAAACTCGGTATTTCGCGGCGTCGGCTGGAGACACTGTTCCGCGAGGAGCTGAATCGGACGCCTCACGAATTCCTTTCTTCCGCCCGAATCGAGCGCGCGAAAACGATTCTCGACTCCGACCGGGATCTTCCCCTCAAGGAAGTGGCCGCCGCCTGCGGATTCTCGGAGCCTCGTCGCTTGGCGGTCGTGTTCCGGCGCGCCACCGGCATGAGCCCCCGCGAGTATCGCGAATCCGTCGCCCGACCGTGATTTCAGCGGAGGATTCGCCGAGCGACCCGACTCAATCACGCCCCGATTCGAATTGGCGAAGCGAATCGCATTCCCTAGGATGCGGCCAACGCATGAACGTAAAGTCTCCCCTCGCCTTCTCCGCCCTCGCCCTGTTCTTTTCAACCGCCGCGTCCGCCGACACGAAGAACGTCGTGATTTTCTTCGTCGACGACCTCGGCTGGACGGATCTGGGCTGCTACGGGAGCGATCTCTACGAGACGCCGCACATCGACGCGCTCGCCGCGGACGGTGTCAAGTTCACCAGCGCCTACGCCGCCTGCACGGTCTGTTCTCCAAGCCGAGCCGCCCTCATGACCGGCCAATACCCCGCCCGGCTCAACCTCACCGATTTCATTCCGGGCCACCCCTTCGAGAACACGCCCCTGGAGATCCCCGACTGGACCCAGGTGCTGGAGCACCGGCACCTGACCATTCCCGAAATCCTGAAGCCCCACGGCTACGTCAGCGCCCACCTCGGCAAGTGGCACCTCGCCCGCCGGGACCGCGCCGGCGCCGGCGGAGGGGACAGCCCGGATCCGGAAAACCATCCCGACGCCCACGGGTTCGACGTCAATATCGGCGGCAACGAGCGCGGCGCTCCGGGAAGCTACTTCTGGCCCTACGGTCGAGGAAAAACCCTCGAAGCGAAAAAGGACAACAGCCTCTTCCGGACGCTGCCGCCCGACGACACCCCCGACGAGGAGCGCGAGGGAGAATACCTGACCGACCGGCTCGCAGCGGAAGCCGAGGCCCTCCTGGATCGGTACAAAGAGGATGGCACGCCGTTCTTCATGAATTTCTCGTTCTACAACGTCCACACCCCGCTGATGGGTCGGCCCGACTTGGTCGAAAAATACCAAGCCAAGCTCGAGGAAAATCCCGACCGCCAGCACACCAACCCGCACTACGCCGCCATGGTGGAAAGCGTGGACGAAGCGGTCGGCCGCGTCGTCGCCAAGCTGAAGGAAACCGGCGCCTGGGACGAGACGCTCGTCGTTTTCTCCTCGGACAACGGCGGACTCGACCCGCAGGCGACCGACAACGATCCCATTCGACAGGGCAAGGGCAGCAGCTACGAGGGCGGCGTGCGCGTCCCCACCATCGTCCGCCTGCCGGAGGCGGACACGTCGGGAAGCCTCTGCCACAAACCGATCATCACGGTGGACTTCCTGCCAACCATCCTCGACGCGCTCGGACTCGAGGCGCCGGGCGACGCGGCGGCTGTCCTCGACGGCGTCTCGCTGCTTCCGGTCCTCTTCGATCCCCGCGCCGACTTGGGACGCGACGACCTTTTCTGGCACTACCCCCACTACCACTCCGGCGGCGCCCAGCCCCACAGCGCGATACGGTCCGACAACTGGAAACTCATCGAGCATCATGGCCAGGGAGCGCCGGAACTCTACGATCTCTCCAGCGACATTCACGAGAACCGGGACATCGCCGCGTCCCGTCCCGAGATTGCCAAGGAACTCCACGCGCGCCTCGAGGACTGGCGAGATTCCATGGACGCGCAGATGCCGGTCCCGAACGAAAATTTCAATCCCGACGAACCGACCGGGATCCGCCGAGGCGATCGATTCCAGGTCCCCGCTCCCTTGCGCGAGTGATCCGACTTTCCGAAACGCATGAAACGACTCTCGATTTTCTCGCTCTCGCTTCTTGCGGCCACTTTCCTTCCGGCCGCGGAAAAGCCGAACATCATCCTCATTTACACCGACGACCAAGGCTACGGCGACGCCGCCAATCTCAATCCCGAATCGAAGTTCCCCACGCCCGCGCTAGATCGGCTCGCCGCGGAGGGCATGTCCTTCACGGACGCCCACAGCCCCGACACGGTCTGCACCCCGAGCCGATACGGTCTGCTCACGGGCCGCTACGCCTGGCGGACCCGTCTCAAGGAGGGCGTCTTCGGATCGGAGACGCCGTGCCTGATCGAGGACGGCCGGGTCACGCTGGCCTCGCTGCTGAAAGAGAGCGGCTACGACACCGCCATGATCGGCAAGTGGCATCTCGGGATGCAGTTTCCCGGCAACCGCAACGACCGCGACTGGAGCCAACCGGTAACCGACATGCCGCTGGACAAGGGCTTCGATTATTTCTTCGGCATTCCCGCCTCCCTCAATTTCGGCATTCTCGCCTGGTTCGAGGGACGCCACGCCGCCGTTCCTCCGACGCTCCACACGGAGAAAAAACCGAACCAAATCGCGATCAAGGACTACCGGATCATGCCGCCCTACGACAGCGGGCTAGAGGAGCTCGATCTGCCCGACGAAAAGGGGCTCGTCAAGGGGCCTATCGAGGTCGCGCCCGACTTCGTCGACAGCGAATGCCTCACCCGCTTCACCGACAAGACGCTGGAGTGGCTGGAGAACCGGAAGTCCGAGAATCCGTTTTTCGTCTACCTTCCCTACACCTCGCCGCACAAGCCGGTCATCCCGATCGAGCGGTTCCGCGGACAGAGCCAGGCGGGCGCCTACGGCGACTTCATGATCGAGACCGACTGGCACATCGGGCGCATTCTCGACTGGCTCGACGAAAAAGGGCTCGCCGAAAACACGCTCGTGGTGTTCTCCAGCGACAACGGGCCCGAGAACACCTGGCCGATCCGGGAGGAGAAATTCGGGCACGCCAGCAACGGCATCTACCGCGAGGGCAAGCGTTCGATCTACGAGGGCGGCCACCGCGTGCCTCTCTTCGTTCGCTGGCCCGCGAAAGTGGCCCCGGGAAGCGAGTGGGACGGCCCCGTCTGCCAGACCGATCTTCTCGCGACCGTCGCCGAGATCGTGGGGCGCGAACTGCCTAACGACGCCGCCGAGGACAGCGTCAGTTTCCACGACGTCCTCGCGACCGGGAAGGCGGACAAGCCGAGACTGCCCATCGTTCACCACAGCTCGACTGGTCGCTTCGCCATCCGGGACGGTGACTGGAAGCTGGTGATGGAGTCCAAGAGAAAGGTCGAAAAGCGCGAACTCTACAACATCCGGAAGGACCCCGCGGAGGAGAACGACCTGATCGACGAAGCGGACGACGAGATCGCCACCCGGCTGGTCGATCAGTTGAGCGGCATCGTCAAGGACGGCCGCACCACCGAAGGGACGCCGGGGGCGAACGACACCGGTTGGTGGGACAAGCTCGTGTGGCTGGAACCCTGGCCGTAATCCCAACTCTTCCCTCTCGACCCCGACAAATCTTCCATGAACCGCGTTTTCTTCTGGTCGATCGTCTCGGCCCTGGCGGGCTTTCTTTTCGGCTTCGACACCGTCGTCATCTCCGGTGCGGAAAAGTCGCTGCAAGCGCTGTGGAATCTCGACGACTTCACCCACGGCCTCTCCATCAGCATGGCGCTGTGGGGCACCGTGATCGGTTCCCTCGTCGGCGGCTGGCCCACCGACAAGTTCGGACGCCGCGCCACTCTTCTCTCCATTGGCGTTCTTTACCTCGTTTCGGCGATCGGATCCGCTCTCGCCGGCGACGTGATTTCGTTCATGGTCGCCCGCTTCGTCGGCGGCCTCGGCGTCGGGATCTCCACCGTGGCGGCGCCGCTCTACATCTCCGAGATCGCCCCGCCCGAGAAGCGGGGCCGCCTCGCCGGCCTGTTCCAGTTCAACATTGTCTTCGGAATTCTGGTGGCGTTTCTCTCGAACTTTCTCATCGGAAGATTCCTCGGCCCGGACGCCTGGCGCTGGATGCTTGGAATCGAAGCCCTCCCGGCGCTGGTCTACTCGCTCATGTGTTTCGGCCTGCCGGAAAGCCCCCGGTGGCTCCTCACGGTGAAGAAAGACCGCGGCAGAGCCCTCGAAGTTCTGGCCAAATCCCGGCCCGACCTCGACGCGGCGGGAATCGAGGCCGAAGCCGACCGCATCGCCGCCAGCACCGCGGGGGACGCGGAGAAGCGACCCCGCTTCTGGACGTCGCGCCTGAGGATTCCCATCCTTCTCGCGTTCCTCGTGGCGGTGTTCAACCAACTGTCCGGAATCAACGCGATCCTCTATTTCGCGCCGCGCATTCTCGGGCTGTCCGGCCTCGAGGATCCGCTTCTCGCCTCGGTCAGCATCGGCGTCACCAATCTCGTCTTCACTTTCGTCGGCCTGCGTCTCATCGACCGGCTCGGCCGCCGGACGCTGCTCTACATCGGCTCGGTCGGCTACATCGTCTCCCTCGGCGTCTGCGGCTGGGCGTTTCTCCACTTCGCCGAGTTCAAAGTGATCGCCGCGGCCGACGCGCTCCTCAAAGCCGATTCCGCGGAAACCCGAAGCGCTCTGATCGAGGCCGCCGAACTCGCTCGCTACCGCGGCGCCCCGGTCACGATCGAGCCCGAGTCCGCCCCGGAGACCGTTGCCGAACTCGCCGGCCGCACCATTGCCGACGCTTCGGACGCGCTCGGCGGGGCCGGGTCCCTCGTTCTCGTCTGCATCATCGGCTTCATCGCGGCCCACGCGGTCGGCCAGGGCACGGTGATCTGGGTGCTCATTTCCGAAATTTTTCCCAATCGTTTCCGCGCCGCGGGGCAGTCGCTCGGGAGCTTCACCCACTGGATCTTCGCCGCTCTCCTGACCCTCGTTTTCCCCAAGGCGATCACCGCCTTTCCCGCTGGCTACGTGTTCCTCTTTTTCTGTGGCATGATGGTGCTCCAGCTGATCTGGGTCAAACTGATGGTCCCCGAAACGAAGGGCGTCCCCCTCGAGGACATCGAGCGGCAATTGGGAATCCGCGAACGGCGTCGGTAAGAGCCTGGAAGAAAGTCCCAACAGGGTAGGCTCCGCAAATCGCCCCTGTTCGATCCGCTTCGGATCAAAGTATCCACATGATCGCCTTGATCACGGCAGCCACGATGCCGACGAGGCCGGCGACGACCGCGAAGGTGCTGGCGAAGCCGCCGCGTCGGGCCGGCGACAGCGCGATGATGACGCCGATGAGCCCGGAAATGATGGCCACGATCGCGAGAATGAGGCCGAGGATGGCTCCTGAGGTGAAACTGAGAAGGGCCGCCACCACGGCGATGATGGAAGCGATGCTGAACGTGGCGGTACGACTGGGGGGTGAAGAAGCTTGGTTCATGACAACTACGGTTACGATTCCCGAAACGAATCGGCCTTCGCCAAGAGTAAATCCCGCCGAACCGCAGCGCACGTTCAATCCGCCGGAGCGGCGAGGTGGTCGCCTTCGCCGCGCCTCTTCTGGAAAGGGGCGCTTTCCACCACTCCGTAGACGAGCCGGCGGAGGGTGGCGCCGTCGGATTCCAAGTCCGCCACCATCTGGTCGATGGTTGGCGCGTCGAAATATTCGATGCCGCGTCCCGCCGCGTAGGTCAGCAGTTTTTCCGCGAGCGCCCGGTGAAAATCGCCGCGGCGTTGATTCGCCAACACGTTGCCGAGTTCGCGGGCGTCCGAAAATGCCTCGCCGGTCGGCAACTTCCCCGCCGTCTCGATCGGATGACCCTTCTCTTCGTCCCGCCACAGGCCGACCGGATCGTAGTTTTCGAGAGCCAGCCCGATCGGATCCATGCGGGCGTGGCAGGAGGCGCAGAGTTTCTGCTCGGCGTGGATCTTGAGAACTTCGCGGAGCGGCAGGTCCTTGTTGCCGCCTTTCTGCGATTCCTCGAGCGGCGGAACATCCGGGGCAGCGGGCGGCGGCGGAGTGGCCAGGAAATTCTCGAGCACGAAGAGACCGCGCTTCACCGGCGACGTCCGCGTGGGATTGGAGGTCACGATATGGAAGGTCGCCTGGTTCAGCAGTCCGCCCCGGCGCGAATCCTCGGGCAGATCGACCTTGCGGAGGTCGCTTCCCTCGACGCCGTCGACGCCGTACCACTCGGCGAGCGATTCGTTGAGGAATGTGTAGTTCGCGGTCAGCAGTTCGGTGGCGGGACGACGGAAGGCCCTGGTGGCCACCTCTTCGAGAATGGTCTTGCGGTAGGAATCGCGCTTGTTCTCGTCGGCGGACGGCGGCCCTTCGGAAAAAAGGTGGCGCACGTGCCAGGGGTAGTCCTTCCGGCTGCCGTCCAAGGGACCGCGAATCCGAATGGTGTCGACCTTCACGGCCAGTTTCTTCTCCCCTTCCCCGGGCGGCTCGCCCGGCTCGGTGGCGATTCGGAAGGTGTGGTCGCGCCCCTTGCTCAGCCGGGTCTTCCCTTTCAGCGTGATGGATTTCGAATTGTCCCAGCCGACCTTGCGTTCGGCGAGCGCCTTGTCGTCTACGCCGAGCTTGATCGTAGCCGTGTGCGAACTGGCTTCCTCGGAGCCGCGAATCTGAAAGCCGACCAGGACTTCGTATTCCCCGTCGTGACTGACCCACGGTTGGCTCTCCATGGTGCGGGCGGCCTCGAAGGGCATCCAGTCCAGCGACCAGTCGTCGCTGCGGGCGTCCTTGAAGGCTTTCCGGTCGAGGGTCCACTCCACGATGGCGGGACCGTCGGTGGGCACCGCCTCCTCGACGACCATACCGGCCGCCTCGAGATACTTTTCCATCAGCAGAGGCGATATGCTGAGCACGTCGCCGATGGTGTCGAAGCCGTAACCGGTATCGTCGGCCGGCAGGATGTCCTCGACGGGAAGGTCGACGCCGAGGATGTCCTTGACGGTGTAGCGGTACTCTTCGCGGTTGAGCCGCCTGATGGTCACTCGGCCCGGGTCGGGATTGTCGTGGTCGATGCGGAAAACATGGGTCTCGATGAACGCGAGGAGCTTCTCCCGCTCCTCCGCGGACGGCTGCTCCTTGTCCGCCGGGGGCATGAGATTGCTGCGGACGTTTTTCCAAATCTCGTACCAGACGTCGAAATTCCCGAGATGCGCCGCCACGGACTCGTAGTCGTCCATCGCGAAATCTCCCTTGTCCATTCCGTCGCCGTGGCAATCGTAGCACCGCGCCCACAGGATGGGTTCGATCTCCTCGAACGCTTTCTCGTCGGCACCCGCGTCGGCACCCGCGTCCGCGAACGCGGCCAGGCCGACCGAGAGGATCGCTCCGCGAAAAAACCGGGTTGAGTGGAAAACTCCCTTCATGAACCACAACCTACGACCTCGAAGCGGATGCGCCACCTTCGGCTCCGGCGCGAAGGAGCGAGTCGTTTCCGAGGGACTCCTTCACCGATTCCCGGCCCGCTCGAATGGATCTCCCAGTAGTGAAATTCGCGTCCCTCCTGCTCCTTCCCCTTCAGGGTGGGAACGACGAAGATGCCGTCGAGATTCTCCGGCGGGTCCGCTCCCGCCAAGTCGCAGGCCGTGGGAAAGAAATCGCGCATGTCCCACACGAAGTCGCTGACCTCGCTCAGCCAATAATCAATCAAAAATCGGATAAAACGTATTGAACGCCTTCTCGCAAAAATCACCGGGATCATTGAAACGCCGCCCGCGATCGAGCGCGTCGATCTGTTTCATCTCCTCCTCGCCGAGTTCGAAGTCGTATATCTCGACGTTGTCCTTGAGGTGCCCGGCGGACTGCGATTTCGGAATGGCCACCGTCCCCCGCTGCACCGCCCAGCGCAGCGCGATCTGGCCCACGGAACGGCCGTTGTCGCCGGCAATCGTCTTCATGACCGGATCCTCGAAAAGCGACTCGCTCGCTCCCGCCATCTGCAAGGGCACGTAGGAACTCGCTCCGAAAGGCGAAAACGCCGTCACCGCGATGTTTTCCTCCTGACAGAAACGCAACAACCGCTGTTGTGTCAGGTAGGGATGCATCTCCACCTGCAGAACGGACGGGGAGATGCGGGCGTGGGCCTGCAGGTCGCGGATCAGCGACGTCCCGAAATTGCAGACGCCGATTCCCTTCACCAGTCCGGACTCGACGAGTTCCTCCATCGCTCCCCACGTGTCGGCGATCGGCACTTTCTCCGGCTTCATCGCCGGATTCTCGGCTTCGGGATCGAAAAACCATCCCGGCGGATAGCGTTCCTCCAACGGCACGTAGGCCAGCGTAACTGGAAAATGGATGAGGTAGAGGTCGAGTTCGTCCAGACAGAGGTCTTTCAATGAACGTTCGCAGGCCGCCCGAACGTTGTCCGGATGGTGATAGGTGTTCCAAAGTTTTGACGTGATCCAGAGATCCTCCCGGGCGCACTGGCCGTCGGCCAGCGCCTTCGTCAGTCCGGTTCCCACCGCCGCTTCGTTGCCGTAGTCGCAGGCGCAGTCGAAGTGCCGGTATCCCAGCGCGATCGCCTCCGAAACGAGCGGGGGCAAGGCTTGGTCGGGGATCTTCCAGGTTCCCAAACCGATGGATGGGATTTGGGCTCCGCCGGCGACGTCGATGGATTCGAGTGACTGGTTCATAGGGCTAGCCTTACAGAGCGGAATGGGACGAATCAAGTGCAACCATCGCGGTTTCCCTGAAACCCTCGCAGTTGACGCCGCGCAACCCACGGAGTTACCCTTCCGCCGAACCGCCCTCATGAAAGCCACCCTCGGTGCCATCCTCGTCGCCTTCACGCTTCCCCTTCTCCTTTTCGCGGACACTCCCGCGCTGCTCGCCCCGGAAGCCGTCGCGATCGCCCAAGCCGACCTCGAAGCCCGGGATCTGCAAGACCGGATCTTCATCGAGCAGTTGGCGTTGAAAAAAGAATCCGTCCTCAACGGCGCGGCCCGCTGGGAGGTAACGTGGTCCGGCACTTTCCCCGCCCAGACCGAGGGTCGGAAAGAGTTCGGGCTTCGCATCGCGATGGACGGGACCCGCAAGCGCGTCGTGAAGTAAGGCTCAACGTCTCAGGATGTCGATCGTCTTCCGGGTCATCTTGATGAAACGCCCGTGGAGGTTCTCGCGCTCGTAGTTTGCCAGAACGCCGTCCTCCTTGTAGTAGCCCTCGAAACGTTCGAGCTCGGCGAGGGCGTGGGAGATCCCCGACAGTTCCCCCGGATTGAGTCCGCAGCAGTATTCGCCCCAGGCCAGCAGCTCCCCGACCCAGGCCTGGTAGCCGTTGATCACGGGGGTCCGGACGGAATGCGGCACTTCGGCGAGCGGCGCGGCCTTTTCCTGCAACTCCGACAGGAAATGATTCAAGTTGTCCACTACCTCGACGCCGAAGTCCTCGTCCCGCAGCTGCTCCGGTTTGCGAATCCAGTCATAGGTCCGATCCAGCAATTGCCGGTGAATCGACAGCAGTTCGCGGCCGTAGTCCTCCGTGATGCGATCGTCCACCAAGGCCGAAAGGATCGCCGAATAATGAACCGAAAACGCCGCCCCGATATGGGACGGCAATCCCTCCCCGCGCATCCGAAGTTCGTGAAGGACAAGCTGCTCCTGGATCGCGCTGAGCTTTTCCAAATCGTCTTCGTAGGAAAGCGAAAGCGCCGGGAGTCGACGGATCAAGTTGTTGAGCGTGTTCGCGTGGGTATCCGCGACACCGGACAGACTGTTCGCGCGAGCCGCGCCGAGAGTGAAAACGAGCGAACAAAACAGGGCTGTGAGTTTCATGGTAAGAACAGGCTGTCTCCAGGATGAGACTCATTTATCATAATTGCAATCATTATTGCATTTACTTAAGTCTTGTTTAATTCTTTAAAATACGAAGGTTCAGCTCGTGGCACCCCTGCCGGGGTGCGGGTTTGGTGACATTTCGGGTCCGGTTCCCGGGGGCAGGCGATCCCGCCGGGATCGCAGCCGGAGCGGGAGCCGGTTGATTCCAAAACCCGCTACGTTCCCGATCGGTGCGGAATCGGTGAATCGCCTGGCGGACAGGGTCGGGCGTTCGACTCAACCCTCTTGACTCGCGGCCTTCGGCCTATTCCGCAGTCCACACGGGACCTTCTCTTGCAATCCTCGACTGGAAGTCGCCCAAGCCGTACCAGTAGGTGGGCTGGCCCAGGTCGACTTCCTCGACCACGACCGTGCCCCACTCGTTCGCCGTGGCGAGTCGATCGCCTTCGCGGTTCCAGACGGCCGTCTTCATCCAGTCGTGTTCGTGATCGGTGTAGGTGGACGATACCAGGTAGACGCCGTTCTCCGCGCAGCGGGCCGCCGCCAGCCGCGGGTTGCCACCCCAGATCGGCATGGCGATGACCTCCGCTCCGTTCATGGCGAGCCGGCGAGCGACTTCCGGAAAGAAAACATCGTAGCAGATCATCATTCCCATTTTCCCGAAGCGGGTCTCGAACACAGGGTATTCGTCTCCGGGAGCGATGCCTCGGGCGATCTCCTCCCGGGGGAGTGTCACTTTTCGATATTTCCCCGCGATCCCGCCGTCGGGTCCCAGGAGCACCGCGACGTTGTAGACGAGTTCGTCGGATCGCTCCGGGAGGCCGGCCACGATGTAGCAGTCGTGCTCCTTCGCGAGCGCGCCGAAATAGTCGGTCGTCGGACCCGGAACGGTCTCGGCCACGCTCGCGTAGTCGTTGGTGACGCCTTTGCAGGTCAGCAGTTCCGGCAGCACGATCAGGTCGGCGTCTTGAGCGGCGGCCTCTTCGATCAGGGGCCTGAACAATTCGCGATTCTCCGTCACGGTCCGGCCGCTTCCGTCGAGCCGGTGGTGAACGGCAGCCAGCCGGACCGTTCGCGAAGCGGGAGGTTCGGCGGGGGCGAAGGAAACGTCGCGCCACTCGACCGATCCTCCCGGCGCCCAGCGCAGGTGCAGTTGCACCACGGCGGCGACCGCGTCTTCCGGAACGAGGTAGGTCCCGCTTACCTCGACGCCGCCGCCGTCGGACGCCGGTCCGTCCCGGGGGAACTCGGGTTTCGCGCCTCCGCGGTCCGTGCCGAAATAGGCCGGATTCACCGGATGGGGACTGACGACACTCCCGCCCTTTTCCCCTTCCCACTCGATCCGAACGGCACAGGAACGTCGCGGATGTGAAACCCCCTTCGCCCGGCGCTCCGCGGAAAAGCGATACCACTCGCCGCCGTCGACCGGAAACTTGGCTTCCCAGTATCCGTTGAGGCCCTCGCGATCGGCCGCCTTCAGAGACAGCGTCCCGTCCTCGGCGCATTCTCCCTCGGTGGCGATTTCGGGTCTCGGCGCCTTCAGGGTCCAGACGATTTCGTCGGCCGAAGCCGTCGCTGACCAAGCAACGAGAACGGAGGCGGCAAAAAGAAACAAAGAAGCTTTCACGGTGGCAGCTTACCCGATTCGGCGGAGCCGCGTCGAGGACGTAAAACCGTGGGGTCGCGGAGCCGGAGGTGCGCCTTCAGGGCAGCATTCGGGCTTGCTCCCCGGTCCGAACCCCTCGCATACTCCGAAGCGGTCGCGTCGGCCTCGGCTCAAGAATCAGACAATGAATCAGATTACCACAAAGCAGAATCCCATGGGCGGCCCCGGCCGCGAAGAAGAGTTGCCGGGCACGGGCAAATCCCGGCGCCGATTCCTGAAATCGACTCCTCTCGCCGGAGCCGCGATCGCCTTCGGTGGATTTCCCGAACGCGGCTTGTCCGCGGACAGCGGCAGCGAAGCCGCCGAGGCCGGTTCCAATCCCCTTTGCGTTTTCAACAAGCCGCTTCAGCATCTCGGCTACGACGAGCAGGCCGACCTGGTCGCCGAACTCGGATTCGACGGCATCGAAGGAACGGTGCGCAAGGGCGGCCATGTCGAACCGGAAAAGGTAGAGGAGGATTTGCCCCGGCAAATCGAGGCGCTTCGAGCCCGTGGTTTGGAAATGACGGTAATGACCACCGATGTCGACTCGGTCGAGTCCGCGCTTCACCGCAAGGTCCTGGAAACCGCCGCCGCTCTCGGAGTGAAGAGGTTCCGCATGGGAGCGCTCAAGTACTCCTACGACCGCCCCATCGTCGAGCAGGTCGAGGAGATTCGGACGACGTTCGAGGACTTCGTCGCCTTCTGCGCTCCGCTGGGGCTGCAGCCGCTCTATCAGAATCACGCGGGCCCCGGCCGATTCGGCGCCGCGATCTGGGATCTGCACTCGATCCTGGAGGACACCGATCCCTCGAAGGTGGGAATCGCATTCGACATTCGCCACGCGACCGTCGAGGGAGGCCAGTCATGGCCGACCGAATTCCATCTCGTCCGTCCGCATTTCGGCGTGGTCTACTGCAAGGATTTCGTGTGGGAACCCTCGGAGGGACGCCCGAAAAACGTGCCGCTCGGGACGGGGCGCGTCGACTACCCGAAGTTCGTTTCGATGCTGAAGAAAAGCGACTACCGCGGTCCCATATCGCTTCACATGGAATACAAGAACCACCGCGATCCCGAGTTGCTCGAGGAGTCGATCGCGGCGATCCGGGAAGACAGGAAAGCGCTGCTCGGCTTCATGAAGGGCGAGCGGTGAGCGAAGCGGCAAGAGCCTACGCTCGTTGCGGGTTGTTCGCCCGGAAGCTGCCGACCGCGAGCAGAGCAGGCACGGCCACGCTGAGCACCAGAACGGGCAGATAGCTTCCGGCGATTTGTTTCGTCAGGCCGAAAAGCAGCGGCCCGATTCCGCTGGCGACGACGATGAGGCTCATGTTGACCCCGGCGATGGAACCCAGCCACTGGCGTCCGAAGAATCGGGGCCACACCAGGCCGGAAAGCGACATGAACGCCCCGCTGCATAGGCCGTTGCCCACCACGTAGGCCCATTCCCCGGTGGCGGTGTCCAGTCGCATCAGGCCGAGCGCGCCCGCGGCGGCACCGAGATTCATTCCCAGAAGGAGCCACTTCAAGCGAGTGTGGGCGTTCACCCATCCGTAGAACAGATTCACCACCACGCTGACCGCCGCCATGGGAATGAACAGGGCGATGATGTCGGCTTTTTCGAACCCGAATTCCGCCCCCAAAGAGACAATGTGGAAGGTGAACGCCGTCGAGTAGCATGAAAAATAGCTGAACGACAAGGCGAAGGCCCAGAAGGTGAACGTGCCGACGGCTTGATCCCGCGTGTACTGCCGGTAGATGACCATGTCGGGGTTGCGTTGCTCGAAGTCGACCACCGTCCTCCCGTCCATGACCATCCCGCACTCCTCGGGGGTGTCGCGGAACACCGCCCAGGCCAGAGGCGCCATGAAGAACAAGGAAAGCCATCCCATGATTCGCCAGGTGCCGACGTGGCCGTGCGCCTCGATGAGATGGTCGAGGAAGGTCGGCGCGGCGGAAAAGGCGAACGAGACAACCACCCCGCTGACGGCGAGCGCGAACCCCCTCCGGACATCGAACCATTTCCCGATGAGATTCCGGCAACTCATCGTCAGCACGCCCTGCGCCGCCAATCGGATGAGGTAGAAACCCAGCCCGATAAGGATGAAGCCGACGGCCGGCGCGAGGAACTCCGGAAGCAGGGTGAGCGCCGTCCTCCTGATGGCGCCCGTCGAACCGAGGTAGAAGAGAACCACGGCGGTGGCGAGCGCCGCGGCCACGGTCATTTTCCGTCCGCCCCACTTGTCGTAGAGCCGACCGATCAGGGGAAGGGTCAATCCGCTGCCCACCGTGCCCAGGCAATAGGCGGCGCTCAAGGCCACCCGGGAGAGACCCAGCTCCTCCATGAGAATCTCGGTGAAGACGCTGAAGCCCATCGTCTGCCCCGGAATGCTGAAGAGCATCCCCAGGGTAGCGGTGGCCACGATCCACCAGCCGTAGAAAAGGCGTCCGCTGGACGGGGCGAAGGGGCTGTCGGTGCGCCACGGGCTGATATGCGTCGAATCGGTTGTTCGGGGAGGTTAAGCCAACGCCCGGACGATTCAACCCGTGCGGCGCCCCTCGCGGCGGGAAAGCCAAGTCCCCGCGGTCGACCCGGGCTCGACGCTTGCGGAGTCGGTCGCGGGTACCTCGGAAACCGGGTCACTCCCGCTCGCTCGCACCCGTCTCCACCCAGCGGACGGCGTAGCGAAGAAGTTCCGAACCCGAGAGGAAGCCCAGCTTGTCCTTGATGTGGGCTCGGTGCGCATCGACCGTTTTCGGGCTGATTCCAAGATTTTCGGCGATGACGCGTGGAGGCATTCCCTTGCCGATCAACTCAAACACTTCGAACTCGCGGTCGGTCAGCAGCGACAGGGAATTGCCGTCGCCCTGGGATTGATTGCGCCCCACCATGCTGTGCAGCATGACGCCCTTCATTTTTTCGCTGAGGAAAATCTCGCCCCTGAGCAATGCCCGAATGCCTTCGACGACCTTGTCCGCAGCCTCCTCCTTCATCAAGTAGCCGTTGGCGCCGGCTCTAAGCACTCTCTCCGTGTAAAGCACTTCATCGTGCATCGAGATCACGAGAATGGCACTCTTGATTCCCGCCGCCCGGAAGTCCTTGATGAGTTCCAGCCCGCTGCAGTCCTTCAGCGAGAGATCGAGCAGCACCACGTCGGGCTGCAAGTCCAGAAGAACGTCGACCGCCCCCCGACCGCTGCCCAGTTCGCCGCAGAACTCGAGGTCGTCCTCCATTCCGAGCACCCTGGCCATTCCCGCCCTCATCAAAGGGTGATCGTCGATCACGAATACCCGATGAGTCCCCGTTTTCACAGTTGAGCCGACGGCAGCCATGACCGGTATCCTATACACGAAACCGGTAACTGACAACCATTCGAAGCAGCTTTTCGCACTGCTCGAGGCCCGCTCTCAGGGGCTCTGGTTTTGTTAGATCGAGGATTTCCCTATCCGCCCTAGTTCACCGTCTCAGAACGCAAGTGAGCAGCCCCTTATTGCGGCCGTTCGCCCCATCCTTCACAGTGATCGTCATGACCACGCACAGACCGTCCATCCACTCACCCGTCTCCCCGATTGGAGGAGCCCGCACTTCCCCTGAACTCGTTTCCGTCGAACTGAAGATCAAGGAGCAAGACATCGCCGAAATGGAGTATCACCTGAACGAATGCCCCATGGCGAACCTGGCGAAAAACAACGCCGTGGCCTACGCGCTGCGCCGAGTGGTCCGCCCGGGCCTGAACGTTTCGGTTTCCGTTACGCGTGGGTTGGCCCTGGCGAAGATCGGTCAGTACCGCTGCGCGCTCGGGCAGAACATCACGTCCTGGCTCGGTCGCGTTCTGATGGGCTGGGACGTGCCTCCCTTCTCGGCAACCATCCAAATCCCGAAAGACACCCTGCGCTCGCCCTTCGCGTCCCCCCGGACCCGAACGACGAATCCCCTCAACGGTCACGCCGAGAGCGATCGACACCGGCAGCTCGCGGCGGAATTGTAACCCGCGAGCCGCTCGCTTCGCTTCCACCCGAGCGCGGCGCATCGAGCGCGGCGCACCGACGACTTGCCGTGCTTGCTGGCGGCATCACCCTGACGATGTCCGCCGCCGTTCGGCGACATTGAAAACGCCCGGCACCGAAGAGGTTGCCGGGCGAAGATGGTTCGGTCCGAACCGCCGATCCAGGATCGGCCCTAGTCGTCGAGGACCGGCCCGAGTCGTCGTCTATTCCGCGGCTTCTTCGATCACGGTGAAAAGAGGGCGGGAATCCCAGATCACGTCCGCTTCGAATTCCTTCGCCAGCTTTTCGACGACGGAATTCCAGGAGGGGTTTCCCTTCGTCCGGTCGCCGGAATTAAGAAGCCCCTCCCGACAAATGATCATGGGGCGCTCCCCGTTCTCCACGCTCTGCGCCACCCACGATCTCAAGTACTTTTCCGCTCCCGGAGAGACCGTGTCTCCCTGGGAAAACGCGAGAAGAATGGCCGAGTAGTCCCGGTTCTCGTCCGGAGTGGCCTCGCGCCCTTCCAAAGCGGCGGCGGGAACCACTTCGAAATCGAAGCTCTTGACTGTCTCGAAGGCGCTGTTGCAGAAGTCGGACAGTTCGCGCGCCATTTTCAGCGAGGCCCAAGCCGCGAGAACTTTCGGTTTTGGAGAAAGCCCCGCGACGTCTTGGGAGAAATCCGGAGATTCGCAATCCGTAGTCTCGGAATCCGATTGCTGAGAGGGCTCTATGGTCATTGAAGGCATATTGGTGTTTCAAGGAGGAGTTGGGAGGAGGCAGCCGCTCCAGAGTGAAGAACCGCCCCTACCATCGTGGTGCGATTCTGGAAGCAAGTAAATCGGGGCAGCTCCTGAAAGTTGGTCATACAAATATTTATATGGCGTAGGGCGTTTCCCTACTCATCGGTTGCTTCGGACAGGGGTTCGGAAGATTCACATCTTCCGCTACGCAGTACCCCGCGAATCCGACCGCGGAACTTGTCAAAGTTCCGACGAACCACCCTCGACGGCCCGATCGGCACCCGCTCTCCAGCAGCCAGGTTTCCGGAAACCGCTCTCGACACCGGTGCAATACCGTCCGGAGACGGGACTTCTTGTTGAACTCTTCCCCTCTTCGCGGTAGATCGGTGAATCATGACAAAGGCTCGCGAATCTCTGGAACGCCTCGTCGAGGGAAATCGCCGCTTCGCGCAAGATCTTCCGAGCAAGAGCGCGCTCGACAGTTCCGCCCGCCGCAGCGAACTCCTCGGGGGCCAACAACCTTCGGCCATCATTCTCGGGTGCTCCGATTCCCGCGTGCCGGCGGAGATCGTTTTCGACCAGGGGCTCGGCGACCTCTTCGTCATCCGAGTTGCCGGCAACATCGTGGCCCCGTCGCAGGTCGGCAGCGTCGAATTCGCCGCGGAACAGATCGGCGTCCAGCTGGTGGTCGTGATGGGCCATTCCAGCTGCGGGGCCATCGAGGCCACGGTCGACCAGCTGGAACGTCCGGGCGCCGAGCGCTCGCCGAATCTCAGTTCCATCGTGGAGAGAATCCGTCCGACCGTGGAAACCCTGATGGAATCCGGACTCGTCAACGATCGCCAGGCTCTGATTCGCGCGGCGGTCCGGGCCAACGTCCGGACTTCCGTCGACCATCTCTGCCACGGTTCCGCCATTATCGAGCGTCTCGTCGCGAACGACGAACTGCTCGTGGTCGGTGCCGAGTATTCCCTGGAGACCGGCTACGTCGACTTTTTCGATCGGATGCCGGGGTCCGATTGACGCGACCGCGTAGTGCCGCGGACTTGGTTTTCCGCAGGCTTGCGGTTAAAAGGATTACCCTGACTATGAATCCTCTTTTATTTCTCCGAACCACCGTCGCCGCTTCCATTCTCGCCTTTTGCGGCGTCTCGTCGGCGGAATCGGACTACAACGTGCTGTTCATTATTTCCGACGACCTCACCTACACGGCGCTCTCGTGCTACGGAAGCGAGGCCTGCGACACGCCCAACATCGATCGTCTCGCCGCCCGCGGCACTCGCTTCACCCGCGCCTACTGCCAAGGAACCTACTGTGGACCGTCCCGGGCTTCGTTTCTTTCCGGATACTATCCGCACGCCACCGGCGTCCTCGGCTACACGAGTCCGCGACCGCAGATCGGCGACCGCACCACTTGGCCGCAACATTTCAAGGATCACGGCTACTACAGCGCCCGCGTCAGCAAGCTGTTCCACATGGGCGTTCCCGGCGGGATCCAGTACGGCGGGGACGGCCGCGACCACGACGGCTACAACGGCGCCGACGACGAACTTTCCTGGACCGAGCGATTCAACAGTCCCGGGCCGGAATGGATGGCCGACGGCGAAGGAGAAACGCTGGAAGGCAATCCCGACGGAGAGAAGCCCGTCGTGGGCGGCAATACCTTCGTGGTTGTCGAAGCGGAGGGCGACGACTTGGTTCACTCGGACGGCAAGACGGCGCAGAAAGCGGCGGAACTCATCGACGAGCACAAGAACGAGCGGTTCTGGCTCGGCGTTGGGTTCGTCCGCCCCCACGTGCCTTTCGTCGCGCCAAAGAAATACTACGAGCCGTTCAAACCCTACGATCGCAACGAGCTGCCTCCGAAGGTGCCCGGCGACTGGGACGACATCCCCAAGGCCGGGATCAACTACAAGACGAGCAAGAACATGAAGATGGATCTGCGCCGCCAGAAAAAGGCGGTGGGCGGCTACTACGCCTCGGTCGCCTACGTGGACGCCCAGGTGGGTGTCGTCATGGACGCGCTCGAGAAAGCCGGGCTCGAGGACGAGACTATCGTGATTTTCGCGAGCGACCACGGCTACCATCTCGGGGAGCACGATTTCTGGGCGAAAGTGAGCCTCCGCGACGAGTCCGCCGGCATGCCCCTCATCGTCAGCGTGCCGGGCAAGGAACCCGCCGTGTGCGACTCGCTGGTGGAATTGCTCGACCTGTATCCCACCGTCTCGGCGCTCTGCGGCCTGCCCGTGCCGGAGCGCCTCCAGGGGCTGGACATTTCGCCCATGCTCGACGATCCGGACCACGAAGTGCGCGAGGCAGCCTTCAGCGTGGCGCCATCCCGGAAAGGGTTTCTCCTCCGCACGAACGATCACGCCTACATCCAGTACGAGGAAGACGCCTCGAAGGGAATCGAACTCTTCGACATGCGGGAGGATCCAGGCCAGTTCACCAATCTCGCGGACGATCCCGCGCACCGGGAAACCGTGAAGGCCTTTCAAGAACGCCTCGCCGAAAAGCTGGAAGACGTGCGCGACAACGACCTCGGGCTGAAATACTGAGGCCGCCTCGGCGGTTCTATTGCGACGCGAATTTCGTCAGCAATCCCTTCTCGCGGGCGGTGTTCATCACCCGGACGAAGAGCAGGCCCGCGGCCGCCAGGTAAACGACGTTGAGCCCGGTGGCGAAGGCGAGGTCGCTGAAGGCGACTTCCCCGGTGTTCAGTCCGTCCCGCATGCCCTCGAAGATGTAGGAGCACGGGATGCCCTTGGCGACCCATTGCAGAACCGGGGGCAGGGCCGAGACCGGATAGTAGACGGCCGCGAAGGGCTGAACGAAAAACGGGATGGACCACGCGAGCGTTTCCGCGGCGGGGCCCCAGCGGACGATGAGCGCGGTCGAGATCATCCCCAGCGCCCAACCGAACACGAGCAGGTTGAAGACGAAAGGCACCAACGCCCAGCTGAGCGTGAGGATATTGAAGGAATACAAGACCATCGAAAGGATCCCCAGCAGCACCGAGGTGACTCCGGCCCGCATCAATCCCACGGCGTAGGTCGAACCGAGGTAGTCGGCGTTGGTCACCGGGGCGGCGAAAATGTTGAGCAGGTTCCGCGACCAGACGTCTTCGAGGAAAAAGATGGCCACGCCCTGCTGAGCCCGGAAAATGATGTCCCAGAGGATCACCGCGCCGATGAGATAGCTGAGTTCGTAAGGGAAACCTTCGTCCGTGTGGCTCTGGAGGAAGACGGTCAAATACCCCCATACCAGAAGGTTGACCAGCGGCCAGAAGACGAGTTCCACCATTCGGATGGGTGTCCGGGTGTAAAGGTAGAGATAGCGCATCACCAGCGCCTGGACGGTCGAAAAAGTCATGGCCTGCGCTCCGCTGATTCCGCGTTTCCGCGTCCGGTTTGGATCTCCCCGCTGCGGGCGATCTGGATGAAAACGTCCTCCAGAGACTCCTCCTCGAAGTGCTGGAGGATCTCGCCGGAGGTTCCCTCGAAAAGAATTTTTCCGCGATGCATGAACACGACGCGGTCGCACACTTCCTCGACGTCGCGCATGTTGTGGGAGGTGTAGAGAATCGTGGTCCCTTCCTCGTCGCGGATCCGCTTCACCACCTTGCGCACCTTGTCGGCGATGTCCGGATCGAGGCTCGCCGTCGGCTCGTCCAGGAGGAGAAGTTCCGGCCGGTTGAGGAGTGCCTTGCACAGGTTCAACCGGGTCGACTCCCCCGCCGACAGGTTTCCCGCGGCCCGGTCCCGCAAATGGGAGATTTCCAGCATTTCGAGCACCTGGTTGATTCGGTCTTTCAAATTCGGCACTCGGTAGAGCTTGCCGAAGACCGTCAGATTCTGCCGCACGCGGAGATTGCCCGGAAGCTGGGTGTAGGTGCTGCAGAAGTTCATGCGCCGCAGGATCTCGACCCGATGGCGCGCCAGATCCTGGCCGAAAACGGTGACGGAACCACTGGTGGGCGTCACGATGCCCAGGGTCATGTTGATGGCCGTGGTTTTCCCGGCGCCGTTGGCGCCGAGCAGGCCGAGAATCTCTCCTTTCCCGATCTCGAAGGAGATGTCGTCGACGGAGGTGATCTTGCCGAAATTCTTGACGAGATTGGAAACCTTGAGAATCGGTTCTGACATGGTGCCCGGGAGGAGTGCGCGCGAAAGGATGGCCAAAATGGAGGCGACGACCGAGCCGGTCAACATTTCTCCTGTGGCGTTTGGGGGAACCTCACTCGTCGGCGCTCAGGAGACTGGCAAGCGTTTCCGGCGTCAGGTTCAGCTTCGTCGCGGCCCCTGACAGAAGATCGGCGGCCAAGTCGCCCTTTTTCTCCTGCATCGCCTGGATCCGCTCCTCCACCGTGTGAGCGCAGATCAGCTTGTGGACGAAGACGGGTTTGTCCTGGCCGATGCGGTAGGCGCGGTCGGTGGCTTGGTTCTCGGCCGCGGGGTTCCACCAGGGATCGTAGTGGATCACGGTGTCGGCGCCGGTCAGGGTCAGTCCGGTACCGCCCGCTTTCAGCGAAATGAGGAAGACGCCCGCTTCGCCGGCCTGGAACCGCTCCACCAGCGCCTGGCGATCCTTGGTCTCGCCCGTCAGCTTGAGATAGGGCGCCTCCCGCTCGTCGAGATGCTCCTCGATCAGTTTCAGCATGGAGGTGAACTGCGAAAAGAGAAGCACGCGGTGCCCTTCCTCGCGAAGCGTCTCCAGCAAGTCGACGAGATAGTCGAACTTCGCCGAGCCGGCCTCCGCCTTGTCTTCCCTCAGCAAGCGCGGGTGGCAGCAAATCTGGCGCAACTTGAGAAGGGCGTCGAGAAACAGGATCTGCGCTTCCTGTCCGTGGATGGCGAGCGATTGTCGCACCTGCTTGTCCATCGTCGAGCGGACCGTTTCGTAGAGGTCCTTCTGCGCGTCGCTCATTTCGATGGAATGAAGGATCTCCGTCTTCGGCGGCAGCTCCTTGGCGACGTCGTGCTTGGTCCGCCGCAGAACGAGCGGGCCGATTCTCCTGCCGAGCGCGCGGCGCTTGACCTCGCTTCCATTTTTCTCGATGGGCGTTTGATAGACCGAGCGAAAAGACTCCTGCGAACCGAGCAAGCCGGGCATCAGGAAATGCATCAGGCTCCACAGTTCGCCGAGGTGATTCTCGATCGGCGTGCCCGAGAGGCAAAGCCGGTGGCGGGCGTTCAAGCGACTCGTCGCCTGCGTGACCAGCGCCGCCGGGTTCTTGATGTGCTGCGCCTCGTCGAGGGCGAGAAGATGGAACGTGTACTCGCTCAGCCGGTCCAGGTCCCGATGCAGGAGGGCGTAGGAAGTCAGCACGAGATCCGAGGAGGCGATCTTCCGGAAGCGCGACTTCCGGTCGGCCCCCTGCAGGATCAACACGGACAAGCCGGGCGCGAATTTCTCCGCTTCCCGCTGCCAGTTCACCACCACGCTGGTCGGCGCGACGACCAAGGACGGGAGCCCCCCGCTGCGGCCCGACTCGATTTCGGCGAGCAGGTGGGCGAGCGTTTGCAGGGTTTTCCCGAGCCCCATGTCGTCGGCCAGAATGCCGTGGAGGCCGTGCTCCGCGAGAAACTGCATCCAGTGGTAGCCGTCGAGTTGGTACTCCCGCAGTTCGGCACGAAGGCCCGGTGGCGGGGGGCTCGTTTCTAATTTCTCCCAATCCCCCATCCGCACCGTCAGGTCCCGGACTTCTTCAGTCGTCTCGACCGGCAGCGCTTCTTCGTTCATCTCCGCCGAAAGCAGGGCGGCGTCGAGCTTGCCGAGACGAATCGGCCCGGCGCCGAACTTGAAATCCATCAGCTCGCCGAGAGTCCGGAGAATGCGGCGGAACCGGCCCACCGGCAGCGCCAGTCCGCGCCCGTCGGGAAGAAAAATCATGAATTCCTGGCCGTCCGGCATGCCTTCGGTCACGTCGAGAAAACGATTCTTCACCAGCGCCGAAAGGATGGGCTGAAGCTCGAACGCCTCGCCGTCGATCTCGAAACCCGCCGAGAGGTGAAACCATCCCTTTCCCTCGTCGACGATCTCCGCCCTCCACGCGGCGGTTCGGAAGACGAGCGGTCGGTGACCCACTTCGGGCGCGAACCTCACCTCCCAGTTTCGCCGCTCCAAAGCCGGGACGCCCTCGTGACGGAACCGCTGCCAGTAGAACTCCGGATGGGGCCACTTTTTCCGGTCGGGCGCCCAGAGGGTTCCGTCCATCTCGGGCAGCTCCAGCTTGCGGAGAGACTGCGGCGGCTCCTCGGCCCCCGGCAGCAGGTCGAGGGCGTACAAGGTCGTGAGCGCCTCCGTCTCCGCCGCGCGCGACCGTTTGATCTTCCGGTCGGGAAGCACCACGGGAGGCAACTGGCCGCCCGGAGAGAGAGCGACCCGACAGTCGTCGTAGACCGCGTAGGCGCGGGCGAAAACTTCCGGAAGCCAGGCGCTTGCCTCTCCGTCCGGTCTTTTCTCCATTCTCAGCAGAAAGGAAGGGGCACCGGCGTCTCCAGCCGATTCCCGAGGCTCGCCGTTCGCTTCCGGAGAGAGGGACAAGGTCCGGCCGTCGCTCATTCTCTCTGCGTGCGGAGCACCACCGACGGCACGGGCGAGGCGCTGCCCGTCGCCTTTCGCCAAGTACTCGACGATCGCGGCGCCGTGCGGGCAGTTGACGCCCACGGAGCATCCGCACTCGCCTTCCAGTGTGAGATTGTCGCCCTCGCGCCAAAGAACCACCACGGGCGAGTAACCGGTCCCGTCCTTTTCGGTGACCCGCCCCTTCAGCTCGATGTCGCCGGTCTCGAGGGACTCGCCCGAGACGTCCGAAACCTGCCGCGCGCCGGCCAGTTTCCGCCCTTGCGCCACGGCGGATTCGCCGAAGACCCGACGCCAGTCTCCCGACGCGAAGAACTCGATGACTTCATGTATTTCGATCGCGGCGTTCACGGTTCGTATTCATCGCAGCCCGCGAGCGAACCGGCAAGTCTTCAACGCCCCGCGGGTCTGTCGTCTACCGGCATCAGGCAGATCTGCACGCCGGGGCCGTGAACGCCTTCGATAAGAATGCCTTCCACGTCCGCCGTTTTCGAAGGACCCGTCACCCAAACGACGTTGGGCGAGCCGCCGAGCGCGGCGATCGCATCCGGAATGGTGAGATGAACGGCGCCCTCGCTCGGGAGCACCGCCACGTGGACCCAGGGAGTCAGCGCGGCGAGCCGGTCCGAGGTGTCGTCGTCGTTCAGGACGACGCTTCCCGACTCGGCGATCGCCCCGCTCGCCAGCGTCACGCCGAACAGGTATTCGTCGCACCGATCCCGCTCGTACTCGTAGTCGACCTTCAATCCGGCTTCCTCGAGCGGCGCCCCCACCGCCCCTTTCAACGCCGGATCGCAATAACCGGCACCGTGGTCGTTCTCGAGGAGAAAGGAGGCGAGGTCCTCGACGCGAGCGAGGACGCGTCCGCCGACCGCCTCGAAGTTGGCGGCGAAAATCTGCCGGGGTGTTCCCTCCCCCAGCCGCCCCGAAGCCACGCAGACCGCGTCTTCGTATTCCGGCAACGGCGTTTTCCCGGGCAGGTCCGCCAGCGATTCCTCCACCGCTTTGAAAATCTCCCGCTCTCCCGGACTCATGGCTTCTTCCTCGACTTCATCCATTTTCGAAACTCCCCGCCCCGCCACTCCGGCAGCGTCCGGACCTTCAACCACTCCTGCAAGGGTTTCGCGGGGATACGCTCGATCGGCAGGAGGTTCATGGCCCTCGATCCCGACATTGCCAGCCGCCACAGCACCGGCGAACTCGCCACGGTCGCGAACGCGCCCATCGAAGGGGAGCCGACACTTTCGATTCCTTCCTCGCTGGCGCGATTGCGAAGACGCAGGAGCAGATCGGGGATGGGAATGTCCACCGGACACACCTCCCGGCACGCCCCGCACAGGCTCGACGCCTTCGGCAAGTCGGCGAACTCCGCGAAACGATCTCCCGCCAGCAGAGGCGAGAGCACAGCACCGACCGGCCCGCCGTAGACCGCTCGGTAGGCGTGGCCGCTGGCCTGCCGATAAACGGGGCAGACGTTCTGGCAGGCGCCGCAGCGAATGCAGCGCAGGATTTCCCGGCAGTTCGAGCCCAGCAGTTCGGAACGGCGGTTGTCGAGCAGGACGACGTGCATTTTTTCGGGACCCGAGGGCCGGTTCGCCGCCTTCGGGCCGCCGATGAACTGAGTGTACACGGTCAACTGCTGCGCCGTCGCCGACCTCGCCAGGAGATTCAGGAACACTCCCAAGTCGCGGTCGCGCGGCACGATCTTCTCGATGCCGACGAGAGCGATGTGCAGGGAATTCGCCGCCATGCTGAACCGCGCGTTTCCCTCGTTGGTGACGAGAACCAGCCGACCGGATTCGGCGGAGAGAAAATTCCCGCCGGTGATCCCGGCTTGGCTGCCCAGGAACTTCGCCCGGAGATGCCGTCGCGCGCGCCTCGTGATCGTCGCGGGGTCGTCGTCGTACTCGCCGAGCCCGTGGGCTTCGAAACTCTCCGCGATTTCACGACGGTTTTTGTGAATGATAGGCCTGACGATGTGACTCGGGGTGTCCCGGTCGATCTGAACGATGAACTCGCCGAGGTCGGTCTCGAGACAGTCGACTCCATTCGCGGCAAGATGGTCGTTCAGGTGAATCTCCTCGGTCGCCATCGACTTCGCCTTCACCACTCGGCCGACGCCGTTCCGCCGGAGGAGGTCGAGCATGATCGTCCTCGCATCCTCCGCCGTCGGAGCGAAATGAACCTCCACGCCGTTCTCCCGCATCTTCGCGACCGCCTGCCGCAGGTAGTCGTCGAGGTGATCGAGCGCGTGTTGTTTGATTTGCCCGGCCAAACGGCGCAAGGCGTCGGGATCTTCGAAGTCCCGGGCGAGAACGTCAGACCGCCCCTGCGTCGTGACGGCGCCGCTGGCGGACACCGAGTCCCGTCGTTCCCGCGGAAGGCTCCGGGCGTAATGATCGATGGGCTGTCCGCTCATCCGAGTTCCGCTGTCGACGTTCTGGCTGCGGAGGCGTCCCGGAGCACCTCGGCGACGCTGCTGGCCCGGATCGTGCGGCCCTGCCTTTCCGCGAGGCCGGAAAGGTGCATCAGGCAACTCATGTCGCTGGAGACGACCCGGTCCGGCATCGCCTCGAGGGCGTGGTCGAGTTTCACCGTTCCCATTTCGGCCGAGATGTGCGGGAACGCCACCGAAAAGGTCCCCCCGAATCCGCAGCACTGGTCGCGCTGACCGACCTCGCAGAGTTCCAGATCCTCGATCCCGCCGAGCAATCGCCTCATGGCGTCGCCCGTCCCGGTTCCCCGAGTGTGACAGGAATCGTGGATCGCCACCTTGGCCCGCAGGCGGCCTTCCCACCGATCGAGTCCCAGGCCGTTCACCAAGTAGTCGCACAACTCCCAGGTGCGTCGGCCCAGGTCCTTCGCCTTCCCGAGATCCGGTTCGCCCTCGAACTGGAGAAGATTCCCGTGAACGTTCATCGCCGCGCACGAACCCGAAGGCACCACCACCGGCAGGTCCCCGGCGAACACCTCCATGGCGTGACGCGCCACGCGGCGGGACGACCGGAATTCGCCTCCGTTGAAAGCGGGCTGGCCGCAGCAGGTCTGGTCCTCGGGGAAAATCACCTCGCACCCGGCAGCCTCCAGCACCTCCACCGCCGCGCGGGCCGCCTCGGCGAAGAACGCGTCGCAGAGACAGGTCGCCATGAACATGACGCGTTTGCCGACAGGTTTTCTATTTTCCATGCCAGTCACTCCCCTTTCTTAGTCCACCCGATTCCGTGGCCGTTCGAGGCGTCGTCCCGCTTTTCGATGTCCACCCCGGTGGCCTCGCGGTAGTCCGCGCCCCGGTTTTCCGGGTCGACATCCTCGTAGGCGACTCCGGACGCCCCCTCGTCGTAATGCTCCGCCTCGATCAAACCCGGGATGCCGTGAGGCTTTCCGCCGAAAGGCGCCGTCTTCGCCGGGGAGTCGGCCCATCCTTCGCGGGAAAGCAGGACGACAGCAAGCAGGAGCATGAGGCGTGTTTTCATCGTGGTTCGGATCTTTTTGATTCGTGGTGGCGGAGTCAAAGGCGATTTAACGGCAAGTATCGAAGATTGTCCATCCCAGTCGTGCCCGCCGATCGCCGCGAAGTATCGGCTTGAATTCACTGTTCCGGATCCACACCTCCGTCGGCGAAAGCGACGCATCGACGCATCGACGCATCGACGCATCGACGCAGAAGGTCACCGATCCGTACACCGATCTGGACAAGGCTGAACCTGCTCATCGACTTGGAGGATCGCTACGAGCAGATCATGGGCTTTTTCGAATACGAGGGGATCCCCTTCGGGTCGAACCCTTCGGGCCGAACCCTTCGAGAACAACCACGCCCAGCGCGAGCGGCTGAGTGTCGATAATACCGGCGGCGGGACTTGAACCCGCACGGTCGCAATGACCAACGGATTTTAAGTCCGTGCGCCAGCCCTTTTGCAATGGGGCTTCAACGGTAGTATAAGGGCTGTAGACTCTCTAGGCGCACCCGTGCGCGACCATTCGGGGAAGTTAAGTGGAAACTAGGTGGAACTCCTGATCGGGCGAACACGGTGAGGAATGGTGAGGTTCACGGGGCGCGATGCTAAGAAATGCTCAGGTTTCCAAGGGGCGGGAAATGTTGGGATTTGTTGAGGTTTCCGACGGTAAATCCTAACTTTTCCTAACATTCGGAGCGGGAATGGATTCGCGGGATTTCGAGCTTCTTTGCGCATGGATGCGCAGCCTTTCGCGTTGGCGATGCTCCTCTCAAAGTGTAGCGTCGCGAGATGACGAAGAATCCCACTCTCTCGCAACATGCCGCGCTACTAATTCTAACGCTCGCGGTCGATCTGGGCTTTGGCGCTCCGTCGAATGAGGAGTTACTCTCCACGCCTCCGACGAGCATCATCGGTTTCTATCAAGACGATCCGAACTACAATTTTACCCCTTGGCAAATGAGAGCGTTCTCCGGCGAAGAACAGCGCCTAAAAGTCGTCTTCAAGGCGGAGGTCAGTCTCAACTCTCTCGTTCAGGAAGGAAAAGATTTCCTCATAGCTGGAGATTACTTTGTAGCGACGCCCGGCAACAATTACCGCCCTACTCCGACTCTCATCGAGTTCACGAGACCGGATGATCTCGCCGGGGGACTCTGGACGTTCGGTTACGAGAGTTTCGATTCCACGTTTCGGGCGGGAGATGCCTATCATGTGATCTCGTGGACGTGGACTGAATCAAAATCCGTCGTAAATCGGGGTTCGGGCCAGTTACTCGGTTCTTCCATCACGCTGAATCGCGCAATTATCCGAAAGGTCCGAAGAGAAAATCCGAGAAAGGCCCTCTCACTGCTCAAGCGCCAACGGAGACTGCTCAAGCGCCAACGGAGGGTTTTGAATTCGGCACTCAATGCGACATACTGAGCCATTCAACCAGCGCTTCTCGCGCGGGCCGTCTCAAAGCAAAGCCAAGCGGTTCGCGCAACGGTAACGGGTTCTCGTAACGCTTCCATCGGCGACTTCTTCGGCAAACTTCCCGGCGCGGATGACGGTTCGGGCAGAAACGGAATGTTCCGCGCCCAGGTTTCCGAAGGTAAATGCTAACATTTGCTAACATTCGGAGCGGGAATGTTGCTTGACTCGGTTAGCCAATTCAGTTTAATGGTCGGCATGAAGCTAATATTTCTCATCCTTCTTTTCTTGTTCCCGCTGTACGCATACGGATTCATTGGCGGGAGTCCGGATGAGTTCCTAAAAGCTTTTGGCCCTCCTGAACATGAATCAGTAAAGGACGGTGCAAAACTGAAGGGTTATCAGCCACAAACTCCAGCGCTAAAAGGGGTGATCGTATTGGCCTCATTCCAAGGAGATAAGGCGCAGCGCGTTAATTTCCAAACCGTCAGCGAAATAGATTTTTCTCTAGGTCAGATCAAGGAAATCAAGGCCTTGAATGAAAAGCATCTAAAAAAGGACTTTATTGAGATTGGCTTCACACCAGATAAGAAACGCCACATTTGGGCGACTGAGGACAATTCAATCTACTTCACTCACACACCGGAACTCGCAGAAATTTCGATTTTCGGAATGAGTTTTGCAATGGATTGGTTGAAGGAAAATGGACTCCCTATTTCTGGTAGTGGTGATTCCGCGAAAGATCTGTCCGTCGAAGATTGCAATCGCCGTTTTGGCAGGCCTTTAAAGGAACCTGAACTCACCTCCTCAGGGTGGAGAAGCCTTTACGCGCCCAATGGCTGGAAGGGCAACGGAATGGTTCTCGCCCTCTATACGCTTCATCATCCAAAAACTAAAGACTTTCGCAATATGACAATTTCCTTTCACTCGATAGAAGATGCGACTAAAAAACAGTGGGCGCCCAAGCAAATACCATTTAGCCTATTCAACGACGCTCTTGAATTTCTTACGGGCTTTGGTTTCAAAAGTCTTGAGGATTTTGAATCCAAGGAAAAGCATCAGGCGGAAGGCGACAGCTACTTTGTCCGGCTCTCCGATGATTTCCTTTTCCTTATCGGAAAAGATGAGAACGGAGATTCAAAATATGGCTTAGCGGTCCCTCCGGCTAAATGGTGACCACTCAACCCATTTGAGAAGTGAAATTTTTCATCAACACTATGCTGGTGGCCCTGTGCCTTTCTTCCTGCAAGCCCACTCCCGAAAAAGGCTCTCTCACGATTGACTCGCTTAACATTCGGTTCGGTCAGCCGGTGAATGTCGTGAATCCCGAAGGGGATTCTGTCAACCATGTCACGAGGGTTTATCAACATGGTTTCGATCTGAATGATGAGAGCTGGAGGGAAAAGATTGGACCGGACGGCGGGTTCGTTGTTCATGCGCGGCATGACGCAAGCACAATGGAGTTTAAAGAGCTTTCCTTGGTGTTCGTTGATCGTCAATTACCGCTTCCAGGATTTGATGGCTCGGCAAGTTTCGAGAGGCTCAACCATGCTGTGCGGACCATTACGGGGTTCACCTTTGCTAGCGAGGAAGAAATGAGATCAAAGAAGCTGCTTGATATAAGCGATAACGGCTACCCAGGCGAGGTAATCAGAATTAGCGAAGAACTCATTCTCCTGAAAACCAAAACTGTTGATGGAATGAGCAAATATGGAATTGCCCGTAGTACCCCCGATATTCTGGGGGCGAGTGAGCCCCCCAAGGCCACGGACTAGGCGCACAGGGCGAATCGGTCGTTGATCGGAAACGTGTGGCACCGGGAGTATCCGCAGACCATTACGGACTCGCCCGGCTGCTTTGCCTCCTCGATCTTCGCGGCCTGCGCTTTGGTCAGCCGGAAACGGATCGGCGGCGAGGTGGGGAATCGGTCTTCGGCGCTCATGGGTTGGGTTTTCTCAATTCGGGAGTCGGTCGAAGCGGGGGCTTTACGCAGATTCCGCAGATTATGGCATTGGCCCTTTCGGGAGCACGGCGACGAGTGAAGGTCTGCCCCGCCCCCCTTGTTTCGACTCGATCCGCCCCCCTATCTTCGGCAGCATGGCCTCGACATCCTCGCGGCTGAATCCGTGCCTTCTATCGAGGTCGCGGAGGGTCGCGGTTCGATTATCGAAGCCTTCGAGAATGTCGCGGAGTCTGTCGCGACGTTCCCGGCGCTTGGTCTCGCGGGCATCGCCCAACAGGTCGAGGGCGGCGTCGGCGTACCAGCTCACGATTATATGTGCCCGCCTCGCGGCGGCTTCCGAGACGGGCCGGGAGCGTGCCCCGACTCCATGCTCCAGGGCGTGAATTGTCAAAGCCACTCGGCAAGCGATCTCGGCCCACCGGGCGGCGAAGGCGTCGCAGTCCCGGAGGTCGTCGTTGCGGCGGTCGACGAGGTCGTTGGCGTAGTCTCGCAGAAGCTTCATCGCCCTCGGCTCCATTCCGAGAACGGCGGGATTTTCGCCCTCGTCGCGGAAGTTGGTTACAAGCTCCTTGATCCGGTTGTACCATCGCCCGGCGAGGTTGCTGCCGGGAGTCTCGATCTGGTCGCCGTTGTGCTGAGGCTCGGCCTTGGAGTCGAAGGGCAGGAACCTCGGGAGAAATCCGGATTCGGCCATCTCCGGGCGTGCCGCAGCACGGCGGAAGGAATCCGGTTGAACCATCAGCAAGGCAGACAAGCAAGGTTGTTTCAGTATCAGGGTGTCTCGCCCCATCCGTGAAACCTTTGTTCGCGTCCCGGAGAATCCCGATAGCCAGAGATCCTCGTCGCCATCCCCGGAGTATCGCCCGGCGATGATGTTGAGAATGCCTCGCGCTTCGGATGAAACTGCGATGCATGCCTCTCCGGACTGCCGGCCCATTGCAACGGCGAGGGCTTCTTTTGTAATGTCGCCGACAGTGAGGCTCGGCTCGGCTTCGAGTTTCTCATTGATCTCGACGCGGCGGCGCTCCAGGTCGCGGACGCGGCCTCTAGTCTCGTCGTCGCCTCCGTCCTTGAGATTCTTGTCGAGTTGGGTCAGCTCGGCCTTCACGGTCCGTAGGTCGGCTTCGAGGTCGGGCTTGGTTTCGAGGTTCCATGCTTCGAGACGGTCCCGCTCCAGAGAGAACAGCGGCTCGGCTGCGATGTTTAAAGCGCGATCTTTGCCGGTGCCGGATCGCGCGACGCAGAGAAACCAGATGTTCGCCCCCGTCTCGCCCGCCCAGGTTCGCACTCGGAGTCCCGCTCCGATTGCACCGCTCGCAACGCCTAGAACGGTGGCGAGGGCGAGGGATACCGGGACTTGGGCAAGCCGGGCGATCTCGCGAGTCATCTCCCCGGCGAGGGTCCCGTCGAGAACTTCGATAGGGAAGGGCGGCGGCTCATTTGCCCCAATGTCATAATCTGCGAAATCTGCGTTAATCGTCGGCCAGTGATGCGTAACCGTGGATCTGATCGCCTCCAACGGCTCGCCCTTTTTCAGCTTGGCCAGTCCCTGAGACAGGCTCCGTTCGCAGTTGCGGCGCTCGGCGGCCTCCCGGATCTCCATCTCGGCGGTGTCGAGTATTTCCGGCGTCCAGGTCGACGCCTCGGAGTCAAAGACGTCGCCGGCGAGTTCGCCTGCCTCGCAGGGCAGCCGATCGGCCTCGGTTGCGCCCTTGAGGAACGTGGACTTATCGGCGGACTTTCCGGCGGCTTCGAGGGTGTCGATGATTTCGAGTGTCTTTCGCGCTCGGATGTCCGCGAAGGATTCAATCGGTAGTCGCTCGCCCGGCGGCGTGGGGTGATGCACGTAGTAGGCGGCAACGTCGAGTTCAGTATTGTTAATGCTCATGGCAGTTTTCGTTGTTGAAAACCGCCCGGTTGCAAAACTCCTTCGAGGTGTTATCGTGGCTTTGTCAAACCCACAATTCCAACCGCTCCGGGGTGCCTTGCTCCGGGGCGGTTTTTTTATCGGTTCGCGAGCGTGGCGTCGAGCCCACCGTTTTCAGGGGATGCCACGCCCGATTTGAGAGCGGCGGTTACTTCTTCGGGATCGAAGAGACGACGGGTTCCGACTTTGACGCTGGGGATCTTCTCGGCGGCAACGAGTTTGTCGATTGTTCTTGTCGAGAGGGTCAGGGCCTTCGCGAGTTCCGATTTTGAGTCGAGGTATTTCTTGTGCATTGTGCGACCACTAAGGCGCTCGCACGTTCCCTCGGTAAGTCCCCTCAATTTTGAGAACTCAAGGGACTATTGGCGGCTTGCGGGAAGTCCGTTCAACCCGATCCCCTTCACGAGTGCGTCAAGCTTGTTTTGGGCTATGTCTGTCCCACTTTGCACGAGAGCCTCTCTCAACTCCTGCTTGGAAATCAGTCTACCTTCCCGCAAGCCAGAGTTCAAAATTAGAATCATCTTTCCCGCGTGAGTTTTCCAAAAAGCAGAATTCGGATTCATTGGCCCACGCTTTTCCATGGCTTCCAAGCACTCGGCGAGCGAGATAATTTCCTCACTGTTGTATCGCCTGACGAGCTGTGCGAAGAGTTCGCCGACAACAAGTTCTCGGCCCTCCATGTACTGCGCTTCGAAAGATGCATTGATGATTTTTCGGACGATGAGGGAACTATTTGAAAGCTTGGTTCCGTAGATGAGGCGAGACCTTTCGCGAACAGCATCAGGACGGAGCCACTTCTCTGCAAATCGCTCGATCTCTTCGAGGGGATGATTCGCTTGCAGGTCGTTGTTTTGTTGAATCCATTCCCTAATCGTGGACTCGTCCGCGCGATCCGAAAATGAGTCGCCAAGGCCGGGATCTGAAACCCGTGTCCCGTCGCCTTTTTTCGTCATCACGCCACCTCCTTCCGGTTCATCGCGATCACGTTCTCAGCCTTCCCCGGCCTGATGCTCCAATACGCTTTCGCCCTCTCGGCGGCCATGGGGGCGCGGTAATGGTCGAAAACAATCCGGCTGTTCGTATGTCCCAGATTGAGCGAGAGCGCTCCGGAATCCTGATGCTCGGCGAGCCAGTAGGTCGCGTAGGAATGGCGCAATCCGTTCTCGGGATAGGGGCGGCGGAACTTCCAACCGGCTTTCTTCTCTTTCTCGCTCTCGGTTCCAGGGACTCCGAAACCGGCGGCGCGCATCGCGAGCGTAAATTTCTTGTCGCCTCCTTCGCACCAGACGCGGCCCTCCGCTTGCGCTCTCGGTCGAAGCCACTCGGCCAAGTTCGGTTCGATGGGAACGAGGCGGTTCCGCGCCGACTTGGCTTTCGCGGGGCGGACGCGGATCGTGTTATGCGTCAAATCAACATCGCTCCAATCGAGTTTCTTGATCTCTTCGCGGCGGATACCGGCGAACGCTCCGATAGCGATAACGGGAATCAATTCCTCGGGTGCCTTTTCGAAGACGGCGGCGAGTTCTTCCGGCGTCAGGGTTCCCACTTCGGTTTGAGCGGCTTTCGATTCGGTGACGTGCCGGGCGGGGTTCTCGTCCAGATACTTCCCTTTGACCGCTTCGCTGAACAGAACGCGAATCAACCGGAGGTAATTGTTTTGAGAGGTGGCGCTTTGGTTCAGCCCGCGAATCCATTCGGTGATTTCGTCGCGGGTGATCGTGGCGACGGAGCGGTTCCCGAAGTCGGTTTGAAATCTTCCGAGGCGGGAACGAAGGTCGCCGACGTAGCGTTCGCTTCTCCCGGCGCTCTCGCGATCCGCTATCAGTTTCGGAACGAGTTCGCCCACGGTGATCGAGCGGAGTTCCTTGCGGCGGAGTTCCAGCGCCACGGCGACCGCTTCACGGAGAGACATTCCCACCGCCTTCAAGTCTTCTCGCGTGTCGAGAACGGCTGAGCGTTCCTCGCTGCCCATAGTTGCCCCGACTCCGAAATCGAGAAGTTCTTTCTCCTTCTTCTCGGCCCATTCCTCCGCCTCCGCTTTTCTCTTGAATCCCTTTTCCTCCGTTCGCCCGCCCTCGATCCAGCGAACCCGCCACTTGTAGAAGCGATGTTTCCACTTCGTGAGAGTGACAGCGTTCCCTTTCCGACTGCCGATTCCTTGGGGTTTCGTCTTTCGAGGAGGGATGATGGCGGTTTCACCGGATTCCAGAATTTCAGAACGCATACGCGAGAATCACCGCGAATAGGCGCGAAGTCAAAACTTAGGTGGAAAATAGGTGGAACTCGGAAAATGGTAAGTTTTGATAAGGTTCTCGCAACTCACTAAGGATAAGATACCGGCGGCGGGACTCGAACCCGCACGGTCGCAATGACCAACGGATTTTAAGTCCGCTGCGTCTACCAATTCCGCCACGCCGGTGTTGCGGGGAGAGAGCAATTGTAGCCGCCCGTTCGTCCGAAATGCAAATGAATCCGTCGGGGCGGTTCGACTTCTTCGGCGAACGTCTCTTTCCCGAGGAGCCGAGCCGGCTCTGCGATCGAACCGGCTCACTCCTTCCCTCCTGGCGCCCCTTCGCTCCAGCAGATCATTCGTCCGGTTTCGTACTAGCCCAGGACGAAAACCGTCTCGCGGATCGTGCCCGCGAGAGTTTGGTTCAGAAAAGGCGTTGCCGGGCTCTTTGTTCGCAGATAGTCGGCCGTGATCGTCGTTTCGCCTTCGGGATCGAAAACGAAGAACTCGGCCCGTTTCCCTTCGCGAATGGAAACGGGTTCGAGCCCGACGATCTCCCTCGGTCGACTCGAGTAACTCCGGATCAGGACGTCCCAGCCGAAAACGCCGTTCCGGACGAAGCGATCGTGGAGGACGAGCACGCCCGTCTCCAAGCCAGCGACCCCCGGGGGGGCGCTGGCGAACTCGGCGGACTTTTCGAACTCCGTGTGGGGCGAGTGATTGGTCGCGATTGCGTCGATGGAGCCGTCCGCCAGTCCCGCGACGAGGGCCTCGCAATCGGACGACGGCTGCAAAGGCGGGTCCAGTTTCGTCGACGTGTCGTAGTCGCCGACATCGTTCTCGTTCAGGACGAGGTGGTGAGGAGACACTTCGCAGGTGACCGCGACGCCGTCCTCCTTCGCTCGCGCGATGGCGTTCAGTCCCCGTCGGGTGGACACCTGTTGGACGTGCAGCCGCACGCCGGTGTAGCGGGCCAGACAGAGGTCGCGAGCGATGGCGATTTCCTGGCTGACAGCTGGAATGCCGGGCAGTCCCAGGCGGTATGAGGCCTCGCCTTCATTGATCACCCCCAATCGGGTCAGAGACGGGGTGTCGCAAAATGAAGTCACGAGAACGTCGAAATCCTTCGCGTACTCCATGCAGCGCCGCAGGAGGTTGGCGCAGGAAACCGAGCGGCCGGAATCGGTCAGCATGGGCACTCCGCGGGCCACCATTCCGGAGAACCCAGCCAGTTCCTTCCCCTCCCGACCCCGGGTGAGGCAGCCCGACTGCATCATCGTGATGGAACTCGTTTCCGAGACGATGTCCTGGACGCTCTTGACCAGATTGCCCGAGTCTATCGGAGGCGAAGTGTCGGGCATCAGGACGACTCCGGTCACGCCGCCGTGCCGCGCGGCCTCCGCGCATGTCGCGATGGTCTCCTTGTCCTCGTCGCCGGGTTCCCGGGCGTGAACGTGGAGGTCGAACATTCCCGGAACCAGGATGCAGCCGCTGCAATCGACGGTTTCCACGCCCTCCTCCGCCACGATCCCGGGGCCGACGCGGAAAATCATTCCGTCGCCGTCGACGAGCACGTCTGCGTCGAGAAGGTCGGGCGTCTCTTCCCTGGCGATCCTGCCGTTTTTAAAAAGCCGCATGGTTCTCTCAGTTCTGGTCGGTCTGGGGTTTCAGCCAGTGGAGAACCGCCATGCGAACGGCGATGCCGTTTTCGACCTGCGTGCTGATGAGGCTCTTCTCGTAACGCATCGCCTCGTCCGTGACTTCGACCCCCCGGTTGACAGGCCCCGGATGCATCAGGTAGGCACCGAGGCGACGCATCGATTCGATTCGGTCCGCGTTCATCCCGTAGATTCGATGGTACTCGGGAATGCCCGGGAAGAAATGCCCTTCCTGCCGCTCCAACTGGACCCGCAGCATGTAGACGGCATCGGGCTTCCAGTCGAACACCTCGTTCCAATCGTGAAGCCGCTTCATGAAAGGATGCCTTCCTTCGGGAACGAGCGAACTCGGCCCCATCACGCCCACTTGGGTGCCCAGCTTGTGAAAGAGCGTGCTGGTCGACCGGGCGACGCGCGAGTGCAGGATGTCGCCTACGATCACGATCTTCCTGCCGGCGCAGTCGGGGAACACCTCCTGGAACGTCATCAAGTCCAGCAAGGCCTGGGTGGGATGGGCGTGGTAGCCGTCGCCCGCGTTGATGACCGACGCCCGAGTGTGCTTCGCCACGATTCCCGGCACGCCGGCCGCCTGGTGACGGATGACGATGTAGTCGGAGCGCATCGCCTGCAGCGTTTCGATCGTGTCCAGCAGCGACTCGCCCTTGACGACCGAGGAGGCCGAGATCGTGAAGTTCGTCACATCGGCCGACATCCGGTTGGCCGCCACCTCGAACGACGAACTCGTGCGCGTCGACGGTTCGTAGAACAGATTGAGCACCGTCTTTCCCCGCAGGGTCGGGACTTTTTTCACGGAGCGTTGAAAGAGTTGCTTGAATGGCGCCGCGTTGTCCAAAACGTGTTCGATCTCCTCCCGCGAGAGGCCTTCGATGTCGAGCAGGTCTTTTCGCGGCCGGAGGTCACTCATTGTCGGTCACCAAAAAAACGCCCTCCTTGCCGTCGTCCTCCCGAAAGCGGACCTTCACGTACTGGTTCAGCGCCGTCTCCACTCTGACTCCCAGATAGTCCGGCTGAATCGGCAGCTGCCGATGGCCGCGATCCACGAGGACGGCGAGTGCGATTGTCGAGGGGCGGCCGTAGTCCATCAGGCCGTCCAGCGCGGCCCGGATCGTTCGGCCCGTGTAGATCACTTCGTCGAAAAGGATCACCCGCGTGCCGTCCAGCGCGAAAGGCACGTCCGAACTTTCGAGGCTCGGCAGATCCGAGCCGTGGTTGTCGAAGTCGTCCCGATAGAGAGAGATGTCGAGCGTCCCGACCGGGCAGTCGATTCCCTTCCCCTTCAGGACCTCCGCCACCCGGCGCGCCAGGGTGACACCCCGCGTGAAGATCCCGACGAAGGCGCAATCCCCTTCCGCGCAGACCTTTTCGACCTGTTCCGCCAAATCGACGATCGTCCTCTCAATCCCTTCCGGACTGAGAATCTCTTCGGTCGTGATGTCTGCCTGGTCGCTCAAGAAGTTGCTGCCGCAGGGTCGGAAAACGAGTCGCCGGGGAGTCCCGTCTTCCTAATTCCTAAGGGAAAATCGGCGGGGCGCTATCAAAAACTTCGGATTCCGATGTCGGTGCGTCGCTGCATGCCGTCGAAGGTCACCTTGTCGCTCTCGCGGTAGGCCTTCGCCACGGCGTCGCTCCGCGTGGCGCCCCGCGCCGACACCGCCAGGACCCGTCCCCCCGCCGTTTCGAATTCGCCGTTCTCGTTGCGTCTCGTCCCCGCGTGGAAAACGCGGGCGCCCTCCACGTCGCCGAGGCCCGAAATCGCGTCGCCCCTTCGGGACGAAACCGGATAACCCGCCGAGGCCGAGACCAGACAGACGCTCCAACCCTCCGAGAACCCGATCAGGTCCGCGCGCAGATTTCCGCGCGCTCCCTCGTAGACGTATCGGGCGAAGTCCCCGGCGATCATCGGCAACACGGCCTGCGCCTCCGGATCGCCGAAACGGCAATTGTACTCCAGCACCTTGGGGCCGTCCTTCGTCAGCATGAGACCGAAATACAGAAAACCGCGGTAGGGCAGGCCGTCCTTCCGGAGCCCCTCCACCGTGGGCCGGACCACCGTCCGCTCCACCGTCCCGCGCAGGTCCGCGCTCATCATCTCCAGCGAACTGACCGCCCCCATACCTCCCGTGTTCGGGCCCTCGTCCCCGTCGGCGATCCGCTTGTAGTCCCGCGCCGGCGCGAGGATCTGGTACTCGTCGTCGACCACCGAGGCGAAGATCGAAATCTCCGGTCCCTCCAGATACTCCTCCACCAGGAGACGGCCGTCGCCGAACTTCCGCCGCACCAGCACCTCCTCGAGAAAAGCCTCCGCCGAGGCCTCGTCCGGACAAACCGCGACCCCCTTCCCCGCCGCCAGCCCGTCGAACTTCAGCACGGTCGGGTAGCGCCCCCCTATCGCCGACCTCGCGTCCTCCAGAGAATCGACCGCCGCGTAGCCGCCCGTGGGAATTTCGTGCCGCACCATGAAGTCCTTCGCGAACTCCTTGCTCGCCTCGAGCTGCGCCGCCTCCTTCGACGGTCCCCAGCACGGGATCCCCGCTGTGGCGCAGGCGTTCGCGAGCCCTTCGTCCCGCACCAGATAGCTCTCCTCGCCCGCCACGCACAAGTCGATCCCCGTCCGCACCATCGCCGCGATCAGAGACGGCACCCCGCCCGCCTCGTCCACGTCGACCGGCTTGGCGATTTCGAAAATCGCGTCCGATCCCGGAAAGGAAAAGATGTCCGTCTCCCCCGGAGATTCGCGCAGGGCCGTGACGATGGCGTGTTCCCTACCGCCTTTGCCGACAACGAGGATTTTCATGGATGAATGTTTCTGGGTGGAATTCTTAGAAGTCCGTTCGCCGGATCGCGGTCAGCCTATACAGCAATCCCTGAATTTCCAGCCGGAAGGCGAAAAGAACGGGTGGTCCTGGTGGAAGGCGGGGCGATCGGGAGATGTCGGGCTGTCAGGGGTTCAGGGGTTCAGGGGTTCAGGTTTTCAGGCTCGGACTTTCGGGGCCCGGCCCTACTCTTCTTACTCCCGACGAAGCGCCCTCTCTTTTTCCTTTTCTTTATCTTTTTCTTTTTCCTCCTCCCTCGGACGCCCCACCAGTAACGACGCGGCGCAATGAATTTTTGGGGCGCCGCCATCGCGGATCCAGCAGGCATAGATGTAGACCCGGTCCTCGACGATCAGGGGCGAACTCCACGAGCCGCCGATCGGACGGGGCTTCGGAAGATTCACATCTTCGCTACGCCACGCAGAGTGTTGCCAGAGGCAACTTGCCGTCGGCTTCGTTGAAACAGACATGTCGGCCGAGGCAGGTTGGCGTCCGGTCGCTCGGCTGGCGCCAAGCTCCTCCGCGGAGAAAGATCGGTGGCGAGCACCGTCCGTCCAGCCGCCAAATCCATTGACGTTCTCCGGCTATCGCGGATCGTTTCCGGAATGGATTCCCGCTGGCTCGGAAGAATCGGCTATCCCGAAGGGCTGGCTCTGCAAAACGACCTCGTCGAAAAGAGACGGAGGGACGAGATCGACGATACCCTGTTGCTTCTCGAGCACAACCCTGTCTACACGATCGGGCGGACGCGGGACCGAACGAGTCTGCGCGACGCGGCGCATCTGCCCCACCAGGTGATCGAGACGAACCGCGGCGGACAGGCCACTTTCCACGGGCCGGGCCAGCTGGTGGGCTATCTCATTCTCGACCTGAACGCCTACGGCAAGGATCTCCACACCTATCTGCGGCGGATCGAAGACTTTCTCATCGATTTCGCGGCGGATTTCGCGATACGCTCGACGCGCCGGGAAGGGCTCACCGGCGTATGGGTGGAGAACCGGAAACTGGCGTCCATCGGCGTCGGCGTACGCAAATGGGTGTCGATGCACGGGTTCGGGCTGAACGTTTCCCGCGACGTGTCGGGCTACGACGCGATCGTTCCCTGCGGCATTTCGGACGTGGTGATGACCTCGATCTCTCGGGAGTCGGACCGGGACCTGGACGTCGAGGAAGCGGCGCGGCGCATTCCGCCGTTCGTGGAAAACGCTCTGGCCGAGCTGCGAGTCGCCTGAGGAACGCCGGTCGGCGGGCGCGGGGACGCCGTCTGAAATAATCATGTATCTAGTAGCGGTCAATCTCGAGAACACGCGCGAAATGGCGGTGGCTCAGGCCCATCAGGGACGTCCGGTGCGGATCGGTCGACGGCCGGAGACTCTCCCGGAGGAGTCGGTGGACGTGCTGCGCATTTCCTGGACGGACCGACTGGTGAGCCGGAACCACTGCGAGGCCCTCCGCGACGGGAAGAACCTGCGCATTTCCCGCCTCCCGGCCCTGACCGGGCGGAGCAATCCGAACCCGCTCTACTCGAACGCGGCGCCGCGCGAACGGGAGCGGCTCGCGGAACCGATCGAACTCGAGCCGGGCGGCTCGGTGGTGATCGGCGCGAAGGGCACGACGGCGATCTACTGGCTGGAGGCGCTGAGCGAGCTGGACCGGGAGGTGCAGCGCTACCTGGACGGCCTCGAGAAGGAGAAGGAGACCTACGAGGATTCGCCGATCAAGCGGCAGGACTACGACGAGGTGGAGCAACTCGACGAGTACAGCTTGCGTCTCCAGCTCAAGCTGCTGCAGCGGGAGCTGCCCGAGCAGGTCCTGAGCGGCTGGACGCACGACGAGGATCTCTTCACGCGGGCCTCGATCTTTCTCGAGAACGCGCTGCCGGGGCAGAAGGGGGTCACGGCGGTCTTCATCGCGGTGGAGGAAACGGAGGAAGGCATCGGATTCGAACTCCTGAACCCGGATCCGCTCGCCCGCGCCGACTTTCGGCCGAGCCGGACGCTGCTCCGCCAGATCGATCTCGTTCACCCGAATCCGGCCGACATCCACATCTGGTCTTCGAAGGAGAATCACCGCGTTTTCACGGTGGACAGTCTCGGCGAGCAGATCGACTGGGTCGCCATCATCCCGGTGGCGAGGCTGGACGAAACGGCGGCCATCTACCGCGACCAGGCGCGGCGACCGGTCTATCTCTACGTGGAGACGCGGCAGGCGTCGGAGACGGCGGCGGCGGCCTTCGTCCCCTTTCTCCGGCTCATCAGTTCGCTGGTGGCCAGCCTCCTGTCCGCACGCGCAGACCAGAAGCTGCAGGACCAGATGGCCGCCTATTTTTCTCCGGGGTTGCGCAAGGTGATGCGACTCCGCGACCAGGCGGAACTCGAGCCGGCCATGGTCGACTGCACGGTGATGTTCGCCGACCGGCGCGGGCATTCGCGCATGCTGGAGATCGCCAAGAGCGACGAGGAGATTCTCGATCGGCTGGAGGAGAACCAGAAGGTGGTGGGGCTGATCACGGAGGAGGTGTTCCGCAGCCGCGGCGTCATCACCGACTTCGCCGGAGACGGGGCACTGGGCTTGTGGGGATGGCCGAACGTGGGGGACGCGGCCCGCGAACACGCCCTGGAGGCGGTGGAGGCCGCGGAAGAGATCGTCACCCGCCTCGCCGACCGGGTGATCTACGAGGAGGAGCAGGAGCGCCACATGGCGGCGGTTCGCATCGGGATCAGCACGGGGCGCATCGCCGTGGGAAAGACGGGGCCGTCGCAACAGTGGCACATCAGCGTCTTCGGCAGCGTCGCGAACCTCGGCGCCCGGCTCGAACGCATCGCCAAGGAGTTCAAGATCCCCGTCCTCGTTTCCGACGGGACCTACAGCCGCATCCCCGACGACGGGAAGCGCAGCTTCCGCCAGCTCTGCCTCATTCGCCCGGCGGGCTTCCAGGAGACCTATCCGGTCTACGAACTCGTGCTTCCGAAAAGCAAGGGAGGCTCGGAGATCTCGAAGAAGGACATCGCGGTCTACGAACAAGCCCTCGAATGCTTCATCGACCAACGGTGGGACGACGCCATCGACCTCCTCGACACGCTGCCTCGCGACGACCCGCCCGCGGACTGGCTGAAAGGGAACGCGCTGAGATTTCGTCGAAACCCACCACCTTCCGGATGGACGGGTGAAATCCAGAGTTTTTCCAAGTAGATTCCCCGCCGTGGCCGAAGAAGACCAGATCAAGATCAAGGATTACCAGATCCACCTGCCGCCCCTTGGAGAAGGAGCGTACGGCAAGGTGTATCGGGCGACTTATCGCGGCATCTCGGACCGGGCGTTGAAGATCTTCCGTCCCGGCGCGGTCGACATCGCGACGATGGCCCGGGAGCTGGAAAAGTTGTCGCAGGTCACGGAACACCAGGGAATCGTCACTCTCCACGACTTCGATCTGCTGCACGCGCCGCCCTACTACGCAATGGGGCTGCACGCGGATCAAAGCCCGGAGGGCACTTGGGAGACCCGGACGCTGGAGCGGCTCTGCGGTCATGTCGACGACCGCGAGGGGTGGCGTTTGATCCGCGAGATGGCCGAGGCGCTTTCCTACCTCCACCGCCATCACATCATCCACTGCGACGTCAAGCCGTCGAACATTCTGCTGACGAACGATACGCCCTACCACATCAAGATTTGCGATTTCGGCCAGAGCCGGGGTCTCGCGGCCGAGGAATTCCAACCGGTGGGAACACCGCTCTACGCCAGCCCCGAACAACTCCGCAATCCGAGGGATTCCGCGGAGGGCAAAGGTTTCCGTTGGGACGTCTACAGTTTCGGCGTCGTCGCCTTCAAGCTGCTGACCGGCGAACTGCCCCGCCTCCAGGCTCTCGCGGAGGCCGAGCGGCAGAGCTTCGATCCCGAGTCGACGCTGGTCGAAGCCAGCCTCGAAGCCACGGTGGCCGAAACCGGCAAACCGGTCGACGGCGAGCAACTGGCCACTATGACGGAGGCCGTCGAGGAACTGAACTGGCCGTCTGACGTCTACGTGCCCACCGACCGCAAGGAATTGATCGAGCAGTGCCTGAACCTCGATCCCTCGGAGCGCCCCGCCGACATGCGCGAGGTCACCAACCGGATGCAGCGGCTCGACCAGCAGAGGGTGGTCAAGCGAGCTCGTCGGCTGAACACCATCTTCGCCACGCTCCTCGTTGTCGCCATTTGGGCCTCGGGCTTCGCGTTCGTCCAGGCGCAGCGGGCGAAAAGGGCGACCGAGGCTGCCATGATCGCTTCGGCGGAATCGGAAAAGAGCGCCGGGGCGGCGGTGGACTTGATGCTGCTCTTCGTCAGCGAACTGAACCGAGGGGACATTTCGGGAGCGGGAGCGGACCGCCTCTACTCGATCGTCGCGGAGCACGCGGCGACTTTCCTCGAGAACCGCTCCAAGGATCGCCGCACTTCCACGCGCATTCTCACGTTTTCCGCGCAGACCGCCTCCCTGCGGGGCAGACAAAACCTGAGCGAAGGAGATCTCGAGGAGGCTCTCAAGGATTTCACGAGCGCCTACGAAATTCGTTCGAAGCTCGCGGACGATCCCAATTCGACCGACGAGCTGGCGATACGCGCCTCCTACGACCTCATGGAGATCGGCAAGATCCACGAATTGAACAACGACTACGAGGAAGCGGCCGAAGTTTATTCGGACGCCCTGGAATGGCGAAGCCAGGCCGGCGGAGAGGAAGGCATTTTCTCGCTCCGGCAAATTCGGGAGCTCGCGGAAACCTACCGGGCCCTCGGGCGGGTCTACTATCTGCAAGGCGAAATCAAGCTGGGGGTGTCGACGCTGGACGAGATCATCAACATTCTGAACAGCCGGATCGAGGACAGCCGCCCCTCCCAAGTCCCCGGCTACGCGATCGAAGCGGTGCGCACGCTCAACCTGAAGGGCTATTTCGAATACCAGTCGGAGAATCTGGCTGACGCTTCGACCACGTTCGAGGAACTGACGGTGCTGGCGAAGTCCCTCGAAGACGGGCCGTCCGAAATTTCGGCCGAGGCCCGCGCCATGTATCTCACCGCCATCAACAAGCTCGGCCGAATCCAACTCGCGCAGGAACAACCGGAAGCGGCCCTGGTCCTGTTCCGCGAAGAGATCCGGGCGAGAGAGGACAACCCCTACGACATCCAGGGCCGGGTCGCTCTCGCCGAGGCCTACGCGCTGGCCTCCAAGTGCCTGGACCTCGACGATCCCACCTCGCGATCTCTGGCCGTCTACTACCTGGAACACGCTGTTTCCCTGATCACGAAACTGCCCGAGAACATCCGCAACCAAGAGGACACCCAGGCAAAAGTGCTCGCCTACAACGACGCCCTGTCGGCTATCCTCGAGATGCAGGAATAGCGACCTCGCGCCAGAGTTCGGCTTCCCCGGGCAAGCCGATGCGCCGGAGATTCTCGAAAATCAGCTCGTCCGACGGCTCCTGGATCGCCTCGTCAAGGAGCTGCTGCCGGTCCGCCGGCATATCGGGGAGGCAGCGACACGCGAGATGCCAGCATCCCCAGGCCCGCCACGTCCGCAGATCGCGGCGGGGCTCGACCATGCGCGTCGCGAGGTGCTGAAAATGCCGTCTCGGGTTGCCGATGAACTGATCCTCCAAGCGGTTCGACATGATCCATCGCATGGCCCGGTAGGGCAGCGGCCAGTCGATCAACTCCGGCTCGTCTCCGGCGAGATCCGCCGCGAAAGCCCGGTTCACCATCAGAATCGCCTGGCCGGGCAGCCCCTGGCACCAGAGAGACTGGGCGCACTTCAGCGCCTGCAGATAGAAGCGCGGCCCGCGGTCCCCGACTAGCGCCTTCATCGCGCTCGCCCGAAGCGGCGACGCCACCGGCGGCAGATGGGGGCAGGCGGGTTGACCGGTCAGGTGTTCGCTCATGAAACCCCGGACCTCACGCCTTGCCGCCGGCCAGAACGAAACGACCGAAAGAGGAGGGCACGTGGAAATCCGGCTTTTCGGTCCCGGGGTCGATCCAGCTGATCCAGTCTTCGACGACGCCGTCCTCTCCGTGGGAAAATTCCGCCCGGTACGCTCCCGCGATCATTTCGCCGTCCACGAGGACGTCCAAGGCGCGGAGAGTCTCGATTTCGAAACGTCCCGTGACCGAATAGCCGTCGGCCCTGACATCGCCCTCGAGCTTCAGTCCGGGAAACTTCCACGAGCCGTCGACCCGACGATAGTACTCCGCCCGGTAGTCGTAGACCCCGCCCCGAGGATCCATTTCGGCACCGTAGTAAGGCTTTTCGAGCTTGGCGTCGGAAGCGAAGAACAATTCCACCCGATCGGATCCCAGAACCGCGTCGTCGGGGTCGTCGGACTCGTGCAGAACCAGGTCGTCGTCGTCCACGTCGAAATGGAACCGCACCGCCTCGTCGTTCCACACCGCCCGGAAGACCGTCCGCGGGCAGGGTCGATCCAGCCAGGGAAACGAGAAGTCCGCCAGCGGCAGCCCGTCGTCGAGGTTCAAATCCGGGGAGTGGTTCAGTTGGTAGACTTTCATGAGGGTAGTTCGAGTATGCCGGGAAGTTGCTCCAGATCCGTGATCACGACATCGGCCTTTTCCGACGCCTCCGCGTAACTGCGGCCGCCCAGCCGCAGGCTCCGCTGGTCCCCCGCGAACAGCCCGGTCCGAAAACCGGCGGCAGCCGCGGAGAACATGTCCTTCTCCAGATCGTTGCCGAGGTAAAGCATCTCGTCGGCCGACACGGAACGCTCGGCGGCGCGGCTTTTCAAGCACTCGAAGAGCGCGACCGAAGGCTTGCTCCGCCGTTCCAGGTAGGAGAACACCATCAGGTCGCTCGCGAAACCCAACTCCCCGAAGCTCGCTCCCAGACAGCTCTCGATCACCACGGGCGTGTAGAACTGGGCGTTGGAAACGACTCCCAATAGAAAACCTGTGCCGCGCAACGCCTCGATGGCGCCCCGGGCGCCGGGCATGGGACCGACCGGGTTCACCGCGCACTCGAAGGCGATGGACGCCGACTCGATCGCCGCGGACGAAAGGCGCGTCGGGACGAACTCGCCGAGCACCGTTTCCCAGACCTCCCGGATCTCGATCTCGGGAAAATCGACGCCTTCCGCCCGGCGGGAATCCTGATGTTGTCGGACGACGGCGCGGTAGGCCACCGCCAAAGCGGCTCCGTCGCCGGCTTTCAGGGGCGGGCCCAGCCTTTCGACAACCTTCGCCATCGCCTGCGAGGTCGCCTCGTCGGGACGGTCGCCGCCGCCGGCGGCCGACACGAGGAGGGTGCCGTAGATGTCGAAAATCACCGCCTTGATTCCGCCCATCGCCGTCAGCTTCGGCGGGACGTCCGCCGGGATCGGGGCCGGAGGATGCATGCTGGCACGGACGTAGGCAAGCTGATCCATGAGTTCAGTTGCGCAGAAGATTCAGTCGGGTCGGGCTCAAAAACTGATCCAGCACTTTCCCGGTCGCCAGGTAGCCGACTTTCCCTACTCGGCTGGCGTCGACCTTCCAATAGAGTTCCTCCAACCGATCGCTGTATTTTTTCAGGCTGTAGGCGCTCCTAATGATGTCCCGACGCTCCCGGATCTCCTTGGCGGTGCTCAAGGAGAGCGGAGGAATGGTTACCTCGTCCAGCAAGGAGGGATCGCGTTTGAGCTTGCGAAGAACCCGGAGCTGGAGCGACTCGTTGAGCACGCCGAAGTCGATCCGCCCTTTCTTCACCCAAGCCTTCCAAGTGGACTTCACGGCTCCGCGCGGCAGGCGGCAATTGTAGGCCAGATAGCTCCGGCGCAGCATCGATTCCATCTCGCCGTGCAATTCGTTCTCGTCCAGCCACGACACGGGAAAATCGATGCGGCGATAGAGCGTGTCCAGCTCCAAGCCGTGTTCCACGAAGTCGTCGGTGATCTCGGGCAAGTCTCGGCCCAGGACGCACTTGCCGACGATCCACGGTTCCAGAAAGGCCAGCCCGAAGCCTTCCGCCACGCTGGTGGTGACGACGAAGTCGGCCCATCCCAGCAGATCCAGGAAATCGTACTCGTCGCCCTCGGCGATCCCCAGAGTCACCGGCAGATCCAATTCCTCCACCGCCGCCTCCCACCGGGCATGAACCGCTTGCCATTCAGGATTCTCCGGCTTCAGCGTCGTCGCGAAATGCACCCGCTCCCCGTAGATCAAGGCCAGCAGCAGCAATTCACCGATATTCTTCCTCCGGATGCCGCGGGTGGGATAAAGCGCGAAAAGCTTGTCCTTCGAAAACGGCCGCTCCTCCGGCGACGTCTTGACCGCCAGATCGGGAATCGCGTTCGGAATCACGTGAAGGTTGCGCCGGCGGATCCCTGCCGCCTTGAGAAAGTCGTGGTCCCGCTGGTTGATCGTGGCGTAGTGAATCTGTTTCGCGGTGGGATAGAGCGTCTTCTCGAAGCTGGCTTGCGAGTCGAAAAACGAACGCTGGGACGTGTAGTTGCCGGGCCGGCCGTCCTCGGCGAAGTCGTGCAATTGCAGGACGATCTTTTCGCCCTGCTCCGCCAGTTCCTGAACCACGGTCGGAATCATCACGTTCTTGGCCAGGTTCGGATTGTGGAAATGCCAGACGTCGGGCATGGATCCCAAGGCCTCGAGCGCGGCCTCCTTGAGCGCTTCCGTCAGGTTTCCCGCGATCGCCAAACTCCCCGTCTTCCGGTAGTCCAGCGCCTGCACCACCTTCACTCCCTTCTGCCCGGCGTCCGGCAAAGGCGGTTCGCCCGACAGAACGACGATCTTGTAGCCCTTCCCGCGGAGCGCTTCCCGCGTCGCCTCGATCACCCGCGTCACTCCGCCGCGGCGGAGATGGTAGTGAACCAGGGCAATCTTCAGCCCGTTACTTTCTTCCATGCCGTTTGCGGTACTCGGGTATCGTGAGCATCGGGGGCCGCTCCTCCTCCACCATCGCCCTAACAATCATTTCGTATCTCCTGCCTTCCGCCTGGAACTGACGGAAAAGACCGGCCGGATCCGGCAGTCCCGGAAGCATCCCGTGGCTCTCGAGGCGGTTCATAAAGCTTTGCAGGATGCCGAAAGCCATTTTCCCCAGATCGCCGGTCGACTGATGCCGGTGGACCCGCTTATCCAAATCTGTTTGCGCGAAGGCACTCAATCCTTCCGCTCGGTAGACGTCTATGAGATGCGAGGTCTCCACCCCGTAGCCGATGGGAAAGGAAAGCGTCTCGAGAACCTCGCGCCTCACCGCGTACTCGCCCGAGATGGGTTGGATCAGGGCGGTCAGTTCGGGGAAGAACATGGAGAAAAGCGGCCGCACCAGAATCTCGGTGACGCGGCCGCCTCCCGAGGGGCGCACGTCGTCCGAAACCGCGAGGGGTCGGTCGTAGAAGGCCTTCACGTACTGGATCTCCGGCCGATAGATCAACGGCGCGACCAAGCCGGTGACGAACTTCGGGTGGATGTTCTTGATGTCCGCGTCGACATAGCAAATGATGTCTCCCTTCAGTTGGTGGATGGCTTTCCAAAGATTCTCACCCTTGCCGGGCTTGTCACCGTACCCGGGGAGGATGTCCGCCGACAGATAGGTGTCGGCCCCGTAACTCGCCGCGATCTCGAGCGTGCGGTCGCTGGATCCCGAATCGATCACGGCGAACTCGTCGATGAACGGGTAGCGGTCCATCAGCTCGCTCTTGAACACGATGACCTCCTTCCCGATGGTCTGCTCTTCGTTCAAGGTGGGCAGGCACAGGCTGACGGTGAGCCCGGCTTCGCGCTTGGCCCGGACGAGCTCCTGCATGTCCCAGAACTCGCTGTGGTGAAACGTGTTCGTATCCAGCCACTTGGAAATTTTGTCGTCGAGCTTGGACATCGATTCAGAACGAAAACTCTTCCCCGTCCATGTACTGCACCATCGCCACGACCTGGGCCAAACCATCGAAGATCGGTTCCAAGCGAATCGTTTCCCGGGGCGAATGGCGGTGCTCTCCCTTCGTGATCCCCAGGGTCAGCGCGGGAATGTTTTTGTCCAGCAAAGCCGCCAGCTCCGACACGCTCGGTTTTTCATGGGTCTCGATTCCGAGGCTCTCCAGGACCTTTCCAGCCGACGTGACCAGCGGATGTTTCGCTCCCAGATTCCCCGGCTTCCGGCGCGCGATGATCTCGACTTCGAGCCCGGCGCTACCGCCGTCCGAAAGGTCGTCGATCAACGCGACGATCTCGGCTTCCACGGCGGCGACCCGCGAAGCGTCCTCGCTCCGGATCTCGAAGCGGAGGCTCCCCGTCCGGGGCGGAACGCTGAACCCCGAGCCCGCCGCGATCGCCCCGATCCGGATGCCGGTTTCGGGACACTCGCGCCGATTGATCTCGATCAGCGCCGCGGCGCACTGCGCCAATTTCGCGATTCCACCCGCCGCGTCCTCGTCCGGCGACTCCGAAACTCCCTGCAAGTCCACCGTGATTTCGCCCCGGGCCATTCCGAGACTGGAGTAGCTCAACCGGCCCAGGTCTATGCCCTCGATGCAGAGCGCCGAAGCGATCGGGCGGTCCGAATTCTCCAGGAAAAACCGCATCCCCCTCAGGTCGCCTCGCCCGAAGCTCCGCGAGGTGCCCAGGAGAATGAGATTCGAATCGAGTTCGATTTCCAAGGCGCGGAGAACGAGAGGCAGGCTCGCCAAGGCCGCCACTCCGAGTCCGTTGTCCGCCAATCCGCGGCCGCTCATCTCGCCCACGCCGACCGAGACGGTGTGGTCATCCGACTCCGACCAGATTTTGTCGAGATGCGCCGCGACGAGAATGTTCCGGGAGCCCACCTTCCCCGAGAGGATTCCGGCCACGTTTCCCGCTTCGTCCTCGGAGATGTTGTCCAACCCGCTCTCGGTGAACCGGTCGCTGAGGAAGCGCGTGAGTCGCCCTTCGCGCCCGGTGGGAGACGGGATCTCGCCCGCCATGACCACGTTGGCGAACAGAATCTCCCGCAACTCCTTCAGCGCATCCCGGCACGACAAAATCTCGTCCCGAGACATTGGATTCCCTTCCTTGATCTCCATTTCCAAAATGGGGGAACCCTAGGAGCCTGTCGGGCTTGGCGCAAGGAGGCGAGTGATTTTCCCAATGAAACGGGTCGGATCGCAAGAACAGGTTTCTGTGCTGCGGATCACCTGTGGCGCGTCAGTCTCCTGCATCGCCTCTCCTCCCCGTCAAAGGGGATTCACACACTGGATCGTCGGGAACCGCGCAAAGTCGGCATCGTTACTGTAAACCACGAGACCGTAATCCACGGCGAGGGCAGCGATGTGGGCATCGGTCGTGAGGTTTCCTCCCATCTTCCCCGCCCGGAGCATCGTCTTGAGATGATCCCAATGGTCCCGGGCTGGACAAAGCAATTCGACGTTGGGTTGGCCAATCCAGCCGTTCACCACTTCAATGGCTTGGTCGATGGAGAGGGGCGGTTGGAAGACCCGGGAACTGGTTGAAATCCGAATAAAGCCCAAAACGACGACATATCCGAGGCAGACTCTCTGCGAACCCGACAACGCATGATCCCACCATGCTTTCGCTTTCACATGATCGGGGAAGGACGGAAAGCTGGCGTAGAGAAGGAGGTTCACGTCGGGACAGATCATCGAACGAACTCCTCTATCTCCAGCTCGTCGGCGAGCTGGTTCAACCGATTGGGGTCAATCCCGGGGAGGAGCGCCGACTCGAACACGGGTCCTTCGTAGGGGGATGTGGTGGTCCTTTTCTCCACCGACCGCAGCCCTTCCCGCAGAAGGCGATTAACGGCCTCTCGGAGACTGATATTGTCGCGCTTGCGAATGGTTTCGATTCCTTCGGCGATATCGTCCTCGATGGAGAGAGTCGTGCGCATAGCACAGCTTAAGACATCATCATTTGATGTCAATTGACATCAAATGACACCCCGGCCGGAACCCCCAGGACCCAGAACCGAACGCCGGAGAATTTCATTCGTCCCCTTCTCCATCCTCGTCATCGTCGGATTCCTCGGCTTCCTCCTCCTTCGGCGCGGGGGGCACGTAGGCGCCTTCGTACACGCTGGCGGCGGCGTAGGCGACGGGCTCGCCCGAAAACGGCGTCGCCACCAGAGCGGCGCGCCCCGCCAAGGGGAAAAGGAGTTCGTCGGCGAACGCCTTGTATTCAAACAGCGGTTCCTCGGGACGCTCCGCTTCGGTCTCCCGGATCCTCCCCGAAACCAGCCAGTTCCCGCCATCTTCGACCACGGAGAGTTCGATGTCGTAGGTCGCGTCCGCATCGAGTTCGAACGGCTCTCGGGTCAGAACGGCGCCCCGTCGAACGAGTTCCACCTCGTCGTTCACCGGCACCGCCTCGATCTGAAACCCGTTCTCCCCGTGGAGACCGGCGCCGAACCGCGATTGCAGTCTCCCCTTCCCCGGTCCGCGTGCCGTCACCACGATGGTGGCGCCCTTCTCTCGGATTTCGGGCCCGAACTCCAGCCAGCCTCGGCTTAGCGGTTCCGGCGCGAGCCGCAGTTCCTCAGCCTCCTGGTCGACCTTCCAGACTCCCTTTCTCGGCGTCGCGCCGCCGGGATGGCTGCCGTCCTCGGTGTTGGCGATGTCGAGAGAGGCCAGCGGTTTGGACGCCGGCGGATCGCCCGTCTTCTCCGCGTCCTCCTCGCCGCGGGTGCTTCCCGGCCACCAGAGCACGACGATGACCGCCATCGCAAACAGTAGTCTCGCCGTCATTCCCGCCGGATCGCCTCCATCAGATTTCCGCGCAAAACCACTTTGGCCGCCACCGCGCAAAACACCAGTCCGCCGAGAAGCACCGCCAGGTTGACGCCGATCAGCAGCCCCCAGGGCAGGGCCGCCGCCGACTTCGTCAACTTGGGCAGGACGGCCACCAGCGCCGCGCCGAGTCCCAGCAGAACGCCCGACACGTGCAGAAACCAGTGCTCCGACAAGACCATCCGGGCCAGCATGGCGCGAGTGAACCCCATCGCCTGCATCACCCCGAGCTGTCCGCGCCGCTCCAGAACGTTCCTTCCCACGATGACGGCCAGCCCGACGGTTCCGAGAAAAATGCCCAATCCTCCCAGCGTCGAGAAGATGCTGAGATAGGTGTTCTGAACGGCGTTGAATTCGTTCAGTCGCTCCGCCGCCGGGCGCATCTCCAAGCCTCGGTCGCCGAACATGCGCGTGAGGTGAGCCGCCACCGGTTCGAGCGTCTCGGCCGACTCCCCGTCGAGGAGGAAAAACGAATAGCCGCCCGCGTCGGGAAAAAACCGCACGAAATCCTCCTCCGAAATCAAAAGGCTTCCCTGCAGGATCGAGGTGTCGAGAAGTCCCACGATCTCGACCGCGAAAGTCCGGCCCGAAACCGTCTCGTAGACGACCCGGTCGCCGAGGCCCATCTGCAGCGCGTAGGTCGCCGTGTTCTGATCGATGATTCCCGGAACGACGGGGACGCCTTCTTCGGTCGGCGCCATCGAAAGATTCAACAGGGTCCAGTCGCCAACCGAAGGGGGTTCGATCGACTTGGTGAAGGTAAAGGGATCCAACGCCGCCATTTCATCGACATCCACGCCCTTGAGGCGGGGACGCTGGGCCCGGTTCAGATTGAGACAACTGGCGTCGTCGCCGTCACTGACCCGAAAGGATACCACCTCGAATTCGGCATCGAAGGCGTCGAGCCCGTATTTCTCCCGACCGGACGGGGCATCGAGATCCTCGTAGATGGGCAGCGTCGCTCCGCCGACGTAGGCGAACCCGCCGGTGCCCGAGTCCCGACGCTGCGCGCCGACTTCGCCTTCGAGCCGGAACGAGTTGATCGCCGTGACCATGAACACCCCGGCGGCCATCAACCCGATCACCGCCAGGCTTCTCCCCCGGCGCCGCACGGTGTGCTGTCGTCCCAGCGCCCCGAGCGAGCCGAGCGCCGAAGAGGGCCGGAGAAACCGACGAATCAGAAGCGAGCACAGCGAGATGCCGGCGACGACGAAGAGAAATCCGGCCCCGAAGAAAAGCCCCTGCTCGGCCATCGTTCCTTCCACTTTCGGCGCCAGCAAACATCCGATTCCTCCGAGAAGCGCCAGCCCCAGCGCTATCATGTCCCACTTGCCCTTTCCGGCGGCGACTCCGCCCGCCTCGTCGCTTCCCGAGATCAATTCGCTCGGCTGCACGGCGGAGACACGCCGGCTCGAAAACCACACCACCGACAAGGCGACGACCACCGTGGCCAGGAACGAAACCAGCAAAGTGGCCGGTCGCAGATGGTAGACGAACTCGATGCCCGCCGCGGCTTCGCGCCAGACCCCGGACATGCCGTAGAGAGCGAGGCGCGTGTAGAGATACCCACCGACCAATCCGAGGGCCGCGCCGATCACGGAGAGGACCAAGGCTTCGGCGAGAAAGAGCCGGCGCACCCGCCTGCCGGTGAAACCCATGGCGAGGAGCAGACCGATCTGCGAGGACCGCTGCTCGATGCCGAAGGCAAAGACCAGGCCGGCCAAGGCCAGGGCCGCCGCGATGAGAAAAAAGCTCATGCTGGCGAAAAGCGCCCCGAAATCGAACGAATCCGCGACGGCGGACTCCGCTTCGGCGGGGAGATCGCGGTAGACCATCCCGAGAGTGGTCAGCGTCAGTTCGCTCCTCAAGCGATCCACCAGGGGCGGATTCTCGTCGGCGAGCCGGAACCGCACCGCGGTCGCGTTTCCGAATCGGTTCGCCCACATCTCCCGCGCCGCCCGAAGCGTGACGAAAGCCTTCGGCGTGGCGCGGTAGTCGTCCCAGTATTCGTCGTCCTTGTCCCGGATGCGATCGCGGTCGATGGGAATTCCGGGTTCCCAGTCGTCGAGGTCGTCCACGTCGAATATTCCCGGGAAGTCCGGCGTCCAGCTGTCGTTCCAGCCGTTCTCGCCGAGGGGAAGGATCTTCGCCACCGTGAACGAACGGCTTTCCTCGACCAGTTCCCGTCCCTGCCCAACCACGTTGTACACCAAGGTTACGCTGTCCCCCGGTCCGGCGTCGAGATCTTCCGCCAGCCAGTCGGACAGGACGATGCCGTCCTCCGGAATCGATTCGTCGACGATCCGGTTCAAAGCCGGACCGACCCCGGCGACCATCGAGTAGGGGGTGGCTCGCTCGCCGGAGAGAATGTCGGTCGCCAGATACGTCAGCACCGGCGATCCGACTTCGGCGATTTCGTCCAGCGCGTCGACGATGGCGGCGTCGAAAAACACTCGGGAACTCACCATTTGGCGAACGCCTTCTCCGTCGATTTCCGACACCGACAACTGCAGATCGTCGAGGTTCCAGGCCGACTGGGCGGCCGCCTGGAAATCCTGCGCGTCGACCTCCCGGCTCGCCGCCACGACGTTGGCTCTGCCTGGCTGCTCCAGGATTTCCTGCAAGCGCGAGAGCTTTACGAAGATCGTGGACGGCGGCACCTGCTCGGCGCGAAGCGAGTAGAGCCCGAAACGGCGGCTGTCCAGCACCGCGGACACCTGCGCGGTGAAGGGAGTCGTCTGCTCGGATTCCCCCGAAAGTGGAGCGTCCTTGGACAAGGCGCCGGGGAGCTCCACCCGTACAATGAGCGTGTCCCCCTCTCCGGCCTCGATCCGGCTCGCGAGCGGTTCGTTCATGGCCATCCACCGGTCGTCGTCGAAGCCGTCGGGCGCCGTTCCCCCGATGGAGAGATCCCAAAACCGGTCGTCGACGCCCAGAATCTGGACGCGGTTGACCCGACGACCGCCCTCCCGGTTCGACGCCGTTCCCTCCACTTGGAGAATCGGCGCGACGGTGGCGTCGCCGTCCAGTGCGTCGGCGATCCGCCCTGCGAGGTCCGCCGAAACGAACCGCTCTCCGCCGACCAGGGCGGGCCCGATCTCGGAAAGCCGCGCGGCGGCGTTGCGACGGAGACTTTCCTTTACCGAATCGCCCACCACGAGGGCGCCGCTCAGAATCGCCGAGGTGAGCGCAACGCCCGCGATGACCGACAGGTTGATCCACCGGTAGTGGAGAAGCGAATTCAGCACCAGCCGCAGCGCACTCATGACATCGTCTCTATCTTGCCGCGGTTCAACGTCCGGATGCCACCGACCGCCTCCGCGATCTCTCGGGCATGCGTCACAGCGATGAGCGCCAGGTTTTCAGACTCGTTCAGCTCGACCAGCAGTTCGACCAGGCGCTTCGCATTGTCCTCGTCGAGCGCTCCCGTCGGCTCGTCGGCGAGCAGGAGCTTGGGCGAGTTGATCAGCGCCCGAACCACGGCGACCCGCTGCTTCTCGCCTCCGGATAGTTGCGAGGGCGGACGGTCCAGCTTGTCGCCCAGGCCCACTCGGTCCAGCAGACGGCGGGCGCGCTCGGCCGCCTGCGACGGCTCGGCCTTCGTCCCTAGCGCCAGCGTCGGAACGAGCACGTTCTCCAGCGCGGTGCATTGGGGCAGCAAATGGTGCATCTGAAAAATGAAGCCGATTTTTTCCGACCGAATCCGGGCGATCTCCCTTTCGCCCAGACCCGTCGTCGCGGTCCCGTCGACGACGACCTCGCCCTCCGAGGGTTCGTCCAGCGTTCCGAGAATATTCAGCAAGGTGCTCTTGCCGCATCCGGACGGCCCGACGATGGCGAAGCGTTCTCCCGCGTTCACCGTCAGATCCAGGCCGTCGAGAATTTTCCGCTCGGCGGCCGATTCGTACCACTTGGTGACGTTCCGGAGCTGCAATATCGGTTCACTCATTTCGGTTCACTTTTTGATCCAGCGCTTGGACTTGAATTCGAAACGCGGCAAGGTCCCCGGCCTCACCAGCGCGACGGGGATCCGCAAGGTGAAAGCGTCCGACAATTCCCGGGCGACGCGGTCCGCGAGATCGGGAGGCGCTTCCGGCGTCGCCTCGATGCTCACCTCGAGTTCGGCCATGGACTGGCGAGTCGTCTGGATCACCTGGAATTCCACCACCTCGGGAAAGCCGCGGATGATTTTCTCCACCGCCGTCGGATAGACGTTCACGCCGCGGATCACCACCATGTCGTCGACGCGGCCGAGAACGCCTCCTTCGAGGCAGAAAATCGGTTCGTCGGCGCCCTCCGGCAGGAAAAAAGACTTCTCCACCAGGTCGCCGGTCCGGTAGCGCAGGAGCGGGCAGGCGATTCGCGTCAGGGTGGTGAGGACCAGCTCCCCTTTGTGGCCGGGCTCGACCTCCCGGTGCGTCTCGCGGTCGATCACCTCGGCGAAGTAGGCGTCCTCGATCACGCACAGGCTCAGGGGATTCTCCGCGTGTTCGAAGGTGACGGGCCCCACCTCCGTCATCCCGTGGTGGTCGAAGACCCGCGCGCCCTTCCACAGGTCGGAGATGCGGTTCCGCACTTCCGGCAGGCTCCCGCCCGGCTCGCCGGCCACGATAATTTTCTTCAGCCGGTAGGCCGCCGTTTCGTCGCCTTCGTGCTCGGCGTAGAGTTCCCCGAGCCGGAGAGCGTAGGTGGGCGTGCAGCAAAGGACCTCCACCCGGTGAGCCACCATCGCCTGGAGGCGGGCCTTGCTGCTCAGGCCGCCGCCGGGAATCGAGAGATTGCCCCGCCGCGTCGCCGACTCGAAGGCGGTCCAGAAACCCAGGAAAGGGCCGAATGAAAAGGCGAAAAACACGACCTCTCGGGGCGTCACCTCCGCCGCCTCGAAAACCCGATCCCAGCAATCCAGCATGGCCGCCCAGCTTTCCGCCGTGTCGAGCGAAGGCAGCGGCCCGCAGGTGGTGCCGCTGCTCTGGCAAAGCCGGGAATACAGTTCCACGGGGTAGGTAAGATTCGACCCGTAGGGCGGAAACTCCTCGCGATCCCAGACCAGATCCATCTTGGTCGTGAAGGGCATTTTCTCCGAGAAATCCGCCAGGGACGGTATGGAAGCATCGATCCCCGCCTTGGCGAGACGACCGCCGTAGAAGTCGTTGCCCGTCGCGACTTCGCCGATCAAGCGCCGCAGCTTTTGCAACTGCGCGGTCTCGGTTCGGGGTCGGGCGGGCATCTCCTGTCACGTTACGAGCGAAAGAGCCTCTCCTTCAAGAGGCGAGACGCGAAATTTCCGCCCGGCGCTACTCGGAGGACGGCCTCTCGGACGAGGCGATCACGGGCGCGCCGGTGGTTGCCGGCGCCGGCTTGAATTTCACGACGAGATAGCCTCCCATAGCCGCCATCACGATGCCGAGGACGAACTGCCAGCGCATCCCGGCCCAGCCGCCGGCGGGAGGATGCATGATCAGCGAGACAACCGCGTTCACGATCGGCGCGCCCGCGAACACGATCGACATGACGATGGCCGGGGCGCTCCGGTTGCCCTGCGAGAACAGCGATCCGAGAGAGAGCAGCACGAAAAAGGCGCCGATCGCCCCGAGGATGCCCGCCACCAGCGACAGCCAGAGTCCCTTGGCCGGAAAATCCCAGTCCGAACCGCGCACCACCAGAATCAGCAGCGGCGCGAGAACCGCCGTGAGGAAATAGGCGACCCCCACGAAGAGAAACGCCTTGTAGCGTCCGTTTGCCTGGTCGGCCATCCCCACCTGTCCCATGTGGAGGAAAATCCCGTAGAGCCCCCAGGTGACAACGGTTCCGAGCGCGAAGAAAAGCCAAGCGTAACTGTACATGAAAAGAGATGGTTGGTTGGCGGCCTCACCGATCGGATCCCGACGGGATCGCTCCTTCGGGAGCCGAGGCAATTTTCTCGCGCCATTCGTCCGGGATCGCAACCGCTTTCATCCGGCGCGTATCGGCGTCGAAGCAGACGCAGACCACCGTGAAGCGCCCCACGGCGGCCTCCGCCTTTCCCTCGGGAGAGTCGGGGTTTTTCCAGAAACGAAAGAAATACCGGATCGTCCGGTTCCGGACCTCCTCGACCAGCAGCTCGATCTCGACTTCCTCCTCGAAGTGCAGCGGCAAGCGGAAATCGGCCGAAGCGTGCACCCGCGGCCAGCCCACTCGGGCGTCGCCGCCGCCGACGGCGACGCCGGGAGCGACGGTGGTACCGACTTCGTCCCCGGATGCGACAGGATTGACGTCGGGATTTCCAGCGTCGGGGCTGAAGGGATGCACCGAAAATCCCAGCGAGCGGTAGAAGGCGTGCTCCGTCACTTCCATGAACCTGAAAAAGTTCGAAAAGTGCATGATCCCCGCCACGTCGGTGTCGGCGAATTCCACCCGGCGGCGAAAGAGGAAGCGGTGAGTCATTGCCCGACATTTTGCCCGTGGCGAGACAAAAAGCAAGGTGCGACGCTTCCGGCCATCCTCGACAGCGCTCATGGCCGGCTTGCCTGCCCGTGTCCCTCGAACGCCGTTCGTCCGGAATTTTCACAAATTCCGCTTCCAGCGATCGATGTAGAGGAAGATGTCAATCCTCCGAACTCTGAAAGCAAATCCCGAGAGCCGCCGGCGGGTCAGCCGCCAGCCTCCAGTTCCGCCATGCGGTCTTCCATCTCGGCGGTCTGGAGCGCCCCGATGGTTTCGTCGAGATCGCCCTGGATCACCTGGTCGAGATTGTAGAGCGTAAGATTGACCCGGTGATCGGTGAATCGATTCTGCGGAAAGTTGTAGGTGCGAATCTTTTCCTCGCGACCGCCGGAGCCGATCAGGTTTTTCCGGTGGGCCGAGTAATTGTCGGCCTGTTCGCGAATCTTCGCTTCGAGCAGCTTCGCCCGCAGAATCTGGAGGGCTTTCTCCTTGTTCTTCCCCTGGCTGCGCCCGTCCTGGCATTTCACCATGATGCCGGTCGGCAAATGGGTGACCTGGACGGCCGAATCGGTCGTGTTGACGTGCTGGCCCCCGGGGCCGCCCGCACGGGTCGCCTGGATGTGGAGCTCGTCGGGCTTCAGTTCGACGTCGACCTCCTCCGCTTCGGGGAGCACCGCCACTGTCGCGGTAGACGTGTGGATGCGCCCCTGCGTTTCGGTTTCGGGAACGCGCTGGACCCGATGGACGCCGCTCTCGTATTTCAAGAAGCGAAAGACCTCGTCTCCCGAAACTTTGAAAACCACCTCCTTGAAGCCTCCCACTTCCGAAAAACTCGTCTCGACCGCCTCGGCTTTCCAGCCTCTCGCTTCGGCGTAGCGCTGATACATCCGGTAGAGATCGCCGGCGAAGAGCGAAGCCTCGTCCCCTCCCGTCCCGGCCCGGATCTCCACGATGGCGTCGCGGTCCTCGGTAGGGTCGTGAGGCAGCAGCGCGTACTGGACCCGGCTGGCGAGTTCCTCGATTTTCTTCTCGAGCTGCGGAATTTCCTCGCCGGCCATTTCGGCCATTTCCTTGTCGTCGGACTTGGACAGCGCGGTATTCTCTTCGAGTTGGGCGCGCGCCTTTTGCAGCGCGTCCCAATCGTCCAGGAGCGATTTGATGCGGTTGTATTCACGCGTCAGTTCACCGGCCTGCGCGGAATCGTTGAAAAAGCCTTCCTCGGCCATGAAGGACTCCAGCTCCGGCACGCGCAGCCGCTTTTTCTCGATTAGAGGTTCGTAGTCCACTTCGGTCGTTCGATTCGGGATGGGGCGAGTGTCGCCAAGAAAAAACGGTGACGGCACCCGCAGCGGGCGTCGTCACCGTTGTCGAAATCAAGGAGCTGCGAGCTAAGCGTTGAGATCGGACAGCTTGGGCTTTTTCCGCCTCGCTCCGGCATTCTGGCCGTCGCCGAAACGCTTCTGGAACTTGTCGACCCGGCCGGCGGTGTCGACGAACCGCTGTTCTCCGGTGAAGAAGGGATGGCAGGCCGAGCAGATCCCGATGTGCAGATCCGACACCGTCGAGCGGGTCTGGATCACGTTGCCGCAGGTGCATTGGATCGTAGCTTGCTTGTATTCGGGATGAATGTCCGCTTTCATGTTCGTGGGCCTAATTTTCGAAGGGGCGGAAGCTAGTCGCGTTCGCCGGGGCAATCAAGAGGAAATTTGGAGCGCCTGAACGGCTTCGAGCCCTTGATATGTCTTGTTTTTACGCGTCCTTCCCTGGACGATCCGCCCGGTGAAAGCTTACCGTCTACCCGCGAAAGATCCGCTTTGGGTCTCCGGCGCCTGCCTCGTTCTCGCCAACGCGCTGCCCCTGGCCGGAACCCTTTTCTGGGAATGGCGCGTTCTCGACCTCGCGGCGCTCTACTGGGCGGAGAATCTCGTGATCGGGGCCTACGCCATCCTCCGAATCGCCGCCGTCGATCCCGGGACGGGACAGTTCGCCGGGACGGCCGCCAAGCTCGCCGTGATTCCTTTCTTCGTGCTCCACTACGGCATGTTCTGCCTCGTTCACGGCTTCATTCTTTTCGCGGTTCTGGGAGAGGGGCGACTGTCCGGCATCGCCACGGCCGGGACTCTTCTCGGAGGGAACCTGGGGTGGGCCCTGGTCGCGCTGACCGTCAGCCACGGCGTTTCCTTCTTCTGGAATTACTTGGGAAAGAACGAGAATCGGGACACCACCATGGCCAAACAAATGCGCGAGCCCTACCCCCGGCTTGCGGTCCTTCACATCGCCATCCTTCTCGGGGCCTTCGCCATACAGGCCGCCGGCCAACCGCTCGCTTTGCTCGTGGTTCTCGTGGTCGGAAAAACCGCCGTCGATTTGAAACTCCACGTGCAGTCCCACCGCAAAAAGCGGAAAAAACGCCCGCCGGAACCGCGGCCGGTTCCGGAGCCGTAGCCGATCTCCCCCGGCCGGCCGACCAATCGAGCGCCCCGAGCCGCCTGCCGGTCGCGGCGCAGTGGTCCCGGCCGCGCCGGAAATGCGCGGTTGGCAACGGCGTCGCGACTGGCGATGCTGGGGCGATGAATATTCGTTTCGCCTCGCTGTTTCTGCTCGCCCTCCTCAATCCCGCGATCGCCTCCGACGGGGTCGCCTCCGACGGGGTCGCCTCCGATCGCCCCAACATCGTCTGGATCGTCTCGGAGGACAATTCGAAGCACTACCTGGAGCTTTTCGACGAAAGCGGCGCCGAAACCCCGAACATCGCCGCTCTCGCCGAGCACGGGCTGACCTTCACGCGGGCTTTCTCCAACTCCCCCGTGTGCTCCGTGGCGAGAACGACGCTGGCCACCGGCTGCTACGCGCCGCGGATCGGGACGCAGTTCCATCGCCGGTCGAAGCCTGCCGAACTGCCCGGCGACCTGAAGCTGTTCCCCGCCTATCTCCGGAAGGCAGGCTACTACACCACCAACAACTCGAAGAAGGACTACAACGCCGTCGAAACACCCGGCACCTGGGACGAGTCATCGAACAAGGCGACTTGGCGCGACCGCCCCGACCAGGAGCAACCCTTCTTCCACATGCAGAGCCACACGCAGTCGCACGAGAGCAGCCTGCACTTCGACGAGGAGTCCTACCAAAACGACAAGACCGTCCACGACCCCGACAAGGTCGAACTTCCACCCTACTTTCCCTACACGGACATTTTCCGCTACACCTACGCCCGGTATCTCGACAACATCGTGAAGATCGACGACATCGTCGGAGAAACCGTGGCCAAACTCGAGGAGGACGGCTTGCTCGAAGACACGGTCATCTTCTACTTCGGCGATCACGGCGGCGTGCTTCCGCGCAGCAAAGGCTACCTGCAGGAGTCGGGCCTCCACGTCCCGCTCGTGGTTCGAATTCCGGAAAACTTCAGCGATCTCGCCGACGGGAACCATGGAGAGGAAAACGCCGGCTTCGTGAACTTCGTCGACTTCGCGCCGACGGTGCTCAAGCTCGCCGGCCTCGAGGTCCCCGAGGAGATGGACGGTCACGCCTTCCTCGGCGACGGCGTGTCGCTCGACGAGGTCGCGAAACGGGATTCGGCCTTGGGCTACGCGGATCGTTTCGACGAAAAATACGAGATGGTCCGCTCCCTCCGAGTCGGCGACTGGAAGTACATCCGCAGCTACCAGCCCTACTATCCCGACGGGCTTCAGAACAACTACCGCTACAAGATGCTCGCCTACCGCGAATGGCGCGATCTCTACGACCGCGGCGAACTCGGGCGCGAACAGCGGGCGTTCTTCGAACCGAAGCCCGCCGAAAGGCTCTACGACTTGTCCACCGATCCCCACGAAGTCGCCAACCTCGCCAAAGAAGATGATCAACAAGCGCGACTGGTGGAAATGCGCGAAACCCTTCAGGCAAAGCTCGCCGATCTGCCCGACCTCGGCTTTTTCCCCGAGAACATCCTCCACGACGAAGCCATGGAGGATCCGGTTGCCTTCGGACAGGAGAACAAGGCTCGAATCGCCAGGCTGATGCAAACCGCCGATCTCATGCTGCATCCCTTCGCCGACATACACGGGCAACTGGAACGATCGCTCCAGGACGAGGACGAGCTGGTTCGCTACTGGGCGGCCACGGTTTGCGCGACCTTCGGCCAAGCGGCCAGCGAACTGACGGCGAACGCCAAACCTCTGTTGAAAGACGACAGTCCCGTGGTGCGGGTGCGGGCCGCCGAATTTCTCGGTCTCGTAGGCGAAACGGATCCGCGCTCGACTCTGATCGACGTCGTCAACAACACCGATCACCCCGTGGAACAGATGATCGCTCTCAACGCCGCCGCCCTGTTTCACGAAAATCCCGGTCTGGCCTATCCCTTCGAAGCGGATTCCTTCACCTCCGTCCAAAGCGGCGGCAATCCCCATCGACGCATCCTCTATTTTCAGAATGAGTGGTTGGAAGAGGCGTCCGAGAAAAAGAAGGGTAAAAAGTGAACCCGGTGTTCGACGTTCGACGTTCGGCAGCCGCGGGGCCATCGATCGTCGCCGTTTCCGCCGATCGAGCCATTCGAGGATGCTTTCTCCCTCGCAAACGCCAGGGTCGTCGCCGCCGATGACGCGGGCGCGAACCTCGCTTACGCGGTCGCTGACAATTTCCGGGATTCCCGGAGACGCCATTCGGACGGCGAGATTCCGGCGAGCTGAAGAAAGCTGCGGTTGAACTGGGAGAGAGAACCGAAGCCCACGTCGTAGGCAACCTCGGTGACCCGCGCGTCGGGCTTGCGAAGACGGCACTTCGCCCATTCGACGCGTCTCCTCGTCAGATACTGCTTGAAAGTAAGACCGGTCGACCGCTTGAACACTTTACAGAAGTGGTAGGAGCTCATGCCGACGTGACCCGCCACGTCGGCCAAGTCGATCCGGTCCGCCAAGTGGGCGCTCACGTACTGCCTCGCCCGCAAGACGGTTTCGGGTTCCGAGTCCTTCTGCTCCAGAACGAGTTTTTCCGCCAGCTCGGACAACTGGGCCGCGAACACGGCGAGCAACGTCACCATTCCCTCGTACTGCTCCTCGACGACCGTTCTGGTTTCCCTCCATGCCTTGGCGAGTTCGGCGATCCGGTCCGGATCGTGATTCATGCGCCGAAGTCTCTCCGCGATCTTCTTCCACTCCACGGTTCCGACTTCGCGCGTGAAAACCTGCCCGGTCGTAAGGTACGCCACCGGCAGGCGCCCCACCAGGATGGGAACGGCCGACTCGCTCATGCACGCGAAGCATTTGAAAGCCAGGGGCTTGTCTTGCAATTCCGAGACGATGCAGTGGGCCGCGGACGCGCAGTCGGGACAGCGATTGTGCTCGTTCAGGATCCGGCAGAAGGGGTTTGCCTTGGCAGAACCCGCCGGACTGAAATCGGTGTCGACCCCGTGAATTTCCAGTGGCAGCCCCGTCGCGGCTTCGAACGCAGTCCGGTACTGGTCGAGCAGCTCGGAGCCTTCGATGCGCGCAAGCAATTCTTCTGAATCCCGGTAGGCGGCCATTTGTGGAGTCATTACGCCGGAAACGAGATCTTCAGCGCAATTTATGCGCAAGGTATCGCAATTTCCGCGGAGCGACAGTCCAAGTCCCGGCGGAGCCTTACCCCGCCGCCGAAATCGGCGGCCTCGAATGGAAGTCATCTTTCTCACCACCCTTTTCAGCGTGCTCTTCGCCGTCTTTTTTCTGACGCTTTTCCTGAGAATGCGCCAGGCGGGAGAGTCGTGCGCCGACCAGGACGCGTTGCTCCCCTTTCGCGGCGACAAACCGTCTTCCAGCTCCCCCAATCCCGAAGGCTCCCCGACCGGCCCCTTCGACTCCGTTTCCCATGACCAGCGACACGACAGCAAAAAATAAAGTCACGATCGAGTTCGACGATCAGACGCCCCGATGGTTCATGATCGCCTCCATCGGGTGGGGTCTCGTCGCCATGCTGGTGGGAGTCATCATCGCCTTTCAACTGAATTTCTGGGAAGCCAACGGCCACGTCTTCGAGATGGCGACGCGATTTCTCAACGAGACGCTTCGTCTGCGCTTCGTTCCCGTGTTCGACACGGAGGGCATCGAATTCCTCACCTTCGGCCGACTCCGCCCCCTCCACACCAACGCCGCCATCTTCGCCTTCGTCGGCAACATGATGTTTTCAGGCATCTACTATTCGACGCAGCGTCTCTGCAACACCCGTACTTTCTCGGACGTCCTCTCCAAGATCCACTTTTGGGGTTGGCAGCTCATCATCGTCGGGGCGGCCGTCACGCTTCCGGCCGGACTCACCCGAGGCAAGGAATACGCGGAACTGATCTGGCCGATCAACCTCGCTGTCGTGGTGATCTGGGTAATCTTCGCGGTGAACTTCTTTCTCACGCTCAAGATCCGGAGAGAAAAATCGCTCTACGTGGCTCTTTGGTTCTACATCGCTACGATCATCACGGTGGCGATGCTCTACATCGTCAACCACCTCCAGATCCCTACCAGCCTGGTTCACAGCTATCCGATCTTCGGCGGAGTGCAGGATGCTCTGGTGCAGTGGTGGTACGGCCACAACGCCGTGGCCTTCTTCCTCACGACTCCGATTCTCGGGATCATGTACTACTACCTGCCGAAGGCGGCGAACCGTCCCGTGTATTCCTACCGCCTTTCGATCGTCCACTTCTGGTCGCTGGTCTTCATCTACATCTGGGCTGGGCCGCACCACTTGTTGAATACGGCCCTTCCAAAGTGGCTGCAATTGCTCGGGGTGTTTTTCAGCCTCATGCTCTGGGCACCCTCCTGGGGCGGCATGATCAACGGGCTTCTCACCCTCCGCGGCGCCTGGCACAAGCTGATAACGGATCCGGTCATCAAGTTTTTCGTCGTCGCGATCACCTTCTACGGCATGGCCACTTTCGAGGGCCCCCTGCTTTCGATCCGATCGGTCAATTCCCTGGCTCACTACACCGACTGGATCGTGGGCCACGTTCACAGCGGCACGCTCGGCTGGAACGGCTTCATGGCCGCGGGAATGTTCTACTGGCTCGCGCCCCGGCTCTGGGGGACGAAGCTCTGGTCGGAGAACCTGGCCAACTTCCACTTCTGGATCGGGCTCGTGGGCATTCTGCTATACGTCGCTTCGCTTTGGTTCGCCGGGGTCATCCAAGGCCTCATGCTCAACGAGACCGACCCGAGCGGAACCCGCCTCGTCAACGAGTTCCTCCAGACCGTCGACAAGATCGAGTTGCTCATGCTGACCCGCGCCATCGGGGGCACACTCTATCTTTCGGGATTCGTGCTCCTGGCCGTCAATATATGGAAAACGGCGCGAAGCGGAAAAGCCGTCAACGAAACGCGGGAGGTTTTCGAAGATCCCGCCTTGGAAAGAGACCGCATGACCTGGAAGGCGGCTTTTCGGAACGACCCTGTCGCCTACACCTCCTGGGCGCTCTTCTTCGGCATCCTCTGGTTTTTCCTTCCGCCCGGCGCCAACCACATGGCTCTTCTCAGCGCCATCGGGTTCAGCGCGATCGCCGTGGTCAAATTCCGCAAAAACACGAAAGCCTGGTCGGACTGGTACGACGAACTGTCGGAGAACTACCTTCCGTTCACCGTCCTCGTGCTCGTGGCGGTGCTCATCGGAGGGGTGGTGCAGCTGATCCCGGTCATCACCGTCAACCGGGCCGCCAACGTCGAGGACCGGCTGCAGTCGCTCTACACCCCGCTCGAGCTTGCGGGACGCGACATTTATGTCAGCGAGGGTTGCTACAACTGCCACTCGCAAATGATCCGTATGCTGGTCCCCGACGTACTGCGCTACGGCGACTATTCGCGCCTGGGCGAGACGATCTACGATCATCCCTTCCAGTGGGGCTCGAAGCGCACCGGTCCGGATCTCGCCCGGGAAGGCGGGCTGCGGGGCGACAGCTGGCACTACCTCCACATGATGGACCCCCGCAGCATCTACGGGCAGTCGCGCATGCCGAACTACCCGTGGCTCTTCCACAAGGAAACCGACTTCAAGGCACTCCCCTCCAAAATCGCGGTGCAGCAACGAATCGGCGTACCCTATCCGATCATGACGCCCGAGGAGATCGAACAGGGAGCCAGGGAGCAGGCTCTTGGAATTGCCGCCGGGCTGGTGGACGAGAAAGTCACCATCCTCGCCGACAAGGACGGCAGGGAGCCCCGGACAGCGGCGGAAGCCCGCGACCACCTCGCCTCGAAAGAGATCGTCGCCCTCATCGCCTACCTGCAGAAGCTCGGAACCTACCAGGACGTCGAGAAAGAGGCCGGGGAGCCGGAGGACTTCGACCCCGGGCTCATCAAGCCCGGCCTTCCCGACGACCGTCGGCTCACCGCGCCCCAGGCACCGGATTACACGACCGAGCTACCCGATCTCGTCCCTCCCGCCAAGAAGGGCTAATCCTCAACGCAAAACCATGTTCAAACGCGTCATTCTCGAAAGCTGGCACGACTACGTTCCCTACGTCTGTTTCGCTCTCATCGCGGGAGCTTTTGCGGCCATCGTCATTCGCGCTCTTCTCATGAAGAAATCCGAAGTCGAGCGCATCGCCCGGTTACCGCTCGACGAGGATCCGGAATCTCAAGCCGAAGACGAGCAGGACAAAACCCAATGAGCAAAAACGACGACCTTCCCGACGACGTGACTCTTCGCGATCACGAGTACGACGGCATTCAGGAGTACGACCAGAAACTTCCCAACTGGTGGCTCTTCACGTTCTACATTACTATCGTGTGGTTCGTCGTCGCGTGGTTGGCCTACTACCAATTGCCTATTCACCTTCCCGACGATCACGAGCGACTCAACGGACGTCTCGCCCTGATCGAGGAGCGGAAACGGACGGAGCTCGAAGGCATGCTGGCTTCGCTCACCAACGAGTCTCTCCGGGAGATGAGCGAAAATCCCCAGCACACGGCCGCCGGCAGAGCCGTCTACGAAGCCAAATGCCTCGCCTGCCATGGCCCGGATCTTTCGGCGACACTCAACGGAGCCCCCCTACCCGGCGTCCCCCTCGACGACAACGAGTGGAAATACGGGAGCACTCCTCTCGACATCATGAACATCGTGACCAACGGATCTCCCGACGTCACCAAGGGCATGATCCCTTGGAAAAGCCAGCTCAGCGGATCGGAGATCGCCCAGGTCGTTTCCTACATTCTCAACCATCAACCTCAATGATCCATCTGTGACCCGTCCGGAACCCGCACCTCGCCTCAATGCTCACCGCCAAAAAGCCGAACCTCGAATCCCTCACCTCCATCAATCCCGATGGATCGAGATATTTCCTCCACCCCGCGGACGTCCACGGCAAGTACACTCTGTGGCGGCGCCTGTTCGGCGCGGGGTTGCTCGCGGTCTACGTCCTTCTCCCCTGGATCCCCGTCGGAGGCCATCCCGCGATCTTCTTCAACCTAGCCGAGCTGCGCTTCCATTTTTTCGGCCTGACCTTCTTCGCCGAAGACCTCTGGATCGGGTTCTTTCTCCTCACCGGCCTGGGCTTCGGCCTCTTCTACGTTACCGCCCTGTTCGGCCGGCTCTGGTGCGGCTGGGCCTGTCCCTACACGGTGTTTCTCGAACACGTCTACCGACGCATCGAGCGGTTCATCGACGGGGATTCTCTAGCCCGGCGGAAGCTGGACACGGCCCGCTGGAACGGCGAAAAAATCTTCAAGCGCCTTCTGAAGCACGGCCTCTTTATTCTCATCTCGCTTCTCATCGCTCACGTCTTCATCTCCTATTTCGTTTCCCTGCCGCGACTCTACGAATACATGCAGCAGAGCCCGTTGAACCACGCCAAGGCCTTCGGCGTGATGGTTTTCCTCACCGGCTCCCTCTATTTCTCTTTCAGTTGGTTCCGGGAACAGTTCTGCATTATTCTCTGTCCCTACGGGCGCATCCAGTCGACGCTCACCGACGACGACACCATCGTCATCGGTTACGACGAAGGGCGCGGGGAGCCCCGGGGCAAAAAGTCGGACCCCGGCACCGGAGACTGCATTGCCTGCAACCGCTGCGTCCAAGTCTGCCCGACCGGCATCGACATTCGCAACGGACTGCAGCTGGAGTGCATCGGCTGCGCCAACTGCATCGACGCCTGCAACCAGGTCATGGACAAAACCGGACGTCCCCGAGGCCTGATCCGCTACGACTCCTCGCGCGGCCTCGCCGGGAAAAGGACCCGATTCTGGCGTCCCCGGATCGCCTTGTACACCGCCCTCATGTGTCTCGGCATCGCCGTACTCGGCGGGTTCCTCACCGGACTGCGCTCCGCCAAAATCGAACTGATCCGCATGCCCGGACAACCCTTCTACGTCGACGATCACGAGGTCCGCAATCAACTGCGACTCCATCTCGCGACCAAGCAGAGCCAGGCAACCCGGTTCCGGATCTCCGTGTCCGACCTGCCCGACGGCGCCGTCGTCTCGGGAATCGAGGACGCCGTGATCCTGGAGCCGGGCGAGGAAACCATGAAAACCGTTCTCATCCGAATGCCCGTCGAGCGGTACACCGGCCGATTCCAAGTCACCTTCCAGGCAAGGGTCTCGCCGGGAGACTTCGCCATTTCCGACTCGATCGAGTTCCTCGGGCCCAGCGCCTACACCCTCGAGTGATTCCTCCACCATGATTCGATTTCTCTACGACCGCCCTTGGATCTGGATCGTCCTCGCTTTTCTCTGTCTCATTGCCAGCTGGGTGGTGCTGCTTCGCCTCGCGAACGAGAAGCGCCCCGCCGCCGTCACCGAAGATTTCCCGTCCGCCCATGAACGTTCCCAGCCCTGACACGCTCACTCTCGGGGGCGTGTTCGTCGCCGGCCTGGCCACCAGCCTGCATTGCGCCGGTATGTGCGGCCTGCTCACCTGCGGCCTCGGCATCGCCGGCCGCGGGCCCGCGCTCGCGTCGGTCGGGATCTACCACTTCGCCCGGCTGGTCGGCTATGCACTGGCCGGAGCCGCCGCCGGCGCCATCGGACACTTCCTGGGGATCAAGACCGAGCTGAGCGGTGCCTCGTGGCTCCCCGCCCTCCTTGTGCTCTTCCTCGTCGCCATCGTGTTCGGGCTGGACAAGAAGCTGGGAGCCTTTCCCGCTCTCGGACGCCTTTCGCTCGCGATCCGGATCAAGACCACGAGGCTTCCCCTCGCGACCCGTGCCGCCGCGGTGGGGCTGGCCACCCCGCTCCTTCCCTGCGGTCCCCTCTATGCCATCCTCGGTCTCGCGCTCGCGACCGGCTCGGCCCTCCGCGGAATCGAAATCATGCTGGCGTTCGGGTTGGGCGCGCTTCCCGCGATCTGGGCAGTGCAGATCGGGTCCTCCTGGCTCAACCAACGGCTCGGAGCGCGCGGGTTTCTCATCGCCAAACGCACTCTCGCGGGGACGGCCGCACTCTCTTTGATGTGGCACTTCACCCTGTTGAGAGACCTCGATCCGTCCGCCCTTTCGTCATCGAACACCTGCCGCTGCGAAACCGTATCCGAATGACCGCCGCCGCCCATCCCGCCCCGAACGCGGCGTCGGTCCGTCCCGGCGAAGCGCGACGATGCCGGCACTGCGGCAACTCGTTCGAACCGCGGTTCGAGGAGGAGCACTTCTGCTGCTCGGGCTGCCGCGTGGTCCACGATCTGATCCGCTCGAGCGGTTTCGATTCGTTCTATGAACTGCTCGGGGGAAAAACCCTGGAACCGGCGGACGCCCCGCCCCTTCCCGACGATCTTGCGGTCCGCCTCGGCGAAGCCATCGGGAACGCCGAAGCGGAGCGGTCGTCCGGGGACTCCCCCGCGAAGCTCACGCTGCGGGTCGGCAATCTCTCGTGCACCGCCTGCGTCTGGCTCATCGACCACCTCTACCGGCAACAGGACGGAGCGCTGAAGATCTCGGCGGACACGACCCGGTCCACCCTCGCCCTGTGGTGGACGCCGGGGGAATTCGACGTGCCCGCATTCGTGCGGGAACTGCACCGGTTCGGCTATCCGGTCGCTCCCCTCGACGAGGACGACGACGAACTTCCCTGCCAGAGCCAGGCCCTCGTCACCCGCCTCGGCGTCACCGCAGGCTTGGCGATGAACACGATGGCCTTCACTCTGCCTTCCTATCTCGGGATGGAGCCCGACGACCAACTGGCCCGCCTGTTCGCCCTCGTGGCCTTCGCCTCCGCGTCGCTTGCTCTCGCCGTCGGAGGTTCCTATTTCTTCCATCGAGCCTGGAGCGCCTTGAAGGCGAAAACCCTGCACATGGACGTGCCCATCTCGCTAGGGCTTGCCGCGGCCTACCTCGGCTCACTCGCCGGAATGGCCTTCGACATCGAAGGCATGCTCTACTTCGATTTCGTGGCCACCTTCGCCTTCCTCATGATCGGCGGGCGATGGCTGCACCTCCGCATTCTCGACCGCAATCGCCAGCATCTGAGGGCCCGCGAGAGGGATCTCACCACCGTCTACCGCCTTGAAAAGGACGGCGGCAAGAAACGAATCGATCTGCGGAAGATCCAAGCGTGGGAGGCCCTGGAAATCCCGACCGGAGCCATCGTGCCCACCACCGGCCAACTCATCGACAAGGCCGCCAGATTCCACCTCGACTGGATCAACGGGGAACCCGAGCCCGTCGTTTTCCACGGGGGGCAGAAAGTGCCGGCCGGCGCCCGAAACGGCACCTCGGGACCTGTTCGCCTGATCACCCGCGAGGCCTTCGCCGGCACGCTGTTGGAACGGCTCCTGTTCCAATCCGAAAACGACGATCTCGTCGAGAGCCCGGACGGCACGGTCCATCGCATCCTCGGGATCTACCTTTTCTCGGTGCTGGCAGTCGCGCTGACGGGTGGAGCGGCCTGGATGCTCGCCGGGCGGGGAGCCGCCGCCTCGCTGCAAGTCCTCATCTCCGTGCTTGTCGTATCCTGCCCCTGCGCCCTCGGCCTGGCGCTGCCGCTGCTGGACGAAATGGTGCTCTCTAAACTGAAACGGCAGGGCATTTTCCTGCGCCGTCATTCCCTCTGGGGTCGCCTCCGCCGCATCGAAACCCTGGTGTTCGACAAAACCGGCACGCTGACCGAACCGGTCAAGCGACTCACCAATCCCGAAGCACTCGAAGGTCTTTCTCCGAAGGGCCTCGCCGCGCTCCGCCACCTTACGGCGACGAACGCCCATCCCGTGGGCAAGGCTCTCCACGATGTCGTTGCCTCCCGGTTCGGGGACGCCGGCGACCTTCCCCGCGCCGCCATTCGGGAGCACCCTGGAAAGGGCGTTTCCTGCGACTTCGACGGGTGCGAGTGGCGCCTCGGACGCGACGACTGGGCCGTCCCCAAAGGGAGCGACTCCGGAGCCTGCACCCTCTCCCGAGACGGCGCGCCGATGGCTCGATTCCGCATCGAGGAGACCGTCCGGGACGGAGCGATCGAACAATTGCGGGCTCTCCGCCGCCGGAATTTCCAGCTCCGGCTTTTCAGCGGCGATCCGGACGCGGAGCGCGTCGGCCGAACCGCCCGAATCCTCGGACTGTCCGCCGGCGAGGTCCGCTTCGACCTCTCCCCGGAAGAGAAAGCCGAACTCGTGGCCGCCGAACCGAAGCGCTCCGTCCTCTTCGTCGGCGACGGAGGCAACGACAGCCTGGCCTTCGGCGCTGCCGCCGCATGCGGGACGCCCGCCACCGGCGTACGCGCCCTCGAGAGCCGCGCCGACTTCGTCTTCACCGGCCGCGGATTCCACGCCATCGGCCAACTGCTCGATGCGGCGCGCCGCAGGAGAAGGCTCGTCGCCGTCATCTTCACCGCCGCCCTCGTTTACAACGTCGTCGCCGTCGGGCTCTGCCTTGCCGGAATGATGAACCCGCTCCTCGCCGCCGTCCTGATGCCGGCGAGTTCGATCCTGACCACAGCCATCGCGGCGAGAGGCTAATCGGAAGACTCCGTTTCGAGGAACTTGTCGAAGTTCCGGCGGATCGCCCTGAACGCACGGGAAGAAAGGGGCGACCCAGAAAGGGTAGAAAGGTACAAATCCTAGGATTGACACTAGGCAGGCTGCGCACCGATAAACGTGCCCGCCGCCCCGCTTTACGCAACCTCGGCCTCCACCGTGGCGGCGCGCCGCAGGCCCTGGGCGCTGGAGTGGCCGGTCGCTTTTTGCACGAGCCGATCGAAGACGAGGTAGAAGACCGGGACGACGAAGAGCGTCAGGACCATGGCGATGCTCATGCCGCCGACAATCACGATGCCGAGCGGGTTGCGGGTCTCCGCGCCGGCGCCGGTGGCCAGAGCGAGGGGCAGGGTCCCACCGATGGTGGAAATCGAAGTCATCAGGATCGGCCGGAATCGCAGCGTGGTGCCTTCGTGGATAGCGTCCCGGGCGCTCCTGCCCTCGAGCTGAAGCTGGTTCGCGAATTCGACGATGAGAATGCCGTTCTTCGCGATCAGGCCGATGAGCAGGATGAGGCCGAACTGCGCAAAGAGATTGTTCGTCAGCGGGTCCCCCCAGAAGCGCGAAACGTAGAGGGTGATGAGTCCACCGGTGAGCGCGAGGGCGACACCGGTATAAATCGTGACCGGATGCACCCAGCTCTCGAACTGGGCGGCGAGAATGAGGAACGTGAAAAGCAGGCCGAGCGCGAAGAGAGTGAAGACATCGGCGGCGCTTTGGACGTACTCGCGGGTGTCACCGTCCCATGCGTATCCGTATCCCTCGGGCAGAATGTCGGGCGCGATCCCGTCGATGAAGTCCACTCCGTCGCCGACCGTTTTCCCGGCGGCGAGACGCGACTTCACCGTGATCGAGCGGAGCCGGTCGAAGTGTGGATACTCCTCCGGGCCGACGCTTTCCTGCTGAGTCACGAAGTTCGAGAGCTGGACGAGATTTCCGCGATCCGATCGCACATAGACGCGGGCGAGGTCGGAGGGAGTGAGCCGAGAGACGTCTTCGATCTGCAGAATAACGTCGTACTGTCGGCTCTCGCGTTTGAATTGGGTGACCTGGCGCCCGCCGAATAGTGACTCGAGGGTCGAGGCGATGCGGGAGACGGGAACCCCGAGATCGGCGGCACGGGCGCGGTCGATATCGACATCGAGCTGGGGCTTGTCCGTTCGGGGCTCGGCCCGGGGGCCTTCGAAGACACCGCTTTCCCGCATTTGCTCGATGATTTCCGCGCCGTATTGCTGAAGCTGGGCGAAATCGGTACCCTGGAGGACCAACTGAAATCCTTCGCCGAGGCTGCGGGCGCCCAGCGGATTGGGCACCACCGCAAAAGCGAGACCGCCCGTCACCTCCTCGGCGTAGGCGGCATTGAGGTCGGCCACCACCTGCTGGGTCTTGGCCTCGCGCTGTTCCCATGGCTTAAGCATCGAAAAGATGAGTCCGGAGTCGCCCGCACCGGGACCGCCGCGAGCGAGCGCGGTGGCGGAAAAGTAGCGTTCCAGTTCGGGACGCCGGGTGACGATCTCCGCCATTTTGTCGACGTAGTTGAGCGTGTAGTCCGGGTGCGATCCGAGCGGTCCGCTGAAGATCGAGATGAAACTGCCGCGATCTTCCATCGGAGTGAGCTCGCGCTGAAGCCCCTTGTAGGCAAAAGGAGCGAATCCGACGAAGGCAATCGCAAGGAGGACGACGAGCGGCCAAGCCTTGAGAGAAAGGTGGAGCGTTTTCCCGAAGAGCTTGTTGACGAACGCGAAGCCGGGCTCGGTGACGCGGTAGAGCCAGCCGTGAACCGGTTTTCCGGTCCCGGGGTCTCGGCCCTTGAGCAGCAGCGAACAGAGCATGGGGGTCACGGTCAGGGCCGTGGAAGAAGAGACGAGCACGGAGACCGCCAGCGTGATTCCGAACTCGTAGAAGAGGCGGCCGGTGGAGCCCGATTGGAAAGCAACCGGGAGGAATACCGCCGCCAGCGTAAGAGTGGTGGCGATGATGGCGAAGGCGACCTGGCGGGCACCGCGCACGGAGGCCTGGACCCGGGACTCCCCCTCCTCGACCCGTCTGTAGATATTCTCCAGCATCACGATGGCATCGTCCACGACGAGCCCGATGGCCAACACCAGCGCCAGGAGAGTGAGGATGTTGATCGAGAAGCCGAGAGCGGAGATGACGGCGAAAGTGCCTATGATGGAAATCGGGATCGCGGTGACCGGAATGACCACCGCACGCCAGTCGCGGAGAAAGAAAAAAATCACGGCGATGACGATGGAGAAGGCGATGAAGATGGTCTTGAAAACCTCGTGGACGGAGCGCTCCACGAAGATCGAGCTGTCGTAGCCCACCTCGACGACGATGCCCTCCGGCATCTCGGATTGAATGACGGGGATGAGATCTTTGACGCCGTTGGCGACGTCGAGCAGGTTCGACTTCGACTGCCGCACGACGCCGAGCCCGACCGTGGAGACGCCGTTGAAGAAGACCCTCGTCCGGTAGTCTTCCGATCCGAGTTCGGCGCGGCCGACGTCGCGGAGCTTGATCTGGCTGTTGCCGCGGACGGCGACAACGAGATCTTCGAAGGCGGTCGGGTCGGCGAGATCGCCCTGGGTGCGGACCGTGAATTCCCGGGCGAAGGACTCGATCCGACCGCCGGGGAGATCGACGTTCTGTTCGGCCACCGCGACCTCCACGTCGTTGGCGGTGAGCCCGTAGGAGGCCAGCTTCTCGGGGTCGAGCCAGAGCCGCATGGCGTAGCGGCGCTCTCCCCCGATGAAGATGGTGCCCACACCTGGCACCGTCTGGACGCGTTGTTTGGCGATGCGGTCCACCGCGTCGCTGAGCTCGGTGCGGGTAAGGCGGTCAGAAGTGAAAGTGAGCCAGAGCACGGGCGAGGCGTCGGCCTCCTCCTTGGCGATGATGGGTTCGTCGACTTCGTCAGGCAGGCGGCTGCGGGCGCGGGAGACCCTGTCACGCACGTCGTTGGCCGCCTCGTCCGGATCGCGGTCGAGGTTGAACTCGATGGTGATGCGGGAGATCTCCTCGGCGGAGGCGGACTTGAGAACGCGAATGCCGTCGATGGCGGAAAGCTGCTCCTCGAGCGGTTCGGTGATGCGGCTTTCCACGACTGCCGCGGAGGCACCGCGATAGGTCGTGTTCACCGAAACGGTGGGCACGTCGGTATCCGGATACTCCCGGACTGGCATGTTCCGGAACGAGAGCAGGCCCAACAGGATCACGATGAAAGCCCCCACGGTCGTGAGCACGGGGCGTTTGATGGAGGTGTCGGAAATGATCATGGGAAGTCCGTGATTGACCGGGGAAGCCCGGATCGGCTAGCGCAGGCGCCGGTCTGTGTTCTCCGGGTAGCCCGGCTCCACCAGCGGCTCGACCGGCCTTAGTTTCATTCCGGGATAGAGGATGAGTCCGCCGACACCGGAAGAGACGATTTGGTCCCCCTCCTGAATCCCGGAACCAGTGCCGGACACCTGGACGAAGCCGGGAACGCGAAGCCCGGTTTCGACCGGGACGAATTCGGCCACGAGTTCGCCGTCGTTTTCGACGGGCATGATCAGGACCGTTCCGCGATCGTCGGTGGTGAGAATGGCCGTCTCGGGGACGACGAGCGCCTCCTCGAAAGTTCTCAGAACGAGGAGAACGCTGGCGAACATGCCCGGCTTGAGAGATGGCGGTGGGTCGATGACGTAGCCTTTCACCTCGGTGGCCCGGGTATCCGGATCGATGCGCGAGGAGACAAAGTAGACTTCCCCGGCGATGTCGAGGTCGTTGTCCACCGTAGCGGTGCGCATGGTGAAGTTGGTGCCTTCCTGCAAGTTGGGCAGGTAGCGCTCCGGCACGGCCATCTCGACTTTGAGGCGCGAAAGGTCGTCGACGGTGGTGATGACGGTATCGGAAGTCAGGTAGTCCCCGATCGAGATCGTGCGCGAACCGGCGATGCCGTCGAAGGGGGCCTTGATGACGGATTTCGAGCGACGGACTTCCAGCAGTTCGAGCGCCGCTTGGAGCCGTGCTTCCTCTGCCTCCGCGGAATCGACTTCCTGCTTGGAAACCGCGTCGCGTTCGAGGAGGAGTTGGTTCCTCGCGAGATTGCTTTGCGCGAGCGTGAGCTGGGCCTGGGTCTCCGCGATCTGGGCGTCGATTTCGCGGGTGTCGAGCCTCGCGAGCACGTCGCCCTCCTTCACGGCAGCGCCTTCTTCGAATCCGATCTCGACGAGCATGCCGGGAATCTCGGCGCGCAGTTCGGCGCTTTCGTTCGCGGCTAGCGAGCTGACGAGACCGACGGTTTCACTCAGGTCCATGGCCTGGATTTCGGCGACCTCCACCGACTGCGGCAAGTCCCCCGGCATGGGGGCGTCGACGGGCTCGTCTTTTTTTCCGCAGGACACGGAGAAGAGGGCTGCGGCTACGAAGGTGGTCGGATGGGCGAAACAAAGGTGAAAAGACGATCTCATGGAGGGCTGGTGGGTGGGCTGGAGCACTTCAGTGCCATCGGCCGCCAAGGGCCTTGATCAGTGCCACGGAAACCGCGAGGCGTTCCGCGCGGACGGCGTTGGCAACGCGCTCGGATTCGAGACGGGTGCGCTCGGCGTCGACCACCTCGAGAAAACTGACCTGTCCCGCGTCGAAGCGCTCGAAGGAGAGATCGTAGGTTTTCCTCGCCGAGAGGAGCGCCCGCTCCTGCACCTGCTGGCGGCGTGCCAGAATGGCGGTGCCCTGAAGCGCGTTTTCCACCTCCCGGATCGCGTCCAATACGGTCTGGCGGTACTCGGCACTCACCGCCTCGTGGGCGGCCACGGCGGCGTTGCGCTGGTGCCGCAGCAGCTTCTGCCCGGTGATGGGAACGGTGATGCTCGAACCGACCGACCAGACAAAGGCCGAGGCATTGAAGAGGCCCGCGAGCGTGGCGGAATCCAGGCCGGTGGACGCGTCGATGCGGAACGACGGATAGAAGGCCGCTTCCGCAACCCCGATATTCGCGTTCGCGGCGGCGACGCGGTACTCGGCGGCACGGATGTCCGGTCGCTGGCGCAGCAGCTCGGAAGGAAGGCTTGTCGGAACGGACGGCGGTCGCGGAATATCCGTCTTTTCCGGGATGTCGGTGCCGGTGGCGACCGCCCCCGTGAGAACGGCGAGCGCGTTGACCAGTTCAACGCGATCGAGGTCGAGGCCCAGGCGCTCCGATTCAGCAGTAGAAACTTCCGTTTCCGCCCGGGAGAGATCGAGTCCGCTGATGGCCCCTGCCTCCCGCTGTTCGGTGAGAAGTTCCAGCGATTTTCGGCGGAGTTCGACAGCGCGTGCCAGGAGAGCGCGATCGGCGTCCACGGCGCGCAGCGCCCAGTAGGTCTGCGCCACCTCCGCCGAAATGCCGAGACGGAGCGCACGGAGCGATTCCACCGTGGCCCACTCACTGGCGCGAGCCCCTTCCACTTCGCGGTAGACCTTGCCCCAGAGATCGAGCTCGTACGACAAATCGACCGGCAGTGCGAAGCTGTTCTCGAGACTGGATCCGCCGACCGGTCCCCGGAAACGCGACTGGGTCCGGTCCCCCCGGAGCCCGAGATCGATGGCGGGAAAGTAACGGGAGCGGGCGACCCGGCTCAGTTCACGGGCCTCCCGGACGCGGGCAGCGGCGGCGGCAAGATCCTGGTTGTTGGCGATCGCGGTCTCCACCAGCGCGGCCAGGCGCGAATCCCCGTAGAGTTGCCACCACGCGCGAGGAGTCGGCTGGGATTCCGTCGTCTCGCGTTTCCATCTGATTTCTCCGTCGGAAAAACGGGCTGGCAATTCCACTGCCGGGGTTTCATGATCGGGACCCACCGGGACGCAGGAATTCCCCGCGAAAATCGCGAGAGAAAGAACCAGGCCACGGAAAGCTCGACAAATCGACATCAAAATACACGCAGTAAAACTCGTTTCTTCTTGCATGCAAGTGATTGCTTGCAAATAGTCTCGGAAACAAATGTGCGCCACCTCCCAACGATCCTCCTCCCCCCACCGAGGCGCCGCCAATACCCGTGCGCGGCTCATCGATGCGGCGCGCGTTGAATTCAGCGAGAAGGGGATCGAGTGCGCCACCACACGGTCGATCGCCGAGCGGGCGCAATGCAACGAGGTCACCCTGTTCCGGCATTTCGAGTCGAAGCAGAAACTGCTCGCCGCAGTGGTGAGGGATACCTCGGAGGAGTTCCGAGCGTTGTGCGAGTCGCCCCTTGAGATGAGCGGCGACCTGCGCGGCGACCTGGAGCGCTACGCCTTGGTATACAACAAATCGCTGGAAGGATGCGAGGGCATGATGAGAGCCCTCATCGGGGAAGGCCGCCGCCGTCCATTGCTGACCAAGGAACTCATCGGAGACGTCCTCGCCCCCTTTCACCAAAGCATCGCCGATTATCTGGAGAAGGAGGCGAAGGCCGGAACCGTCCGCAACGATGTCGAGGCGATGCCCTTCGCCGAAATCTTCACATCCACCTTGATGGGGGGGCTGCTTCTCAGGACATCGGGACTTTCCATGCTGGACCGTGACGCGTGGATCCGCGAAACGGTGGAACTCCTCGCGCGGGGGGTCGAAGTTTGCGCCCCGCGATAGAGGCTCCCGCCCCCGCTCGCCTGCTACTGAGGCCGACCCGACTTCGAGGAGACCGGACCGGCGGGCGGAGCCTGAACCCGTCGGGGACTCTCCCGAGTTCCGCATCGGACTGACCACTGTTCGTGACAACTGCGCTCGAACCTCCGCGATTGCACAGGCAAAATCACAGGGGAACGCCAACCTGTGCTTTGCGAGCGTTCCCGGAACTGGGCAATCGCTTGAGCGCGATAGCCCCGATCGCCCCTGCCTCCCCCCGAACCGCATCCGACCCCGGGGTCCTCGGCGGGAAGAATCGACTGAAGAGAACCGGAGGTCGACGGAGTGAAAACGAAGTCAAATGGCATGCCCGGAGGGCAGGAGCGAAGCGTCAAAGCCGAAAAAAGCAAATTAGAAGTTCGAGCCTTGAACTTCTCCGTCGAAACTGCAAGTCTACGACCGTGCCGCTCCCTCGACATTTTCAAATCACGACATTTTTTGTTCTCTTCGCGTCACCGGTCCTTGCCAAGGAGACTCGCGTCTGGGAGAAGAACTTCCTCCACAAACAGACTGGCATCGTGATGCCCAAGGAATTCGCTGGCTTCAAGATTGCGAAAATCACCGACTTCGCCCAATCCGAATTCGACGGCAGCAATGTCGGGCTGAGTTACACCGGGGACGGATCGACGCTCGGCGTTTACTTCTACAACAGAGAACCTGCCTTCGAGGCCGGTCGCGAACAGAAAGAACTGGAGCAATCACTCGACGCGATCCGTTATTTGGCCAGGCAAGGGAAATACGAAAATCTTGAAATTCCGGATACCATCGAGATCACTGAGTACGGCAACGACGATTCCCCACATCAACTGGCCGGAACCGTTTGTACATTCTCCGAGTCGGGAGAGGGCACCGAAAGCGAGTCCTATTCAGGTATCACCTACGTGGGAGATTTCGCCGTGAAAATCCGGCACACGATGGACCTCTCCGGGGAGCAAGATTCCGACGAAGCCAAGCGAGGGAGCCGGTCGGAAGCAATCGATTTCATCATTAGCATGATCAAAGAGGCGAACTTCCGCCCCCTTCTCCACGAGTCCATCGAGACGCTGCGAGAAGATCCGACCGAACCAGATGCTTCCGCGATCGTGGTGGGGTACACCGAAGCATCGAGGATTCTCCAAGTGACCGTCGCCCCCGAGTGGTTGCCGTTTCTCGGCGACGAAGACTTCGATAAATCGACATCGCTGCTCGCTTCGTTCGTCGCCGGAAACATCGAGGCACAATTTCGCGAGCTAGTTTTCGAAAGTCAGAACCGCGAAGGAATCCTGCGAATGCTGGAAGCATACGAAATACTCAGGGATACGGGGAAATGCAGACGGCACGAGATCCTCGAAAGCTGGTGCTCCCAAGTGGACGCCGGCACCTTCGAATTGCCATCACTCGATTCAGACCAATCGGAGGTTTCCGGGGTCGTTTCCGGGGTCAGGCAACGAGGTTTCCGGAAGGTTTCCGGGGTCACGGAAGGTTTCCGGGGTCACGAGGTTTCCGGGGTCATTTCCGGTTTCCGGGGTCAGGCAACATTCCTTGACATTTCAAGCCGTGAGCCCATCTTGAACCATG
>JBBDRG010000045.1:0-127020 GCA_040905585.1 Verrucomicrobiales bacterium
TGCATGTCTTATCCACGCCGCCAGCGTTCGTTCTGAGCCAGAATCAAACTCTCCGAATAGAAAATTGATTCCGCTTTCCAAACGTTCTAGCGCTCTTTTCAGAGTTTTACTATTGTTGTTCTTCAACGGAAAATTGACGTGAGCAAATCCTCCTGAGAGGACTTGCTCGGCACGCTACTGTTCTTCACGTGCAGCACACAATTTAGCCTTTTCCTTATCACCGACTGCTGCTGCTTCCTCTCCCAGAAAACCGATGGTTTTATGGAAATTCTAGCCTTGCAGCACTCGGCCTGATTTACTTAAAGATCTCAACCTCCGGAACCGCTCTCGGCTTGTCGGAGCCACCCTCTTTTGGGCGGGCGGTGAATCTAGGCGCAATTTCGAGGGGGTCAACCGCTTTTCGTGAGGAATCGATAAAATTTTGCCGAAGCCGGAAAATGGCCCCCTTCGGCTGGATGGCAAGGCTGGAAATTCCCAGCATTTGGAGTGCTCGTGACGAGTCGGAACTTCGCTTCCCGAGCCCCGTTCCAGAGCCGTTTGGCGAGTCGGTTACCGCGGTAGCGCTCGCGTTTCGGGCGGAATTCAGTTACGGTTCTCAACATTGTCCATGAATCGACGCCTTCCCTCCCCTCGGTCCGCACTGCGGGTTCTGCTTTCCGCCGGACTTGTCTTTTCCGCCGCCCAGACGCTCAGGTCCCAGGACGCTCCCTCCGAGGCCGCCGAAGATCGGCCCGCTTCTTCCGCTCCCCCGGTCGACGGGGCGGGCACCGACGGGGACGCTTCGAGAGAGTCGGTGCCGGACGAGGAGCTGATCAAGGCCGAGGCCATCCGAGAGCAAGTGCTCGGACTTCTTCCGGAAGACCGTCATTACCGCACTCTGGCTGCCGACGTGATTGCCAAGGTCTACCGGGAGCGGGGGTTTCGTCCGCTGTGGGACAGCAGCGACCTACCGCCGGACTTCCACCGGGCCCTGGGCCGCGAGCTGGTCGCGCACGGCTTTCCGGAACTGCTGATCCTCGATCCCGCGGCCTTGGAATCGGCGATCACCGATACCACGCTGGAGAAACGCGACTTGGCTCACACCGTATCCTTTTGCGACGCGGCCCTCCTCGTCCGGCTCGGAATCGCCCCGACCGAGGCGATCTGGGAAGAATGGAACAAGGGGGACACTCCGGGATCGAACGACCGGTCCGTCGAAGCCCTCTCGGGAAAACTGGTCGTGGCCGCCTCGGCGAGTCCTTTCGATCTCTCGAAGGCGGTCGCTGTCATGGCCCCGAAAAACTGGATCTACCGCGAGCTGCTGAAGGCCTATCCGGAGGCGAAGGAATCGATCCTTTCCTACTCCGGGCTGCCGAGCATTCCCGACCCGAGCTCGGCCGGCGTGGGTCGCCCAAGCGAAGCCTACCCCTACGCGCCGGCGGTGGCCGAGCACTTGGCGGATCGCGGCTACCTGGAGATGGCGCCGGAAGGAATCTCGGAACTCTCGACGATGACGCCGGAGTTGACCGCGGCGCTCACGGCTTTCCAAAAGGACCACGGGCTTGAAGTCGACGGCATATTCGGACCGTCAAGTTGGCGCTACCTGAACACGAACGCCGCCGACCGCTACCGCTCCATCACCATCAATCTCCATCGCGCCCGCCTTCTCCCGGACGGTCTGGGCGAGCGATACATCATCGCAAATCTCCCCTCGGCGGAACTTCACGCATTCGACGCCAACGACTTCCACGTCATGAGCATGCGAATCGTCCACGGGAAAGCCTCCGACTCGTCCCTTCATACGAAAATCTTTCGAGACACCATGCAGGAGATCGTCTTCGGCCCCTACTGGAACGTTCCCAGAAGCATCGCCATGAAAGAGATCATCCCCAAGGCGCAGGGCGACTGGGGCTACCTGAGCCGCAACGGCTACGAGATCGTCGACGCCTTCAACCCCGGCAGCACCCGCACCTATCGCCTGTCGCCCGACAGCCTCGACCTCGTTTCGCAGGGCAAGCTGCTCGTCCGCCAGAGGCCGGGGCCGTCCAACGCTCTGGGCAGCATCAAGTTCCTCTTTCCCAACACCTACAGCATTTACATGCACGACACGCCGGCCAAGAATCTCTTCGCCCGCAGCGAACGCGACTTCAGCCACGGCTGCGTGCGCGTGGAAAAGCCGGACGAACTCGGCGCCTGGGTTCTCGGAACGCAGGGCTGGTCCGCCGAAGAGGTCAAGGAGACGATGACCTCCGGAAGACGCAAGAACCTGGCGGTCAAGGACAAGATCAACGTCTACCTGACGTATTTCACCACTTTCCCTCGCCCCGGACCGGGCGGAAAGATCATCCTCGCCCCGGCCCGCGACGTTTACGAAAGGGACCCGATCGATGCGAGAACCCTCGCCGCCATCCTCCCTTGGAAGGAGGAGGCGTCTGCTCCAGTCACCGCCAGGCCAATCACAGGCCCGTTGGATGATCAATGAAGTCCCACTCGAGCCCTTCGAACTCGGCGCACCATCGTTGCGCGAGCGCCTTGACGCCGAAAGTCTCCGTGGCGTAGTGGCCGCCGTAGATCAGGTTGATTCCCAATTCCTCCGCCGCCGTGTAGCTCCAATGGGGGCCCTCTCCGGTGAGAAAGGTGTCGACGCCCGTCTCCGCGATCGCCGCGATCTCGCCGCCCGCCCCGCCGGTGATGACGCCCAGCTTCCGCACCGCCTCCGGCCCGCCGGGACAAAGCTGCGGCGTCGTGCCGGTCGCCCGCTCGACCCGGGCGAGCAGATCGTCGCGGGAAATCTCCGTCTCGACCCGCAACCCCAGCTCGATCCCCTTCCACTCGAAGAAGGGCTCCGGCGCGGCGCCGAGGTCGAGCGCCCGGACGAGCTGCGCGTTGTTCCCCAGCTCCGGGTGCACGTCGAGCGGGATGTGGGCGCTGTAGATCGCGAGGTCGTGGCCCATCGCCGTCTTCAGCTTCCGGTAGACGGGTCCCTCGATGCGCTGGGCACCCTGCCAAAAGAGACCGTGATGGACCACGAGCAGGTCGGCGCCGCGCTCGCAGGCCCGCTCGATCACCGGGAGGCAGGCGTCGACCGCGGCGACGATTTTCTTCACCTCGCCTCCGTTCTCCAACTGCAACCCGTTCAACGCCTGCGGATAGTCGGGAATTTCGTCGAGATGCAGCCAGTCGTTCGCTGCGGAAACCACATCGGCAAGTTTCACCATGCGAAAAGGCTAGAATCGAAACGTCAAAGCGCCAAGGGGTGTTTTCGGCTGACCCAAGAGGGTTCACTCGGTGGCGCTGCTGGTCCTCAGTGCCCTCGGGTGAGTTTTCTTTCCCGCGATGTTCCGGAGATGTGATAAAACGATAGCCGTGGCGAAGAAATCTAAGAACAGAAAACCGAAGCGACCACGCCAACGCCGGAAACGAGCGCCCGGCGAGGGCCGCGATTTCCGCTACCGGACCGTCTTTGTCGGAGGAAAGCAGAAGCGCATCCGCGAAGAGCTGGTCGAGGGTGTGCCGGTCGAAGACTTCCTGCGCGACAACGCGGACGAGGTGTTTCTCCAACAGAGCGGAATGTTGGAGGAATGGCACCCGCAGCAAAATTCTTCGGAACCCTTGCCTGCTTCTATCGACGACCACTCCCCGCCGGAGGAGAAAATCGCGCTCTTCCGGTCGCTGTTCCGGGGACGCGGGGATCTGTACGCCCGCCGCTTCGAATCCCGGACCACGGGAAAAACGGGCTACGCCCCCGCTTGCGGAAACGAATGGGTCCGCGGCGTATGCGAAAAGCCGCGGGTGAAATGCGCGGATTGTTCCCATCGGAAATTCTTGCCCGTCACCGACGAGGCAGTCCGTAGGCATCTCACCGGAACCGACGACAACGGCGCGCCCTTCGTCATGGGCGCCTATCCGCTGCTGGAGGACGAGACGTGCTGGTTTCTCGCGCTGGATTTCGACAAGGCGGACTGGCGGACCGACGCGGCCGCTTTTCTCGAGACTTGCCGCGAGCGGGAGATACCCGCCGCGCTGGAGCGCTCCCGGTCCGGGAATGGCGGGCACGTCTGGATTTTCTTCGCGGATCCGCTTCCCGCCCGCGTCGCGAGGCAGTTCGGTTCGTTCCTGATCACGGAAACCATGCGCCGCCACCCGGACTTGGGCTTCGCCTCCTACGACCGGCTTTTTCCGAATCAAGACACGATGCCGCGGGGCGGGTTCGGAAACCTGATCGCGCTGCCTTTGCAAAAAGCCGCCCGCGGCAACGGCAACAGCGTCTTTCTCGACGCAGAAGGCGGGGTGATCGAAGATCAATGGAAATTCCTCGGCGGGATCGAGCGGGTGTCTCCCGGAACGGTCTACGGATGGGTCGAGCGCGCCGAGAAAAAGCAGGGCATCCTCGACGTGCGCCGCTTTTTCGAAGACGACGAGGACACCTTCGCGCTGGAACCGTGGGCTGCGCCGCCGAGCCGGAAAGGCGCGCTCCCGAAGCTGCCGGAAGGCTACGCGAAGACCCTGCGCGTCGTCCTCGGCGACGGACTCTACATCGACAAGGACGGTCTCCATCCCGCCCTGCGCAACCAGCTGCTGCGCCTCGCCGCTTTTCAAAATCCGGAGTTCCACAAAGCGCAGGCGATGCGACTTTCCACTTACGGCAAGCCGCGCGTCGTTCACTGCGCCGAGGACGGCGAGCATTTCCTCGTCCTGCCCCGCGGGTGTCTCGATTCTCTTCTGGAAGTGCTGAAACGTCTCCGCATCACTCCCGAAATCGAAGACCGCCGCAACGAAGGCGAACCGCTCGACGTCAACTTCGACGGAACGCTGCGGCCGGACCAGGAACGCGCCGGAAACGATCTGATCGCCCACGACATCGGCGTGCTCGCGGCCACGACCGCGTTCGGGAAAACGGTCCTCGCGGCGTGGCTCATCGCCCGGCGCGGGGTCAACACGCTCGTGCTCGTGCACCGCCAGCAACTCATGGAGCAGTGGGTGGACCGGCTTTCCACCTTTCTCGATTTCCCCGGGAAAGAGATCGGGCGTCTCGGCGGCGGACGGAAAAAACTGCGGGGAAAGATCGACGTCGCCCTCGTCCAGAGCCTCGTGCGCAAAGGCGAAGTCGACGACCGCATCGCCGGCTATGGACAGGTGATCGTGGACGAATGCCATCACATCTCCGCGCGGAGTTTTGAACTCGCCGCGAGCCGGGCCAAGGCGAAATACGTCGTCGGACTTTCCGCCACCGTGGTCCGCAAAGACGGCCATCACCCCGTCATTTTCATGCAATGCGGGCCGGTGCGCCATCGCGTCGGAGCCGCGGAGCAGGGCCGGAAATCGAGCGTACCCCGCACCGTCATCGTCCGGCCCACGCCTTTCGGCGACTTCGCGGAAAGCGGGGCGAGCGACGAGTGCCACACGGAGTTCCGCGGCCTGTGCGAAATGCTGATCGAAGACCGGCGACGCAACGAGATGATCTGCGCCGACATCGCCGAAGCTGTTCGCGACGGTCGCTCCCCGCTGGTGCTGACCGAGCGCAACGATCATCTCGCGACCCTTCTCGAGATGCTGGAAGAACGGAACGTCCCCACCTTTTCCCTCCAAGGCGGGATGAAGAAAAAGGCGCTGCGCGCGACGCTCGACGCCATCGCCGAGGAAAGCGGAACCCGGCACCGAGCCATCGTCGCCACCGGAAAATTCGTCGGCGAAGGTTTCGACGAAGCCCGGCTCGACACGCTCTTCCTGACCATGCCCGTCTCGTGGAAAGGAACCATCGCCCAATATGCCGGTCGTCTGCACCGTTCCCACGCCGCAAAAAAGGAAATCCGCGTTTTCGACTACGCCGACTTGGACGTTCCCATGTTCGCCCGCATGTTCGAGAAACGCCGCGCCGGATACGAGTCCATCGGCTACACCGTGACCGTTCCCGCCAGCGCCCTGCCGGGCTGGCCCGCCGAGGTGCCGTTGCCCATGGACGACCGGTGGAAACACCGCCACTCCGAATCGACCCGCCGACTCGTCCGCGACGGCGTCGACGTGCAGTTGGCCAACCTCTTCGCCGATGCGGCCGGCGTCCCGGCGGCCGGCGCTCCGGCGGCCGGAGCCCCCGAACCGATCCCTCCCGGCGCCACCGGAGAATCCCGCGCCCGCAGCGCCAGCGAAGCCTTCCTTTTCCGCCGCCTCGAGACCCTCCCCGAGACCGCCGGTCGATTCCGGGTCAACGAAACGGTGCCGATTCCCTACGGCCAAGCCAACGAAATGGAGGTGGACTTTCTCGACCGCGAATCCCGCCTCGTCATCGAAATCGACGGCGACCAACATCTCGGCGACGTCCTCGCCTACCGCCGCGACCGCCACAAGGACGCGCAGTTGCAGTCGCACGGATACCTCGTACTCAGATTCCTCGCCACCGATCTGGGTGAGCGGCTCGACCAGATTCTCGACGCCATCCTCCGCGCGGTCGCGCTGCGCCGGCGGCAGTTCGCAAAGGACGAGGACGATTTGCCGTTTTGATGAGTTGGGGCCGGATCGAGCGTTTTTGAATTCGGACACACAAGCCTGTGTGATGGAAGCAATGGGATCTACGCGAAGGACGAGTAGTGCGGTAGGCTCGGATTTCTCACAGCCACTGGTCCAGATCCCCGATCAATCCCTTCACAAGCGCCGGATCCGCCGGATTTCCGAGAAACGCTTCGATCCTTTTGCGGCCCGCGTCCTCCACGGCACCGGCCAACGGCGACCGCAGAAAATCCAACGCCTCGACGGTTTCCAACCCGAGCCTGCGCTCCACCGAGAGCGCCCCGCCCCAGGCGACGAAGGCCTCGGCGAGTGCCTCGCCTGCTTCTTCCCACAACTCGCCGCCGGCGAGCAAACCCGCCATCTTGTGCTTGCGCCTGGCGCGGTTGCGAGCCTCGAGGGCGGCGGCTTTTTCTTCGGCGGTGAGGACGATTTTCTCGGGTTCGGCGGCGGCCTCTTCGGTCAACGGACGCACGCTGCGGCTGGAGGCGGCCATGAGGCCGCTCTCGATCATCCGGGCCATGGCTTCGTCGGCGTGGCGGTCGATCAGCTCGAAGCTCACGGGAAAGAGCGGGTCGGTCTTGTCTTTCCCGAAAAAACGGTCGAAGAGCGGGACGAGTTTCTCTTTCCACAGCAACGGATCGCGGCGGACCACGACGAGCAGAAGCGAACCGGCGCCCTCGACGGGAAATCGCTCCTCGACGCGGACGAGGTTTTCACCGAGCAACGCGCCCGCCTCGTCCGCGAAAGTCCTCGGCGGATCGGTGGGCGCGGGGGAAAACGATTTCGGCGGAGTCTTCTTCGGCTCGACGGGTTGCTCGATCATGTCGCCGAGCTTGGCGACGAAGCTCTGCGCGCCGCCGGCGAGCTGGATTTCGTCGAGCTTGCCCATCTTGTCGAGGACGCCGTCGGCGAGAGCCTGCTTGTTGGCGAGCCGGCCCAGCATGCGCTCCTCGATAGTCTTTTCGCTGACGAGGTTGTAGACGGAAACGGGGCGCTCCTGGTGTTTGCGCCAGACCCGGGCGATGCGCTGCTCCAGCTTGGCGGGATTCCACGGCAGGTCGCAGTTGATCACGATGCTGGCGTTCTGCAGGTTGAGGCCGGTGGCACCGGCGTCGCTGCTGAGCATGACGCGGCAGTCGGGGTTGGTCTTGAAATTGCGGATTTCTTCGCGCCGTTTCTTCTGCGGGACGGAGCCGGTGTGGAGAGCGTATCCGATCTCCTCCGGCACGAGGATTTCCTCGAGAATCAAACGCAGCATGCGGACCCATTCGGAAAAGATGACGACTTTCGCGCCGGAGTCGACGGCTCCCTCGACGATGGCGGCGATTTCCTCGAGCTTGGGACAGTCGCGCTCTTCTTCGTCGAGGATGTGGACGGTGTCGCAGCACATCCGCATCATGGCGAGTTCCCGCATCAGCTTGTCCTGCTCTTCTTTGCGGAGGGGACGCTTTTTGGCGAGATTGGTCAGGATGAGGAGACGGTACTCGTGATCGCCGTATGCGACTTTTTGCGCCCGCGACATGGGGACGAAGCGGGTCTCGTCGGTGCGGTCGGGCAGGTCGGTCTCGATGGCCGATTTTCTGCGCCGCAGCATGATGGGGGCGATGCGCCGATGCATCTCGCCGAGGTTTTTGAAGCCGGAGGGGCGACCGCGTTCGTCGAGCCGGTAGAACTCGCGGTTGAAGCGGAAGAGAGGACCGAAGACGGTGGGATCGAGGAAATCGACGATGGAGTAGAGTTCGTCGATGCGGTTCTCGATGGGCGTGCCGGTGAGGACGAAGGCGTAGCGCGACCGGAGCCGCTTGATGGCTTGCGCGGTCTTGGTGCCCCAATTCTTGATCCGCTGCGCCTCGTCGAGGATGACGACGTCGGGCCGGAAGAGCTGGTTGATGTGCGGCAGGTCGCGGAGGACCTGCTCGTAGTTGGTGATGGTGAAAAAGGCCGTGTCGTCCGCGCCGGCGCTGTAGATTCGCTGCCGTTCGGTCGCGCCGCCGTAGACGACGCGCAGGTCGAGCGCGGTGAATTTCTGGATCTGCTCCTCCCACTCGGCCTTGAGCGAGGCGGGGGCGACGACGAGGACGCGCCGCGCCTTTCCCAAACGATGGAGCAGGGCGGCGGCGGTGATGGCTTGGACGGTTTTCCCCAGACCCATCTCGTCGGCGAGCAGGGCGCGTTCGCCGAAGGCGAGATGGAGCATCCCCTCGCGCTGGTAGGGATAGAGCGGGACGAGCGATTCGGACTCCGGCATGTCGCCTGAGCGGACGGCGGCCTCGTATTCGTGGCAAAGCCGGACGCGTTCGGCGCGGCGGGCGCGCTCTTCGAGAAAGGGCGCGACCTCCTGGGACACGCGGATTTTGCGGGAACGGCTCGCGCCGATTCTTTCCATCGCTTCTTCGGGGGAAACCCCGTCGGCGAGTCGGTCGCCGTCGAAGAGAGCGAGCAGACCCGGCGTGAGAAGGGAGCGACCGACGGAGCAGCGCAGGGTGTCCGCCGAACGGTCCGGAACGATATGCGCGAGTCCACTGCCGCCGGCCCTCGCGACGCGGAGAAGCTTGCGGAACTTGGGACGCCCGAGATGCAGGTGGACGGCCTCGATGTGCTTGCAGGTGCCTAGACCGGCGATGCGGAAATCCGTGCAGGTGCAGGACTGTTCGCCCGCGACGGAGAGATCCCGGATTTCGACGCGGTATTCGCGCCCGCTCGGGGAACGCAGGCGGTAGTATCCATGGAGATCGTCGCCGTCCGGTTCGTCGACGATCTTGTGATCCTCCTCGACCGCGCGCTGGCGGCGGCGGGCGATCTCGTGCTCGTCCGTGGTGCGCCAATCGGTCTTCGCGGGCAGGTCGGGCGCGTGGGAGTGGCGCGCCTTCTTCTTTTTCACCGGAGATTTCTTTTTCACGCTCACACGCGAGGATGGAATCGCGTCCACCGGGTGTCAAGGCGGGGCCTCTTCGCTCGAAACGGAAATTTCCCTCGCGGAAATCGAGACCGATCACGCTGTCGCTGGTCGTGCTTGGGACCGCACAGTCGCAACAGACCCGATCAAACCTCCACTTCGATCTCTTCGCGGGTCATTTCCCTGTCCACTTCCATGGCCGAAAAATAGCAAGAAGACACGCCGTCCGCCATTTCAAAACCACCCTCCCAAATACTCCCACAGCGCCGTCTGCACGTCGCGGAATCCCCTTCCCTGCGGGATCGCATACAGCGGCGTCGGAACGAGGGGCATCGAACGAAAATCACTCGGCACCGGGATGAGATCGAGACCCTGCGCTTCCGATTCTTTCAAGGCCCGGCGCAGATGCAACGCCGACGAGCAGAGTCCCACCGTTTTCCAATCCGGTCTGTCGCGCAGCAATCCAGCGACCGCCGCCAATTCTTCCGCCGTATTGCGTGGTTCGGAAAGTTCGACGATGGCCTCGGCGGGCACACCCAAATCTTGCCAGATCAGCGATGTCTCCCGCGAGAGCAACCGGTCTTCGCCGCTTTCGGTGACGCTGCGGCCCGTGGTGACGAGCGTTTTCACCAGGCCTCGATTGTAAAGCATCGTCGGTCGCAAAACGCGGTCGCCATGTGTGCCGAGTGCGGGGTGCCCGCCGGGAGATCGAACGGTCCCTCCACCGAGCAGAACGAGCGCGTCGAGCTTCTGTTCTGAATTTTCCGTCTCGAAAAACGGTGCTTCCAACGGTTGCAGCAGCGCCACGCCCAAATACGGGCTACCCGCCAGGGTGTAGAGAATCCACAATCCGCCGAGAACGATTCGATGCCACCTTTTCAACCCCGGCCACAACGTCAGGCCGAGCAGCGCCAACCAAATCGCCCCCGTCGGCAATATTAGCATTGCGATCACCTTCCGTGCGATTAACCAACTGCCGCTCATCGCCAACAACAAAACGGCGAAAAGACCGATCACGGCAAAAGGAAACAAAAAGCGGAAAACACGACCCATGCGAATTCCACCTTACGCGCTATGTCGGAACGGTCTTACAGTTTGAAAAAAACGCGTAGGCTGTCGCTTCCATTCCCTCGATCGGAATCCGCCGGTCCCGGTCTCCCTCCCCCCACGGCTCGAGGGAAGACGCTCGTAGAAAACCTCGAAAGCGTCCAAGGCGACGAACGGGACGTCATTCTATTCGCGATCGGCTACGGCCCCGATGCCGACGATAGGGTGTCGATGAATTTTGGCCCGCTCAACCGGGCAGGCGGCCAGCGCCGGCTCAACGTCGCCATCACCCGTACTTCAGTGGGGTTTAAAATCGTCCGGAAGCAGGATCGTGAACCGCGTCCGTGACATCGTCGAACGGCTTGAATTTACCAAGACTGCCCATGGCGACCGTACCTTCTACTGGCCGCGCGGTGTCGATCCGGGCAAGTGGAATACCTTCAGGGTCGCTGGCGAGGAAAAGCTCGACATCCGGACCGCCGACGACTTGCCTCCGGAGGAGATTGCCGCAGGAGCCCGATCCGTTCTCCAAGCACAGGTCAGTTTGACAAAGGAGGGACTGGTAGCCGAAACGTCCCGCCTTCTCGGCTATTCCCGGACCGGCAGCAAGCTCAATGAGCGGATCCGCGAAGCGATCGACTTGTTGCTTTCCAGCGGCATCGCCGAGCAGGAGTAGAGATTGATTCCAAAACAAGGAGTCTCCAAGGGTCTCAACCCAAGTTTCATCGAGGACTTGGCGTCTCCGTTCCGATGTGGTACCCTCCAGAAATGTCTGCCGTCTCCTATCGACCGCGCTACACCGTCGACGACTACCTCCATTGGGAGGGGGACTGGGAGCTTTGGGACGGAGTTCCCGTGGCGATGTCGCCTTCGCCGGATTACCTTCACCAGCCTGCTGGAAGGAAGATTTTCAAGCAACTCCTTCGCCAGTTGGATGCCGAGGGCTGCGAAGGCCGCTGCGAGGCGCTCTACGAAATCGACTGGCACGTCGATCGAGAGACGGTGGTCCGGCCCGACCTCATCGTCATTTGCGAACGGCCCGAGGGGCAATGGATCGAAAAGCGCCCCGAATTCGTCGTCGAGATCCTCTCTCCCTCTACCCGTCAGAAAGATCTCGTCGCCAAGCGCGAACTCTACGCGGCAAACGCCGTTCCCTTCTACTTGATCGTCCATCCCGACGAGCGCAGCGCCCTGCTCCTCGAATGGAAGGAGGGATCCTACACCGAACGAACCGCCGATGCCCCCGTGCAACTCCATCCCGGGTGCAATCTGAGCTTGGAGATCGCGTCGCTATTTGTCTGAAAGGCGCTTGATGCGGCGGCGGCGAAAAACGACCTGTCGGCTCGTTGCGAGGACTTCGGGGCGGCTCGTGGAACAACAGCGAGAACAATCCTCACAGCCGGAAGAAAAACACCGCGTACCCCGTCGCCGCCATCTCCTCCAGCCGCATGACCCGGTCTCGCCCCGTCTCGCCCCACGGCTCGGTGTAGTGGACGATTCCCCTCTCCGGATCGATCCCGGTGACGACGGAGGCGTGGGACGGGGTCCCCCGGGCGTCGCGCTCGGGGAGCTTCTCGAGTTCCTCCGGTTCCAGCGGTGCGAGGTTCCCGCCGCTCCCGGACCGCGCCACCGCGGCGTGGCGCTTCTCCCGCTCCGCAGTCACCCGGCGCCAGACGATCACGGGCAGACCGTCCTCGATGGAGCGCCCGACCCGGTCCGGGTCGAACTTCGGCGCGATGCTCACACGCATGTCCAATTCTTCCGCGACCGCGCGGTGCAGGCCGATCAGGTCGCTGCCGCCCGCGCTCCCGGTGTTCTCGAACGCCGCCCCCGCGGCGAGCGCCTCGGGACTGGCCCGCAGCCCGATGTGGTGGGCCACGATGGCGAGCGAGTGGATCCCGCAGAAGGGCGTCAGCCCCTGGGTGGACACGGGAAGCCCGGTCACCCGGGGGGCGCCGTTGTCCGTCGAGACGTGTTCCTCGAGGCGAGCCTGCCGGTCGCGGCGCCCGAGTTCGAGCCAGCGCGGATCGGCGAGGCCCGCCGGCGCCGTCCCCCGCCGGTGGATGTGCAGGGACACGGAATGGTCCTCCCGCTCGACGAGCCGGAGCACGAAATCCTCCCAGCGGTATTCCGTGAACTCGGTCCGCAGGGCCCGGGTCCGCCCGATCGCGCCGAGCGTGCCGCGCCCGCACCCGTCCTCGAGCCGCTCCCGAACCGCCTTGGCGACCCCCTTGAAATGACGGGAGAACTCGTGGCGACGCTCCCGGCCGGTCTCCCGCTCGTCTCTCGTCTTTTCTCCGCCGAAGCGATAGCCGAAATACATTCCGGCATCGAGGAAGTGGATCGCGATCTCCTCGACCCCGGCTCCGTCCGAATAGGCCAGCACCTTCATGGGAACTTCCCCGAAAAGAACGGGCATGGCCGCCATTCGCCGCGTCGTCGAGTCGCCGAGCGAAGTTTCTTTTTCCCACGGTCCCGGCAGTTCGCCGGCGCTCCAGTTCTTCTCCTCCAGGAATTCCTCGGTCAGTTCCGCGTTGAACCGCGGAAAGGCGGGAATGATCGGAATCGCGTTCCCGTTTCCGAAAAAGCTGTTGGGGATGGCGTGAGCCGGTGCAACGACGAGCGAAACGAACAAAAGACAAAAGAACGTCCTCATCACCGATGTGTAGCGAAAATCGGGAAGCCGGTCGAGTCCCGAAATCGAATCAGTCCAGGGTGAACTTTTCCTCCCAGGCCGGGGGGGGAGGCTCGTTGTCGAAGTGCTTGAGCCAGTGGTTGGTCTGCACCGCCGTTTCGCGCATGAATTCCAGCCAAGTGCAGGGCTCGCCCGGCCCTTCCAGCAGTGGCTCGTCCGGCTCGGGGAAGACCATTTCGAAGGACTCGCGGCAGATTCTCTCACTCCGGTTCGTCTCGTCTTCGTATCTTGATTTCATGGACCAACCCGGTGAGCAGCCTTTCATTTCCAAACTTTAACACAAGATCCCGGAACCCGTTATCTTTCTCGGGATCGAGGTTGTTTCTCATCGTCAACTCGACGATATCGCGGGTGAACCGGGGAACCCCGTGCGCGATCACGGCATTTCCCCCGATCAAGAGAAAATCGACCAAGCCCGCATCCGACGCCCTTTCGAAAACCCGACGCAGTGCCTCCGCCAAGAGATTTCCGGAAGATTTCCCCATCATTCACCGTAACACCCTCTCACAATCCCGCCCCGCATTTTCCCCAAGCACCGCCGAAAACCCGTGCTACCGTCCGCGCATGTTACAGGCAGGCATCGTGGGGCTTCCCAACGTGGGCAAATCCACTCTCTTCAACGCCGTCACCCGCACCCGGAACGCGGAGGCGGCGAACTATCCCTTCTGCACCATCGATCCGAACATCGGCGTGGTGACGGTGCCGGACGAGCGTCTCGCCGTGCTCGGCAAGATCAGCGGCTCCAGGAAACTCGTGCCCGCCGCGATCGAATTCGTGGACATCGCCGGCCTCGTGGAGGGCGCTTCCGCCGGGGCCGGTCTCGGAAACAAATTCCTCGCCACCATCCGGGAAGTCGACGCCATCGTCCAGGTGGTGCGCTGCTTCGAGAACGACGACATCGTTCACGAACTGGGATCGGTCGACCCGATCCGCGACATCGAGATCATCAACTCCGAACTGATTCTCGCGGACATGGCGATGCTCGAGAAGCGCCTGTCCTCCCGGGAGAAAAAAGCGAAAACCGGCGACAAGGAAGCGAAGCGCGAAGTCGACCTGATCGTGAAGCTGATGCCGCATCTGGACGCGGGCAAGCCGGCCCTGACACTCGAACTCAGCGCGGAGGAAAAGAAAGTCCTGCGGGAATTCTTTCTGCTCACCTCGAAGCGAACCATCTTCGCCTGCAACGTGTCGGAGGAGGAACTGGCCGGAGCGCTGGAGAATCCCGAAGCCCATCCCCTGGTCCAGAAGGTTCGCGACTACGCCGCGGAAGCCCACGGGGCGGAGGCGATCGTCATCTCGGCCCGGATCGAAGAGGAAATGGTCGATCTGGAGCCGGAGGAGGCCGCCGAATTCCTCGCGGACATGGGCGTTGAAGACTCGGGCGTCTCCGCGTTGATCAAGGCCGTCTACCACCTCCTCGGGCTCCGGACCTACCTCACCACGGGCGAACAGGAAACCCGCGCCTGGACCATCGTCGAAGGCACCAAGGCGCCCGGGGCCGCCGGCGTCATCCACGGCGATTTCGAGCGCGGCTTCATCGCCGCCGAAGTGGTCCACTACGACGATCTCGTCGAACTCGGCTCGAACGCCAAAGCCCGCGAGGCCGGCAAGCTCCGGATCGAGGGCAAGGACTACGTGATGAAAGACGGCGACGTGGTGGAGTTCCGGTTCAACGTTTGAACCCGCAGGTTCCCCCCGGGGCGACGTAGTGTTCACCTCTTTTCTCGGCCCCTGGCTCGTCCCCCCGTAGACCGGTGCGGCGGCGAGAGGAGCCACGCTCCGGTTGGCGCCCCAATCGTTTCATCGCAGGAATTCGCCGGCGGTTAGACAAAAGAAAAGAAACGCTGTAGGACGTGCCGAGCCAGCGACCCGACCCCGTCCTTTCACAGACCCGGCCCTGTCGGATCGAAGCCTGAATCAGGTCGCGCCCGACATTGACTTTAATTTCCCAAACTCTAAACTCTGTTCTTCCCCGAATGGGCGGGATTTCAAAGGCAGCCCCCCCATCGAACTTAGGTTTTCATGAACGCATCTCGCTTCCCTTTCATCTGCGTCGCGGCGCTTTTCGCGCTCGTTTGGCAACTGACCGTTTTTCCTGCCGCAGGGCAACAAGACGGCGACAGCCCCCCGGAGCCGGCCCGCGAGGGGATTGCATCTCCCGAGCCACGGGGAGACGTCGATCAGCCCCCCTCGCTGGCACCCGAGGAGATCACCCCTCCCCAGGCGCCCGGCGTCGAAATGCCGCCCCCCGAATCCGTCCAGACGGATATTTCGGGTGTCGAGATGGAGGCGATCGTCCGGGTGGAGGTCGACACGAAGCAGCCGAATTTTCGAGTCCCATGGAATGTCGGCGGGATGAGCAGCGGCAACGGCACGGGCTTTCTGATCGCGCCGAACCGATTCTTGACGAATGCCCACGTGGTCAGCAACAACCGACTCGTCTACATCAAGAAGGTGGACGATCCCAAGCCCTACAAGGCGCGGGTGGTCAACGTGGCGCACGACTGCGACCTCGCGCTGCTGGAACTGGAGTCCGACGTGGAGTTCGAAACGGCCTTCGAAGACGTCGTGCCTCTCGATATCGGCGATATTCCCAAGCTCAACACGACGGTCGTCGCGGTCGGCTATCCCATCGGCGGGGATCGCATCTCGGTGACGCGCGGCGTGGTTTCGCGGATCGACTTCCGCGCCTACAGCCATTCGGCCACGGACAACCACCTCGCGATTCAAGTGGACGCCGCGATCAACCCGGGCAACTCGGGCGGTCCGGTCTTGCAGGACAACCGGGTCGTGGGCGTCGCTTTCCAAGGCTATTCCGGCTCGGTCGCGCAGAATACCGGCTACATGATTCCGGTGCCGGTCATCGAACGGTTTCTCAAAGACGTCGAAGACGGTGAATACGATTTCTACGTCGATCTCGCCACGAGCGTGGTCAACATCCTCAACCCGGCCCAGCGCCGGGCTCTCGGGCTACCCAACGACGGCATCGGCGTCATGGTGGCCGACGCCGACGCGGCCGGTTCCGCCGGCGGCATCCTGAAAACGAAAGACGTGCTGCTCTCGATCGAAGGGCACCCGATCGCCTCGGACGGATTCATCGAGGTCGAAGGCGAGCGCGTCGACTTGAACGAGATCATCGAGCGGAAGTTCGCCGGGGACACGGTCGACCTCGAAGTCTGGCGCGACCAGAAGCGCGAACACATAACGATCGAGCTGAAGCGCTTCATCCCCTATCTCATCCAGGCGAATCAATACGACAAGCAGCCGAACTTCGTCCTCTTCGCGGGGCTGCAGTTTCAACCGCTGGACCGGAGCATGATGGCGGCCCACAAGGTGACGGACCTGCACACGCGCTACCACTTCACCTTTTTCAGCCAGGACGAGATCTACCGCGAGCGCCCCCAGGTCATCGTGTTGACGGAGGTGCTGCCCGATTCCACCAACACGCACCTTCGCTCCTTCGTCCACAACGTGGTGGATTCCATCAACGGGAAGAAGATCCGACTTCTGCAGGATGTCCACGACGCCCTGCACGAGGATTTCCACGAAGACGAGCGCGAAGCCTTCCACGTGATCCGGCTGGTGGGCGAAAGCCGCCCGCTCGTCCTGAAGCGGAGCGAATCCGAACTCGCCCACGAGAGGATCAACGCGAAATACAACGTCGGGTTCGATCATTTCATCGAAGAGCCGGACATTCTGGAACTGGAAGGTATTTTCGAAGAAAAAGAAAACGAGGCCGAGGAAAAATCCGCCACCGAATCCAGCGAGGAACCGAAGGACAAGGCCGCCTGACTCGACCCGCCGGTCCATCTTCAACTTTTACTCCCATGAGATTTTTAAAATCGTCCCTTTTCCTGGCTCTGTTTCTGGTTCTGCCCGCGGGCGGCGTGAAAGCCGAGGAGTCGTCGCCCGAAAATTCCATCGTCCGCGTCAACGCCACTCTGCAGAGCTACAATTTCCTGCGCCCCTGGGAAAAGGGCGCTCCCACGCCGAGGCGAGGCCTGGGCGCGGTGCTTTCCGGCAACCGGGTCCTGGTAACCGCCGAATTGTGCGTGAACTCGACTTTTGTCGAACTGGAGCATCCCTCCAGCGGAGCGCGCGTCCCGGCACGCATCGCGGGCATCGACTACGAGGCCAATCTGGCGGTACTCGAACCGGCCGAGAACGACTCCGAAGTCTTCGAGGGAATGACGCCGCTGGAACTCGGGAACTCGGTCGTGAGCGGAGACGAACTCGAAGTCTGGCAGATCGAGGACAACGGCGACGCCGTCACCACCGAGGTCGAAGTTCTTCGCGCCGACGTGGGTCGCTATTTCATACCGGACTCGAACTTTCTCCTCTACCAGATCAAGGGCTCGCTTCAGGCCCGCGTCAACAGCTTCACCCTGCCCGTCGTCAAAGAAGGAAGGCTGGTGGGGATGCTGCTCAGCTATTCGTCCAAGGAACAAACGGCGAGCGTCCTGCCGGCTCCGGTCGTGGAGGCCTTCCTGGCCGACTTGGAGGACGGAGACTACGAGGGCTTCCCGAACCTGGGCATCGACTTCTCCCAAACACTCGACGGGAGCCTGCGGGAGTTCGCCGGGATCGACGACAAACAGGGCGGCATCTTCGTCGACGCCGTGGCGAAGGGAGGCTCCGCGGATAGAGCCGGGATCGAGGAAGGCGACGTGATCCTCTCGATCGCGGGCCATGCCGTCGACCCCCGCGGCAACTACGATCACCCGCAATACGGAAAGCTCAGCTTCTCCCACCTCGTGCGCAGCGGGGCGAAAGTCGGCGACGTCCTGAAGATCGACATCATTCGCGACAGGCAACCGATTTCCCTCGACGTCGAATTGATCCGCAAGCGGCCGGAAGATTTCCTGGTCGATCCCTACATGTTCGACCGGGGACCGAAGTATCTCATTTTCGGCGGCCTCATCTTTCAGGAACTCACGCGCCCCTATCTGGAAAGCTGGGGCGACGAATGGGAGACGAGAGCGCCTTTCAAGCTGGTCCACGCCAGTGCGACCCCGGAGAAGTACGAAGAGGAAGGACGGGAAAAGCTCGTCTTTTTGAGCAACGTCCTGAAAGCCCCGAGCACGCTCGGCTACGAGCAGATCAATTCGGTGATCGTGACGGAAGTGAACGGCAAGTTCATCAAGGACATCGGCGACCTCGACGACGCCCTTTCCACGGTGCCGGAGGACGGTATCCATACGATCGAGTTCACCGACTACCCGAAAATCATCTACGTCGACGACCAGGCCTCGGAATTCGTCAATCAGCAACTCGTCCAGTACGGCATCAGCCAGTTGAAGCGACTCGACTAGGAGTCTGTTGACTTTTCCGCTCCATCCTCTATCGTTGCGGCCTTTACCTCTGCCGCAAGGCCGGGAAAGACCGGACACCGGATCTGAAGGAATACGGACGTTTCGGGGACCGATCCCTCCGTTCCCCACGCGTCGCTCGAATCCCCAGCTTTTGACTTCAAACAGATGAAACGCACCTATCAACCCTCCAAACGTTCGCGCAAACGGCAGCACGGTTTCCGGGCTCGCATGGCCACCAAGGCCGGGCGCGATCTGATCAAGCGCCGTCGCCAGAAGGGACGCAAGCGTCTCATCCCCAAGGGAGCGGAACTTCCCTACAAGCGCCATACCGTCCAGCACGGGAAGTAATTCTCCACGATCGCCGCAGGCCGCGGTCCCCCGCGGAGCGACCTTCGCCCGGCGACCCACACGTGCCGAGACCGGTTCCGATCCCCTTGGGGAGTCATGAAACTTCCCCGCAGCAGGCGAATCACTCGCCGGGCGGATTTTCAACGCGTCCGCACGGAGGGAGAATCGGTCCGGGGAAGGTTTCTTGTTCTAGGTTTTCTCCGCGATCCAAATCTGACCGAGCCGTTCAAGCTGGGTTTGATCACGACACGACGGATCGGAGGCGCGGTAGCGCGAAACCGGGTCAGACGGCGACTCCGGGCGATCGTGCACCGGACGGGCGAACGCATCTCGCCGGGGCACTGGCTGGTGGTTATCGCCAGACACCAGGCGGCGGACGCCACGTCGGAGCAACTGGAAAGGGAATGGAAGTGGCTCCTGCACCGGGCCTTCCTCGTCCGACAAGAAGACAACTCGGTACCAAGGTGAAATCCGTGCTTATATTTTTCGTAAGAATCTACCAGGTGGTCGTCTCGCCGCCGCTTCATTTCATCTGCGGCCCCTTGAGCGGCTGTCGCTTTTTTCCCTCCTGTTCCCAGTACTTCATCGACGCGGTGACCGTGAACGGCCCGCTCAGGGGCTCTTGGCAAGGGTTCTTCAGAATTCTCCGCTGCAACCCTTGGGGTGGACAGGGATACGATCCGCCGCCGGGTTGGGAGGAATATGTGGCGAAATATCCCGAGGCCGCTTATAAAGGCCGTCGTCCCTGCGATATCGGACCTTGCCCCCCTAAACAATCTCCAATCGAATAAAAGAACCGCCATTGTGAAAAACATGGATCGAACCTCCTGGATCGGCGTCGTCGTATGCGTGATCCTCTTGTTTGTCTGGGGCTGGTGGAGCACCCAGGAAGCCGCCAAGCAAGCTGCCCGGCAGGCTGCCGAGCGCGCCGCCCAGGCGGAACGGGCGCCCGCGGAAGTCCCGGAAGGGCAGACACGCCCCGGCGACCCGGCGGAAGCCCCGGAGGACAGCGCGCCCTCCGATCCGGACGAAGTTCCGGAAGTCGCCGAGCGGAAAGCGACCCTCGAGAACGAATTCGTCCGGCTCCACCTGACCAATCGCGGCGCCGGCATCCGTCTCGCCGAGATGCGCAAGCACAAGCGCCATCTCAAGGGCAACGGGGTCATCACCATCAACGAGAACGCGGAAAACGGGATCGGCGCGCTCTCCACCGGTCCCGGGGAATTCGACACGGCGAACTGGCGAATCGTGGACCAAAGCGATCGAGCCGTGAGCTTCGAGACCGAGACCGACGACGGTCTTCACCTGAGGAAAATTTTCCGTCTTCCCGGCGGGGACTCCGATCCCCACGAGATTTCGATGGAACTGATCCTCCGCAACGACAGCGGCTCCCCGATGGAACTCGGCGACCGGTTCCTCTACGCCGGCTCGGCCGCCCCGCTTCATCTTCACGAATGGTCGATGCAGATCGGAATGTACTGGATGAGCGCCGACGGCGACTTCGAATACGAGACCGTTGACCACTTCGGAGGAAAGAAGGTTCTCGGGATATTCGGAAAAAACGAGATTCCCCACGACGTCTTTCCGGCCGGCACCCTCGAATGGGCCGGGGTGAACGATCAGTTCTTCACCACGATCGTGCAGCCGGAGACTCCCTACCCGGCAACCCTGTGGGGCAGCCGCTTCTCCGTGGTCGTAGAGGGAGACGAGCAAGCGTCCAAGGAACGCCGTATGTTCGCCGCGGAAGGCGGGATCGGGTTGCCCGATCTGGCGATGAACGCCGGAGACCAGCAAACCCTTCGCTACAACATCTACCTCGGCCCGAAGGAATTTTCGCGCCTCCGCGACCTCGGGAACGATCGTCAGCGGGTCATGCACTACGACGAAATCCCGGTCTTCGGATGGTTGTTCGGATGGGCGATCAAGCCCCTCGCCTCGTTCCTCATCAGCTCCCTCGTTTTCGTCAAAGGGTTCGCCGGCAACTACGGCGTGGCGATCATCGTGGTCACCCTCCTGATCCGTCTGGCGATCTGGCCCGTCTACGCGAAATCGGCGCGCAGCATGAAGCGCATGTCGAAGCTGACGCCGAAAATGAAGGAGCTCCGGGAGAAATACCCCGACGATCCCCAGAAAGTGAACGAGGAGACGATGAAGATGTACCGTACCTACGGCATCAATCCCCTCGGCGGCTGTCTGCCAATGTTCATCCAACTGCCGGTCTTTCTCGCTTTCTACCGGATGCTGTGGAGCGCGGTGGAAGTGCGCCACGAGTCCTTCCTTTGGGTTGACGATCTGGCGATGCCCGACACCCTTTTCACCATTCCGGGTCTCGGGATTCCCTTCAACCTGCTCCCGATTCTGATGGGCATCACCAGTTTCCTGCAGATCGCCATCACTCCAAAGACCGGAGACAAGACCCAGCAGATGATCTTCATGCTGATGCCGGTGATTTTCCTGGTCATCTGCTACAACTTCGCTGCCGCCCTGTCTCTCTACTGGACAACGTCGAACGCTTTTTCCATTCTTCAGACTTGGATCATGAACAAGCTTCCGGAGCCCGAACTGACAAAGAAGGCCGGCTCCGGAAAAAAATCCTTCATGGAGCGAATGAAGGAGCAGGCCGAAGCCGCTCAGAAAGCGAAGGGCGGATCCGGTGCCCCGGCCGGTCCCGGCGATCGAACGAAGATGCCCGGGGAAAAGGGCGCTCGCCACACCAAGGGAAAGAAGAAGCGCCGTTGATACCCGCCTAAGAAGAAACGCCCCCGTCTACCATGGATCATCTCGAAGTCGCCCAGGAAGTCCTCGACTCGATTCTTGGCTATCTGGGCTTCGTCGCGACCGTGGAGGTCGACCGGGAGGCGTCGACTCTTCGAGTGGCCTCGAACGACGCCAAGTTGTTGATCGGTCACCGCGGCGAACGGCTCGAGGAAATCCAGTATCTCGTCAACCGGATCGTTCAGGACCGGATTCCGGACGCCCCGCGCTTCAAGGTGGATATCGACAACTACCGGGCTTCCCGGGAGTTCGGGATGATCGAGGAGGCCGAGGCCGCTGCGGCGCGGGTCGTCGCCACGGGTTGCACGGCCAAGTTGTTCCCGATGAATTCGTACGAGAGACGATTGATCCACACCCATTTCAAGGACCATCCGGAGGTCCGGACGTGGAGCCCGAAGGATTCCGCGCGGCTCAAGCGCATTTCGATTCTGCCGCGAAACACCGAGAAAGAGCCCGAAGAGGCCTGAACTGGCCCTGATTCGATATAAAAAAGTTGATATTTTGAAATTTTGCGATATGCGCAAGGACTGACAGTGTCGTCGTGTCGCATTGCCAGATCGTTTCCCCCACCTGATCCCCTCGAATGCCCGTAACTCCCGAAGCAGAAAAGTCGAACATCGTCGATTTTCCGGACAGCCGCGCTTCGGTTGCGGCAACGCCGTCAGGAAAAGGTTCCATCAATATGAGAAGTGACTTAGTCGAAGAGGCCTCCAAGATTATCCCCGAACCGCCGGTCCTGATCAATCTGATATCCGCCAGGGTCAAGCAGCTCAACATGGGACGGACCCCTCTCGTCAGTACGGACTTCCGCATGGGTGCCGCAGACATCGCCTTGATGGAGATCATCGAAGGCAAGATCGGCGTCCTCGACGAATCGGACGAAGAATAGCCCCCGGTCGGCACAGGCCGCCTCGGTGCCCGCCGGGCCATCCTCCTCGGATGGTGTTTCGCCGGGCATTTTCGCGAACCCGACGGCATCGTCGCTTGCCCCGACGCGTGGCATTGGCGACATTGACCGAGGCCACCTCGGTCTCGTCGTTCCGACCCAGTCATGTCGCCGTTTCAAATCAATTCCGAGTTCCGTCCACAGGGCGACCAGGAACAGGCCATCGCCAAGCTGACCAAGTCCCTCCTGGCCGGGAACGACCATCAAACCCTGCTCGGCGTCACCGGATCCGGAAAAACGTTCACCGTGGCCAACCTCGTCGCCGAGCTTGGGAAACCCACGCTGGTGATGTCGCACAACAAGACGCTGGCCGCGCAGCTCTACAGCGAGTTCAAGAATTTCTTCCCCGACAACGCCGTCGAGTACTTCGTCTCCTACTTCGACTTCTACCAGCCCGAAGCCTACATCCCGCGGACGGACACCTACATCGAGAAGGATTCCTCGATCAACGACGAGATCGAGCGCTTGCGGCTCTCCACCATGAGTTCGCTGCTGACGCGCAAAGACGTGCTCGTGGTCGCCAGCGTCTCCTGCATCTACGGCCTCGGTTCTCCCGAGGACTACCAGAACATGATGGTCCCGCTCCGGGTCGGGCAGTCGAAGGACAGGGACGATTTCCTCAAGGAACTCGTCGCCATCCTCTACGAGCGAAACGACATCGATTTCACTCGGGGCCGGTTTCGGGTGCGCGGCGACGTGGTCGAGGTCTACCCCGCGTATCTCGACGAAGAGGCGATCCGAGTCGAATTCTTCGGTGACGAGATCGAGCGCCTCACCGCCTTCGATCCCCTCTCTGGAACCGCCACCTCCCGGCTGGAGGACTTCACCTTCTACCCGGCCAAGCAGTTCGTAACGCCGAAGGACAAGATGGCCAGGGCGATCAAAGCCATCCGAGCCGAAATGCACGAACGAGTGGAGCATTTCGAAAAAAACCAGCAATACCTCGAAGCCCAGCGCATCAAGCAGCGGACCGAATACGACATCGAAATGATGCAGGAAATGGGGTTCTGCCAAGGCATCGAGAACTACTCCCGCCATCTCACCGGCCGCCCCCCGGGCGCCAAGCCGGGAACGCTCATCGATTTTTTTCCGGACGATTTCCTCACCGTGGTCGACGAATCGCACGTCAGCATCCCGCAGATCGGCGGCATGTACGAAGGCGACCGTTCCCGCAAGCAGACGCTCGTGGACTTCGGCTTCCGGCTTCCCAGTGCCCTCGACAACCGCCCTCTCAAATTCGACGAGTACATGGCGGCCACGGGCCAGCGACTCTACGTCAGCGCGACCCCCTCGAAGTTCGAAATCCAGAATTCCGTCGCGGGCAACAAGGGATACATCCCACGCCTTCGAAAGGGCGCCGGCGAAAAGGAAGTCGAGCCCGAGAGACTGCCCCGCATCTCCGGCAGCCGGGAGCCCGTCGCCAAATTCGATCCCTCCAGAAAGGGAACCGATCTGATCGTGGAACAAATCATCCGGCCCACCGGATTGCTCGATCCGATCATCACCCTGCGCCCCCTGAAAAACCAGATCGACGACACCATCGAGCTCTGCCGCCAGCGCGTCGAGAAGAACGAACGGGTCCTGATCACGACCCTGACGAAACGCACCGCCGAAGACCTCACCGACTACCTTCGCAACGTGGATTTGAAAGTTCGCTACATCCACGCCGACGTCGACGCCATCGAGCGGGTCGAGATCCTCCGCAGTCTCCGGGCCGCCGAGTTCGACATTCTCGTGGGGATCAACCTTCTGCGCGAAGGGCTCGATCTCCCCGAAGTCAGCCTTGTTTGCATTCTGGACGCCGACAAGGAAGGGTTTCTCCGCAGTCAAACCAGCCTCATTCAGACCGTCGGCCGCGCCGCCCGCCACGTGGAGGGCGAGGCGGTGCTCTTTGCCGACGTGGTGACCGATTCCATCCAGAACCTCATCTCCATCACCGAATACCGCCGTCGGGTACAAAACGAACACAACGAAAAACACGGCATCGTTCCGACCAGCACGAAGCGAGGCGACCAGAACAGCCTGCGCATGTATGCGAAAGGGAAAGCGGTGGAGGAGTCCCTGGTCGCCGAGTCCGGGGAAGACGTCGACACGCTCTCCGTCCTCCGCGAGCTCCAGGAGGAGATGCAGGAAGCCTCCTCGAAACTCGAATTCGAACGAGCCGCCTTGATCCGGGACCAAATCAACAAGCTCAAGAAGGAAAGCGGCGAGAAGCCCTTGAAGGTGACCCGAGAAAGGCTGCGGTACTGAGCCGGCGCCGACCGTGTCGGCGCGGAAGCCGCGGGGCTTTCTGGAAAATCACGCCTCCTCGGCGATCCCGCGCCCAAGCAACACGTCACGGCAAAGGGAAGGCTGCGCGTCCACGCGAACTCGAAACACCAGCCCCCCGGCCCATACGCGTCAACTTAGCAACGCGTCCGCGAGGGCATCCAGCGAGACGCGGGACCGTTTTTCCTGCTTGGCGCGTCACCGACACCATCGAGGCGCAGCGTCAGTGCACCTGCGGGACATTGACCGCGACCGAGAGCTTCCCCCGCGAAACGTGGGAAGCCTGGACCAAGAACTTTTACGACGACTTCGGGCGACTCCTGGTGCGGCGCGTCTACCACCGCATCCCGCTGCTCGGGGACGGGGAAAAGGGCGAAGACTATGCGGAAACGAAATACGCCTACGACGAGATGGGCAAGCAAATCCGTCAGGTGAGTCCCGACGGAACCATCACCCGGGCGGTCTACGACTCGCGCCGCCTCTTGACATCGCGCTGGACCGGGACCGACGACACCGGGGCGACCCCGTCCGATCCTACCGGGGGAGGAGCGACGGGGAACAACATGGTCAAGACGCTCGCCTTGGAATACGACAACGGCGACTTCGACGGCAACGGCCTTCTCACCAAGGAAACCCGGCCCGTGGACGGCACCCCGGCCAACGACCAAATCGTCGAGTACGTCTACGACTACCGGACCCTGATGGTGGAGCGGAAGACCAGCGACGGGACGACTACCTACCTGACCGCCTACACCTACGACAACTTCGGAAAGGTGATCCAGACCGACTCCTACCACACCAGCGTGGCGGCGGGCAACCTGACCGGGCGGACCAAGACCCATCCCGACGCGCTAGGACGGATCTACAAAAACGAAACCTTCGCGGTGGACCCCTCCGACGGAAGCGTGGGCAACGCCCTGCGCAGCGAAACGTGGCGGGATCCCGTCGGCAACAAGATCAAGGAACTGCGGCAGGGAAGCGAAGCGTTCCAGAAGACCGTCTTCGACGGACTCAACCGGGGCACCGCGACCTATTTCGCCTGCAACGCCGGAACCTCCACCGACGACAACGACGTGAGCGGCGACATGGTCGTCGAGCAATCGGAAAGGACCTACAACGGTGTCGGCAGGGTGCTTCTGTCGACGACCTACCAGCGGTTCCACGACGCGACCGGCAACGGCGCCTTGAACGGGCCGAACGGTGAGCAGCCCAAGGCGCGTCGCTACTACGCGGCGGCGTGGTTCGACGGGATCAACCGCAGGGTGGCCGACGCGGACTTCGGAACCAACGGAGGCACCGATCTGGTGCGACCTTCATCCGTTCCAAAACGTTCCGACACCGTCCTGGTGACGAGCTACCGCTACGCGACCGAGGGCGAGGAGGACGCCACCGTCGATCCGACGGGCATCGAAACCCGCTGGGAAAAGAACGCGGCGGGCCGGCGCATTCTCCTGATCGAGAACCACGACGAAGACGCAACCGCCGACGACCACGGGGCCAACCGGACCACCGCGTTCGGCTACACCGCGGGCGGGCTCCTCGAGACCCTCACCCTCAAGAATGCGGTGACGGGCGATCAGACGACCCGCTGGGTCTACGGAACGACCTTGGAGGACTCCGGAGTGGCCCGGGGCGACCTCCTGCGCGCCAAGATCTACTCGGAGAGCGACGACGAACACGACCCGCTCGGAAATGGTCCGCAAGGCGAATTCGACCGGACCGAATACACCTACAACCGCCAAGGTGGAAAGATCACGATGAAAGATCCTAATGGAACCGTCCACGAATACGTTTACAATCCGATGGGAAAGCGAATCCACGACCGGGTCGCGACGTTCGGATCGGGCGCGATCGACGACGCGGTCAAGCGGATCACCACCGCCTACGACACCCGCGGGTTCGTGGCGACGCTGACCTCCTACGACGACGCGACCGTCGGGAGCGGGACGGTAGTCAACGAGGTCGCCTACGAATACAATGACTTCGGGCACCTCGCCAAGGACAAGCAGGAGCACTCCGGCGCCGTCGACGGGAACACGCCCGAAGTCGCCTACGCCTACGAGGACGGCAGCAGCGGGAACACGGCGCGGCGGACCTCGACGACCTATCCGGACGGACGCGTTCTCGAATACGGCTACGGAGCGACCGACAGCGCCGACGACTTGTTGGGCCGACTCGCCACGATCAAGATCCAGGGCGAAACCGACAACGCCGCCGCCTACGCCTATCTGTAGTCCGGGGGTCCGGTCAAAAATTCTTGATTTTCATCCATCTGCTGATTTTTCGAGCAACCTTAATTCCTCCTTATTGCCGAACACATGGATCTGCCGCAGGACATTCGTTGCGGATTTCATTTCCAGCTCCATGGCGACTTATTCCGCCCGGCTGCGGAAATCGGGAACTCGGCCCAAATTTCCCTTTGTTCTCGTTGTTCGTGTTCACGCAAATTCCTCGAACTTGTGAAGATTCCGTCTCGGAGCCCGCTTCCCTCGCACGGACTCTCCAAGTCCGACAGACTGCTAGCCAACCGCTACCAAGACTTCCCAACCGACCCACATCAGTCCGAGGTCGATGATCATGTGGCTGGTCCAGGCACCGAGGAGGCTGCCGTAGCGGTGATAGACGATGCTCCAGAATGCACCGCCGATTCCTACGCAAACGCCGAGCCCCAAGGCCCATCCGAGAGGAAAGAACTGGCTCAAAACCACGACGTGGTGGGCGGCGAATCCGACGGCGGCCAGGAAATGGGCGCTTCCTATCCCGGGAAGGAGGCGTCTCAGCTGCCCGAAGACGAACCAGCGCCAGTAGAATTCCTCGAGCGCCGCGTGAGCGAAGGATATGAAGAGGGCGAAGAGCAAAAAATAATCCCCCACCCCGAGATCCTCGATGCGCTCGGCAATCCGCGGGCCGTTTTCGTCGATCAAGACGGACAGCGGCGTGGCCTTGATCAGCAGCATCAGCCCGCCGACGATCACCAGGGCGAAAAGAACGCCGGGCGCGACGGACTTCAGGTGCCGCTTTACCGGATAGGGATTCGCGATCGGCTCTCGGAGAATGAACCCGACCGCGACAAGCGGCCAGAGAAGGAGGAAAACCTTGCTTCCCGTGTAGAGCCCATTTCCCAACGGGGTCCCCGGAAAGAAGACGAAATAGAAAAACGAAGCCGTCAGCGGCAGGATCAGCGCCGGGACGACGACGCTCCATCGCAGGCCGGGCCTCAAGTCCCTCGCCGCGTCCTCGTTCCGACTTTCGCTCGCGCTCGTTTCGCTCACCGCGACACTGTGGCGCACCCGAGCCCGCGCTCAAAGCCTATTTCCATTCTTGTCATTGAGTGAAACGATGGCAATATTCGGAATCCCTCTTTAAATTTAACCGATCTTGACTAGTTCTCGCATTTGACTTCATCATGGCCACCGTCGCAACAAATCTGAAACGCGGACAGTGCATCAGCTACAAGGGGGAAATCGGCATCGTCCTCGGTCTCGAGCACCGGACGCCCGGAAAGGGAAACGCCCTGATCATGGCGACGATTCGCTCGTTCAACTCCGGAAAAACCAAGGACATCCGTTTCGCCTCCAGCGACAAGGTGGAGATCGTGCAATCGGACCGCCAGAAGCTCGAGTTCAGCTATGCCGACCAGATGGGGTACCATTTCATGGACACCTCCACCTACGACACCATCACGTTTCAGGCGGAATTCATGGAGGACACGAAGGATCTTCTCACCGACGGCCTCGAAGTGGAAGTCCTCTTCGTCGACGGCAAGCCGGTCACCATCGAACTGCCCTCGAACGTGGAACTCACGGTGACGGAGTCCGCTCCCGGGGTCAAAGGCGACACGGCGACCGCCGCCACCAAGGAGGCGGTCCTCGAGACCGGCTTGATCGTCCAGGTCCCGCTGTTCGTCGGTCCCGGAGACAAGATCAAAGTCAGCAGCGAGGACAAGAAATACGTCGGACGAGTCTGACGCGCGTCAAGCAAACGGTTCCCTTCGTTCCCGTGCCCCGGAAAAAAACGGCCAACAAACGAGTCGGCAGGCGCAGGGAAGCTCCACGCCAGGGCTTGGCCGCGTTTCTTCCGGAAGCCGGCGCTCCCGCCCTGCTCGCGTTCGACGCCCACGGTTTGAAGTCGCTCAAATTCGTTTCCGGTCTCCTCCTGCTTCCCCTCTGCTGGGCTCTCCTGGAGACCTTTCTGGTGCTCCTCCGGGCCGACACGCTGGGGGCGAGCCACTGGAAGTCGAGGGAGTTCATCGCCTTCGTGCTGGGCTGTTTTTTCTGGATGGTCCTCTTCTTCGGTTTCCGGAGCCGATCCATGATGTGGCTCTACGTGGCGGGCCACGAACTCACCCACGCCCTCTTCGTTTTCCTCTGCCGCGGCAAGGTGGCGAAAGTTCACATCTCGGCCGACGGCGGACACATCCTGACGAACCGGAACAACTTCGTCATTTCCCTCTCGCCCTACTTCTTCCCTTTCTACACCGCCCTCGCCATCCTCGCCTGGGGGCTTGTCGGCTGGGTTCTCGAAGAGTCCGGCAGACCCGAAGCGATATGGCTCTACGCGTCCATCGGGGTGACCTGGATGTTCCACCTGACCTTCACCCTCTGGATGGTCCGACGCGACCAACCGGACGTGGATCAGAACGGCAGGCTCTTTTCGTTTACGCTGATCTTCCTGGTCAATGTCCTGATCATTTGCGCGATGTTGATCGTCGCTTCGCCCACGGCGACGTTCCACGGCTTCGCGCTCTCTTTCTGGGACAATTCGGGAACGCTCGCGTCGAGGCTCGTCGAGTCGGTTCAGGAACTCTACCGAGCCCTGCCGATCTGAGGCTCAGCGCGGAAGCTCCGCCGGGTCTTTCTCCTCGAAATCGAGCAGGAACGCGTGGGCTTCCCGGAACCGCGGCGAATCGGCCAGCGCGTCGAGGAGGTAGCGCTTCGCTTTCGTCCCGTCGCTGTCCCTGAGCAGACGGGCGAGGCGAAATTTCAACTCGGACGGGTTGGCGGGTGCGAGCAACAGGGCTTTTTCAAAGGAGGCGACCGCCGCTTCACCTTCGTCTCTGGCTTCGTGAGCGCATCCGCTGCAGTAGTGAATCCGCTCGAAGAAAGGATTGATCGCCAGGCTCCGGTCGGCGTTCTTCAGAACGCCCGTCCAGTTTCGCTCCTCGAAATTGACGTCCAGCAGGCGCGTGTACGCCGCGAAAGCCTCGGCGGAGAGTTCCGACAACTCTCCCAGGGCTTCCTCTTCTCCCTCGGAATCCCCTTTTTCCCGATAGGCGACGGCCTTGAGCGTGTACCCGTTGTTCTCTCCCGTGTACTCCGGCAACAGCTCGATCAACGCCTCCGCCGACCGCACCGCTTCGTCCCATTTTTCCTCGTCGAGCATCTGGCGCGCGTGCAGTTGCCGCGCCCAGAAATTATCCGGGTTTTTCTTCAGGAAAGCGGCGACCGCAAGCGAACTCAAGGGATTGACCGTGTCCGGCTCCGGCCTTTCCCAGTCCACTCCCGCGCCGTAATTCTCCGCCAACTCGAACGCGGCCGCGGCAAAGGCCGCTTCCAACTCCGGCATCGGAAGGGTGTGCCGCCCCAGGGCGTCGTTGACGAGAACGCCGTCGCCCAGATCGGACAGGATGTTCCGCAGGGCCTCGATCCCGAAATTCTCCACGATGTACTCGACCACCAGCATCGACTGGTAGTAGGCGAACATCACGTCCTCCCCGCTCTTGGCCTGGAAAAACGCCTGGCTCATGTCGGCGATCGGCGTCAGGCCTTCGTCTTCCAGAATTCTACGGCGATAGTCGGGCGTCATCGTCTGCCCCCAGTTGTCCTGCCGCTGAATCTCCTCGTAGACCGAAATGCCCTCGCTCAGCCAGCGGGGCATCTTGTTCCTGGTCGCCGTCAAGGTGACCACGTGGCAGTATTCGTGCCACAAGGTCGCTTCCCAGTTGCTCTTGCCCGCCGTGACGCTACCGGGGCTGTTCATCGTCACCACGGAGCCGAAGCACACGCCGAGGAGTCCCTCGCCGCCCAGCGAGCCGAACGACCGGATCGCGAAATCCTGCTGATTGGGGTAGAACTCGACCAACGTCCGGTCCTCGATCTCGAGACCGTATTTCTCCCCCAGCACCGCCTTCGCTTCGGTCAGGATCTCGACCACGCGGTCGCCGTAGATCTCCGCTTCCTCGGGGGGAAGCCGAACTATGAAATCGTCCGTTTCCACCGACGCGAAGCTCTCGATCTCCCCTTTCAAGACTTCGAGGTTGTAGGCCAGCACGTTGTATTCGTCCGCCGCCCCCACTTCCTCCGCGAGGGGCCAGGCTTCGTCGATCCTTCCCAGCCGAAGGTAGTCGAGAGCCAACTGCAGCTTCGCCGGAAGAAAGTCCGGATCCATCTCCAAGGCGCGCTTCTGGCTGCCGGCGCCTTCCTGATACCGGTACTTCCGCGACAGCACGCGCCCGATCAGGTAATCGACTTCGGGGTTGTCCTTCCAGACGTCGAGAGCCTCTTCCCTGGCCGTCCGGAACGTCTCGGCGTCGTTGCTTTCCAGTTCGGCCAGGACCGCCCGGTAGGCGAAGGCTTTCGGATGGCGCGGGTTCACAGACTGCACCTGGTCGAGAATCCGAGCCGCCTCGTCGTACTTTTCGAAGTTGATCGCGAACTCCGCGCGAAGCAGGAGCGCCCCGTCGTGCAGGGGAGCCCGCTCGAGGATCTTCTCCAGAAATTCCATGCCCTGCTTTCGGTCGTCTGGAAAAAACGAGCGGGCCAGACCGAAGAGAATTTCGGGGTTTTCGGGCTCGAGTTCGAGAGCACCGCGAAATTCTTCCGCCGCCCGCTGGAAATCGTCTTTTTCCAACGCCAGCTCTCCAGCCGCCAGAAACGCCTCCACGACTCCCGGCGAAACGTCTCTTCCCTTGACTTCGGTCTTTTTAGCCAGACCGAAGTATTGCTCCATCACGGTGGCGGGATCGGCGCCCAGGACGAGTGCGGCCTCGCCCAGGTAGACCAGATCGCGCGGCGTCCGCTCCCGCTCGGGAACGGCGGCAGCGGCCGCGTTGATGTTGTCCAGAATCCGGGCGGCATCTTCTTTCCGCCCCATTTCCGAGAAGAGCTCGTGCGCCCGCAGGAGCGCCCCCAGTTCGCCGGAGAATTTCTCGGTCGTGGCGGCGGCCTCGTCGAGGGCCTCCTCGTAGCGTCCGACGCTCGCCAGCGATTCGAAGCGCAGCGTCCGCCATTCCCACGAGGGCTGGCCACGCCGCAGCGCGTAGTCGCAAATCTGGATCACGAAATCGAATTGCCCGCTTTGAAACAACTCCCTGACCTTGGGCAGGTTGTCCTCGTCGAAGTAGCGCTTGTAGTCGGCCTGGGCGACTGAAACGGACGGAACAAGGTGGATCCCCAGAAAAAACAGCACCACAGCCAACGATCGGATCATGGAGAGACTAAACATCGGAAACGGTGTCGGGTAAAGCCGATCGGGGGGGACCTCTGTGCGCCCTTCGCCCGAGCTTCGGAACTTTTCAGACGCTCGAATCCCTCTCGCCTTGCAAAGCCGGGAGCGAAGGGCTTTGATTGTACGACACGAACATTGTGACAGATCCCGATCCAGAACAGCCGGGCGAGAACGCCGCCGCCCGGAAAGAATGGGCCCCCGCCGAGGAGGCCGAGGCTCGGACCACCGCTCCCGACGACGACTCGTCCGTCGAGGAAGACCGCACCTACAAGGTCGCCCTCGACATCTTCGAAGGCCCCATGGACCTGCTTCTCTACCTGATCAAGCGGGACGAGATCGACATCTACGACATTCCCATCGAGCGGATCACCCGCCACTACATGGATTATCTGGACACGTTCAAAATGCTGAACATCGGCCTCGCGGGGGAGTTTCTGGTGATGGCGGCGAACCTCTGCTACATCAAGAGCCGGATGATGCTGCCAAAGCATGTCCAGCCGCCGGAAGAGGACGCGGACGAGGAAGATCCGCGCTGGGATTTGATCCGGCAGCTGATCGAGTACAAAAAGTTCAAGGAAGCCGCCAGCCAGCTCGGCCGCAAGGAATCGGAGCAACAGGACTATTTCAAGCGCAAGCCGGACAAGATCGAAACGGACGAGTCGGACAAGCGCCCGCTCTCGGAAGACATCGGCATTTTCGATCTCATCCGGGCCTTCCAGAACATTCTCGACCGCTTTCAGGACGAGGGTCTCGGCGAAATCATCGACGACAGGTTCACCGTCAGCGACAAGATCGACCACCTTCTCGACGCGGTCCAACCGGGCGGATCCGTCTCTTTCGCGTCGCTCTTCGAAGGTGCCACCAGCAAGGGCGAAATGATCGTCACCTTTCTGGCGGTCCTCGAACTGATGAAACTCAATTATTTCCGCGTTCACCAGGAGGTCCTCCTCGGCGACATCGAACTGCGGCGAAACGAGTTTTAACGTGGCAGAATCCGCTTTAAAATCGGGGAATCCGCGCCAGCTTACGAGCTTGCCGCCCCCATCCGAAATGGAACTCAGCCAGATAGTCGAGGCCCTGATTTTTGCCGCTCCCGAACCCGTGACTTCAGCGGAAATCGCGAGGGCCGTCCGCCGCGCCTCGACCGAAAGCGGTCTGGCCGAAGTGAGCCACTGGGAGAACATCAGCGTCGCCAAAGTGGAAACCGCCATCGCCGAACTGGGTGAAGAACTCGGATCATCGGGCCGCGCCATCGAACTTCAGGAAGGCGCCGGGGGCTGGCGGCTCGTGACCCGGGCCGATTTCGCGCAGTGGGTGCGGGCGCTCCTGCCGGAGATGCGCCCGGAAAAACTCAGCGCCCCGGCTCTCGAAACCCTCGCTCTGATCGCCTACCGGCAGCCGATCACGAAGGCCGACATCGAGGCCGTCCGGGGCGTGTCCGTCGACGGCACGCTGCAGAAACTCGTCGAGCGCAATCTCGTCCGCGTCGGCGGTCGGGCCGATCTTCCGGGCCGCCCCATGCTCTACGAGACCACCGACGAATTCATGGAGCATTTCGGCGTGAAAGACCTCCAGGACCTTCCCAACGCTTCGGAACTCAGAGTGGTCGAACTCCCCGTGGCGGAAACGGAAGCTCCCGCCGAAGAAACCGAGGACAGTGCGGCGAGTACCGCGGAAACCGAGGGCAACGCGGATGCCCAGGACACCGGAGATGACGCGAACACCGCTGACGACGCGGAGAGCCCCGAGCACGAGGAGAAGGCCGAAACCCCGTTTCAGCCATGAGTCTCGAAGACCAACGACAGAAGATCGACGCGATCGACACGGAGTTGATCCGGCTTCTCAACGAACGAGCCGACGTCGTTCACGAAATCGGGGCCATCAAGCGTAAACACGGTCTGGAAATCTACGCGCCGGAACGGGAGGAGCTGCTTCTCCGCAGCCTGCTGAAAAAAGGCGAGGGCGGGCGTCTTCCGGAGACATCGATTCGCGCGATCTACCGCGAGATCATGTCCGCCGCTCTCGCGCTGGAGGAGGATCTGAAGATCGCCTATCTGGGGCCGGCCGGCACTTGGACGCATCAGGCCGCGATCGGAAAGTTCGGACACAGCGTCAAGTATCTGCCGCAACCGAGCTTCGCCGACGTTTTCGACCAGGTGACCCGGCGGATCGCCGACTACGGAGTCGTCCCGATCGAAAACTCGACCGAAGGCGCGACCCGGGACATCTTCCAGCTGTTCGTCACCCACCCGCTGAAAATCTGCGCGAAAGTCGCGGTGCCGGTCGATATCTGCCTCATGGCAAACCGTCCGCTCGAGGACATCCGCCGAATCTACGGGCACTCCTCGACCATCGCCGCCATCCGACACTGGCTCGCCCGTCAAGATCGGGACTACGAATGCCTGGAAACCTCGAGCACCGCAAAGGCGGCCGAGCAAGCCTCCACCGATCCCGTCGCCGGAGCGGTGGGCAATCGCCTCGCGGCGGACCTGTACGGGCTGGCTACCGTGGTGTCCAAAATCCAGGACGAGACGACCGTAGCGCGCTTCTCGGTAGTCGGACGCAGATCGAGTCCTCCGACGGGAAACGACCAGACGCTGATCATGGTGGGGGGCGACGAAATGGGCCGGAACTTGGTCGACGTGTTGGAAACGCTCGAATCGCGGGGAGTGGAAACGGTTCGGGTGGACGGCCACGAAGTCCAGTCCGACGGAGGGCGGGTGGCGTCTCTGGTCCGAACGGAGGTCACCGGCCATGCCGAGGAACCGCCGCTGGCCGAGGCCATTGCGACCCTGCGCGAAAAGGGCAAAACGGTGACGATCCTCGGAAGCTACCCCCAGTCGTAACCCCTGGGCGGCTCCGTCCCGCCGCGTATGCTGCCTGGATTTTTCCGAAAAAAGCCCGATAATTCTAAAATTTCCCAGCCTCAGGGAAGGCACCTTCTCAAAAAACCCTTTTGCCCCCGCTCGATTATTCCGCTTGAATATCCCGCGCACCATTTGACTTAGTCCTCGACACATTCCTACCACCCACCGAAGTATCCCATGATCCTGGCAGAAAACAGTATTGAAGACAGCCCTGTCGCTTACCTGGGGCCGGAGGGCAGCTTTGCGCATCTGGTCGCGAGGAACCGCTTCGGCGACGGGCAGTTGGTCCCCAAGGGTTCGGTCGACGAGGTTTTCGACTACCTCGAGAGCAATCCAAGGTGCCTTGGGGTCGTTCCCATCGAAAACTCTTCCGGCGGAATCATCACCGCCACGGTGGACCGGATCATGGAGGAAAGCGCGGCCTACCATATCCGGGAGGAAATCTCCCTGAACGTCAAACTGGCCCTGCTCGGCCGCGAAGGCGACGTCATCAAGCGCATCTATTCCCACTTCGCGCCGTTCCACCACTGCAACAAATGGTTGAAGGCCACCTACGGCGACGCCGAACAAGTCATCACGCCGAGCACACCCAACGCCGCCATCCTCGCATCCCAGGAAAAGGGCGCGGCCGCGATCGGGTCGCGGGACAGCGCGGAGCGCTACGGCTTGGACGTGCTTCACTATCCGATCGACGCGGAAGTTCCGAACGTGACCGAGTTCTTCGTCGTCGCGCACGAGGCCAACGCCTATTCTCTGAAAAATTCCCGCACGAGTCTGGCTGCGGAACTGCCCGATTCATCCGGCAGCCTCTTCCAGTTTTTGGCGCCGCTGGCCAAGCACGGCGTGAATCTGAAGCGTATCGAGTCCCGCCCGATCGTCGGCAGCCCCAACCGCTATCGCTTCTTCATCGAGATCGAGGGCAACTCGGCGGACGCCGACGTCAAGAAGGCGCTCGACGAATCCGGGGAGTTCTGCATCAAGTTGCGGAATTTCGGTTCCTATCCCTCGGACGTCCATCTCGAGTCCTGAGGAAGCTGTTTAACTGTTAGCCGTTTAGCTTTTTAGCTCCCCGATTTCGAGGAAGCCAAAAGGCTACCCGCTAAACAGCTACCCGCTAAACGGCTAAGCAGCTAATCTTCCTCCCGCTCGATCCGCATGATGAACTCGCCCTCGCGCTGGAGGTTGAGCCGGTCGCGGGCGACCGTTTCGAGATATTCCTTGTCCGTTTTCAACAACCTGTGTTCCTGACGCAGGCGCACGACCTTGGCCTGCTTCTCGCTCTCGATCCGGTTGAGCTGTTTGAGTTCGGCCTTGAGTTCTTCCTGCCGATCCAGCTCCGGGCCGAACAGTTTGTAGACGACGAGAATCAACAGCACGTAGATGACGACCTCCGCCAGGCGGGAGAGACTCCGCCAGATGTTCGGACGCTTTCCGTTCCGAGCGGACGCGTTCTCTCCGTCGATCCGGAAAGGGCGTTCGAATCGGTCTTGAATTTCCGGGTCGCGCATGATTCGAAGGGCCCGGCGGCACGCGTTCAGACGCGTATCTTGCCGCCGTAGATGGCGTCGTCTCCCAGTTCCTCCTCGATGCGGAGTAGCTGGTTGTATTTGGCAATCCGATCGGAACGGCTCAGCGAACCGGTCTTGATCTGCCCGGCGTTGGTGGCCACGGCAATGTCGGCGATGGTGCTGTCCTCGGTCTCGCCGGAACGGTGGCTGATCACGCTGGTGTAGCTGTTCTCCTTGGCGAGCTCGATGGCGTCGAGCGTTTCGGTGAGCGAGCCGATCTGGTTCACCTTCACCAGAATGGAATTGGCCACTCCGAGATCGATCCCCTTCTGGAGAAACTCGGTGTTGGTCACGAAAAGATCGTCCCCGACGAGCTGGGTCTTTTCCCCCATCTTCTCGGTGATCGTCTTCCAGCCGTCCCAGTCGTTCTCGTCGCATCCGTCCTCGATGGAGAGGATGGGATACTTCTTCTGGAGCTCCACGTAGTAGTCCACGAGTTCCTCGGCGGTCTTCTCGGAACCGTCCGACTTCTTGAAAATGTATTTCCCCTTGTCGGCGTCGTAGAACTCCGAGGAGGCCACGTCGAGAGCGATGAAAATCTCTTCTCCGAGCTTGTAGCCGGCCTTGTCCACCGCCTGCGCGATGACTTCGAGCGCGTCGCCCGCCGATTCGAGATTCGGAGCGAACCCGCCTTCGTCGCCCACGGTGGTCGAAAGCCCCCGGTCCTGCAGCACCTTCTTGAGGGCGTGGAAAATTTCGGCGCCCTGGCGCAGCGCCTCGCGGAACGTCTCCGCCCCTCTGGGCATGATCATGAATTCCTGAAAATCGATCGGCGCGTCGGAATGGGCGCCGCCGTTGAGAATGTTCATCATCGGAACCGGAAGCACCTTGGCGTTCGGCCCGCCGAGGTACTTGTAGAGCGGAAGCTGCAACTGGTTCGCCGCGGCGTGGGCGGTCGCCAGCGAAACGCCGAGGATGGCGTTGGCACCGAGATTCTTTTTGTTCGGCGAACCGTCCAGCTCGAACATCGCCTTGTCGACGAGGTTCTGGTCGGTCGCGTCGAGACCGACCAGTTCCGGACAGATTTTCCCGTTGACCGCTTCGACCGCCTTGAGAACGCCTTTGCCCAGGTAGCGGTCCTTGTCGCCGTCACGCAATTCCCATGCTTCGTGCTCGCCGGTGCTGGCTCCACTGGGAACGGCGGCGCGGCCGAGGGCGCCGCCCTCGAGTTCCACGTCGACCTCGACCGTGGGATTACCCCGCGAATCGATGATTTCACGGCCGCGGATGTTGGTGATCGTCGTTTCGAACATGAGTCTTCTGGGTGGTTAGTTTCCTATTAATTAAGAGATCTTCAATATTAAAAAGACTAAAATTTCTGGAATTCCAGCCTCTAAAGATTTCCCGCGCAGCGGTAACCGAAACGGGCCCGATTGCAAGCGCCAACCTCGCAGCGGAGCGCCTCCGCTCAACTGTCGGTCGGGAGGACGAAGGACCGGATCGAGTCACCGAAGAACACCAATACGACCAAAACCGTAATCGTGAGCAGCAAGCTGACGTAGCCGATCATCAGTCCGATGGCACCCAGAGTGTGGCCGGGCGCCGGCTGGACGGGGCTGTGGCGAGCCTTGGCCAGCGCGGTGTGGCCGAAGATGATGGCGAGCGGAGCGAAGAGAGGACCGGCGATCCCGCAGGTCACCACCGCGATCACCGCCGAAACCATGGAGATGGCGCCGAAAATCGGCGACGGGGGCGCTTCCGAAATTTCGGGCTCCGCCACGGCATGCTGCGGGGCTTGCGGCGGCGCTTCCTCCTCGCTCCCCCGAAACGCCGGCGTCGAGGGACTTTCCGGCTCGGGCTCGTGCGTCGGCGGGACGGACTTCAACTCGCCCTGCTGCAATCCCTCCCGTTTTTGACCGGGGAAATCGATCGCCGACGAACAAACCGGGCACTCCACGGTGGTGCCGAAGAAACTCTCGTCTCCCGACACCTTTTGCCCACAGCGGGGACACGCCACTTTGATCGTCGCCATCGGCTTTCAGCTCGCAGCCGCACGGTGCGGCAGGGAGCCATAGAAAGCGGAATCCGATGGGTCTGCAAACAAATTCGCAGCCCGGAATCGACTTGATGTCCCGCGGTGGCGGGCGACACTGATTCCGTAAGCATGAAACCGTCACTCTTCATCCTATCCGTCACGCTCGCCGCGCTCCTTCCGGTCGGATGCGCGACCCGGGAGTCCGCCGCCAACGCGAACGTCAAGCCCTACCCCTTCGACACCTGCGCGGTGATCGACAGACCGCTCACCGCTATCAGGGACAAGCCCCTCCGTCGCGTCCACGAAGGCCAGGAGGTGCTTTTCTGCTGCCACCCCTGCGTGAAAGCCTTCGACGCGAACCCCGAGCCCTACATGGCCAAGCTCCGCGCCGCCCAGCAATCGGGAACCGCGCTCCGGCATTCGGAGGAGGGCGAAGCCGCCGCCGTCGCCGCCGCCGCGCAAATGGGAGAGTGACGCCTTCGGTCAGCAGGCCGGACCGCGCCGCCGCGAGATCGGTTGCCGACAAGAGTCTCCGTATCCGGGAGCGGAGGTCGATCTTCCGAAACCGTCCGACTCGAGAGGGTCAAGTCGCCGACTCGACCCTGTTCGATCGCGTGCCGACAGTCGGGCGGAACCGAACGGCTCAACTCTCGTCGACGTCTACGTCGATGATGTCGGACTTGCCCTTTTCTTTCCGGCCGAACCAGCTGGCGATGTCCACGCCGAAGTAACCGAGGCAACTGATGAGAAGCGCCGCGGCGGCGGCTTCGTCGAGATTGCCCACGATCGGGAAGTTGTCGGGGATGAATTCGACGAATCCTCCGGTCGGGTTGAGGAGGTAGAGCGTGCTCAGAACGCCCAGAGCGCCGACCACGATCGAGGTTCCGACGCTTTTGTTTCCTTCGACGTTCCCGTCGACCGATTTGTGCTTTTCCATGACTTGAACGATGACCCGGAACCGCGCCCGGAACGAGTGGAATCTTCGCTTGGCTTTGTAACGGACGACCGCCCCGCGGACTTTGTGAAAGTTTTCACAAACTCGGCTTGAAACTCCAAATCGGCGCACCGATAGTCGGCTTTTTACGGGTTTCGCGGAGATCTTCGAATCACCGATACGACATGGCGACCACGACGAGAAAACTCGACATTCAGGATTCCGCCGCCCGCGCTTCGGAGCTGGAGGGTTACCAGCAAACGACCGAAGATCTGGTCGGCGAGAAGCTCGTCCTGAACATGGGCCCGTCGCACCCGGCCACCCACGGCGTGCTGCGCCTCGTCCTCGAGCTCGACGGCGAAATGGTCACCAAGGCGGATCCGGACATCGGATTCCTGCATCGCGGCGACGAGAAAATCGCCGAGAACATGCAGTACGACCAGTTCGTTCCCTACACGGACCGGTTGGACTACCTCGCTCCGCTTGCCAACAACGTGGCCTACGCCCTTGCCGTGGAAAAACTGATGGGCTGGGAGCTGCCGATGCGCGGGCAGACGATCCGCACGATCTGCTGCGAGATGGCCCGCATTTCCGCCCACCTTCTCGGGATCGGCGCCTACGCGATGGACGTCGGGGCGATGACCGTGTTTCTCTACACCTTCACGCAACGGGAGACGGTCTACAACCTTTGCGAACTCCTCACGGGGGCGCGGTTCACGACGAGCTACACCCGCGTCGGCGGTCAGATCCGCGACCTGCCCGAAGGGTTCCTCGAACAACTGAGCAAGTTCTGCGACGAAATCCTCCCGGCGCTCGACGAGGTCGACACGCTGCTGACGCGCAACAAGATTTTCCTCGACCGGACCCGCGACGTCGGCGTCATCCGCAAAGAGGACGCCGTCGCCTGGGGGCTCAGCGGGCCCAATCTCCGCGGCAGCGGCATCGAACACGACGTGCGCAAGGCGAACCCCTACCTCGACTATGCGCGCTACGATTTCGACATTCCCATCGGAACGGTCGGCGACTGTTTCGACCGTTATCTGGTGCGAATGGAAGAAATGCGGCAGAGCGTCCGGATTCTCCGCCAGGCCATGGCGGATCTCCCGGATGGCCCCATCAACGTAGGCGACAGCAAGGATCGGATCCCGGAAAAAGAGCGGGTCCTCATGAGCATGGAGGAACTGATCCACCACTTCATTCTCGTGACCGAAGGCCTCGACGCTCCGGCCGGCGAAGTGTATTTCGGCGCTGAAAATCCGAAGGGCGAACTGGGATTCTACATTCACTCCAAGGGCGGCGGCGTTCCCTACCGCCTCAAAATCCGCGCCCCGTCTTTCGTGAATCTCAGTATTCTGTCGAAGCTCCTGCCCGGCAGCATGATGAGCGACACTGTCGCCATTCTCGGAAGCCTCGATTTCGTGATGGGAGAGTGCGACCGATAGGTTGACGAGTTTCCGACAACCTTGCAGCGATCATTCGATCATGTCTTTCAAAGTTCCCAAAACCCTGGAAAAAGAAATCGACGAACGCGTCACCCATTATCCGGTGAGCAAGCGTTCGGCCGTGATGCCGGTGCTCCATGCGCTGCAGCACCATTTCGGCTATCTCTCGGAGGAATCGATCGAGTGGGCCGCGACGAAACTCGAACTGGAACCGATCCAGGTGCTCGAGGTCGTGACCTTCTATCCCGGGTTCCGGCAGTCGGCGCCGGGCAAGTATCACATCCGCGTTTGCCGCACGCTGAGCTGCGCCATGGCGGGCGGCTACAAGCTGATGGAGTCGCTTTGCGAAAAGACCGGCATCGACCGCTCCGGGGTCACCCACCACAACCCCGTCGCGGTGAGCCCGGACGGAAAATTCAGCATCGAGTTCGCCGAATGTCTAGCGAGTTGCGGCACCGGCCCGGTCTGCCTGGTCAACGACGATTTCCACGAAGCGGTATCCGACGTGGACGCCCTGCTGAACCAGTATTCCTGAACGATGAGCGGCATTCAATACCAGAGCGGCAAGGAGCCGCATCCGAGAGAGCACCGGGTGGTGTTCAAGAACGTCGATCGCGAAGGCTGGGATCCGTCCATCAAGACCTACATGGGCGACGGCGGCTACGCGCAGCTCGAGAAGGCTTTCGGAATGAAGCCCCAGGAGATCACCGACGAAGTAAAGAAGGGCGGCCTGCGCGGACGCGGCGGAGCGGGCTTTCCCGCCGGGGTGAAATGGGGGTTCATTCCGCCGAACAACGAAAAGCCGGTCTATCTGATCTGCAACGCGGACGAATCGGAGCCAGGGACCTTCAAGGACCGCTACATCATCCACCAGGATCCGCACCAGATCCTCGAGGGGATGATCATTTCGTGTTTCGCCGTCGGAGCGAATCTCGCCTACATTTACATCCGCGAGGAATTCCCCGAAGGTGCCAGGATTCTCGAAAAGGCGATCGAGGAAGCGCATGCCAAAGGCTTTCTCGGCAAGGACATCCTCGGTTCCGGGTTCGATCTGGAGATTTACGTCCACCGGGGCGCCGGGGCCTACATTTGCGGCGAGGAAACGGGACTCATCGAATCGCTCGAAGGCAAGCGCGCCTACCCGCGCATCAAGCCGCCCTATTTCCCGGCGGCGATAGGACTTTATCTCTGCCCGACCATCGTCAACAACGTCGAGACCTTGTGCCACGTGAAGCACATCATCGAAGTCGGCGGCGAAGAGTGGGCGAAAACCGGCACTCCCAACAACACCGGCACCCGCATTCTCTGCGTCAGCGGCGACGTGCGGAAGCCGGGCTACTTCGAGGTCGAGGTCGGCAAAGTCACGCTGGGCGAACTGATCGACGATCTGTGCGGCGGATTGAAGGAGGGCCGCAAGCTCAAGGCGGTGATCCCCGGCGGGTCCTCGGCCAAGGTGCTGCGCGCCGGCGAAGTCTTCAAGGTGGGCAAGGGCGAGAACGAACGCGAACTCAGCATCGAGGACATCCCGATGGACTTCGACACCCTCGCGGCCTGCGGCTCGATGGCCGGTTCCGGCGGAGTGATCGTGATCGACGACAGCCGCTCGATCGGCTGGGTGCTCAACAACATCAACGCCTTCTACGCCCACGAATCGTGCGGCCAGTGCACGCCGTGCCGGGAGGGAACGCTCTGGATGAAGAAAATCACCGACCGCGTCGTCGCCGGCAACGCCTCTCCCAGCGACATCGACACCCTCGACGCCGTGGCCCGGAACATCGACGGGCGGACCATCTGCGCGTTCGGCGAAGCCTGCGCCTGGCCGACGGAGAGCTTCATCGAGAAATTCCGCGACGAACTGATTTCCGACACCGACCCGGAACTCGAAGGCGCCATCGTCAACCCCGAATCCCTCGTCGCCGCGACCGCCCTGAAATGAGCGAAGAAAAGACAGATCTTCTGGACGTTCAGATCGACGGGGAATGGCACCAGTTTCCCAAGGGCACCCGCATGATCGAAGCGTGCCGCCAAGTCGGTGCCGAGGTGCCGCATTACTGCTACCACCCCAAGCTGACCTCGCCCGGCAACTGCCGCATGTGTCTCGTGGAAATGGGGATGCCCCCGCGCCCGCGCCCCGGAGACGACCCGCCCGAACCGGACGAGAGCGGCCACCTTCCGATCGCCTGGATACCGCGGCCCGCGATCGCCTGCGCCAACACCATCGCCCCCAACATGGGCATCCGCACCACCGGCGCCTTGACCGAGGAATGCCGCCGCGGGGTCATGGAGCTGCTCCTCGCCAACCATCCCCTCGATTGCCCCATCTGCGATCAAGCCGGCGAATGCCGGCTGCAGGAGTTCAGCGTCGAGCACGGCAAGGGGAAATCCCGCTTCCGCGAACAGAAGGTCAAGAAGCCCAAGAACGTCGACGTCGGGCCGCGCATCCGCCTCGACGACGAACGCTGCATTCTGTGCAGCCGCTGCATCCGCTTCAGCGAAGAGATCGCGGACGATCCCGTCCTGGGTTTCACCGACCGCGGCAGCCACACCGTTCTGAGCGTCTATCCGGGCCGCGAGCTGGCGAACAATTATTCTCTCAACACCGTCGACATTTGTCCGGTGGGCGCCCTGACCTCGAACGACTTCCGCTTTCAGATGCGGGTGTGGTTCATGAAGGAAACCCCAACCGTCGACACGAACTGCGGGACCGGCTGCAACATCGTCGTCCACAGTCGGCAGAACAAGATCTACCGCATCACGCCGCGGCGAAACAACGAGGTGAACTCAGACTGGATGCCCGATTCGCACCGTCTCAACTACCACTGGATCGACAGCGAAGCGAGACTCACCGATCCGCTGATCAGAGAGGGGAACCGCCACCGCGTCGCCGACTGGAGCGAAGCGATCGCCGTCGCGGCGGAAAAGCTCTCCGGACTGGAGGGGGGCGAAATCGCGATCATCGCCTCGGCGCGGATGACGAACGAGGAACTCCTCATGGTCAAGCGCCTCGCCAAGCACTTCGGCGCCGATCACCTCGACATCGTGCCGCGCCAGGGAGAGGGGGACGGCTATCTCATTTCCGCCGACGGCAACCCCAACACCAACGGCGCCAAGCTCGTCCTCGGTCTCAAGAAGCCGGGATCCCGACTCGCCTCCATCAGGAAAGGCATCCAAAAAGGCAGCATCAAAGGCCTCGTCGCCCTCCAGGAAAACTTAGTCGACGACGCCGATTTCAGTCCCGAACTGCTCGACAAGCTCGATTTCTTCCTGACCTCCTATCCCCTCGCGAACCCGACCGCCGACGCCGCGGACGTGGTGCTGCCGGGCGCCTGCTGGGCGGAGAAATCCGGCACCATGATCAACGTCACCGGACGCCTCCAGCGTCTCAACAAGGCCGTGGACGGTCCGGGACAAACGCTCGAGCCGTGGGAAATAGTCCGCGATCTCGTCCAAGCCACCGGGGGCGAAAACGGCGTCTACACCGCCGCCGACATCTTCGCCCAACTCGCGGGGGAAATTCCCGAGTTCGAGGGCCTGACCTGGGGTGGGGTCGGCGACCTCGGCCTACCTCTGATCGAAACCGGAGAAACCATTCCGCTCCTCGAGCGGGAGAAAGAACGCATCGCAAAAGGCCTCGTCGTTGGTTGACCTCTTTACCTGAATGGACTGGCAAATCATTATCGCAGCGTTCGTCAAAGTCGGCGGGTTCGTGTTTCTCACGATCCTGCCCATGGTGGCGCTCGCAGTGTGGGCGGAACGCCGCGTCAGCGCCGCGATGCAGGATCGCGTCGGTCCGAACCGAGTGGGTCCGGCCGGGATTCTTCAGCCCGTGGCCGACGGCCTCAAGTTTCTGCTGAAAGAGGACTTCACTCCGGACCATGTCCGCAAGGGCTACTACTGGCTCGCCCCGGCGCTCACGATGGTGCCCGCTCTGCTGACCTGCGCCGTGCTGCCCTTCGGAAGCCGCCTTTTCGGCGAGAAAATGGTCATCGCCGACCTGGACGTCGGACCGCTCTTCGTCTTCGCGATCGCCTCCTTGACCGTCTACGGGATCGTGCTCGCGGGCTGGGCGTCGAATTCGAAATACCCCTTTCTCGGCGGGGTCCGTTCGACCAGCCAGATGATTTCCTACGAAATTTCGCTGGCCCTTTCCGTCGTTCCCCTCCTGATGGTCTACGGCGATCTGAACCTCGGGCGAATCGTTCAATACCAAGCCGTGAACGGCTGGGCGCTGCTGCCGCTCTGGGGGGAAGGGCTCAGTCTCAAGGGCTGGCTCCTCACGATACCCATCGTTCTCTCGTTCGTTATTTTCACCACTTCGATGTTCGCCGAGACGAACCGCCTTCCCTTCGACCTTCCCGAGTGCGAAACGGAACTCGTGGCCGGCTACCACACCGAATACAGCTCGATGAAGTTCGCCCTTTTCTTCCTCGGCGAGTACGCCGCCATGATCATCGGCTCGGGCCTCGCCGTGACGCTGTTCCTCGGCGGCTGGAGCCTCCCCTTCGGCTGGCTCGCGCCGGAAAGCGTCGATGCCGCCGTGCCTTGGTGGCACGGGTTCATCCACATCGGCGTCTTCTTCGCCAAGGTAATCGCCTTCATCCTGTTTTTCATCGCCGTCCGCTGGACCCTGCCCCGCTTCCGCTACGATCAATTGATGCGGCTCGGCTGGGTGTTCTTCTTCGAACTGGCCCTCTTCAACGTCGTCCTGACGGCGCTTCTCCTGATGTGGCTCGCATAACTCCGATCTTTTCGAATCCCGTATGGCAATTGTCGTCGAACGTCCAAAACTCAAATGGTGGGAGCAGCTCTACCTCCCTGCCCTCGCCAAGGGCTTGCGGGTGACTCTCGGCCACCTCTTCCGCATCCTTTCCGGAAAGAAGAAGGTGACCATGCAGTATCCCGAAGAGAAATGGGACAGCCATCTGCCGGAGCACTACCGGGGCGCACCCGCCCTGGTCGTCGACGAGCGCGATCGCGAGCGGTGCGTCGCCTGCCAGTTGTGCGAATTCATCTGTCCGCCCCGAGCCATCAGCATGGTTCCCGAAGAGATCCCCAGCGACGACAAGTGGGCCAAGGTCGAGAAGCGGCCCAAAGAATTCGACATCGACATGATCCGCTGTATTTACTGCGGTCTTTGCGAAGAAGTCTGCCCCGAGCAGGCCATCTTCCTGCGAAAAGACTACGCCATCACTGGCACCACCCGCGCCGAAATGATACACGACAAGAAGAAGCTTTACGAAATCGGAGGGGTGCGCACGGGCCTCGTGAACAAGTGGAACGAGTTGAAGTGAGGGTGGGGAAGGAGTTAAGGAGCTGGAATGGCAGAAACAGCGCGGAGTTTTCAAGATCTAATTGTATGGCAGAAAGCGCACGAAATGGTTCTCGAAGTGTATCGAGCGACACGCCACTTCCCGAAGGAGGAAGTTTACGGTCTGACATCGCAGGTTCGACGAGCCGCAGTCTCGGTTCCATCAAATATCGTGGAGGGCTTCCATCGACGCGGAGTCGCCGACAAGCTCAAATTTCTCAACATCGCCGAAGCGTCCCTCGAAGAACTGAAATACCAACTGATCCTGGCCAAGGACCTCGACTATCACCAGTCCAGCAGCGTACCGGAACTCCTCGATTCGACCGGTCGGCTTCTCGGAGCCTATACCCGCAAGATCAGGGACTCGCTGACATGAATTCCTGCTCCTTGCTTCCTGCTTCCTGCCACTCCTCCCAATGACCTTCCTCTTCTACATCTTTTCCGCCCTCGCCCTGATCGGTGGAGTCGGCGTCGTGGTGTACAGGAACCCGGTCTCGGCGGCTTTTTCTCTGGTGGTGTCGTTCCTGGGGCTGGCGGCGCTTTTCATCCAGTTGAACGCGTTTCTCGTCGGCATTCTGCAGATCCTGGTCTACGCGGGAGCCATCATGGTGCTTTTCCTCTTCATCATCATGCTGATGGACGTGCCCCGGGAGGAGCGGAAACGCTTGCCCTACTTCGGGCTCGCCGGCGCGGGGGCCGTGGTGCTCGCCTTCGTCGCGCTGCTGATCGAGGTCCTGAAACGCACGGAAGCCGGTTCCGCCCGCTTCATGCCCGTCGACACGCCCGGCGGGCCCGGCACCTCCGACGTGCACCGCATCGGTGAACTTCTCTTCGGTCACTACTCGTTCCCGGTTCAGGTGATCGCCGTCCTGCTGCTCGTCGCGACCGTCGGCGTGGTGGTGTTGAGCAAGAAGGAACTTAAATAACCGAACCGCCCGCGACCGCGACTTGATGGAATCCGCTCTCACTCTGAATCATTTTCTCTTCGTCAGTGGCCTGCTGTTCGCCATCGGCCTGGCGGGCGTGCTGGTGCGTCGCAATCTCATCGTCATTTTCATGTGTCTCGAGCTGATGCTGAGCGCCGCCAACCTGACGCTGGTGGCCTTCTCCCGGTTCAATCTCGTCGGCGGCGAGCCCGCCTACGACGGCCACGTCTTGATCTTCTTCATCATCACGGTCGCCGCCGCGGAAGTCGCCGTCGGCCTCGCCATCATCGTGGCACTGTTCCGATCCCGCCATACCACGGACGCGACCAAGATCAACACGATGAAACACTGAGTTCGTCACCGACCGCTTTTACATGGATGTGAACACGATAGCCTGGATTCTTCTGCTGCTGCCCCTGCTGGTGGCGGCGATGATACTCCTGGGTCTGAAGCGCTGGTCCGGCCTCAGCGCGCTCCTCTCGACAGGCTCCGCTTTGCTGACGCTCGTCCTCGCCGCCATGCTCGCGGCCGGCGGCAGCGACGCCGAAATCAGGTCGTTCCCGTGGATCGACCTCGGCCAAGACACCTTCCAGGTCGAAATCGGGATGACCGTGGACTCTCTCGCCCGCGGGATGATGCTGGTGGTGACTTTCGTCGGATTCCTCGTGCATCTTTTCTCGCTGGGCTACATGCGCGACGACCGCGGAAAATCGCGCTACTTCGCCGGCCTTTCGCTCTTCATGTTCTCCATGACCGGCATCGTTCTCGCGAACAATTTCGTGATGATGTTCATCTTCTGGGAACTGGTCGGGGTCAGCTCCTACATCCTGATCGGGCACTGGTATCAGAAGGCCTCGGCCGCCGACGCCGCCAAGAAGGCCTTTCTCACCAACCGGATCGGCGACTTCGGGTTCATGATCGGCATCCTGCTCGTCTGGATCCTGACCGGCTCGATCTATTTCGACGAAATCGAAGCGGCCGTCGGCGGCGTCACCAACATGACCCTGCTCAACGCCGCGGCGCTGTGCGTGTTCTGCGGCGCGATCGGCAAGTCGGCCCAGGTGCCGCTCCACGTCTGGCTGCCGGACGCCATGGAAGGCCCGACACCGGTCTCCGCGCTCATCCACGCCGCGACCATGGTGGCGGCCGGCGTTTTCATGCTGGCCCGCGTCGTCTTCCTGATCGAGGCCGCCGACATGGCCGCCACCGTCATCGCCTGGATCGGAGCCGTCACCGCGCTTCTAGCGGCCCTGATGGCGCTCCAGCAGAACGACATCAAACGCATCCTCGCCTACTCCACCGTTTCGCAGCTAGGCTACATGATCATGGCCCAGGGCCTCGGCAGCGGCGGCACCGACGCCGGCATGTTCCACCTCTACACCCACGCCTTTTTCAAGGCGCTGCTGTTCCTCGGGGCGGGCGCGGTCATCTACGCCTGCCACCACCAGCAGGACATCTGGAAGATGGGCGGCCTGCGCCGCAAGATGCCGATCACTTTCGCGACCTTCGCCATCGGCGCCGCCGCTCTCGTCGCGGTGCCTTTCACCAGCGGGTTCTGGAGCAAGGAGGCCATCCTCGAAGCCGCCCTCCGCGAAGGCATGATCGGTCCCTACGTCCTCGCCATGATCGTGGCGTTCCTCACGCCCTTCTACATGACCCGCCTCCTCATGGTGGCATTCCTCGGCGGGACCCGCTCCGACGACACCGAAAACGCCGAGGAAGTCGGTCCCGTCATGTGGGTGCCCCTCGCGCTGCTGGCTTTCATGGCGCTGTTTTCCGCCTACGGACTGCTCGCCGGGCCCCTGCTCGCCCGCGGGCAGGCCGACGTGGGGCACCTGTTCGGAAGCTTCGGACTCACCGCGACGCTCTCCATGCTCGGACTGATCGCCGGCGTCGCGGCGGCCTACTTTCTTTACCGGGGGAAAAAGGAAGAGCCTCTCCGCATACGGGTTCTCGCCAGGAAATTCTACCTCGACGAGATCTACATTGCTCTCGTCCGCATTTTCCAGGACGGCGTCGCCGCCTTTCTCGACGTCGTCGACCGCTACGTCCTGGACCCGGCGATCACCCGCTTCCCCGCCATGAGCGCGATGTCGGCCGGCAGGTTCCTGCGGGTGTTCCAAGTCGGCAACGTGCAGGCCTACGCCTTCTTCTTCGGAGTTGCCGTCGTCGTCCTGATCTACTTTCTCGTCCTTTGATCCAAACTCTTTTCCCGGAACCGTCGTGAGCCTCATCGAAATCATCGTTCTCCTGCCGCTTCTCGCCGCGCTGACCATCGCGCTGGGAGCACCGGCGCGCCTCACCGCGCTGGGATCGTCCGTCGTCGTTCTGGTTCTCAGCCTCTTCGCCGCCCTGAACTTCCGGTTCCAGGTGGAAGGCGCCTTCCAGTTCGAGAGTTCCCGCTCGCTGATCGACGCGGCGGGCATGCCCGAGATCAGCCTCGCCTTCGGCCTCGACGGCATCAGTCTCGTGCTCCTGCTGCTGTCGGCCATCGTCCTCGTGGCGGCGGTGCTAGTTTCTCCCAGGGAAAACGCCATCGTCGGCAGCTCGCGGCTCTACTACCTGTCGCTGCTGCTCATCGGCGGCGGCGCCATCGGGGCGTTCTGCTCGACCGACCTCTTCTTCCTCTACGCCTTCCACGAACTGGCGCTGATCCCGACCTTTCTCATGATCGGCCTCTTCGGGCGGGGCGAAAACCGGGTCCGAACCGCCTGGACCGTCACCATCTACCTGAGCATCGGCAGTCTCGTGCTGCTGGTCGGGCTCCTCATGGCCGTGGTGGCGCTGGGAGGCTCCACCTTCGCCATCGCCGATCTCGCCGCTCTCGCCAGGTCACCCGAGACCGGCATCGCCGCAGAGCGGCAGACTTGGATTTTCTTCCTCCTCCTGGTCGGTTTCGGCATTCTCGTTTCGCTGTTTCCCTTTCACGGCTGGGCGGCGCCCGCCTACTCCGACGCCCCCATTCCCGTCGCCATGCTCCACGCGGGGGTCCTGAAGAAATTCGGCGTCTACGGCCTCATCCGCATCGCCCTGCCGTTCGCCCCCGCCGGGGCCGAGGCCCTGCTGAACCTGGTGCTGGTGCTCCTGCTCGGAAACATCATCTACCTCGGCCTCGTCACCGTCGCGCAGAAGCGACTCGACCGCATGCTCGGCTATTCGAGCGTCATGCACATGGGCTACATTTTCCTGGGGATCGCCGCCGGCAACAAGCTCGGGCTGGCCGGCGCCGTGCTGCTCATGTTCGCCCACGGAATCTCCATCGCCCTGCTCTTCGCGCTGGCGGGATCGATCCGCGAGCGATTCGGCACCCTGGAGTTCGCCAAGCTCGGCGGCCTCGCCGCCAACGCCCCCCGGCTCGGCCTCCTCTTCGGCTTCGCCGCCTTCGCCGCCGCCGGGCTGCCCGGATTCGCGAACTTCGCCGCCGAGATCAACGTCTTCTTCGGCGGATTCGCCGACGCGGAAGGTTCCCTCGGGTGGCTGCAATGGACCACGATCATCGCGCTCTGGGGCGTGGTCATTTCGGCGGTCTACATGCTGCGCGCCTACCGCAGCATTTTCTACGGCCCCGCGCCGGCCAAGCTCCAATCCAAAGCCGACCTCGCCTGGCCCGCCGCGCTCCCCGTCCTGATCCTCCTGGTCGCCTTGATTTCGGTCGGATTCGTTCCGGAACTTCTCAACCAATACATTCGTCACGCGCTCGACGGCTTCTTTCTCGTGACTCCCGGCTGATCCAACCCTGTCAACCCTTCGACCCGACCCTGTTCGCCGAACCCCGTTTCTCCTTTCAACCTCCCGCCTTCTCCCTTTTCCACAATGCCGGTCTACTATCTCGAAATCATCGTCGTCGCGCTCGGCCTGCTGATGCTGATGATCGACGCCTTCGTCAAACTGGAGGACAAGCGCGTCATCGCCTGGATCGGGATGCTCGGTCTCGCGGTGGTTTTCGTTCTGCTCTTCCGCGTGGAGTGGCCGGAGTCGACCGACGGTGCTTTCTGGCAGTTCTACAGCTCGGGCGACCAGATGGCTCTGTATTTCAAAGGCATCGCCGTGCTCACCACCCTGATCGTGCTGATCATGGCCGCCGACCTGAGCCCCCTCGTCGTCGAGCAAACCGCCAGCCCGGCCCCCGGCGCGCACCGCCAGGCCGGACTCGGCGAATTCTTCGCCCTCCCCATGTTCACCTGCGCCGGACTCATGTGGATGGCGTCGGCCAACAACCTCGTCAGCATTTTCGTGTCGCTCGAGTTGGTCACCGTTTCGTTCTACATCATGGTCGCCTACCTGCGGCGCAACGTCGGTTCGCTCGAAGCCGGGGTGAAATACCTGATTCTCGGGGCGCTCTCGACCGGCTTTCTCGTCTACGGATTCGCCTGGCTCTTCGGGATCACGGGCAGCATGGACTTGGGGGAAATCGCCGCCGCGCTGGCGGCCCCCGACATGAATCCGACGGCCGCCCTTTTTTCCTTCGCGCTCATCCTGGTCGCGGTCGCCTTCAAGGTCGGGGCCGTGCCCTTTCACTTCTGGATTCCCGACGTCTACCAAGGCGCGCCGACGCCGATCACGGCCTTTCTCTCCGTGGGATCGAAAGCGGCGGGCTTCATCGTTTTCCTTCGGCTCGCCCAACCGTTTCTGTCCAGCGGCGCGCTCGCCGAGAAAGTGACTCTCGTGTTGGGCGCCTTGGCGGCCCTGACCCTGATCGTCGGAAACCTGACCGCGCTGCCGCAGAAGAACTTCAAGCGCCTGCTGGCTTATTCGGGCATCGCCCACTCCGGGTTTCTGCTCATGGCGCTCGCGTCGGCGCCGACCGCGGCGACCGCGAACGCGCTGACGCCGGCGACGGTCATCGCCTTCTACCTCGGTGCCTACCTGCTCATGACCCTCCTCGCCTTTCTGGTGATGTCGACCATGCGGCAGCGCGTCGTCAGCGAAGACATCGATGCCTACCGAGGCCTTTTCAAAAGCTCTCCCTTCCTGGCGGTGACGCTTCTCATCGCCATGGCCTCGCTCGCGGGCATTCCCCTGACCGCCGGCTTCTTCGGAAAGTTTTTCGTCTTCAAGCTCGCCGTGGAGCAGGAACAGTGGTTTCTCATCGTCGTCGGCCTCGTGGGGGCGGCGGCCGGATTCTACTACTACCTCAAGGTCGCCGCCTCGATGTTTCTGGAGGACCCGAAGGCGAGCGCCGGGGGCGATCTCGCCGTCCCGATCGGCGCCGTCACCCGGATCGCCATGATCCTGCTGATCATCGCCATCTTCGCCGCCGGCGTTTACCCGAATCTGATTCTGGGCTTGCTTCGTTGAGGAGCCGGCGAACCGGGAAAGCCATTCGGTGCCCGGCTTCGGGCGGCGATACCAAACGCGCCATTGATTGCGGCAGCGGCTTCCGCCATCATAGAAGCTTCCCAATCATGACATCCTCGAAACTCTTTTCGCTAGTCGCGGCGATCGCCTGCTTCGCGGCGTCCTCGCAGTCGCAGGACAAGGCGCACCTCGAGCTCGACTCGCCCTTCGGTTCCTTCGTGGAAGACGCCTTTCCGTTTTTCTGCCAAACGCTGGACGCGCGCGAGTTCGGAGAGAATCCCGAGCCGACCAACCTGACGCCCCGCGGGATCATCGTGAAGCTGGGCGACGATCACTACGGCTGTTTCGATCCCGACCTGCTCCGCTGGTCCTTGATCTGGAAGGCGAACGAGGACGGCGAATACCTGACCATGGACGGCATGGGGACGGGCAGTTACCGGCTGCCCAACCGCAAGGCGCCTCCCGGTCAGGACAGCCTGCCCAAGCCGATCGGCACGCCGGTCAGCGCCACCCCCGCCCTGCCGGGATGGTCGGTCGGAGACAAGCCGGCGGACCGCGACCCCCGCGAGCGGGGCGGATCGGACGAAGGTGAGGTCGGTCTCGGCCCGATCCCGGCGGAAATGGGGCGGTTTTCGGGAATACGGCTGATCCAAGACGGTATTTCGATCGAATACACCGTCGCCGGAACGCCCGTGGTCGAGGCGATTCGAACCGACGGAGATTCGATCGCCCACAGCATCCTAATCGAGTCCCGGAAGGAAACTCTCCGGCGTCTCGAGTCGGGCGGAGAATGGAAGGCCTTCGAGCCGAATCCGGACCCGCAACGACTGGTCGTCTCCCGCGGCCTCGCGACCTTGGAGACGGAAAAAGAGGCTCGGCATTCTTCAACGCCACCCGCCCAAAGAACTTGGCCCGAGTCGGTCGTCACGACCCAATCCCCGGCCACGGAGGACGCCCCCTTCGTGTTCGACGACATCGATATTCCCGTCCCCAACCCGTGGAAACGCAACGTCCGCCTCGCCGGCTTCGACTTTTTCCCGGACGGAAGCGCCGCGTTCTGCACCTTCGACGGGGACATCTGGCTCGTCGACGGTCTCGAGGAGGGCAGCGATAAAGTCACCTGGTCCCGCTTCGCCTCCGGTCTGCACGACCCGAAATCGGTCTGCATCGTCGACGGGGAGATCTACGTTTCCGACCGCAACGGCATCGTTCGCCTGCACGACACCGACGACAACGGCGAGGCCGACTGGTTCGAGAACTTCTCCAACGTGGTGCCTCAGACCGGAGAGACGCGGGAGTTCGCCATGGACATGATCGCCATTCCCGAGGGCGGCTTCTACCTCGCCAAGGGCGGCCAGGTCGCCTCCACCCGCGGCCTCGCCAACGGCATCGTCGCCCGAGTCTCCCCGGACGGCAGATCCTACGAGACCATCGCCACCGGCCTGCGTCAGCCCTACATCGGCTACGATCCGGCAACCGGCATCCTCACCTCCAGCGACCAGCAGGGGCACTGGAAACCGGCCACGCCCGTCTACCGGATCGAGAAGGGAAAATACTACGGTTTCCAGCCGTCCAAATTCAAGGACGAGGCGGTGCATCCCGCCCCCATCGCCCCACCGGAAGTCTGGATCCCCCACTTCATCAACCCCTCGGCCGCCTCGCAGGTCTGGATGAAAAACGGCACCAAGATGGGCGCGCTCGACGAAGCCCTCGTCCTCATCGGCTACAACCGTCCCGAGATTTTCAAGATCTACCTCGACAAGAACCGGAGGCAGGGCGCCGCGTTTCCGGTGCTCGCCGGATTCCCCTCGGGTGTCATCAAAGGCCGCGTCCACCCGATCGACGGTCGCCTCTATCTGAGCGGCTTCGAAATCTGGGGCACCTCGGCCGAGCGGATCAGCGGTCTCTTCCGCGTGCGTCCGACCGGCGAAGACTCCTGGATTCCCCGCGAAATCGAGGCCGGCGAACGCGGCGTGCTTCTCTCTTTCGACCACGAACTTTCCCCCGAACTCGCCGCCGATCCGGGGCGCTACTCCATCGATCGATGGAACTACCGGCAAACCCACAATTACGGATCGGGCAATTTCAAGCTCGACGGCGAACCGGGCCAGGAATCCGTTCCCCTCGCCAGCGCCCAGCTTTCGAAGGACCGCAAGAGCCTCTTCCTCGGCCTGCCCGACATGCGCCCGTCCCATTCCCTCAGGGTCACCTACCGGATCCCCGTTGCCGATTCGACGCAGGTCGAATCCGCCTACCTCACCGTCCACTCCCTCGAGAAAATCGATCTCACTTCCCGGGGATTCGAGAGCGACGAGATCGACATGACCCCGAAGCAGTCGCTGGCGGGCGCCGAAGCAAGCGTCGAACCCAGCGCCGACCTCGGGAAGGAAACGGCGGTTCGTTACGGGTGCATCGCCTGCCACGCCACCGGAGAGCCCGGACTCCCCGTCCCCTCGGCCTCCGCCGCGGACGGCTCCGAGGTCGCGGTCGGCCCCGCCTGGACCGGCTTGTGGAAAACGCGCCGCGAGTTCACCGACGGTTCCTTCATCCGGTCCGTGGACGAGACCTACCTCCGGGAGTCCATCCTCGATCCCGAACGCCGCGTCGCCGAAGGCTACGAGACGGAGGCCACCGGCGTCGGTATGCCCTCCTACCTCGGCGTCCTCAAGGATCACGAGATCGAATCGATCATCCTCTACATCCAGTCGCTGGAGAAGAAAAAGGCCAAGGGATGAGGAGTTCGGCATGGTGAAAAACGCACTCGCCGTGGCCACCCCTGAAACCCGAGCCAGTATCCCAAACCGGCGGCCCGCCAATCAAAAGGCTTGAACTCGGGCCGTTCCAAGCGAAGGAATAGGGGTGGGGTCGTGAAGGACGCCCCGAACAGTGGACATGCCGAAAGCCTCCGACAACGATGACCCGGTCGACGCCGACCTGGCGTTCGAGAATGCTTTGGAGCAGTTGGAAGAGCTGGTGCGGGAAATGGAATCCGACCAAATGCCGCTGGAGGATTTGATCAAGAACTACGAACGGGGCACGCGTCTCCACCGGATCTGCGAGAAACGCCTCGACGAAGCCCAGGGGCGTATCGAGATCATCCGAAAGAAGCGGAACGGAGAAAACGTATTGGAACCCTTCGGAGACGAGCCGAGCGGCGAGGAAGTGGAATCGACGGACCCGGAGGCAACCGAAACAGGCGACTTGGAGACAGATGGAGAACTCTTTTGAATTTACGGACATCCCCGCCGATCAGCTTCCCAAAGTCGATTCCCCCGAGGACCTCAAGAAGCTGCCTCTGGAGGACCTCCCCAAGCTCGCGGAGAACATTCGCCGCACCCTGATCCGTTCCCTCGCGAAGACCGGCGGCCACCTCGGCCCCAACCTCGGCGTGGTCGAGCTGACCATCGCCCTGCATCGCATTTTCCACACCCCCCAGGACAAACTCGTCTTCGACGTCAGTCACCAGGGCTACGTCCACAAGATGCTCACCGGTCGCTGGGACGAGATCCACACCATCCGCCAGTACGAAGGGCTCAACGGCTTCCTCCTCCGCACCGAGAGCGAACACGACTGCTACGGCGCCGGACACGCCGGCACCGCCGTCTCCGCCGCCCTGGGCATGGCCGCCGCCCGCGATCTCCAGGGCACCGACGACCACGTCGTGGCCGTGGCCGGCGACGCCGCCTTCACCTGCGGCCCCACCTTCGAAGCCCTCAACAACATCGTCGCCAGCACGAAACGCTTCATCCTCGTGCTCAACGACAACGAGTGGTCCATCGCCCGCAACGTCGGCGCCATCGCCAAGTATTTCCACGCCCTCCAGACCAGCTCCACCTACTCCCACATCCACGAGAAAGCCGCCGACTTCGTCGAACGCATCGCCGGCAAGTCCCTCCGCACCATCGCCCAGCGAGTCGAGACCGGCGCCAAGAACCTCATCTTCCCCAACGTGCTCTTCGAGAAATTCGGCATCCACTACTACGGCCCCATCGACGGGCACAACGTCGACCTCCTCGTCAAGACCTTCGACTTCCTCAAGGACCAGGAGGAACCCGTCATCCTCCACATCATCACCGAAAAAGGACGCGGCTACGAACCCGCCAAGGCCAACCCCATGAAGTTCCACGGACTCGGCCCCTACAAGACCGAGACCGGAGAGACCCCCCCCGGCGGATCGCCCACCTACTCCCAGATCTACGGCCAGTCGCTCGCCGCATTCGCCGAGAAAGACCGGAAAATCACCGCCGTCACCGCGGCCATGCCCAACGGCACCGGCCTGCTCGCCTTTCAGAATCTCGTGCCCGACCGCTACTACGACGTCGGCATCGCCGAAGAGCACGCCGCCCTCTTCGCCTGCGGCCAGGCAGTGCAGGGCTTCAAGCCCTTCCTCACCATCTACTCCACCTTCTTCCAGCGCGCCTACGACATGGCGGTGCACGACATCGGCATCCAGAACCTCCCCGTCCGCCTCTGCATGGACCGCGCCGGCCTCAGCGGCGACGACGGCCCCACCCACCACGGACTCTTCGACATCGGCTACCTGCGGCACATCCCCAACTGGATCTTCATGCAGCCCAAGGACGAAGAAGAATTCGTCGACATGCTCTGGACCATGGCCCAGCACGACGACGGCCCCGCCGCCGTCCGCTACCCCCGCGGCGCCGGGACCGGCGCCGTCCCCAAGGAAGAACCGCAGCTGCTCGAAATCGGCAAAGCCGAAGTCGTCGCCGACGGGACCGACGTCGCCCTGCTCGGCCTCGGCAACTTCTTCGAAATGGCCGTGGAGACCCGCGAGCGCCTCCAGGACCTCGGCTACTCCGTCGCCCTCGTCAATCCCCGCTGGATCAAGCCGCTGGACACCGCCTGCCTGGAGAAATTCGCCCGCCAGTGCACCGTCCTGCTGACCTTCGAAGACCACGTCCTCCACAACGGCTTCGGCGCCGCCGTGGTCGAGCATCTCAACGACGCCGGCATTCGGACACCCGTCGAGCGCATCGGCTGGCCCGACGAATTCATCGAGCACGGCAAAGTGTCGATCCTGAGAAAAAAACACGGGCTCACCGTGGAGAACGCCGTCGAGAAAGTGCAAAAGCACCTGCCCGCGCGGAAGGAAAAGGCGCTGGCGGGGTAGCGTGGTGTTAGCCAAATAGGCGTTATTGGCTGACGCAGGAGGAATGTCTCGCGCTGCACGACATGATGCTGTCGCATTACGGGGGGACCGCGGGCCTACGCGAGGAGAACCTGCCGGAGTCCGCACCGGCCCGCCCCCAACAGCTCTTTCATTACGGCAAGCCGACGATGGCGGACCTGGCGGCGGCGTATGCCGCGGGTATCGTGAAGAACCATCCGTTTCTCGCCGGCAACAAGCGGACGGGGTTCATGCTCAGCGCAGGCTTTCTGAATTCCTGCAGTCGGCACCACCCCAGCGCTTGCGCGCTTTGGATAGGACACTGTGGTTAGGGATGTCGTCGTCGATGCCGTAGCCGCTGAACCAGAGATAGTCGATGCGCAGAGCCAAGACGAGCATCGACGGTTTCGGAGGCTACCGGCAAAATCTTCGGGTCAGCTCATGACTCAAGCGGTCCGCAAGCCACGACAGAGAGGAATTGACCGCCGGCGGAGCTTCGAGCACGATATCCTCGTAGATCCCTGACTCCATGAAGACGAACCTCGCGAGGGCAATTTTCTCCATCACCCTGACATTCGCCCCATGGGTGCAAGCCGACGATCTGCCCGACCCGGCGGAAGTCACGGAGGCGATGCGCCAGGCGAACGACTTCTACGTTTCAAAACTCGCTTCGCATGGCGGGTACGCCTCGGGCTGGAAGCAGGACCTGAGCCTCGCCTACGTCGAGGGCAAGGAGAGCGAAACGATCATCTCGATCCAGCCCCACGGCACCACCACCGTCGGTCTGGCGATGCTGCAAGCCCACGAAGCGACCGGTGACAAGGCCTTCCTCGCCGGGGCCCGGGACGCGGCGAGGGCTCTCATCGACTGCCAGCTGGAGTCGGGCGGATGGCCGGCGGATTTCGACTTCGGCGGCGAAGACCCGGAACGCTGGTTCCTGCGAAAGGACGTTCTCGCCGGAGAGACGGAAGCGGGAAAACGCCGCAACAATTCCACTCTCGACGACAACAAGACACAGTCGGCCCTTCTTTTCCTCGTGGAGCTCGCCCACACGGAGGAAGGCCGCGACGACAAGTCGCTGCAGGACTCCGTCCGGTATGGTTTTGACAAGGTTCTTGCGGCACAGAATGCGATCGGCTCATGGCCTCAGCAATTCAGTGGTCCGGCTCCAAGTGACGGGATCGTGAAGAAAGCCACGATTCCCGAAGAATGGCCGCGCGAATGGCCCGGGGAACAGTACACCGGCTTTCACACTCTGAACGACGGCAATCTCGAGCGACTCGTGATGCTGATGTTGAGGGCGCACGAGCTCACCGGTGATTCGCGCTACTTCGAGGCCGCGAAGCGAGTCGGTGATTTCCTTCTCCTTGCTCAGTTCGAGGGCGATCAACCGGCCTGGGCGCAGCAGTACAATGAGGATATGATCCCGGTCTGGGCACGCAAATTCGAACCCCCCGCGTTGACCTCGACCGAGTCCTTCGGTGCCTGTGTCACCCTTTTTGAAATCTGGCTCGCGAGCGGCGACGAGAAGTACCGGGCCGCGATCCCCGCCGCGCTCGACTGGCTCGAAAGGAGCCGACTGCCCAGCGGGCAATGGGCGCGCTTCTACGAGCTGCGCACGAACAAGCCGCTCTACTGCGAAGCCGAAACCTACGACCTCACCTACGACGGCTCGGACACCCCGTCCCACTACGGCTTCAAAATCGACAGCGGCTTCATCGGAAAGATCGAATGGATGCGGAAAGCTCTCGCCAAACCGCGTGAAGACATCCTCGCTTCCCGAGAAGCCCCCGATTCGCCGGAGCGCTGGGCCAAAACAGCCCGCAACTTGCGCAGCAAGGTGCAGACTGCTCTCGAGACCCGAAACGAGGACGGTGTTTGGGTCGACGACGAACTGATCGATGCGGGCCTCTTCGTCAAGCATTTCTCCGCGATGTCCGCCTACGTCAAAGCATGCAAGAATGCAGATCTCGCTCCCTGAAGCCCTCAATCATGTCATGGCACGGGGAATCCGTGCCCTCGCCGGAAGGGGCGGTCGAGGAGGGGGGGGAACCGGCTGGCGGCGATAGATGAGCCGATTTCACGAGTGAGTCGGCTTCCTGATTTGCTCCACTTCTTTGGAGGTTTGCTCGCCGGACAGGACGACGCGGACTGCTGCACGGACACCTCGATTGCCGCGGACGCCATGGGTTGTCGCGTCCACGAAGGGGGTGGCCAATGCCCGGCGACACTCTTCGGGGTGGTCTTTTTCAAGCTGGTCGAGGAGTTCTTCGGCTCGCTCGGTGAGGACGAGAGCGCTCCCCGTTCTCAAGGTGGCATGCAGGGACTGCGCCGCCATCCGGGTTTGTCCGGCTTCGATGGCCCGGAGGGCGGAGCGGTAGTGATGCCCGGCCCATTCCTCGGCGCGGGAGGGTCCCCGGGGCATTCCCAGAGTGTCGCTGAGCTGCCGGATCCGGCTCATGGCCTCGAGGTCCCCCTGCTCCCGGCAACTGGAGAACAGGTTGCCCAAATACTCGGGGAGGCTCGCGCCGGCGACTTGGGAATGCTCTTCGGCAAGTCGAGGTGGATGGGAATGACGGCGAGTCCGACGAGATCAGCCGGAATCGTGGAACGCGCTCAAAGTTACCAGTCCTAGAATTTAGAACTTCACACGTGCCTTCCCCCACGCCAGAATCCTTGACTTCTCCGCACGGAACCTTCACCCTCCTTTTCATGAGCTCCCTGCTGTGTCGGCCCGGTTTCCTGGAAAGCGATTCGCCTTCCGGCATCCGTCATCGAATGCCGGAGTTGTCCAGGATTCTAACTTCCAAGGCTTCCAAGGCTTCCACCCTCCCCGCCCTCCCCCGCATGATGGCGTCGATTTTCCCCTGCCTCTCCCCCCCGCTCCTCCAGTGTCCGGCCAACGGCGGAATGGGAGCGTCGGGGTTGATAAAAAAAATTCCATGCAGTGTCTTCCTGACTCTGATCTTCGGCTTCGCGCATGCCGCAACCGGCGAGAGCCGACTCGAGACATTGAAGAATCAGAAGGACGCGGCCGTGCAGCGAGCGGTGGCTCCCATCGAGGAACGCTACGTGGCGGAACTGGAAGATTTCCTCAAGATCCTGACTTCGTCTAGCCAGCTGGAAAAGGCCCTCGAAGTGAAGAAGGCCATCGAGCGAGCTGGCGACGGAGATCTCGAGGGTGACGTAGAAGTGAAGTCCGAGCGTCTGGCTCTGCTGCGCGCCCAGCGGAAAGACGCGATCGAGAGAGCGAAGGCGCCGATCGAGGCGACCTATCTGAATGAACTCGAAAAGCTGCTGCGGAAGGCGACGAGTGCGAGCAGACTGGAGAAAGCGGTGGAAATCAAGAACGAGCTGGCGCAGTTCCGGTCCACCGTCCGCCCACTGGGAGAGGAAGTGGAGCGGGAGGAGTTCTCCGAAGAGACACTCCTCGGAACAGAGTGGGTTCTCGAACAGGGCGGAGAGCAGGTCATGTTTCGGTTTGGAGAGGGAAAGTTTCAGGTCCATCACCTCGACGCGAACGACAACTGGGAGGTCGGGGGGCACCGCAACTGGCGGATGGAGAATGCGAAACGGCGCCAGATCCGGATCTTCTGGAACTACGGAGAGGAAGTGGCCACGATCAATGCCCGCATGACGGAAATGAAGGATCCCCGGCACGTCATGAAGCGACTCGAGAGCGAGGACTCCTCGAATTGATCGCCGGGTGGTATCACGTCGCTCACTTTCGTTCGCCTGTCGCGACCACCGAAGACATGTCTTCAAAGCTCACGCCGAACGTTGAGGCGGCGGGTGAAAGCATTCTGAATCCATTGCATCCCGGCAACGAGATTCGGCTCGGGAGTGCGGAAGACGGCATGGTAGTGGTTTTCCATCAGGACCCAGCCGGAAGACCTCCCATCCGGTCCTCCCGCACACTTCCGCGAAGGTGTCGCAAAACAATTCCCGATCCCCATCATCGACTTCCTCCAGTGAATAACTTTTTCCTGTATGAATTTCCGGCACCATTCATACTGATCGAGTATGCAAACTTCTTTTCGGCATGTCATCCACGTGATCGCAGCCGCCCTCGCGGCGGGATTCGCCGCCGGTCAGGTCCGTGCACAGGACGATCTCTCTCCCGACCTCGAGGAACACCTCGGGGCGAATCCGAAGCTCCCTTCACTCTCTGCGGTCGTGGTGGTCGATGGAAGAGTCGCCGGGGCCGGTGCCGCCGGCGTTCGCAGGAAGGGAGACGACACCCCGGTGACGATCGACGACAAGTACCACATCGGTTCCTGCACCAAGGCCTTCACCGCCACGCTCGCGGCCAAACTGGTGGAACAAGGCAAGATCTCGTGGGACGCCACCATCGGGGAAACACTCCGCAACCTGAAGCCGCACGAGGGATTTCGATCCGCCACTCTGAAGCAACTCGTTTCCAATACCGGTGGATTTCCCAAGGAGATTCCGGCCTCGATCTGGAAGAACGACGCCTGGGGAGCGACCGGAGATCCCGACGACCAGCGGGAGCACTTCGCCGAGGCCATGCTTTCCCTCGAACCTCGTTTTCAGCCCGGGACAAAGAACGAGTACTCGAACACCGGATTCACGATGGCGGGGGTCATGCTGGAGCGAACCGCGCGCAAGAGCTGGGAAGAGCTGATCCGCCGGGAGATTTTCGACCCGTTGGCAATGGAGTCCGCCGGTTTCTACGGGCCGGCCGGCGAGGCAAGGAAACCGGATCAACCGTGGGGTCACCAGGGCAACGGCGAACCCGTCCCTCCGGGCCGGGGTGCCGACAATCCGCCCGCCATCGCCCCGGCGGGTGCCATTCACTGCTCCATGCCGGATCTGATGAAGTGGGTCGCGATGCACCTGAATCGCGAGACGGGGCCGGTCGTCGAGGAGGCGGCCACCTACGAGGTCCTGCACACGCCGGTGATCGGGGATTACGCATTCGGGTGGCTGGTCGCGGAGAGAGGTTGGGCCAATGGAAAAGCCCTCACCCACATGGGTTCGAATACGATGTACACCACCGTCATTTGGTTCGCCCCGGCGCGAAAGTTCGCCGTGGTGGTGGCGACCAACATCGGTCAAGACGTCGCCGCGCAACCCTGCGACGAACTGATCGGGAATCTGATCGAAAACTACCTGAGGTAAGGGCGCATCCGCAGGGCTCCTCGATCGTCCGCGGCACCGAGACCTCGAGTCTCGGCGTGATGGTGTTTTTCGACAGTCTCTTAAGATGTGCGAATCTTTAAGAAAATGGTAGATTGTACGGAGAATCCTTCACCCGACTTGCCGATTTGATGAACCCCCTTCTGCGATCCGGTCGCCCGATTCGATCCCTTTTCGTTTGTCTCGCTCTGTTGGCCTTCCCGGAGGGGACCCGGGTTTTCAACAAGACCGGAAGCACCGCAATGTGTTGCGGCGACATGGGCACCCTCGTGGCGAAACACAGGAACGGCGGGTCTTGCCCCTACATCGTCGTCGGCATCATCGACAGCGCGCGGCGAAGCCCGTCGTACGGAACGTGGATTTCCCAGCGCGCGGACGTGATCCGCGAGGTCTCGAATCTCGCCTATCTCGCGATGAAACAGCGCCATTCCCTGTGACGGCGAAATTGAGCTTGGCCGGGCAACCGGCTACCCGCTCCGATTCGACTGCCCCCTTGCTTCGCCCCTCGCCCCTGTTCGGGAGCGGCGATCCCGGTCGCCGCGCCGTTCCGGCTCAACCGAAGCGCGAGAAGAAGGCGTAGATCGCCGCGATGGCAACCAGGATCGCGACGGCGGTGACCTTGGTTCCGCGCCAGGGCGTGAGATCGACGCGGGTCACGCCCTCCGGCGGCGTCCAGACCGCGGGGAGAGGACGCCAAGCGGTGATGAGAAACATGAGGCTGACGATCACCATAAAATTCACCCCCGCCAGGTGAAGCCAATGGAACGCGTGCCCGAAGATCATGTTGTCCTTCCAGAGTCCGAACCAGGCGTAGAAGAGAAAGCCCGAGACGAGAGCGACCTTGGCCGCGAGCGGCGGCACGCGCGGGGAAATCATGCCGAAGAGTGTGATTGCGAGCAGGGGGATATTGAACAGGGCCGCGAGTCGTTTCATGAGATCGAAAAGCCCCCCTTCCGCGAGGGCGATGAAAGGAGCGAGGCCAACCGCTCCAACGGCGAGAACGAGGCCGAAAATCTTGCCTCCGCGCACGAGGGCGGCGTCCTCGACTTCGGGACGGGCGACGCCCCGGTAGAGATCGACGCTGAAGAGGGTTACCGCGCTGTTGAGCCCGGAGTTGAACGAACTCAGAATCGCTCCGAAAATGACGGCGGCGAACAGACCGAGGAGCGGGGCCGGGAGCACCTCCTGGACGAGGAGTCCGTAGGCGCCGTCGGGCTGGCCTTCCAACCGATCGGCGAAGAGGTGCCACGCGATGATGCCGGGAAGGACGAGGTAGAAGGGACCGAGGAGCTTGAGGGCCGCCGCGAAGAGCAGCCCTTTCTGGCCCTGCTCTAGACTCCGCGCCCCGAAGGTGCGCTGCACGATGGCCTGGTTCGTGCACCAATAGTACAGGTGCAGGAGGATCAACCCGGTGAAGAGAGTCGCGAAGGGCAGGTTCTCCTGCGGTCCTCCGACGGGATCGAGCATCTCGGGCCGCACCGTTCCCAGTTGGTGAACCCCCCCCGAGAATCGAGCCTTCTCCGAGACGGCGAAGGGCGAGCAGGGGGATGAGCAAACCGCCCAGGAAAAGACCGACTCCGTTCAGGGTATCGGAAATCGCGACCGCCTTGAGCCCGCCGAAAATGGCGTAAATCGATCCCACCGCGCCCAGGGCGATGACGGTGAACCAGACGGCCGTGTCATGAGCGATCCCGAAGGCCTCGGGAATGCGGAAGACCTGCACCATGAAGAGGGCTCCCGAATAGAGAACGAAGGGGAGCAGGTTGGTCAGGAGCGAAAGAAGCAGGAGGACCGAAATGAGCGTTCCCACGGTGCGGTCGTAGCGTTGCGCGAGAAACTGGGACACCGTCGTGACGCCGCCCCGGAGGTAGCGCGGCAGAAAGATCAGGGCCATCGCGAGCATCGCGACCGCGGCGAAGATTTCCCACGCCGCCACCTGCATGCCGTGCTGGTAGCCACCGCCGTTGAGACCGACGAGCTGTTCTGTGGAGAGATTGGTGAGAAGGAGGGAACCGCCGATGACGACCCAGGGCAGGCTCCGGCCCGCGAGAAAGTACCCGTCTCCCGTCTCGCGCTCGTCGCGACGGGTGTATCGCCACGAGAGGTAGGCGACGAGCGAGGTGAAGAGCAGGAAGGATGTCAGGGCGAGCATCGAATCGAATAGGAATGAAACCGCAAACCTTGGAACCAAGAGCCGTGCCGCGATCCGGTCAAGGCCCGTTGCGGGCCGGGGTCGCGGGGACGAACGGAAATGGCTATGCTTCCGGGGCACCAATCACCCTCGCGCCATTGTCGAGGTCGGAGAGTCGACCCGATCGCTCCCTCTTCGCTCCGTGCCAACCAATAAAACGACTTGCCGCCCGGCGCGCCGATTTTTTCAACAGTCTCCTACGGCGCTACGGGAAGCGGCTCGCGAGGGGGACTTCTTTTTCCGAAAATACGCTGTCCCAGTCGTCGCAGCGGCTGGTTCTCGATCACGGCGTCCTCGACGATCACCTCGCGCTGCCGCAGGGTCGGGGCGCCGGGTTCGGGAAAGGCTTGCGCCGAGACCTCGCCCACTTCGGTGCGGACGTCCTCGTCGTAACTGGTGATCACGGCTTCTTCGTTGTTCCGCACCACCACGGGCTGGATGAAGATCATCAGCTCGGAACGCCCCTTGCTCTTGTTGGAGGTTTTGGCGAGATGGCCCAGGAGGGGGACGTTCTTGAGGATGGGGATGCCGGCTTCGTCCACGGAGTCGGTCTCCGAAATCAATCCGCCGAGGACGATGGTGGACCGGTTGGCCACGCTCACGGTGGTGTTGAGTTCCTGCTTGCCGATGATGGGCACGTCGCTCCCGGCCACGAGCTGGCTTCCGACGACGCGGTCGTTGACCTGGACGATCTCGAGGGTCACTTCGTCGTTCTCGTTGATGGTGGGTAGCACTTCGAGTTTCAGGACGACCTCCTTGAACTCGATCGAAGTCCGCACGGCGGCGGTGTTGTTGACCTGGCCGGTCGCGTCCGAGAGGCTTTCCACCGGAACGGGAACCTCCTGTCCCGAGGTGATCTCGGCGCGCTTGCCGTTCTGGGTGTAGACCACCGGACGCGAGAGAACGGTGAAGCGGTTGGTGGCTTCCAGGGCCGTCACGATGGCGTCGAGCGACTGCCCGATCTGCCCGTAGAGGTTCAGCCCGCTGCTCGGGCCGAATGGCGCGGATACGACCATGGTGGAAAGGTCGGCGATGTTGCCGTTGTCGACGATGTCGGTCCGCTGGTTGAGGAGGCTGCCGGTGAAGCCGCCGCGGCTCGGTCTGCCGCCGTCGAATTTGACGAACTGCTGCAGGTAGTCGACGCCGAACTGGGTGTCGTCGGAGAGGGTGAGTTCGCCGATGACGGTGGCGAGATAGACCTGGACGGGACGGCAGTCGAGTCGGTCGATCATGTCGAGCACGATGCTTTCCGCCTCGCGGGTTCCCATGACGATGATGGAGTTGGAGACGCGGTCGGCGATGACCCGGGTTTTCCCCACCAGCACGGAGATGGGCGCCGCCTCGTCGATGGGAAAGGCGATCTGGTCGACCCTGCCGCCCACCTCGGCCTCGCTCCCGGTTTGCTGCGTGCGTCCCTGGATGTTCTGGCCTCCTTGGCCGGTGCCCGTCAGGGTGGCCAGCTGGGAGGACGTCACCGGGGTCGGGCGGGACTGGATCTGGCGGCCCCCGGGGAGCTGCGTCTGTCCGGTCCCGGTGTCCTGAAGAATGTCCACGAGCACCGGCAGGATGTCGTTCGCCTTCACGTAGCGGAGCTTGCGCTCGACCGGATCGTGGGTCTGGAGGGGCTGGTCGAACTGGCCGATCAACTGGAGAATGTAGGCCGCGTCGCTGGGAGACGCGACGACCATGACCCGATTGAGGCGATCGTCGGGGATGAGCTGGGCGCCCGGCTGATCGGCGGTACCCACGCCGGACGACGAGGCGTTGCCGTCGGCACGGGCGTTCGGATTCCGGGCGGGCTGGTTGTTGTTGTTGCCGCTGTTGCCGCCTCGCTGCTGATTGTCTCCCTGCTCGTTGCGGCGCTGTCCCGACACGGTACCGCGGTTCTCGCTTTGCCGAAGGCGCTCCTCCATCCGCGCGTCCATGGCCGCCTGGATGATCTGGGCCACGATGTTCGCCTCGGCGTATTCGAGATGCACGAACTCGGTGATGAGCGGCGCGTCGTCGACGGGATGGTCGATGATGGTGCGCAGCCGGATCAGCTGCCGCACGATCGGACTGGTCTCGGTGACGAGCAGGCCGCGGGGATTCGACACGGGCGTTATGCGACCGAATTCGTTGAGGACGATATGGTTGCCGAAAATCGTCGCCGCGTCCTCGGGATCGATGAAATCCAACTCCATGAAAAATCCGACGAGCGATTCGCCGTCCGGAAGCAGGTCCGGGTCCGTGTAGATGACGACGCCCTCGCTGAAGGAGGGGCTCGCTCCGCCCTCTCTCTGCCCGCCGAGAAGCACTTTGACGTTCTCTTCTTCCGGCTCGGCCACGAGAATGTAGCCGTTCACGAGCAAGGCCGCTTCGATGAGGCGGATCGCCTCCTCCCGGGAAACGTCGGCGGGAGTGACCAGGCTGACCTGGGGACCGTCGAAGATGGAGCTGTCCTTCACGATCGGTTTTGCGATGAGCCTCTCGTAGATGTTGAGGATGTCGTTGACCGGATTGAGGGGAAACTGAAGGCTGACGCGGTCGCCGATCGGGCCCGCCCCGGCGCCGCCGGGCCTCTGCAGCTCCGACGGGGCCTGGCGGGGCTGGTCGGCCGGGTCCTGAGCGTGGATCGCCGGTAGGCCCGCCAGGAAAAGCATGGAAAAAGACAGGCGGCAGAGCACCCGAGCTTTGCGGCAAAGTCGCTCGTTCATATTCGTGTTTCAGCCCCGTCGGCGGACCGCCAGGGGGTGTGTAACCCCGGAGTTCGCTGCCCGATTCTCGATTTCTCGAAAAAGCGGGGCCGGGGGGCGCCATTTGTAACCCGGCGACGGAACCGACACAATTACAGAAGCACGCGATTTTGCCGGGCTGCCTACGGCGATTCGACTCGGTGTTGAAAACCGGGCCGAAGGCTCAACGACTCTCTTTGCCGTCGACGACGCTGGTGAATCTGCCTCGGGCGAGCCTGGTCTCGACCCGGTCGCCCTCGGCGACGTCCCCGGCGTCGGTGACGAGCTTGCCCTTCGCGTCCGTCGTGAGCGAATACCCGCGCGTCAGCACGGACTCGGGGCTGAGAGAATGCATGAGATCGCCGAGCGCTTCGACTTTCCGGCGACGTTCGCCGGTGGAGCGCTCGACCAGTTTCTCGAGCGTCGTCTCCAGGAGGGCGACCTTTTCGCGAGCCCGGTGGAGATCCTGGTCCGGATGAATGGAGAGGAGCCGCTGTCCGGCACTCTTCGCATCGTTGTCGAGTTCGGCGAGCCGCCGCTCGAGCGCCGCCTGGCGCCTTTCTCCCAGATAGTCGAGGGACTGGGCCCACCCCTGGAGCTTTCGCCCCGGTTCTCGGGCCTGGAGTTCTCTCCGGAGCGAATCGACGGCCCGCCGGAAGGTGGCAAGCCTGGCAGTCGCGTGATGACTCAGGGAGGCGGACAACATCGCCGTGTGTCGCTTCAGCCCGGCACCGTCGGGCACCGCGTTCTCGGCCGCCGCGCTCGGGGTGGGCTCCCGCCGGTCGGCGACGAAGTCGGCGATCGTGAAATCGATCTCGTGTCCCACGCCGCACATCACGGGCAGCGAACAGGCCGCGATGGCCCGCGCGACCACTTCCTCGTTGAACGACCACAAGTCCTCGATGCTTCCCCCGCCCCGCGCCACCAGGATCAGGTCGGGTCTCGGCAGGTCCGTCGCCGTGTCCAGATTCCGGATACCCGCCGCGATTTCGGTGGCCGCTCCTTCGCCCTGAACCCGGACGGGCTGGACGACGACCCGCACCCAGGGGGCGCGTCTGGCGAGGACGTTGAGAATATCGCGGATGGCCGCCCCCGTCGGAGACGTCACGATTCCAAGCGTGGTCGGAAAGGCGGGGATCGGCTTTTTTCTCGCCGGATCGAACAGGCCCTCCCCGTCGAGCTTCCGCTTCAGAGCCTCGAACTTCGCCTGGAGGTCGCCGAAGCCCTTCGGCTGCACGAGCTGGGCGATCAGTTGATACTGCCCCCGCGCCTCGTAGACGGAAACGTCGCCGAACACCTGCACCTGCATCCCGTCGGAAGGCGCGACCCGGGTTTTCATGGCCGAGCCCCTGAAAAGAACGCAGGCCAGCTGCGCCCTCGAATCCTTCAGGGTGAAATAGTGATGCCCCGACCCCGGCAGCCGGTGATTGCTGACTTCGCCTTCCACCCAGATCCCGTGAAAACGATCCTCCAGATGCTCCCGGATCCCGGAGGTGAGCTCCGATACGCTAAACACTTCGTCGGGCATTGCGTCACTCTCGCATCGCTCGGATAACCGCCGCCATGTCGTCGGCGCCGTAGAGAGACGAGCCCGCCACCATTACGTTGGCGCCGTGGGAGGCGGCCACCGGGACGGTTTCCGTGTCGATGCCGCCGTCGACCTCGATGTGGTAAGCGAGACCGCGGGACTCGCGGTGATCCCGGGCGGCCTCGACTTTCGGCATCGTCTCGCTCTCCATGAACTTCTGGCCGCCGAAACCGGGCACCACCGTCATCACGAGCAAGAGATCGATCTTATCCAGGTAGGGCGCGACCTCCTCGAACGGAGTCGCCGGGTTCAGCGCCAAGCCGCAGGCGAGACCTGCGGCCCGGATGCCGCCGAGCGTGGCTTCGACATCGTGGTCGGCTTCGACGTGTACCGTGATGCGGTTGGCGCCCGCCTCGACGAAGCGGGGAAAATACTTGTCGGGCCGCGTGATCATGAGATGCACGTCCAGCGGAGATTCCGTGTGCGGGCGGACCGAGGCGACGAACTGCGGTCCGAAGGAAATATTTTCGACGAAGTGACCGTCCATGACGTCGAGATGAAGCCAGTCCGCCCCCGCGGCGTCCGCCCCCGCAACCTCCTCCCGCAAACGGCTCCAGTCCGAGGCGAGAACGGACGGGGCGATAATTCGTGTGTTGCAGTCGCTCATCGTGGAGCATTATCTTCACGCTTTCCCGGAACCGCAAAAACTTTGTCCTCCGATTCGCTTCCATGATCGATCGCCTTCCCGACGACCCCGACCCACCCGCCATCGATCTCGCCAGCGACACGTTCATGATGGGCCAGGCCCTCCGGCAGGCGCAGAAAGCCTATCTCGCCGAAGAAGTTCCGATCGGGGCGGTGATCGTGTGCCGAGGATCGATCGTGGCGCGGGCCCACAACCAGGTGGAGACGCTCAAGGACGCCACCGCCCACGCCGAGATGCTCGCCCTCACCCAGGCCCAGGAAGCGTGCGGCGACTGGCGACTGACGGACTGCGATCTCTACGTGACGAAGGAGCCGTGCCCCATGTGCGCAGGCGCCGTCGTCCATTGCCGCATCCGACGCGTCATTTTCGGATGCGCCGATCCAAAGGGAGGGGCGGCGGGGGGGCTGTTGAACCTGTTGCAACAGCCCACGCTGAACCACTCCAGCGAGGTGACGCCGGGGGTTCTCGAGGAGGAATCGAAGCAATTGCTCAAGGAATTCTTCCTCCAGGCGCGCCTCAAAAAGAAAACTGGATTCGAGAGTTGATCGAGCCCACGGTGCCCCCTTTTCCCTTTCGCCCATGCGGTATCAACACTTGGCACGCTATCCCGATATCGGCTCCAACTCGTATTTGGTGGAGCTGGGGAAAACGAAGGTCGTCCTCGACGCCGGTTCTCATCCCAAACACACCGGCAAAAACACGCTGCCTCTCTTCGAGACGATCGAGAGGGGCTCGGTCGACGCCGTTTTCGTGAGTCATTCCCATCTCGACCACATCGGCGGGCTGCCCGTGCTCGTCGAGCAGCAGCCGAATGCCGCCGTAGCCATGACCGAGCAGACGATCGAATTCGGGTCCGCCCTGCTTCACAACTCGGTCAACGTCATGAAGTCCCAGCGGGACGAGCTGAACGAGCGCGATTACCCGCTCTACACTCACCGACAAATCGACCGGATGCAGAAAGACTGGCTTGTCCGTTCGGTCGGCAAAACGTTCTTCATCGGCGAGGACGACCGAGTGGAGTGCGACTTCTTCCGGGCCGGGCACGTGATGGGCGCCGTGGGAATACGCATGCGCTTCGAAGGAAAATCGATCCTCTTCACGGGAGACGTTCATTTCGAGGATCAGACGATGACCCGCGCCGCGGACTTGCCCCGGGAAAAGGTGGACACGCTCATAATCGAGACGACCCGGGGCGACCACGTTCGCGACGTCGACTACACCCGCGAGAAGGAGAAGCGCCGGTTCGGAGAAACCATCGCCAGGACGCTGGAGCGCGGAGGCGCGGTCCTGATTCCCGTGTTCGCCTTCGGCAAGACCCAGGAGACCTTGCTGATGCTGCACGAGTTGCGCGACGAGGGCGTCGTGCCCCGCGTCCCCGTTCACATCGGCGGCCTGAGCACCCGGATGACCCAGATCGCCGACGGGTTTTGCGATTACGAAGGAAGACTTCACCGGGAATATCGGATTCTCGCAGACTTCGAGGACTTGCGGGTGCTTCCGCGGGGTCACCGGGAGCCGGAGTTTCACCCCGGTCGGATCTACGCCCTGTCCAGCGGCATGATGTCCGAAAAGACGGTCTCGCACCGGTTCGCCCGCCGCATTCTCGCTTCGCCCGAGAATTCCCTCCTTTTCGTGGGCTACGCCGACGAGGCAACCCCCGGGGGGCGCATTCTCGAAGCGGGCCAGGGCGGCCGGGTCCGGCTCGACGCCAAGCACGAGCACGAGACGCCGATCCACTGCGAAGTGGAGCGCTTCGATTTCAGCGGCCACGCCCCACGGGAGCAACTCGTTCGCTACGCGCTCGATTGCGCCCCCTCCACCGTGCTTCTGGTCCACGGGGATCCGGCGGCGAAAGAGTGGTTCCGCAACGAACTAAGCCAGAAGCTGCCCGACGCGAAGGTCATCGTTCCCGACCCCGGGCAGAAAATCGATCTTTGAGTCTACTCCCCCAAACGGGACTCGAGTTTTTTTACCCGGCGAATCAAGCCGCCGAGCTGCTTCAGCCGCATGCTGTCGCGACGATTCTCCTTCAGCGGTTTGGCAGGATAGCCGAAGTAGGTGCCGCCCGGCTCGGTGATCGACGCGATGACGCCGCTGCGGGCGCCGCAGACGACGCGGTCGGCGATCTCGAGGTGCCCGGCGACGCCGCTTTGGGCCGCCAGGGTGACGTAGTCGCCGATACGGACGCTGCCGGCAATGCCGGTGAGGGCGACGATGACGCAGTGCTTCCCGATAAAGCAATTGTGTCCGATCTGAACTTGGTTGTCGATCTTGGTGCCCTCGCCGATGACGGTTTCCCCGAACCGCGCCCGGTCGATCGTGGTCGAGGCCCCGACCTCCACGTCGTCGCCGATCCGAACGATGCCGAGCTGTTCGATTTTCCGGTGCCGTCCGTCGACGAACTCGAAGCCGAAGCCGTCCGCCCCGACCACCACGCCGGGATGAAGAACCACGCGGTTGCCGACGACGCAACCCTCCCGGATCGTTACGTTCGGGCCGACCTCGCAGTCCTCGCCCACGGTCGCTCCTTCGCAGACCACCGCCCCGGCGCCGATGCGCGTCCCGTTTCCAATCGACGCCTTGGCGCACACCGTGGCGTTCGGTTGGATGCTGACCTTCGCGGCGTCCAGCTCCGCCGCGGAATCGACGAACGCCGCTTCGGCGATGCCGGCGACGAAGACGGGCGGCGTCACTCCGTATTGCCGGACGATGGTGTCGAACGCGATAACGGGGTTCTCGACCACGACGAGCGCGGCGGTTTCGGGCGCTTCCACGTCGCCGCTCCCCGAAAGGACCAGTCCCGCCCCGGTCGTTGCGAGTTGCTTGGCGTACTTCTCGTTTCCGAAAAAGCTGACGCATGATTCGTCCGCCTGGTCCAGCGAGGCGAAGTTGCTCAGCGGGGTGGCGGGATCGCCGCGCACCAGTTCCCCGTGAACCAGGCTCGCGATTTCACCGGCGGTCGTTTTCATGGCTTCGGGGCACGAAAAAGCGGCGGGAAATGCCGCCGCTTCGAATGCGTCCGCTTCGAGGGAAACGGTTCAGTTGCTGGATGGGGCGGAGGGCGCGTCGGCGTTGAGATCGCTCACGACCTCGTCGGTGAGGTCGGTCACCTTCGGAGACGTGTAGAGGATCGCCTTGTTCGCCTTCGGCAAGAAGGATTTGTCGAAGACGAGGTCGTGCCCCTGCGCTTCGACGATGGCGTTGACCGCCTCCTTGATCTCGGCGACGAGAGTCGCTTCCATTTCCTGGCGGGCGGCCATGATCTCCTCCGAGGCCTTGCGCTGGGCGTCGGATACCTCCTTGCCCTTCGCGGAGCGCTCCTGGGCGAGAGCCTGGAGCTTTTCCATCGCCTCTTTGCGGGTGTTCTCGGCAATGGCGGTGTCGCGAACCGTCTTGTCCAGCTCGGCCATCTGGTTGGTCATCTGCTGGTAGGCGGCCTGGCGCTCGTCGAGGTTCTTCCGCTTTTCTTCGGCCAGATCGTTGATCTTTTCGACCTCGATGTCGGTCTTGTAGAAGTCGTTGAGGGCACGCTGCATGTCCACGACGGCGATTTTGAGGTCTTGAGCCGAGGCGGCGGGACCGAAACCGAGCGCGGTGACGGCAAGGATAGAGAAGACAGCGGGCAGGTTGAACTTCATATTTGTGGAGTTTGCAGTAAATCGTTTGATCGTCGAATTCGGGTAGGTGGCGACCGTCGGGCGAGTGGCCTTTTCAGCAGTCCATCAACAGACGAGAGAGCCGGGAGGTTTATTAGGGCTTTCCTCGAAACGGCGCTGATTAGAACTGCGCGCCCATGGTGAACTGGAAGCGTCCCCCGTCGTCGGCGAAGGCGTCGCTCTTGAGCGGAAAAGCGTAATCGAGTCGCACCGGGGCGTTGCCCAGAACGAACAGTCGAAGACCGAGACCCCAGTTCGAATGGACCCCGCCGCCGATCGTTCCCATGGGACCGTCGGAGACTTCGCCGATGTCGTAGAACGTCGCCGCCCGGATCTTCTCCACCACCGGGATGGAGACCTCCGCCGAACCGTAGACGGCCTGGTTGCCGCCGAGAACGTCGCCGGTCACCGGATCGCGCGGTCCCACGTCCCGGTAGTCGTATGCCCGGAGAGTGTTCGCCCCGCCGAGGAAATGACGGGTAAAGAGGTGGTCGCCATCCGAGGAACGCTGGAAGCGTCCGTTGAAACTCAGGATCGCGTCGTAGGGGAGGTCGAAATACTGCGAACCGATCGCCGTGAAGATGGTGTCGTCGACGTCGCCGCCGAGACCGGCGAATTCGAACCCTGCCGAGACCTTGTTCCCTTCCCGGGGAAGAAAGACGTTGTCGCGGGAATCGCGCACCACGTTGACCCCGACGGAACTCTTGAAGAACTCTCCGTCCTCGGCCAGGAAGGCGCGCGACGTTCCGGACCTGGCATCGACGTCGATCTGCTCTCCCCGGTACTCCAGGACTCCGTAGGTCAGCTCGCCGAGCGACTTCCTAAGCGAAACCGCGGCGCCGACCTCGGTCTGGTCGTATTGATCGCTGAGGAAAAGAAGGTCCCTGTAGTAGGCCTCCGTGGTGAGCGCGAGGCGGTGACCGAACAACCACGGCTCGGTGACCGATATGCTGAAGTCGCGGCGTTCGCTACCGGCGCGGAGACTGAGGCGGAATCGCTGGCCGGCGCCCGTCCATCCATTGTCCCAACCGAACAGGTCGAAGTTGGTCTGGGTGATCTCGAAGAATCCCGTGAGATTGTCGATCGAGCTGAAGCCGGCACCGAAATTGATCGTTCCGGTGGGCTTCTCGACCACCCGGATAAGAAGGTCCTTCTCGTCGATGTAGCTGGTATCCAGCGGAATGATGTCGACGTTGGCGAAGTAATTCATGTTCTCGAGGCGGCGCTTGGTCACCTCCGTCTTCGTGGTGTCGAACGGTTGTCCCGGCTCAAGGGGAAGCTCCCGGCGAATCACCTTGTCCATCGTCTTGGTGTTGCCCTCGATGTGGACTTGGCCGATGGAGTAGGGTCGTCCTTCCTCGACGTCCAGCACGACGCGCACCGCGCCTTCGCCCGCGTCTTCCAGGCGCGGATTGACCCGCGCGTCGACGTAGCCGCGACTTCCGTATTGGTCGCTGATCAGCTTGATGTCGTCCTTCAGCTTGTTGCCGGCGAACCGGTCGCCCGCTTCCGTCTTGAGATAGGGAAAGATATCGTCCTCCATCGACAGGGCCGTGACGCCGTTGATGGCGAGGCTGTCCACTTGGTAGGTCTCGCCCTCGTCGATGGTGATGACTACGTCGACGTACTTCGCGTCGACCCGCATCCTCGAGACGTTGACCACCCGGGCGTTCAGAAAGCCGCGGTCGCGATAAAAGTCCTCGATCGCCCGCACATCCTCGGCGAGCGTTTCCGCGTCGGTCGAACCGCCCTTGCCGAAGAGCGACTTGACGCCTTTCTCCTTCTGCGACATCTCCTCCTTGAGGCGAGTCGCGGGGAAGGAAGAATTGCCCACGAACTCGATATTCCGAAGGACGCCCTGGGTTCCTTCATCGATGTTGAAGACGACCATCGAGTAGCCCTGGTCGGTGGGCGCCCCTATTTGATAGGCGATACTGGCTTCGGAGAACCCCTTTTTGCGGTACATCTCCTGAATCTCTTCGCGGGCCGTCTGGAGGACCGACTCGTCGATCGGCTTGTTCACCTCGAGATCCACTTTCTTTCCGAGCTTCGAATCGTCGATCAGGGTGTTGCCTCTGAACTCGACACCGCCGTAGACCGCCCGGGTCTGCACCACGATGATCAGTTCGACGCCGCCGCTGACGTCCTCCGCCAGAAACCGGGCCCTTTCGACATCGCCGCTCGCGTAGAGCCCCTTGAGGTCCTCGTCGAGCTGGGCCATGGAGAGCGTGTCCCCCACCCGGGTGGAGATGCTCGATAGAATGCGCTCGCGGGAGACCGTCTGGTTCCCCACGTATTGAACGTCGATGGACTTCACCGTCTTACCTTCCTGGGCGAGCGCTTCGCCGGAGCTTAGGAAAGTGAGGAGCAATCCGCCCGCCAGAGCCGCGAAAAATTTTGCTGGTGCCGGGTGTCGGTGGCGAATTCGTCTCAAAAAACTCATTGTAAATGGGTGTGGTCCGTAAGCGGGGAAAGCGGTTTCAGGCTCCTCCAGATAAAAACCTTCTTAGATAAGATATGAACGCCCCGCGTCAAGCTGGAATTCCCGAATTCCCGATATCCGCTCCGGCAGAAATCATGTCAAATTAACTGCGGAAAATCCTGCCCCGCAATCGATTATAACACAAGCCAAATTGCGCAAGCAAAATAGGTCGACTTCTATAATTTTTAGGATACCTTAAATATTCGTAATTTCAAAGCATATTGCGGTCTCCGGGAGCACCCCGGTCCGCCTCCCAATCCACACCCAGCATCGCATCGTGCCGGAACCCTTCTCCAACGACCTTGAGGAATCGCCTGCCCGGGAGTTCGAGCAAAGTCTGCGCCCGCCGGACTTCGACGAGTTCTGCGGCCAGGCGAAAGTGAAGGAGCGTCTCATGCTCATGGTCGAGGCGGCCACGCAGCGAGGCGACGCCCTCGACCATGTTCTTCTCTGCGGACCGCCGGGGCTCGGCAAAACGACGCTGGCGCACATCCTCTCGCGCGCCTTCGGAAGCGAAATCCACGTGACCAGCGGGCCCCAGATTGAAAAGGCGGGCGACCTCGCCGGTATCCTCACGAACGTCGAGCGCGGCGACTTCCTTTTCATCGACGAGATCCACCGGCTCCATCCCGCCATCGAAGAGTACCTCTACCCGGCGATGGAGGATTTCAAACTCGACATCATCATCGATCAGGGTCCCAACGCCAGGTCCATTTCCCTCACTCTTCCGAAGTTCACTCTCGTCGGCGCGACGACCAAGGCGGGCATGCTGACGCGACCCCTGCTGTCCCGGTTCGGCATCACCAACCGGCTCGACTACTATTCTCCCGAGGAACTCGTCGTCATTCTGAAACGTTCCGCCTCGCTTCTCGCCGTGAGAATCGAAGACGAAGGCGCCGTCGAGATCGGAGCGCGCAGCCGCGGGACGCCGCGAATCGCGAACGGACTCCTCCGCTGGGTCCGGGACTACGCCCAGGTGCGCGCCGACAACGTCATCACGCGCGACGTGGCCCGGGCCGCTCTCCTGATGCTCGAAATCGACGAGGACGGTCTGGACGAAATGGACAAGCGCATTCTCGAAGCCGTCGTCTACAAGTACGACGGCGGTCCGGTGGGACTGAACTCGATCGCCGTCGCCGTCGGAGAAGACGAGGCCACCATCAACGAAGTCTACGAGCCCTACCTGATTCTGAAGGGCTTCCTAAAGCGCACTCCGCGGGGTCGCTCCGCCATGCCCCTCGCCTATCGGAAGCTGGGAGTGACGCCGCCGGAACGGGCCGGAAACGATCATCCCGAACTATTCTGAAACGCCCGAGCCACCCCCCACCCTTCCCGACATGAGCGACTTCATCCTTCAGATCGAAAAGCTGCTTTCGGCCGTCGGCGACGCCGAATACCGCTACCTGCTGCTCGAGCCCCTGATATTCTACGGCATCTTCTTCGGGGTCGTCATGCTGGTGATCGGACACTTCGTGAAAGCCCCGAAGCTGCAGACCGCCGCGCTCGTCGCCGTCGGACTGGCCGCATTCGCCCACATTCCCTACAAGGACGCCCGCCTCGCCGCGCAACCCCGCATGGAAAAGGTCTACAAGATCAGCTCGCCGGCCCGGGTGAAGGGATTCAACGAGAACACGCGGCAGTGGGTGGCAACGTCCTGGAAGTTCAAGCTTCTCGTCCTCGCCTCCCTCGCCACCGTGATGATCGGGGTCAATCGGAACCGCCTCGGATTCGGCCTGGCCGTGGCGACCGCCGTCCTCGGCCTCGTCTGCGCCAAAAACGGGATCTGGCTGCACTACCAGGACGCCATCGCCTACCACCCGAACCTGAAAGTCCACGAAGCGCCGATCGACCAGTCGCAGAAGACGGAAGTGAGTTCGACGAGTCCCTCCCCGGACCCGAACCGCGGCGCGACCCGCGCCCCCGCTCCGGCCACCACGCGGACGACCGCGCCGTCGGCCCTCGCTCAGCCCCTTTCCGCCGCCGGCCCCGGACCGGGCGGACGCATCCCCGCGCCCGAGGTTCCCGCCGGTCCGCGGCAGCGCAGCGTCAAGCCGCTGCCGCGTTATTAGTTCTACTTTGTTGAATCCAAAGTAGCATGGCTTCCAGCCCATGGAAGAGGCCGGTAAGGCCGGTAAATACCACGCGCGAAGCGCGGTTTCTGCGAGTTTAACGAAGTAGAATTAGGAGACTTTTGAAAAATACTAGCGCTCGGCATCCAGATCGACCGCGTGGGAATCGACCACCGTTCCCTCCACGTCCCGCAATTCGAGGAGAACCGAGCGGTTCGGCCAGTCGATCGTCATGAGGCCGAAGTTCCGGCTCTGGAAATTCGTCGGGCTGACGCGGTGCCGGTTGGGTTCGCCCTTGCGACCACCGCCCGCGTTCGTCAAGCCGCTGGTCGTCATTTCGTAGATCGGAAATCCCGGGCTGAGCGGGTCGTCGATCTTCAACTTCATCAATTCCCCCATGTGCCGGTCGCCGCTCGCGAAGATCACCGGGGCGGCGTCGGCTTCGCCGAGAAGGTCCAGCAAGCGCTTCCGTTCGTGAGGAAAATTCTCCCACAGTTCCCAGTGGTGATCCTGCGGCAGAAATTGGATGCTCGTCATGATCAAGCGCAGATCGGCGGGCTCCACGAGCTGCTCCTCCAGCCATCTCCACTGGTCCTCGCCCAGCACCGTCGCAGACCGATCGCGGTTCCGGTCGTAGGGGCCGTGGATCGAACGCTCCGGCAGTTCGACGAGCTCGCCGCGGAAATAGCGGGTATCCAGCATGAGTATCTGAAGCCTCTTCCCGTCCTCTTCCTCTCCGAACCAGCGCACGTCGTAGATGCCGGGCCGTCGCCGCGAAGGCGCGTCCTCCGGTGTTCCGAAAAAATCGTGGAACGCCTCCTCCGCTTCGTCCCGCATCGGGTATTCGGCCCCGCCGTCGTTGACCCCGTAGTCGTGATCGTCCCACACCGCGAGGACCGGACAGACGTCGAGCAGCTTTCGGTAGCCCGGCTTGGCGCCGAGCATGTCGTAGGCCGCCCGCATCTCCGCCATGTCTTCCGTGTCGGCGTACACGTTGTCTCCCAGAAAGAGGAAAAGGTCCGGCGACTGGGCGACGATCGCCTCCCAGATCACGTGGTTTTTGTTCTGGTTCGCGCAGGATCCCAGCGCGATTCGCTCGACGGCGCCGGAAACCGAAGGGTCCCGGGCCTCCGCCGTCGCCAGTCCGCTCGCCGCCAGGAACGCCAGCAGGCGCGCGGCACCCCGGAATACGCTGCCCGACCCTACCCCGTCGGGTGCCGGACCATACCCTCTCGACGACGTTTGCGCGGTGCGTGCCATGAAGGCCGCAGCTAAAAGCCTCCGGACGGGAATGCACGCAAATTGTTTTCGCATTCGAATCGGAACGGCTTTATCAACTCCCTGACCGATGCCTAGCGAGAAGAAGATAGAATCGGCCCGGGAGCATACGAGAAAATCGCTCCTCTCGATCCGGGAAGCCGCCGGCGAAAAGGCCACGCCCCTCAGGGTCTACCGAGAGTTCGTCACCTCCGAGCGGAAAAAGATTCGGGCCGCCCACCGCGACGGCGCCCCCGGCATCGAAGTCGCCGTGTGGCGTTCCGCCCTCATGGACGAACTCCTCGACGACATGGTCGAGCACTTCCTCGCCGAAACGTCCGCGGTCGAGAAAACGAAACGGGAACACCCCATCACGCTCATGGCGAGCGGTGGCTACGGGCGCGGCCAGCTGAATCCGGGCAGCGACATCGATCTCCAGTTTCTCGTGCCGGGCTCCAGTCACCGCCTCGACTCCTCCCTCGAAGACTTGATCAACCGCTTTTCCCTGATGCTCTTCGACCTCGGCTTCGAGGTCAGCTATCCGGTGCGCTCCATCAAGGAGGCCTGCAAGTTCGCCAACCAGGATCACCAGACGAAGACGACTCTCCTCGACGCCCGGTTCATCACCGGCGACTTCGAACTTTTCGAGACTTTCGAAGAAACGTTTTTCGAACAATGCATCCGGGGCCGCGAGAAAAACTACCTCAGCGAGCGAAGCCGCGACATTCGCCGCCGCCACCATAAATACGGGCGCACGGTCCATCTCCAGGAGCCCAACGTCAAGGAGGGCTGCGGCGGGCTGCGCGACTACCACAACCTCATCTGGGTGTTGTGGGTGCTGCGGAAGTCGCGCGATCTCGAGGCCCTTTCGAAAGAAGGCCGACTCACGAGGCCGGCCTACCGCCAGATCGAAGAAGCCTTCGAATTCCTCATGCGGGTGCGCAACGAACTTCACTACTGCCAGAAAGGATCTCCGGGAAACATTCTCACCCTCAGGCTGCAGGGAGTCGTCGCCACCAATCTCAAATTTCCCGGCGATAACATCCTGCGCCGCAGCGAGGCGTTCATGCGGGACTACTATCATCACACCCGCAATTTGTTCCAGCACAGCACTTCGCTGATGCAAAGCTTCGAACTCGAGATCGTCGGAGACGAAACCAGCCGGATTCCGGTCTTCGGTTTTCTCGGTCGCCAGTCCGCGGCGGAGGAGTCCTTCGACGGATTTTACTCGAAGGACGGACTGGTCTATCCGGAGAACGAGAAGATCTTCGCGGAGGATCCGAAGCGGATGATGCGCTTTTTCCTGCACTCGCAGCGCCGGCACCTCCAGACCAGCCCCGAAATCCGGCGTCTTTTCAAGCAGAGCTGGAATCTGATCGACGGCAATTTCCGGAGAAACAAGGCGGTCAGCGAAACGCTCGAAGAGATTCTTCAGAACCGCGGCCAAGTCGCCCGCATCCTGCGTCAAATGCACCGGGTCGGATTCCTCGGGCGCTATTTTCCCGAATTCGGTCAGTTGACGGACTTGGTGCAGCACGAATTCTTCCATCGCTACTCGGCCGACGAGCACACGCTGCGATGCATCGAGGTTCTGGACGGCCTCGTCCTCACCGAGGATCCCGAAAAACGCTTCTTCCGCGACATCTTCCAGGACATGGAAGACCCGGTCGCGCTCTACATCGCGCTCTTGATGCACGATACCGGCCGAGCGGAGGAGGTGCGCCATCACGAGGACGCCAGCGCGATTCTGGCGAGCAAGGTGTGCCAGCGGCTCCGCTACACGGGCGACCGGTTGCGCATGATCATATTCCTGGTCGACCACCATCTCACGTTCTGGCGCACGGCGACCACGATGGACATCTCCGATCTCGACACCATCGCCGAGTTCGCGAATACCGTGCGGAACCGGCACTGGCTCGCGGCGCTCCACCTGTTCACCTACGTCGACTCGAAAGGCACCAACGAGGAAGCCTGGAACGACTGGAAGGCCTCGCTGATGCAGCAACTGCACCGCCGCACCGCCTCCTACTTCAAGGATCGCAACAAGTACCGGCGGGAGTTCACGCCACCGAGGGCGGAGACGAAAAAGAAGGTGCTCGCGAAGCTGCCCGCCAGCTACGAGGAGGAGATCGAAGCCCATTTCGACGCGATGCCGACCCGCTACTTCCGCCACCGCGGATCAACCAGCATCAGCCGCCACGTCAAGCTGTTCCGCCGTTTTTTCAAGCTGACGAAGAAACCGACCCCGGACAGCCTGATACCGGTCGTCGGCTGGGAGGCCCGGCCCGACGAAGGCTACAGCCTGTTCGAAGTCGCCGGATGGAATCGCCACCATCTTCTCGCCAAGGTGGCGGGCGCCCTGGCCGCCAGAAATCTGAATATCCGCTCGGCCGACATCTTCACGCGGGCCGACGACCTGGTTCTCGACGTCTTCCGGATCTGCACCTCGACCTACAATCCAGTGACGTCCTCCCGGGAGATTGAACGCATCGAGAAACTGCTGGAGGAGGAATTCGGCCCCGACCACGGCGACGTCGATTTCCGGGCGCTCATCGCGAAGCAGGCCGTGCCCTCGATCATCGAAGGCGATCCCCCGAATTTCGACATCCCGCAGCGGGTCTACATCTCCAACGAGGATCACGATCTGGCCACCGTCATGGAAATTCAGGCGCGGGACCGAGTCGGCCTTCTCTACGACGTTTTCACCCTTCTAGGCGATCACGACGCCGAAGTGCTCAATGCGCGCATCAGCACCCAGACGGGTGCCGCGATCGACCGATTCTACCTCGTCGACTCCTCGACGGAGCGGAAAATCACCGACAGGCCGCGACTGAAAGCGCTCGAGGAAATGGTCGGCGAATGCCTCGTCTCAAAGACCGCGAGTTGACGCCGGATCCTCCGCCCGACCTTCGCCGTAGGCTTCGATGATGCTGGCCACCACGGGATGTCTGACGACGTCCTCCTTCTCGAACTCGGTGAAGGCGATCTCGTCGATGTCGCGCAGCAGGGCCATCGCTTCGAGCAGGCCGGAACGAGTCTTCGGTCGGAGGTCGATCTGGGAAGGATCGCCCGTCACGATGCACCGGGAGTGCTCGCCGAGCCGGGTCAGGAACATGAACATCTGCTCCCGGGTCGCGTTCTGGGCCTCGTCGAGGATGACGCAGGCCCGGTTGAGCGTGCGTCCGCGCATGTAGGCGAGCGGAGTAATTTCGATGAGATTCTTTTCCACGAACTTCACCGCCTCGGTGCTGTCGAGCATGTCGTTCATGGCATCGTAGAGGGGCCGGAGATAGGGAAGCACTTTCTCCTCCAAAGCCCCCGGCAGGAAGCCGAGCGCTTCGCCCGCTTCCACCGCCGGACGCGTCAGCATGATGCGGTCGATCCGCCGCTTTTTCAGCAGATCCAGCGCGTAGGCCATCGCGAGATAGGTCTTCCCCGTACCGGCCGGTCCGATCCCGAAAACGACGTCGTGGGAGTTCAGCGCTTCGACGTAGTGGAGCTGGTTCTTCGTTCGCGGAACCACGGCGGGCTTCGACCCGCCGCCAAGGAGCCGGCACTCGAAAAGGTCCGCCACTTTCTCGGCCTCCTCGGTCCCGGAACGCTCCAGCATGACGGCCGCCGCCTGAACCGCGTAGCGGAATGAATGCGCCGAAATGACGCCCCCGGTTCTTCGCGCTTTCTCCAGATCGTCGAACACGGCGGCTCCGGCGTCGATCTTCTCCTCCTCGCCCTCGAGTTTCACCCAGGCGTCCCGCGTCGTCACCGTGACGTCGAGCCCCTCGCTCATTTCCTTGAGCAAACCGAGGTCCTGCGCGAAAAGACTGTGCAGAAAGTGCGGGCTTTCGAACTCTATGGTTCTTTCGGCCATTGAAACTCGGTGCGCCAAGGGAATCGGTCAGCGATAACCGTAGACGAGGCCCCAGTCCACCGTCCCGGGGAATTCGCCGACACCCTCGACCGGGGGATTGATCCCCTTTTCTGCTTCCGTCAGGCCTTCTTCGGCGCCTTCGTATTTGGCCAGCACCCGAATGAAGTAAGTCCCGGTTTTCTGAGGAAGAGTCCTCACTCCCGCCAGGGACCCCTTGGCGAAGGATTCCAGCCCGATGGAGTTCCCTTCGCTGTCGAAAATATCGACTTCGATGGAAGCTCCCGGCCAGCTGGTTCCCGCCCAGAACCAGTACTCGTTCCCGCGGAAAAGCTGATGTCGGACGAGGAGTGGCTTGCCGGGTTCGACTTCGCCGGACCAAGTGTCCTCCCGCACCTCGAACCCCTCCTCCACGTAGGGGGTGGCCGCTTCGAAGGCGAGCGAGATCGCTTCGTTGACGAAGGCGTGGACGGCACCTCCCAGGAGCAGCGAGGCTCCGGCGACGAGCCCCGCGAAGTTGAAGGACTGGGTTTTCTGAAAGCGGTTCATGAAAGGACGGCGGCGGTTCAGTTCGCGGTGGCCGCGTCGTTCGCGGAGTTCGAGAAATAGTACTCTTCCAGCATCGATCGGCTGATGTCGCGAAGTTCGGCGATATCTCCCTCCGATAGATCGCCGGACCGGGTGATGATGGCGTCGAGCCGCGCCAGTCCCGTGGAAATCGCCCGGATCCGCGGCGAATTCTTCGCGGGGCCCTCCATGGATTCCAGCAGGCTTCGGAAGTGGGAAATCAAGCCGGGCTGGTTGAGCAGCTCCGCTTTGTCCTCGCTGAAAGAATCCGCGATGAAGGTGGTGACCACGTTGGTGCCGCGAAGCCAGCCGCCCAGGCTGACGAGTTCGGAGAGCTCTTCGTCGCGCAACTTCTTCATCGTGTCGCGAACGGTTTGCTGCGTGCTGTCGAGTTCGTCGCGCACCGCTTCCCAGTCCCTTTCGCCTGCCGTTTCGATGATGCTGAGGCTGTGCGGCCGCACCGCGCCGGCCAGCCCGAGGGATTCGGACAGGGAGAGCACGCGCCTTCCGATCTTCTGAATTTCGTCGGCGTTCTTCGCCTGCACCGCGATGAATCCTTCTCCGACGAGGCTGCCGAACGTCAGCGCGAGAACGGCCCGTTCCTTGCCCTGGTTCTTCTCTTCCGGAAGATCGATGCCGCTGTTCCAGTCGGGCTCGTCGAGCTTGTCGAGAACCGCGAAGATCTCCGCCGGAATCGGAACCACGACCTTGTCCACGATCTCTCCCGGAAAGTTCGACAGATCGATGCGCTCGGGGACGTCGGCCTCCTGCGCGCGGGCCAGACCGAAGCCGAGCATCGCGGCGACGATCCACGAAAGTGATTTTCCGCCGTGGGACGAGACAAGGGAGTAGGATCTTCCGGGCATAGGGTTACGGCAAATATCGCAGAGTTTCGGACTGAAGCAATCAAGCATCGTCGGAGAAGTCGCCCTTCCCGTCGCCCGCGTTTCCCGGGAATCCCCCGGGAATCCTACACGGACACTCTGGAAATGGCGACGTCTCCGCCGAAGCAAACGTCCACGTCGGTCCCCGAGCGTCGGGAGCGTTCGTGGTAGTCGCCCTTGTAAATCAAGCAGCCCCGCTCTTCCTCCTCGTAGACGACCTGCAGAGAATACCTTTCCTGATCGCAGAAGACGAGTTCCGGCTCCCGCTCGCCGGGTAGTGGATGAGGCAGGTTCACGTTCCAGAATTCGCCTTCCTTCAGACCGCGTTCTCTGACGCTCTCGAAAACCCGCCCGACCCGCTCCGACGCGAGATCCCAGTCGGCCTGCCGCTCCCGCTTGATGAAGTGGGACACCGCGATGCCGCGGATCCCGGCGAAAGCCCCCTCGCGAACCGCCGCGACCGTTCCGGAAATCGCGAAATCGTGCCGCCCCAGGTTGCCGCCGTGGTTGATTCCCGAGAGGATCCAGTCCGGTTGCTTCGGCAGCAGGCTGGTAAGCGCCACCCGGGTGCAGTCCGCCGGGGTACCCGCGACGGCGAACGACCGCTCCCCGCGGGACTCGTAGCGAATCGGTTCATCCGTGGTGACGCGGTGACCGATCTGCGACATCTGCTCGACCGGAGCCACCACCCAGACCTCCTCGAAAAACCGCTCCGCGACCCGCTTCAGGGCGGCCAGCCCGAGAGCGTCGATTCCGTCGTCGTTGGTGACAAGAGCGATCATCGTTTGGTGGGCCCGCGAAAAGGGCTTTGCCCGGGGACCGCTTGCCGTCTATCTCTCAACTGTGGAGCAAACGCAAGATCTGGTTTTCTACGATCGCTACGAGCAGACGCTGAAGACGGAAGCCGTCTACGGCGAGAAGCCGTTGCGCTGGGCCAACGAAACCCGGCTGGGCGGCTGGTTTCTCGAGGCGATCATCAAACGCCGCTGGTTTTCCGCGCTCTACGGGCGATGGGCCGACTGCGCCTGTTCCGCAAGCGAGATCGCCCCTTTCATCGAGCGGTTCCGCGTCGACCCGGAAGAGTTTCGGGACCCGCCCGAGTCGTTTCGCACGTTCAACGAATTCTTCCATCGCCGGCTCAAGCCCGGCGCTCGACCGCTTCCCGATTCGGAGAAGGCGGTCTGCTTTCCTGCCGACGGCCGGCATTTGCTCGTTCCCGATCTTTCCAGGAGACAGACCCTCTACGCCAAGGGGCAGCGGTTCGATCTGGCGGAGCTCCTGGGAGATCCGGATCTTGCGGAGCGTTACCAAACGGGAACCGCGGTGATCTCCCGCCTCTGCCCGACCGACTACCACCGTTTCCATTTTCCGCTCGGCGGAACGAACGGCGAGTCCAAGCCCATCGACGGATCGCTCTACTCGGTGAATCCCATCGCCCTCGCCCGCCAACTCGGACGGCTCTGGAAAAACAAACGGCGCCTTACTGTCGTCTCGAAATCCGCGGTCGGAGACTATCTCTTTCTCGAGATCGGCGCCACCAACGTGGGCAGCATGGTCGAAACCGCCGTGGCCGGGGCTCGCGTCGCCACCGGCGACGAGAAAGGCTATTTTCGCTTCGGCGGCTCGATGATCGTGACGATTTTCCCTCCGGGGTCGATCGTACCTTCGGCGGATCTCGCCGCGCAGTCGGCCAAGGGCGTCGAACTCTACGCCCGTTGCGGAGACGAGATGGCCGCCTTGGTATAAATAAAAAAAGCCGCTCCTCTCGGAGCGGCTCGTTTGTGCGGAGCAAAATTCGGCTCCGGCGGGTTGCCGTTACTTGGAGCAGCCCGCCGAGTAGTGAGCGCAACAGCCTTTAGCCTTGGCGCAGCAATGCTTCCCGAGGGTACCACAGGCTCCCAGCGTCAATGCAGCGACTGCTGCCACGGTGATCAAGATCAGATTTTTCATTTGGTTTTTTGTTTTGGTTGTCGAAAGAGTTGACTGAACCGTCGGCGATCGCCCGGAGCGGGCGGTCGCTTCGACGCTCGTTAGGCGCTTACTTGCCGTAGTGGACGGCCTGAGGCGCCTGATGGACCTGGTGGTGGCCCCGCTTGAAGCCGCAGGCTCCCATGGCTAGAGTCGTGGCGGCAAGGAGTGCGATGTAGAACAAACGTTTCATGGATACTTGGGTTTTGTTAGATACTTGGGTTTTGTTAGTTGATTTTGGTTCGGCAACTCGACGATGCCAGGACCATGCGGAACCGTAGCCCCAATCGGTTGCATTCAAAGGAAGAATATGTAAGCTCGCACACTCCGCCAGCAACTTGAAAATGAGCCACCAGCCACGTCATCTCGCGATCGCCGGCGCCACCGGCGCCGTGGGAATCGAAATCCTCAAATGCCTGGAGCAGCGTGGTTTTCCCGTCGGCGAACTCACCCTGCTGGCGTCCGCCCGTTCGGCCGGAAAGAAGCTCGTCTTCCGCGGCGAAGAGATCGAGGTGAAAGAGCTGACGCCCGAATCGTTCGCCGGCGTCGACGTGGCTCTTTTCAGCGCGGGCAGCGGCATCTCGCAGGCCTTCGCTCCCCACGCCGTCTCGGCCGGGGCGGTGGTGGTGGACAACTCTTCCGCCTTTCGTCTCGACGACGGCGTGCCGCTCGTCGTGCCCGAGATCAATGCCGAGGACGTGTCCTCGCACCGCGGCATCGTCGCCAATCCGAACTGCACCACCATCGTGTCCCTGATGGCCCTCGCCCCGATGCACCGGGCCTTCGGCGGCGTGAAAAGCATCATCGCCTCGAGCTACCAGGCCGTTTCCGGAAGCGGTGCCCGGGGAATCGCGGAACTCGAAGAGCAGGTTGCCGCCTACGCCAAGGGGGAAACGCTCCCCGATCCGGTGATCTATCCGCGCCCGATCGCCTTCAACGTCATTCCCCAGGTCGACGTTTTCGAGAAAAACGGCTACACCAAGGAGGAAATGAAGATGCATCACGAGGGACGCAAAATTCTCCACGCGCCCGATCTGAAGACTTCCGTCACCTGTGTCCGCGTCCCCGTTTACCGTTCGCACGCCGTCGCCATGACCGCCGTGTTCAACGACAAACCAAGCGTCGAGGCGGCCCGAAAAGCGATCGCCGAAGCGAGCGGCGTCAAGGTCGTCGACGATCCCTTCGCCGAGCGCCCCGAGTTCCCCACGCCGCTCGACTGCACCGACGGAGACGACTGCCTCGTCGGACGCCTTCGCGAAGATCTCGTTCTCGAGAACGCGCTCACCTTCTGGGTCGTCGGCGACCAGGTCAGAAAAGGCGCGGCGCTCAACGCGGTGCAGATAGCGGAGTTGCTTTAGCTTTCAGCCGGGCACGCCCTCCATTTCGAACAGCCGAAAAAGCCATGGCTCAAGAACTCAGTGGCTATCTGACCTCCCGCCGCAAGCTTGTCGACCAGGCTCTGAATCGCTTTCTTCCCGCCGCGCGGACCCGCCCGGCGACCGTCCACGAAGCGATGCGCTACAGCGTTTTCGCCGGAGGCAAACGGCTTCGTCCCCTCCTCTGCCTCGCGGCGGCGGAAGCCTGCGGCGGGAAGATCGACAACGCCTTGGCTCCCGCCTGCGCCGTCGAGTGCGTCCACACCTACTCGCTCGTTCACGACGACCTCCCCTGCATGGACGACGACGATCTCCGCCGGGGCGTGCCGACCAGCCACGTGAAGTACGGCGAAGGCATCGCCGTGCTCGCAGGAGACGCCCTGCTCACCGTCGCGTTTGAAATCCTGGCGACGACGCCTCCGGCGAAGCGCCACGACGTCGGCGCCTACGTCGCCGAACTCGCCTCGGCAGCCGGCAGCCGCCATCTCATCGGGGGACAGGTACTCGATCTCGAAGGCGAGGGCGGGGACGTGTTCCTGAACCCCGCCCAGCTCAAGTACATTCACCAAAGCAAAACCGCCGCCCTGCTGACCGCCTCGATTCGACTCGGCGCGATGACCGCCAACGCCACGCCGAAAAAACTCGAGGCGCTATCGGTGTACGGCCAGTCGCTGGGTCTCGCCTTTCAGGTAATCGACGACATTCTCGACGTCACCCAGACCAGCGAGAGACTCGGCAAAAGCGCCGGCAAGGACGAAGCGAGCAACAAGTCGACTTATCCCGCCTTGCACGGACTGGGGAGAAGCCGGAAGGAGGCGACCCGGCTGACGAACAAGGCTCGCCGAGCCCTCGAGCCCTTCGGAAGGAAGGGAGAAAAACTGAGGGAGATCGCCGATTATCTGCTGAATCGGGACTACTGAGGAAGGCGGGACGACAAGGCCGTCCAAGCTCCGCGGAGCAACGTCGGTGAACTCTCGAATTCCCCCATGCAAAACGCGCGTTTCGCAATGCAGTTTGAAAATGCCGCCCCCCCCGAGGGAAGCTTTCCGCCTTCGCCGCGATTTGCGTAACGCGTTGAATTCCATACCATCAAAACCCTTCCCCTCCGAGGGCTACCGGGTCCCCGAAGAGCGCTACGTCTATCTCGAGCCGGTTCCCGAAGATTACCGTGTTCGGCTCGATCCCGCCCCGGAAGGCGTCGTCTACCGCTGGTACCATGACACCGTCTACACGGTCAATCCCGAGACGCGCACCATCCTCAGCGTGAGGACCTTCGACTGATTCGGGTTTGATCCACTCGTCTGAACGCTTAACCAATGAAACGCGGCCGCTCGGAAACGGGCGGCCGCTTTCGTTTTCACTCCGCACGCCTACTCCCAGACCCTCAACTCCCGGAGTTGTTTGGTCGCCGTACCCGCCCAGTCGCGATTCGCGGCCGGACTCGCCGGACTCGGGTGGAGAATTCTTCCGACGACGGCATCGATTCCCGTCCGGGCGGCGATGCGTTGCAGACACGTTTCGGCGTAGGCGCCGACGCCCACCAGAAAGTCCGGCCGCATCGCCTCCAAATGAGCGGCGACGTATTCGTCGCACGCCTCGCGCACCGGCCGTATTTCCGCCGGAGGCAGTTTGTCCGGAGTCCGGTTGCGCCCCGATTCCTCCATCCAGACGAGCGGACAATAGTTCACCACGTAGTGCTCGGCGAAAAAGTCGTCCGCCTTCGGGAATCTCTGGGAAAACAATCCCCACAAGCGCCGTCCGCTCACTTCGGACCTGACGCAGTCGAACCCCTCGACCGGACGCCTCGGGTGTTCCTCGGCGGGCTTCTTCACTTCGGCGGAAATCCCCATCCAGTCGCGCACCATGGGAATCTCGCCGAACGGCACGCCCGTCTGCGCCATCCCCCACGGTCCTGGATTCATGCCCATCATCACCACCCGCTTGGTCGAGTCCCCGAACCTCCGCACGTAGATTTCATGGGGAGCCCGCGCGTAGTCGAGCGGGTTGTAGACGTGGCTGACCGGCGGAGCGAAGGAAAGCCCCTCGAGTTTGGCCACCAGTTCGTCGGTCGCGGAGAGTAGGTTCGAAGCTGTCGACATGTCGCCCCCATTGAAGAACCGAACGGGGATTCGTCAACAAGTAGCGGTTGCCACCCCGGCGGGCTCGTCGTAACAGACAAGCGTGAGCAGGACGATTCACAGTATCGCCGTCGTCGGGGCCGGGGCGGTCGGCGGTTACTACGGGGCCAAGCTCGCCCGGCGTTTCGACGTCTCCTTCCTGATGCGTCGGGATCTCGAGGCGGTTCGGACGAACGGACTCCGCATCGAGAGCGTCGACGAGGACTTCACGCTGGAGAGAGTCCGCGCCTTCCCCTCCACCGGCGGAATCGGCCCCGTGGATTTAGTCGTGATCGCGTTGAAGGCCACCGCGAACGACTGCCTCCCGGAATTGATTCCCCCTCTGCTCAGGCCGGAAACCGTGTTGCTGACCTTGCAGAACGGTCTCGGCAACGAAGAATTCCTGAGTCGGCATTTCCCCGGCCATGCCATTCTCGGAGGCCTGTGCTTCGTCTGCATCAATCGCGGTCCACCGGGAACGATTCGCCATCTCGCCCACGGCCTCGTCGAAATGGGCGCCTACGAAAAAGAATCGCCGCGGCTGGAGGAAGTGGCGTCGATGTTCTCGGCGGCCGGCATCGACTGCCGGGTTCTGCCGGATCTCGGGCTGGGCCGCTGGCGCAAGCTGGTGTGGAACGTCCCCTTCAACGGCCTCTCGATCGCCGCCGGCGGCATCGACACCCGGCGGATTCTCGCCTCTCCCGAACTGGAAACCCGGACCCGGAAACTAATGGGGGAAATCGTCTCGGCGGCCGCCGCGCACGGACACGAAATCGATCCGTCTTTCGTCGAAGTCAATATCGAGCGAACCCGCGAAATGGGTGCCTATCAGCCTTCCAGCCTCGTGGATTTCCTCGCCGGACGCGCCGTGGAAGTCGAGCCGATCTGGGGGGAACCGCTTCGGCGCGCCAAAGCTCGCGGCGTCGAAACGCCGGAACTGGAAAAGCTCTATCTTCAAATTCGCGAAGCGGTTCGCGAGGCCTGATTGTTTCGCCATGAATCAGTCCGAATTCGACCTTCCCGAAGGGATCGGCCAGCACGCTCCCTCGATAGGGGTCGTGCTGGGCTCCGGCCTCGGAGGTTTTGTCGACGGGCTCGCCGAAACGAGGTCCGTCGCCTACGCGGACATCGGCGGGATGCCCGCGAGCAGAGTGCCCGGTCACGTCGGCAATCTCCATCTCGGAACCCTCTCGGGGACCCGCCTGGTCGTCGCTCAGGGAAGGATTCATCTCTACGAAGGCTGGTCCGCCAAAGAGGTCGCCGCGCCGGTTCGCCTTTTCCGCGAGCTCGGAGTCGAGACGATCATCCTCACGAACGCGGCCGGCATCGTGAACGTCGATTTCGTGCCCGGCCAATGGATGCTCGTCTCCGATCACCTCAACCTCGCGCGACAATCCCCCCTCGCCGGGTCGGCAAGGTTCCTCGACCAGTCGGCGGTCTACTCGCCCGAGCTTCGCGAGTTGCTGAAAACGGAGCAGACGCGACGAGACGCCGCCCCGCTCGCGGAAGGCGTCTACGCGTGGGTGAACGGGCCAGAGTACGAGACCCCGGCGGAGATCCGCATGCTTCGATCCCTCGGGGCCGACGCGGTGGGCATGTCGACCGTCCCCGAAGCCATCCAGGCTCGCGCTCTCGGGATGCGGGTGGCCGCCTTGTCCTGCCTCACCAATTACGGCGCCGGACTCTCGGCCGGCCCGCTCTGTCACGAAGACGTCCTCGAAACCGGCGAACGGGCGGCGCAGGAACTGTTCGGGCTGCTGGAAGCCACCATCGCCCGAATGACGGAGATTCAACCGGCCTGAACCATCTCCAGCAGATCCGCCGGCGTTTCCAGGATCGTCTCCGCCCCCGCCTCGAGCAGCTCTTCCCTGCTCCGGAATCCCCAGTCGACGCCGACGACGCGCATGCCCGCGTTTCGCGCGGTGAGCATGTCGACGTCGGAGTCGCCGACGAAAAAACAATTTTCCGGCGCCACCCCGAGCGCGGACGCCACTTCCAGCGCGCCGGAGGGATCGGGCTTTCTCGTCGTCCCTTCCCGCTGCCCCAATACCATGTCCCACGTCCAGTCGCCCAGAAAGGCCTCGACGCATTTCACCGTGAAATCGTGAGCCTTGTTCGACAGCACCCCGACGGGGACTCCCTTCGCCGCGAGTTCGTCCAGAAGCGCAGGAATACCGGGATAGGGAGCCGTAGTGTTCCGCCAGCGACTGGCGTAATGCCCGCGATACTCGGCCAACGCCTCGGCCACCGCTTCCTCGCTGACGGGGCGGTGTTCCCCGGGAAAAATGGCCCGCACCAATTCTTCCATGCCGGAACCGACGAAGCCTCGGTAGGCGTCCAGGTCGTGCCCCGGGAACCCCCGGCCTTGGAGAACCGCGTTCCCCGAGTCCGCGAGATCCCGCAGGGTGTCCAGCAAAGTTCCGTCGAGATCGAAGATCACGGCGCGGGACGCCGGATTCATTCCGAGGACGCCGCTTGAATGTTCGAGGCGCAGACGAGGGCTTTGAGCCCCGCCATTTCAATCGACGGATCGACCCCGCAGCCCCACAGCAGCTGACCGGACTTCGCGTCCTGGATCTGCACGTAGGCCGCCGAATCCGCGTCGGAGCCGCCCCGCAGCGCCTGGCTGCGGTAGTCGGTTACCTTGAAATCCTTCCGCCCCGATTCCTCCAGCAGGCGGACGAAGGCGTTGATCGGTCCGTTCCCTTTGCCGGAGCCCTTGATTTCCTCGTCGCCGATCCTGACGGTGGCGTGACAGACAACCTCGCCGCGCTGGATGCCGCTGTGGTCCAGCTCGAACTCCAGCAGGCTCATCGGCGTCTCGATGTTGACGAATTTTTCGAAAAACAGATCGCCGATCTCCTCGTTGCTCAACTCGCGGCCTTCGGCGTCGGCGCGGTCGTAGACGTATTTCCCGACCTGCGGGTGCATCGTCTTGGGAAGGTCGAAACCGTGCTCCCGGTCGAGCACGTAGGCCACGCCGCCCTTCCCGCTCTGGCTGTTGATCCGGATGATCGCCTCGTAACTTCGCCCGATGTCCTGCGGATCGATCGTGAGATAGGGCACGCCCCACGGCAGGTTCGGGTCGTCGGTTTCCCGCAATTCGCGAGCGCGGCGATCGAAGCCCTTCTTGATGGCGTCCTGGTGGCTGCCCGAGAAGGCGGTGAACACCAGTTCGCCGGCGTAGGGCTGGCGTTCCGGCACCGCCAGGCGCGTCACCTCCTCGTAGAGACGGCGGATCGAGGACAGGTCCGAAAAATCGAGACCCGTGTCGATGCCGTGGCTGTTCATGTTCAGCGCCGCGATGACGATGTCGAGATTGCCGGTGCGTTCGCCGTTCCCGAAAAGCGTTCCCTCGACCCGGTCGGCGCCGGCGAGCAGGCCCAGCTCCGTCGCCGCCGTGCCGGTGCCCCGGTCGTTGTGCGTGTGCAGGCTGATGATGGAATTCTCCCGGTTGTCGACATGCCGACAGAACCATTCGATCTGGTCCGCGTGCACGTTCGGCGTGGTCCACTCCACCGTGGCGGGGAGATTCAAAATGATCTTTTTCTCGGGAGTCGGCCGCCATTGCGCCGAGACCCCGTTGCAAACCTCCAGCGCGAAATCGAGTTCCGTATCCGAAAAGCTCTCCGGAGAATACTGAAGCGCGACTTCCGTCCCGGGGAGGGTCGGCACCAGTTCGCTGATCAGCTTGGCGCCGTCGACGGCGATCTGCTTGATCTGCTCCTTGGACGCGTCGCCGAAGGTCACCCGGCGCTGCAACGGCGAAGTCGAGTTGTAGAGGTGGACGATGGCCCGCTTCACGCCCGCGAGGCTTTCGAAAGTGCGGCGGATCAAGTGTTCGCGCGCCTGCACCAGCACCTGCACCGTGACGTCGTCCGGGATGCGGTTCTGGTCGACGAGGGCGCGGAGAAAATTGAACTCCGTGTCCGCCGCCGAGGGAAAGCCGACCTCGATCTGCTTGAATCCGATCCGCACGAGTTCGTCGAAGAGCCGCAGTTTTTCGTCGACGGTCATCGGAATCGGGAGCGCCTGGTTCCCGTCCCGGAGGTCCACGCTGCACCAGATCGGGGCGTGGTCGATGGTCCGGTCCGGCCACTGGCGGTCGGGCAACGCGACGGCGGGAAACGGCCGGTATTTCAGGATGGATTCGGGTTTCATGAGTTGTCACTATCGTGGGAGCAAAATCGGAAAATGGAAAGCGGGAGTACGCAGCGGTTCCTCGAAAAGGCGCCGGGAACCGGAAAAACGACACGGCACCGGACAGATCAGCCCGGTAGAGCCGTCCCGCGAAGGAGCGGGAGGGGCAGGAAGGAATGCGCGAGTGTCGTCGTTTTCATCCGGTCGAGCCACCAAAGTACGGTTCTCTTCGGCGGGTGTCCAGTCTCAATCGGGCCTCTGGTGAAGCACCCGGAACGCGCTGCCCGCGGCGGACTGGGCCATTTCGTCGTCGCCCTGACCGAAGCGCGTCAGAAAATCGGCCTGCGTGTCGAAGGAAACGGTTCGGAGGCCGAGCGACTCGCCCCAGCGCAACAGATCGGTGAAATTGACGTCCAGGGTAAGATCCTGCGATCCGAACCTCCGATAGACCTCGCCGCCCTCGACGCGGTCGTGGCGGAAATACCCGCGGATCGTTCCCGCCGGTCGGCGGCGATAGATCTCTTCGACCCGCCCTCCGTAGTCGATCGTGAGCATCGCCCCCTCCCGCCAGTTCTTCCGCACTTCGGAAAGCCAGTCGCGAAACGCCGGTTGGATCTCCACCCGCTGACCGCCCTCGACGGATTCCAGCGACAAGGCCGAAAACGCCTCCCTCGGGAAATTCGGCGGGAGCGGACGGAAGAATTCGGTCAGGCCCGATTCGGAATGGAATCTCACGAACGCCTCTTCCCAGTCGCCGGACTCCGCGTTCCTCCGCAGCCATTTCGCCGGAAAGGCGTCCACCAGTTCGTTGGAAAGGATCATGGCGCGGCCTTCGCAACTGAGCAGGGCGTTGGGCACGTTCCCGTGCCAGCTCACCCGGAACCCGTCCAGCCGCTCCCGCTGCACTTCCCTCATCCGGGTCGAGATGTCGACGATGTGGTAGCGGAAGCGGCGCCGCTCTCGCCAGTTGAGCGACTTGATGATCCCGGCGGCCAGCTCGCCGTTTCCCGCACCGACTTCGATCACGTCGAAAGGCTTCTTCCAGCCGCGCTCGAAAATCTCCTGGCGAAGCCACCCGGCGATTGCCTTCGCCAAGGCGCCGGAACGCGTCGGGGACGTGGCGAAGTCGCCGCGCGGTCCTCCCACGTCGGTAATGCCCGCCGTGTAGTACCCGAAAACCGGCTCGTAGAGAGCCAGCTCCATGAAGGCCTCGAACGACATTTCTCCTCCCGATTTCTCGAAAGTATGGTGGAGAAAGGCGCGTAAATCCGGCATAGTCGAAGCAAATGAACAGGGTTAAGTCGCCCAGCCAACAGGGTTGAGGCAACTCGATTCGCCAAGAGCCCGAAGGGTTATCTCCAAAACGACCGTTTCTTGCGTATCATAGAGCGCCGATCAACATAATGCTTCGATTTCTCACGATTTTCCTGCTTCCGATCGGCGGGTTCCTGCTCGTTTCCTGCGGTCCGGAGAAGGACAGTGCCGATTCGGACAGTGGCGATTCCGCTCCCGTCGAAGACTACTCGCCGTACCACAACATTACGGACGCCGCCTTCGTCGGGGCCGAGAATTGCCGGACCTGCCACGAAAAAGAGTTCGACGACTGGCTCGGCAGCGATCACCACAAGGCCATGAACCCGGCCACCGAAGAGTTCGTGCTGGGGGATTTCGACAACGTCGAGTTCGACCACTTCGGACAGGTTTTCCGCTTTTTCAGAAAAGGCGAGGAATTCTGGGTCAACGCGCCCGACGCGGACGGCGAACGCAAAGCCATGATGGTCGAGTACACCTTCGGCCACGAGCCGCTGCAGCAATACCTCATCCCCCTCCCCGGCGGACGCTACCAGGCGCTGCAAGTCTGCTGGGATTCGCGGCCCGAATCGGAGGGCGGCCAGCGCTGGTTTCACCTCTATCCGGACGAACCGGTGCCGCCGGACGACGTGCTTCACTGGACCCGGCGCCACTTCAACTGGAACTACATGTGCGCGGACTGTCACTCGACCAATCTCCAGAAGAATTTCGACGCCGAAACGCTGACCTACGACACGACTTGGTCGGAAATGAACGTGAGCTGCGAAGCGTGCCACGGCCCCGGTTCGGCCCACGTCGAGTGGGCGGAAGCCGAAAACGCGGTGGTGAAGAAAGAATTCGCCGAACTGGCCGACTACGTCGAATCCAAAGGCCTCGTGGTCACTTTGAAGGAACCCGAGGAGGCCGGGTGGGCCATCGACCCCGAAACCAACCAGCCGAAACGCACGACGCCTCTCGCCTCCAACGTCCAAGTGGAGGCTTGCGCCCGGTGCCACTCCCACCGGCAGCTCATGGAACCCGTCTTCCGGGCCGGCGAAAGCTTTCACGACACCCACGTCCCGTCCGTCATCTCCGATCAGCTCTACCACCACGACGGCCAGATCGACGAGGAAGTCTACGTCTACGGCTCCTTCGTACAGAGCAAGATGTACCACGCGGGGGTTCGCTGCACCGATTGCCACGACCCCCACACCTCGAAGCTGGTGGCCCAGGGGAACGCGCTCTGCCTGCAATGCCACCAGGCCGAGCCCTACAACACGCCGGCCCACCATTTCCATCCGGTCGACAGCACCGGCGCGAGTTGCGTGGAATGCCACATGCCGCACAAGGCCTTCATGGTCGTCGACGATCGGCGCGACCACAGCCTGCGCGTGCCGCGCCCCGATCTGGCCGCCGAACTCGGCACGCCCGACGCCTGCACCCAGTGCCATACCGATCAGACCCGGGAGTGGGCCACCGAGGCTTTCAAGGAATGGTGGGGCTCCGCGCCGCGCAACGCGCACTATGGAGAAATCCTCTCGGAAGCGAGACAGGGAGAGCCGGGTTCGCTCGAACGGCTGATCGCCCTGGCCAACGATCTCGACCGCCCCGCCATCGTGCGGGCCGCCGCCGTCGAAACGCTCGGCCAGCAACTTCCCGACGCCGAGTCGGCACGCGTCGTCGCCGCCCGGCTGGGCGATCCGGAACCCGCCGTCCGCATTCAAGCCCTCGCCGCCCTGCAATCCTATCCGCCCGAACAACGCCTCGAAATGGCGGCCGATCTGCTCGACGATCCGGTCCGGTCCGTCCGGGCCGAGGCGGCGCGGGTTCTGGCGGCGGCCAACGCCCGGTTCACGCCCGAACAGGAAGCCGCCTTCGAGCGGGCCGCCGCCGAATTCCTCGCCAAGCAGGAAGCCATCTCCGACCGCGCCGCCGGACACATGGGCCGGGCGCTTTTCTACGCCGACCTCGGAAAGGTGGACGACGCCGAGGCGGCCTACCGGCTGGCGACGAAGGTCGAACCCGAGTCCGTCCCGGCGCGGGTCAATTTGGCCGAACTGCTCCTCGAAGGGAACCGGCCCGAGGAAGCGGAGAAAGAATTCCGCGCCGCAGTCGAGTCCGCCATGGCCGAAAACGAAGAGGGTCTCGCCCGCGACGCCCTGGCGCGATTTCTCATCCGGATGAAACGCTACGACGAGGGTGTGGAAGAGCTGAAACTCGCCACCGAACTGATGCCGAATCACGCTCGGACCCAGTATTTCTACGGCGTCGCCTTGAATTCGCTCGGGCAATTCGAGGAGGCGATTCCCTACCTCGAGAAAGCGCACGCTCTCGATCCCTACAATCTCGAGTACCTGACCGGCCTCGCCGCCATTTTCCGGGACGGCGGCCTGACCGAGCGGTCGCTGGAATACGCGAGAGCGGCTCTTCGTCTCCAACCGGAGAATCCGCAACTGCAGCAGTTGGTGCGAAGCCTGGGCGGGTGAGACTCGGGCTCGGGAAACGCACCCGTTCTCCGATTATTTCCTGGTATAGCGCCGCAACTCGAAGTCGTCGTTGCGGTGTAGGATTTCGGTCGTTTCGAACCCGTCTTCGAAAGCGGTCAGCCGCACGTCGCCCTCGTAGGGTTCGAAGATGAACGAAAGATAGACCTCTTCGCAAAGCGGCAACATTTCGGCGAACAAGCGAGCGCCTCCGATCACGAAGACGGCCTCCTCCTCCTTCAGAAGCTCGACCGCCTCGTCGGCGGAGCGCACGAGTTCGTAGCCCTCCGGCGCGGTCTCCAGGCTGCGGGAAACGACGACGCTGCGCCGCCGCGGGAGAGCCCGCCCCAGGGACTCCATGGTTTTTCGTCCCATCACGATGGGATGGTCGATCGTCAGTTTCTTGAACCACTTGAGATCTTCGGGCAGATGCCAGGGAAGCCCGCCGTCTTTCCCGATGACGCGGTTCGACGCCATGGCGGCGATGCCTTTCAACACGGGTCGGCTCATACGGCGATGGGCGCCTTGATGGCGGGATGGGGATCGTAGCCCGAGAGCTCGAAATCCTCGAAGGCGAAACCGTCGATTTCCTTGACCTTCGGGTTCAACTTCATGCGGGGAAGTGGCCGGGGGTCGCGGCCGAGTTGCTCGCGCGCCTGGTCGAGGTGATTCCGGTAGAGATGCAAGTCGCCGAAGGTGTGGACGAATTCCCCGGGCTTGAGATCGCAAACCTGCGCCATCATCAGGGTGAGCAGCGCGTAGGACGCGATGTTGAACGGCACGCCGAGAAAGAGATCGGCGCTGCGCTGGTAGAGCTGGCAGCTCAACTCCCCTTCCGCCGTGTCGACGTAGAACTGGAACAAGGCGTGACAGGGGGGAAGCGCCATTTTGTCGACGTCGCTCGGGTTCCAGGCGCTGACGATGTGGCGCCGGCTGGTCGGGTGGTGCTTGATGGAGTCCACCACCCGTTCGATCTGGTCGATGGTTTCGTCGGGGGCCGCCCCCTGCCACGAACGCCATTGCTTGCCGTAGACCGGGCCGAGATTTCCCTCGGCGTCGGCCCATTCGTCCCAAATTGTGACGCGGTTGTCGTTCAGGTATTTGATGTTGGTGTCGCCTTTGAGAAACCAGAGCAACTCGTGGATGATGGAACGGAGATGCAGCTTCTTCGTCGTCAGACAGGGAAACGAATCCCGGAGATCGAAACGGGCTTGCGCGCCGAAAACCCCGAGGGTACCCACGCCGGTGCGGTCGTCGCGCGGTTTTCCGTGGGTCAGAACGTGATCCAGCAGTTCGAGATAGGCTTTCATTTTCCGTGGAGCGATCATGGCCCTTTCCGGACCGCCTCTTCAAGCTTTTCGATGAACCCTCAGTCACCGCCCGGCCTCTGCAACCGAATCTCGGCGGCGAAACGACATTTCGCCGCCTTTCTACTGGAAGGACTCCCGCCTGTTCGCTTAGATTGGCCCATGACCGCGCGGCAGTATTTTTTCTCCGGCAGAGTTCAGGGCGTCGGCTTCCGCTACTCGACGAAACAACTCGCCAAGGGCTTCGACGTGGTCGGATGGGTGCGCAATCTCGACGACGGCCGCGTCGAGTTGCAAATCATGGGCGAGGAGGAGGAACTCGACGACTTCGTGGCCGAACTGCACGACAGTCCGCTCGGCCACCACATTCAGGAAGAGGAGCGATTCACGATACCGCCTCTGGAAGGGGTCGGCGGATTTTCCATTCGAGGGTGACAATGAGCGTTCCGGCCGTCGAAGTTAAGAATCTGACCAAAGTCTTCAGCACCGGGCTGAAGAAGGACTACGTCGTGGCGGTGGACAACCTCTCCTTCGAAGTCAGGGCCGGAGAAGTCTACGGATTGATCGGGCCCAACGGGTCCGGAAAGTCCACCACCATGAAGGTCGTCCTCGGCCTGATGGCCGCGAACAAGGGCTCAGCCAAGGTCTTCGGCCTCGACAGCGGCGCCGTCCAGGCCCGGAACGAAATCGGCTTTCTCCCCGAGAACCCCTATTTCTACAAACACCTCTCCGGGGCGGAAACGCTGCGCTTCTACGGCAAGCTTTGCGGCCTCCGAGGCTCGAAGCTCCGCGACCGCATCGCCGAGTTGCTGGAACTGGTCGGTCTGGAAGACGCCGCCAAGCGGCGCCTGGGCGGCTACTCCAAGGGCATGCTGCAGCGAATCGGCCTCGCGCAGACGCTGATCCAGAACCCCAGGCTCGTGATTCTCGACGAACCGACCGCCGGCGTCGATCCGGTCGGTTCTCGCCAGATCCGGGATCTCATTCTCAAGCTGCGCGACGACGGCTACACCGTTTTCCTGTGTTCCCATCTTCTCGAGCAGGTCCAGGAGGTGTGCGACCGAGTCGGCATCATTTTCAAAGGCCGCATGCGGCGCGAAGGAACGCTGGAGGAATTGATCTCGATCGAAAGCCAGACCGCCCTGACTTTGGAAGGCGCGACGCCGGAGCTGCTCGGAAAAATCCATTCCCTAGTCGCGTCGGAGAAGGGGGCGGCAATCGTGGAGGAAGGAAACCCGCGCACCACGCTGGAGCGCCTCTTCATCAGCATCGCGGCTCAGCGGGAGGAGGAATCGAAACATGAGTGAAGACATCGAGAAAAAGGAGCTTCGGTCGCCGGCGAAGTCGGTGCCGCTGTTTTCCCCGCTGCGGGCCTGGACGATCGCGACGAGCACGGTGACCCAGCTCGTCCGGATGAAGACTTTCTACTTCCTCCTCGCCTTCGCGGTGGTGGTGGTGGCCGCCGGGAATTTCAATCTTCCCAGCACCCCGGCCAAGGAACTTTCGATGATCAAGAAGGTGTCCTTCGGCTCGATGGACCTGTTCGCCTGGCTGTTCGCGATCGTCTCCACCGCGCTCCTGATCCCGCGCGACCTCGAAGACAGGACCCTCTACACGATCCTCTCCAAGCCGGTTCGCCGGATCGAATACCTCGTCGGGAAGCTCTGCGGCGTGCTTCTCGTCGTCGGCGCTTCGCTGCTGGCGATGTACGCCATCTGCTCGGTCATGATCTACGCTCGGGAGTCTCTCTACGTCGCCGGGGAAATGGCCGCGCTGGAACAGGATCCGCGGTACGGCGCGGAGGAGATCCAAGCCCAGATCGCACTCATCAGGGAGCAGGGCCTTCGCGCCGAACTGGGCGTTGCCGTGCTCGCTTCGTTTCTGAAAGCCGCTGTCGTGGCCGCGGTGACGATCTTCCTGTCCACTTTCGCCTCGAGTTCGCTCTTTACCATCATCGTCGGCATTCTGGTTTTCCTGATCGGACACGCCCACTCCATGGCGTCGAACTTCTGGCTCCACGAGACGGACAACAACCTGTTCGTGCAGATGATCCTGAAACTCTTCAAGATCCTGATCCCGAACTTCCAGCTTTTCTCGTTCAGCGAAGGCATCGTACAGGGCGAAGCCGTCGTCGCCGCCCTCGTGTGGCAGACCGGCGCGTTGACGGCCGGCTATCTCGTGGTCTTCCTGCTGCTCTCGCTGCTGGTGTTCGTAGACAAGGAATTCTGATCGGCTCGTGAAATATCTGTTGCACAAAGTCCCGCGCTTCGTTCTCGTGATTGCCGTCCTGGCAGTCTTCGGACTGATCCGAGTTCCCGTGGAAGAACGAATCAGGGATGGTCTGGTCTCCGCCAACCTCCTCCTGCCTCCGCCCGGCCAAGGCGCGATGGAGCAAATGAGCCAGTCCGCCCTGATCGGCACGCTCGGTGGACTCCGCTCCCTGGTGGCGACCTACTTGGTGCTGGAGGCCTTCGAACATTTCAGCACGAAGGATTGGGAAGCCCTGCTCCGAACCTACAACATCGTGACCAACCTCGAGCCGCGGGACGAGAGCCACTGGGTCTCGGTGATCTGGCATGTCGGCATCAACGCCACCGCGAACATGGAGCTCGATACGAGCCTGCCGCAATTCGAGCGCGAGCGGCGTTTCCAGGAATACGCCTGGAAGGCCGTCGAACTGGGAGAGCGGGGCCTCGAACAGCTCCCGGAGTCGGCGGCGATCCGCCAGCAACTGGCGGAGGTCTATCGGGTGAAACTCCAGGACCCCTGCGCCGTGGCCGAACTCTACGGCGAGATGATCGGACTCGAGGGAACGCCGCCCTACGCCAGGCGTTTTCACGCCTATTTCCTGGCCCGCTGCCCCGGCAAGGAGCGCGAAGCCTACGCCTACCTCATGGATCTCTATCGAGAAGGAGAGCGCCAGCACCTTCCCACCCTGATCAAGGAGATCAAAAATATGGAGGAAAAGCTCGACGTTCCGCCCTCGGAGCGGATTCCCGAAGCCGATCCCGACGAGCGGCGACCAAGCCGAGCACCCTCCGGAAACGTCCTCCCCGGCGGCATCGTCGTGCCATGACCGAATGCTCGCCACGGTTGGAATTCCGTTTTTGCAAACCGAATTGCGAAAATGCTTATCTATGTTTAGTTCGGACGCCCCTATTCTCGACTCCGCTTTGGCGTCAGGGTTGTTGACGCGATGAAATACGCCATTTTCGGAGACATTCATGCGAATCTCGAGGCTTTCGAGGGAGTCCTGGCGGACGCCGAGCAGCAGGAATGCACGGACTACGTCTGCGTCGGCGACGTCGTCGGATACGGGGCCGACCCGAACGAATGTCTCGCCGTGGTTCACGACATGGAGTGCCCCATCGTCAAGGGCAACCACGACGAGGAAGCCGTTCTCGACACGTCCCTGGAGGGTCTCAATCCACTGGCCAAACAGGCGATGGAATGGACTCGCGCCCAGCTCAGCCCCGAGGAATGCGATATCCTCAGAAACATGAAACTCGTCCGTCAGGTGCGGGATTTCACCATTGTCCACGCCACCCTGGACACCCCCGGCAGTTGGACCTACGTCACCAACAAGTTCGACGCGATGGCGAGCTTCAGCTACCAGTTCACGCAGCTTTGCTTCTACGGGCACACCCACACCCCGCGCATCTACAGGAAAGGCGACAGCGTCGAGCCGCTCGACGAATTCACGGTGAATCTGGAGATCGGGCGGAAGTACTTCATCAACGTGGGCAGCGTCGGCCAGCCCCGCGACGGCGACTGGAGAGCGGCCTACGCCGTCTACGACGTCGAGAATCAGGAGGTGGAAATTCGCCGGGTCGAATACGACATCGACAAGGCCCAGGACAAAATCATCGAAAGCGGGCTGCCCGAGATGCTGGCCCACCGCCTGTCACTCGGCAAGTAACGTGAACCTCTCCGAGCGCGAGCGCATCCTGATCGTGAAGCCGAGTTCGCTCGGCGACATCGTCCACGCGCTGCCGGCCGTGGAGGCGATACGCCGGGCCGCCCCCGCGGCCAGGATCGACTGGCTCGTCAATTCGGAGTGGGTGCCGCTGCTCCATGGCATTCCGTTTCTCGATCGGGTCGTCCCGTTTCCGCGGCGGGAGTTCCGCGGTGTTTCCGGATGGTTCGACGCGAAACGATGGGTCGAGACCGACCTGAAACCGGCGAAGTACGAACTGGCCGTGGACTTCCAGGGGTTGCTCCGCAGCGCCCTGATTTCGCGCCTCGGCGGAGCGGGTGAAATTGTCGGGTTCGGCAACGCCCGGGAAGCCGCCCCTCTCTTCTACCATCGTCGCGTCTACGTTCGCGACTCCGGACGCCGCCACGCGGTCGATCGCAACCTGGAACTCGCCAAGGCCCTCGGAGCCGACACCGCGACGGTGACCTTCACGCTTCCGCCCGGCGAACCCGTTTCCGAGACGGGTGGGTTACCGCAGGATTTCGTGCTCCTGCACCCCTTCTCCCGCGGCCCCGGAAAGTCGCTGTCGGTCGAGGAGGTCCGCGAACTGGTCGCGTTGCTGTCGCCCCGGCGCGTCGTTCTCGTGGGCTTTCCAGAAGAACCGCTCGACGAAACGTGGCCGGAAAACGTGCTGGACTGCCTCGGGCGGACCTCGCTGCCGCAACTCATTCATCTGATCCGGGAGTCGGCCTGGACCGTCAGCGTCGACAGCGGCCCGATGCACCTCGCCGCCGCGATCGACGAGCGCGTTCTTTCGCTGCATACCTGGTCGAATCCCGCCGTGGTCGGACCGTGGCGGCCGGGGTCCTGGATCATGCGCGATTCCCAACTCGTTAAAGTGGCCGACCTCGAACCCGACCGATTCCCGGAGCGCCGCGACCTGAAAGCCCGATTCGCCTCCCGAAGCCGCCTCTTTTCCGAATCTGACATCGTTGCCGTCGCGGAATTTCTGAACCAGCGGTTGTCGATCCCGAAAACGACATGAAACACGTGCTCATCTTCACCGACGGTTCCTCGCGCGGCAACCCGGGCCCCGGCGGCTACGGCACCGTGGTGCAATACGGCGATCACGCCCGCGAACTGGCCCAAGGGTTTCGCGCCACCACCAACAACCGCATGGAAATTTTCGCCGCGATCGCCGGGCTGGAGATCCTGAAAGAACCCTGCCGGATCACCGTCTATTCCGACTCCCGCTATCTCGTCGACTCGCAGACGAAGGGATGGGTCGAAGGATGGAAGGCCAAAGGCTGGAGGCGAAAGGACAAGTCGCCCGTCAAGAACGTCGATCTCTGGAAACGCCTGGAGGCGGCGGCCGCCCCGCACGAAGTCAACTGGCAGTGGGTCAGGGGCCATGTCGGGCACGAAATGAACGAGCGCTGCGACACCCTCGCGACCGAGGCGGCGGACGGGCTCCGCGGCGACTTGATCCCGGATCCGGGATTCGAGGGCTAATCCTCGGCCACGCTTTTCAAATACCGCCAGAGCGCAGAGATATCCCCCGCGTCCTCGGGCGTGGCGTCGAACTGGTCCGGCATCGGGGTTCCCGGTTTCAGGGACTGAGGGTCCCGCAATAGTTGCCGAAAGTAATCCTTCCGAAGGCGCTCCGGCGTCGTGGCGAGATCGATGCCGGGAAGCTCGGAGGCTTCCACGTCTCCGGCTCCGTGACACTGGACGCAGTTCTTCCCCTCCGCCGAAAACAGCTCCCGCCCTTTCCCGCGGTTCTCGAGCGGAACGCCCCCGCCGTTCGCCGGCCGGTTGTCCAAGGAGTCGGCCTTCGGGAAGTGTCTCGCGAACCACCCGGCGTCGCTCTCGAGAAAAAGGGGCATACGGGCGGTCATGTAGTCGCGCACTTCGCCGCCGCCGTGCGTCCCGAGCAGGATGCGGTCCAGCCAGTCGCCGGTGAGCTTGGCCCCGACATGGTCGAGCGCGGGAGGCAGATTCCCCCACCGTCCGAGACCCACCGCCCGCTTCGACTCGAACCCGAAATAGGTCTCGCGGGGGATCTCCGGCCCGCCGACGCCGCCCCGCTCGTGGCAGGCGTAGCAATTGAGTTTCTTCATTCGCCAGTCGATCTCGCCGGCGAGGTCGAGTTCCTTCCGCCCGTCGAGACGCTCCAGCGCGGCGGCGATGGCGCGTTTCTGCACCTCGTCGAGTCCGTAGAACGGAACCTTCCCCCCCGGCGGGCGCTCCGAAAGGCAGTCGGTCCGCGCCTCGGCGTCCAACTCAGCCAGAGGCTTCGAGAGGAAACGGGTCCGTTCCTCGTTCTCGCCGGGCGCGGTGTGGCAGGCGGAACAGTTCTTCGTTCGAAAAACTTCCCGCCCCGTTTCGGCCAGTTCGGAATCGAATTCGAAGATCCGCGATTCGTTGAGCGCCTCCGTCAGGTTCTTCGGCAGGACCAGATCCGGGCCGGCCTTGAGATAGGCGGCCAAATCGACGGCCTCGGTTTCGGACAGCTTGAAGTCCGGCATGCGCCCCGACGGACGATGCTCCCGGGGGTTCAGGAGAAAGTGGACGAGGCTGTCCAGACTGTAGAGATCGGCGAGATTCATCGGGACGCTCGGGAGCCCCGTCATCTCGATCCCCGCGTTCTCGGGTATGCCCTCCGGGCGGTAGCCCACTTCGGGCGCGTGGCAGGCCACGCATCCCACCCGGTGGTAGAATCGCCTGCCCTCGTCGACGTCTCCGACCGGATAGTCCGGCAATTCGCGAGTCAGTGTCCCGAGGTAGTGCTTGAGCGCCTCCACCTCGTCCAGATCGCGATCGGGCCCGGCGAACAAACTCGGCATGGCGGTATCCCGCTTCGCGAAGCGGGGATTGCGGATCATGATCTCCAGATCGAGTTGATCGAGGCGGCCGGCCACGCCCTCCAAGTTCGTTCCGGCGGCGCCCGAGAGCTGGTCGGCCAACTGGGGCGGCGGCTCGTGACAGGCCACGCAGTTCAGTTCGTTGAGGAGAATGAAACCGCCCTCGGCGAGGTAGTCGTCGTTGTCGAGTCCGCCGTGGAAACGCTCGAAGCCGACCACGAACGGATAGTTCACCGGCTTGGCGTGGGCGGGATGGGCCTCGACCGCGTTCGGCGAGGCGACCGCCACGGCGACGAGCGAGAGCAGACTCAACCCTGTTGCATCCTTGACCATACCCTGTTGACCGCCCGACGGTCCCGGAGACCTAATCGACGATTCTCCCGTCGACTAGAGTGACCTTCCGGTCGCCCACGCCGGCGAGCGAATGATCGTGGGTCACGACGAGAAGCGTTCGGTCGTGCTCGTCCGCCAGGCTCATCAGCAATCTCATGACCGACTCGCCCGTCTTGGTGTCGAGGTTGCCGGTCGGTTCGTCGGCGAAAATGATGGCGGGATCGTTGATCAAGGACCGGGCGATGGCGACGCGCTGTTGTTCGCCGCCGGAAAGTTCGTTGGGCAGGTGCCCGGTCCGTTCCGCGAGACCCACCCGTTCGAGGAGTCCCCGGGCGCGCTCCTTGGCGGGGCGACCCCGGATCAGCGCGGGAACCATCACGTTTTCCAGGGCGGTGAGTTCCGGCAGCAGGAAGAAGCTCTGGAAGACGTAGCCCATGGTGCCGTTTCTCACGCCGGCCTGTTGTCGACGACCCAGTCGGTAGAGGGAACGCCCGTTGACGAACACTTCGCCCTCGTTGGGGCTCTCCAGCCCGGCCAGCGTGTAGAGAAGCGAGGTCTTACCGGCACCCGAAGGACCGACCAGGAAGAGCTTTTCGCCGCGCTGCACCGTCAGGGACACGCCCTTGAGGACCTCGATGCGGTTGTCGCCGATCTCGAAGGTGCGAACCACGTCGCGGGCTTCGACGGCCGCAACTCGGGCGTCGATGGCCATGGCGTCAGGCGAGGGATTGAGGTCTTTTTCCGGCACGGCGCACCATCGACCCGGATCGCTCCGGGGACGAACGATTTTTCAAAGTACGGCCCTCTCTCAGCCGTGATTCTTCACGCCGTCGCGGCGCGCCTTCCGGGCCATGGTGAGCGCCTTGTCGTCGCCATATCGACTGATGGAGAATTTCGCCGTCTTGCGTTTGGCACCGCCGTCGACCCAGGCCGCCTGCCAGTATTCGTAGGTTTTCCCCTTGGGCGATCTGGATACGACGTGCGTCACCCCGGTGATGCCCGACTGCTTGATGCGACGCTTTTTCTTGGCCGCCGCCTCTTGCTTGTATCTCGGCATTTTGGCGAGCAGCGCGTTGCGGTGTTCCCGGGCGGCGTTGAGGGCTTTGGTTTTCCCGCCCAAGGCTTTGTCGGGAAAGTACTTCTGGTAGCTCTTTCCGCGGTGGGTGATGCGGACGTAATAGCCGTGATTCTTCTTCTCCGGCTGGTCGATCCGGGTGATGCCGTAGTTTGAACGTGGTGTAGTCATGGAGAGACAACAAGTGGTGCGAAGGGCCGCGAACGATCCGACTAATCAACTTGTCTATCCTTTTTTCAAAAATCCGACAAGGCAAAAGACCCTTTCCGGGCAAATTTTAGTTAAGCGTTAGCTGCCGAATCCCTTCGTAGAGGACAATTCCGGCGGCGGTGGACAGGTTCAAACTCCGGCCGCGAACCTGCGGGATGGTCAGACAGCGGGCCGCGTCGGCGCGGACGAGGCTTTCCGGCAGACCTCGAGTTTCGGGCCCGAAAACCAGATAGTCGCCGTGGGCGAAACGGGCCTCCCAATAGGCACGATCCGATTTGGTCGTGAGCAGATAGACCGCCGCGGACTCGTCGACCGAAACGAGGAACGCTTCGTAGGACGGCCAGACGATGGGTTCAAGTTCGGACCAGTAGTCGAGACCGGCGCGCTTCAGCGACTTCTCGTCGAGAGAGAAACCCAGCGGTTCGATCAGATGGAGACGACTGCCCGTCGCGTGACACAGCCGACCGATGTTGCCCGTGTTCGGCGGAATCTCGGGCTGGTAGAGAACGACGTTCAGCATGGAACGTCCCTTGGTTGAAGACCTCCGAGGTAGCCCGGGCCGATGGCCCGTGGTCGAAAGGCCTTCGCGCCGGTGCGCCAGGCGATCGACGGGTTCCGGATCCTACGCGTCCGCGGAGGCGACCTCCGCGGGATCCACGTTCACGCGGCGACCGTCGCGGTCGAAGCGGACGCTGCCTTCGACGAGCGAGAAAATCGTGTAGTCGCGGCCGAGGCCGACGTTCTTGCCGGGCTGCCACTTGGTGCCGCACTGGCGCAGAATGATGTGCCCGGGAACGACGTGCTCGCCGCCGAATTTCTTCAAACCGCGGCGCTTGCTGCGGCTGTCGCGGCCGTTCTTGACGCTTCCCTGTCCTTTTTTATGAGCCATGGCAAGTAATGGGTAGGTGATTCACGGGGGCGATCAGACCGAGACGATCTCGAGGCGGGTGAGGTGGCGGCGGTGCCCCTTGGTTTTGTGATAGCCTTTGCGGCGCTTGAATTTGAAAGCGATGACTTTCTTGGCGCGGAACTGGTCGACCACCTTCGCGGTCACCTTGGCTCCGTCGATGAAGGGCGCGCCGAAGTCGATGCCGTCTCCGCCGCCGGACGCGAGCACTTCTTCGAAAGTCACGGTGTCGCCGACCTCGCCTTCGAGTTTCTCGACATCGATCTTATCGCCGGCCTCGACGCGATACTGTTTGCCACCGGTTTTGAAAATTGCGTAAGCCATCGTTTCTACCCCTTTTCGGAGGGCGGGGAAAGTGCCATCGGTCGGCTCCGTCGGCAAGTGGTTTTTTAAAAAGCGGAAGCGGGATCAAAAAGTGGCGACGACACGCGCCGACTCACGCGGGGTCGCCCTCCCGGATCACGACGAAGCCCTCCGGGGTGATCTCGGCGTCCGGCGGACCCTCCACCCAGGAACCGCCGTCTTCCCATGGCGGATCGAACTTCAGCCACAGCCGTCCCTCCTCCGTTTTCACGGCGATCCCGGGCAGCGGACGCCCCACCGCGTTCGGGTCCCGGCCCTGCTGGGGGGCGTGCACTCCCAAGTTCGCCGGATTCGGATCGGTCCGGCTCATGGCCACGACGCGTCCCCGGCAAGCCAAGGCCCGCGCCAGCGGAATGCCGGCCGCTTCTTCCCATGCCTCGATCTCTTCGGGGTTCGCGGAACCGAAAACGACGCCGTACTTGAGCGACTCGGCGCCGAGAGGGCTCGCGACATTGGAGAAAAACTCACTCTGGCCGGCGATCAGCGTGACGCCCTCTTCCCGGACGGCTTGCTCAAGGGTGGAAAGGTCGCCCTGGAGGGACAACGACCGGGAAACCACCTTGCCGGTTCCGAGCATGGGAGACCAGCAGGCGAGCGCCAGTCCGGACGGACGGCAGAGCGAGTCATCGGAAAAGACGATCTCGTCGCGCTGGACGAAGTTGGCGGAGATGACCTGGAGCGAATTCTTGAACAAGTCCAGAGAATTCAGGACGATGGGCTTTTCCTCCGGACCGGGAACCATGACGACCGCCTCCCGCGTCCGGTCGCGCTTGTTCAAGTCGAGCCGCCAGCAGGCGAGCCAGGCCGGCTCCGCGAACGCCCGCATTCGCTCCAGCAACGTCATCCCCTTGCCGGGGAGGGAAAGGACGGATTTCAAATCGATGAAGACGCCTTCGTCGCCGCGCCAGAAATCCACGAGATGCGGCATGAAGGCCCGCGAGGTGATCACCGTGCGGATCCCCAAGTCCGCGATCGTGTCGGCAATGGCTTCGGTTTCCGCGGCATCGATGGTGAAAGGCAGATTGACCGGCGATTTGCCGGCGAGAAAAAGACCGAGATTGATCACGGCGGGCATGGGCCCCGGAGGGAGAAGCACGCCGATGCGATCCTCGGGCTCGTGAGGATGTTTCATCCAGTGCCGGGCCATCGCGGTGGCGAGCCCGAGCGTGTTGGCGCGGGACCACTCGCGGCGACCGTTCTTCCCGTACTCGACCATGAAGGAACGGCGGCGGTTTCTCTTGAGCCCTTTCACGAGAGCGACCTCGAGCGGAGACTCCAGCTCCCGCCTCGTCGCGAACGCTTCCACGGACACCTCCCAGATCGCTCGGCGGACGGTTTCGGTCGTGGCTTCCGCGGCCGGAATGGGCTCGCCAAAAGCCACCTGCAGCGGGCAGGTCAGGCGCCGCGGCCATTTCTTGAAAAACCGGTCGCGTTCGAACGAGAAAATCGAGCCCCACAGCCCGTCCATGTAGGCGGGCACCACGTCGCACCCCGAGCGGCGGGCGATGATTTCGAAGCCCTTCTTGAATTGGGTGGTGACGCCAAGGCGCGTCAATTCCCCCTCCGGAAAGAGGCAGACCACGGTCCCTTCCTCGAGGGCCTCGACCGTGCGGTTGATTGCCTCCCGCGCGTTGGACGGTCGGATCGGAATGCCGCCGAACAGTTTCAGGAACCATCCGATGGCCGGGTTCTTCACGTAATTTTCCAGCACCACGAAGCGAACCGGTCGCGGACAGGCCACGTACATGATGAAGGAATCGATGTAGCTGACGTGATTGCTCAACAGGAGCACGCCGCCGGTCGCAGGCATGCGATCTTCCCCCGTCCGCCTCACCCGGTAGACGAGCATGACGAGGGGAGCGAAAAGGACGCGGAAAAACAATCGGGCAATCGATTTCATGCGGCCGCGGCATCGGTCGTTTTGAGCAATCGGCTCAGCAGAACGCTGACCACGATCAGGAACGGGACGAACACCAGCACCTGTTGCGAGGCGTTCAGCCCTACGATTTTCAGGCCGATGCCCATCAGAATCGCCACGATGCCGGAAAAGGAAGTCATCAGGTTCAACGCCGAAATCACCCGGGCCCGGTGGTCTTCCTCGGCCAGATCCTGCAACCAGGCGTTGAGCGGAACCACGTAGAATCCGCTGGCGAACCCGACGAAAGCGAGACTGAGATTCCACCAGAGACTCGCCGGGGCGAAGAGGCCCGCGCCGATCAGCCCGAGGGCCATCCCGCAGCCCCCCATGGGAGCGAAAGCCAGGCGGATGCGGTTCCGGGAAAGGAGGGATACGATGACGCTGCCGATCATGAGACCGCCGCCGACGTAGAAAAGCATCTCGGCCGTGGCGGTCATCCTCCCGGCCCGCCCGGCGTCCGGGTAGATTTCCTTGGCGAACTGGACGAAGCCGAGACCGAGGAAATTCGCCACGAACCAGTAGCCGGTGATGTAAAGAGCCGCGAGCCGAAGCAGGCGAACGTGAAAGAGTTCCCGCAGGTGGCGGAAATGGCGGATCCATATTCCGCGGCTGAACGTCTCGCCGGGATGGGCCGGCGTCTTCGCGATGATCCGGGCGAGCGCCAGAGCCACGAGGGAACAGGCGCCCGCCACGATCACCGGAACGAGAGCGGCCCGCCATCCGTTGGCGCGGTCCAGGGCGTCGAGCGCGTTGTACTTCGCCAGCAGCGCGTCGAACCACGTGCCCGCCAGCCACATCCCGCCGAGAATCCCGAGCATTGTCAGCATCGACAGCAGGCCGTTGGCGAAGCCCAGCTTCCGGGAGCCCACGATTTCCTTGAGAATCCCCTGCTTCGCCGGCGAAAACAGCGTCGACTGCACCGCGAGAAGAAAGAAGCCGAACACCGCGACCGTGACCGAACGGGCCGCCACCGCCGCGGCGATCAGGATGAAAATGAGGAGCTGGAGCAGCAGGCAAAACCAAATCACGTCCTTCTTCGAAAACCTGTCCGAGAGATAGCCGGCCACCGGCGCGAAGAGGATGAACGGGACCGGAATCATCGCCGCGAGAATGAACTCGATGTTGTCTCCGAGGACAGTGCCGGCGGCAACCGCCATGGCGAGCCCCATGAGGACGAACTTGACGAAGTTGTCGTTGAAGGCGTTCTGCGTCTGCACGAACAGCACGGCCGCCAGCGATATCCAGGATCGGCGACTGACCTGCGGTGTCTCGGCGTTTTCGGGCATGGGGCTTTTCAACAATCTACTAAGCGAACTCACCGCTCGGGGCGAACGGATACTACAGGAATCAGGATTTTTCGAGCCGGTAGAGACCCAGCACCTGCACGAGCGAGGTGAGGCGTCGCGACCACTTTCCCGTGTAGGGCCGGGCCGGCGTCATCGTTCGCCACCCTTTCTCCAAGCCGATCGCCGCGAGTTCCTCGCCGGGATGAACCATCACCCCGTGTTCGGCGAGCGCAAGAAGCGGAAGGTCGGCGGTGCTGTCGGAATAGGCCCAGCTGTCCCCCAGCATTTCCGGCTCGGCCGGGATCAAACCTTTCTCCCGCATCGCCGCCACTTTCGCCTCGTGCTTGTTGTTGGGGCCGGCAATTCCGGGGAGAAACGGCATCCGTTCCTCAACTTCCATGCGTGTGCCGACGAAGTGATCGAACCCCAGCTTCTCGGCAATGCCTTCGAGGTAGAACTCTGGGCTGGCGCTGTTGACGATCAGGGTCCGCCCTTCCGCGCGGTGGCGTTCGATTTCGGCCACCACCTCCGGGTAGAGAGCCGCTTCGAAATCCGACTCGAGAAAAGCCGCCACGTGCCGCTCCAGGGTTTCCCTTTTCATCCCCCAGAGGTAGCCGAAGAAGACGCGCTTCATCGTCCGCAGGTCGAGAAGGCGGAGCGGCGCCAGCGGAGCGCACAGGAGATACCAGACCAAGTAGACGCGGCGCCAGCCTTCGCGGCGAAAAACGAAATTGCAGAAAAACGCCTGGGTATCGAAAGGGAGAATCGTGTGGTCGAGATCGAAAAAGGCGTAGCCGCGGGTCATTCTCGGACAAGCTAGCGCCGCTCCGCCGTTCCCGCCACCCTCCATCCGGCTTTGCCACACAACCACAATACGCACAATAACCATTGCACCTCGGGCCAATGCTGGCACAGTCCCAGTCCATCGGGGGTTCTTTTGCCGATCCTGACAATGCTCTCGACACCCCTTCTATGAAAGCCCACGAACTTTTCCAGGAAATCCAACCGGAGACCGCCAGGTCGGTATTCCAGTTCCTGCGCGACGAGCAGCGCGAGGTCTACACCGCCTCGCTGTCGACGCTCGCCGCCAACCGCAAACTGCGTCCCGTCTTCATCCAGCGGAAGCCCGCGCCGGCCCAGATCGACTGGCTGGTGAAAAACGTCAAGCTGCGCGCCTCGGACGAGATCGCGGAGCACGTTCTGCAGCTCTGGCTCATGAAAGCGCACCAGCCCCTCCTGGTGGAATTTCTCGACGGCATGGGCATCGAGCACGACGGCGAGGGCGCGGCCGACGACATTCCCGACGAGATCGACGCCGCGAAATTGAAGAAGACGGTCGGCAAGCTTCTCGAGAATCACGATCCCGACGTGGTCCGAATCTATCTCCACACCTTCCAGCTGCAGCGTCCCGAGGGCTGGCCCGAACTGACGAAGCTGATCGAATCGACGCCCGAGCTCCAGTTCGGAGAATCGGAACCTGCGGAAAAGCCGGCAGAGGCAACCGCGAAACAATCCACGGACGAACCGGCGGAAGCAAGCGGGGAAGAACCGGCCGAGGACAAACCGACCGCCGCCGAAAAAGAATAACCCGATGAAGAGCGCCTACGAACTCGCCATGGAACGGCTGGAGAAATCCAGCCCGCAAACTCCTTTGACCGAAGATCAACGCGCCGAAATCCAGTCTCTCGACGAAAAGTTCAAAGCGAAGATCGCCCAGCGGGAAGTTTTTCTGACCGACCTCATCGCCAAGGCGGCGGCTTCGGGCAACTACCAGGAAATTCCCGACCTCGAAACTCAGAAGGCCCGGGAAATCGCCGCCCTCACCGCCGAGTGCGAGGCGGAAAAGGAAAAAGTCCGGCAGAACTAGGCGCGACCAAACAGGATCGACCGGCAGAAGCCCCCTTCTCCCTCTCTCCTACCCGAACTCCTTCTTCAGCACCTCGATCTCCTTTTTGATCAGGGCTCCGACCCGGTGCTTGGCGAGATACACTTGCGACTGGCTCACGCCGAGTTCGCTCTTCACCCGCGCCGTGTCCCATTCCTTGATCACGTAGGAGTGGAAAATCTGAAACTGCTTCGGCGAAACCAGTTTCTTAACGCGTTCGATGGCGACCTCGGAGAGATTGGCCATCCACTCGTTCTCCCACATCCGTTCGAGCACGTCCGCCCCGTCTTCGCCGGCGAGGCGATCGATCGTGGCGGTGTCGCGCAGCTCGCCTTCGCCGTCCAGCGTGCCTCCAGCCTGATTCGCCGCCGCCGGATTCCGCTGCTTTTTACGGAATTGATCGGCGATGCGCCAGCGCGTGATGTTCATCAGCCACGTCTTGAAGGATCCTTTTTCGGGATCGTAGGTTCGTCCCTTCTTCCACTGCTTCGCCACCGACAGCACCGTTTCCTGAACCACGTCGAAGGCTTCGTCGCGCCCGAGCCCGGACTTCACCGATACGCCGTAGATCAACCTCCAGTAGGTCTGGTAAAAGTCGTCCCAGGTGCGCTGATCCTCCCAGTCGGCCAGCCGCTCGATCAGGCTCATGCGGGTCCGGGCGAACTTCTCTTTCAGGTCGGGTTCCTCCATGGTTCCCCAATGTAGACGCTGACGGCCGCTGCGGTCCACGCTTTTCACTTTGCCATTCCACTCGCCTCTTCTAGGTTCCGCCCATGGTTAGAATCGGCATCGTCGGCTGCGGCAGAATTCTCGCGGCCCACTTGGAAGGTTACAGAATTCTTCGGGAAGCCGGCGTGGAGGGTTTCGAGATCACGGCTCTCTGCGCCCGCCGGGCCGAGGACGCGCTCGGCTACGTGAAACGCGGCGAGGGGCCGCCCCAGCGCGAGCCGGTATCCGACATCCCCGGCGACCCGCTCGCCGTCGGCGACGAGTATCTGTCCGACTTTCAGCCCGACACGGACGTGGAGATCTTCACCGACTACCGGGAAATGATCGCGTCCGGAAAGATCGACGCGGTCAACGACTTCACCCTCCACCGCCTCCATCACCAAGTCGCGGAATCCGCGTTTCAACACGGCGTGCACCTCCTTTCGCAAAAGCCGCTCGCCGTGTCGATGGAAGCGGCCCGCCGCATGTGCGAGCAGGCCAAAGTAGCCGGCGTGACCTTCGGCGTTTTCGAGAACCTTCGCTTCGTCCCCGGCGTGCGGCACCAGCAGTGGGCCTTCGGCGAAGGCGGGCCGGCGGGTGCCGTGCAAATGTCGGCGATGGGAAACATCGGAACCTGGTGGGCGCCGGATTTGATCGTGGCGGAAACGCCGTGGCGCCACGTCCGCGACGAAGGCGGCGGCATGGCCCTGGACATGGGACCGCATTTCTTCGACATGATCCGCTGCATCGGCGGCAGCGAAGTCGTCTCGGTGAGCGCCCGCACCCAGATCGTCGAGCCGACCCGCTACCTCCGGCGCGAGGGCAGGAAAGTGGAGCCGATCACCTGCGACGCCGACGACACCTTCTACGCGCTTTTCCGGTGCGCCTCCGGATCGGCCGGAACTATGTTCGGCAGTTGGGCGGGCCACGGAACGAACACCGTGCTGGGAGACGGCCCGGTGTTCTACGGCGAGAACGGACGTGTCTCGGGCGACGCCATTCACCTGGACGGCCACGAGCCGCAGTCCCTCTCCGAACTCTACGATCGCGAAGCGCCCGACGATTTGAAGGACCGGAATTTCCCTCTCGGCATCGTCAACGACTTCGCCCTGTCCCAGCTCGACTGGCTCCGGGCCATCGAAAACGACCGGCAGCCCGAGTGCTCGGGCACCGAAGGATTGACCGACCTCGCCTGCGCCTACGCCGTCGTCGAATCGGCCGCCTCGGGACGCGAGGTGGCGATCGACGAAGTGCTCACCGGCTCGCTCCGCGACTACCAAGAGCCGATCGACCGGAAACTCGGGCTCCTCTACCCCCTTCTCTCTGGAAAAATGACTCACCGCATCGGCGTTCTCGGACTTCACCACGACCACGTCTGGAGCAATCTCGACGAACTCCGGGACACCGGAAAAGCGGAGATCGTCGGCGCGGCCGATTCGTCTCCCGAACTTCTCGGCCAGTACCAGGAGCGCTTCCCCGGTGCGGTCTACACCGCCTACGACGATCTCCTCGAGAACGAGGACCTCACCGCCGTCTACGTTTTCGGAAGCAACAAGCTGAGCGAAGACCTCACCGTGGCGGCCTGCCGGCGCGGGCTCCATTGCCTCGTGGAGAAACCGATGGCCTCGACCCTCGCTGGCGCGGAGAGGATGCTGACGGCGGCCTCGGACAGCGGCGTGCGACTCGTGATCAACTGGCCTTTCGCCTGGTGGCCGCAGTTGCGGCACGGTATCCACTTGGCGCAGACGGGAGAGATCGGTCGACTTTGGCAAGTCAAATACCGCGCCGCCCATCAGGGCCCCGTCGAACTGGGATGCTCGCCGCAGTTCTGCGAATGGCTCTACGACGCCGACCTCAACGGCGCGGGCGCGCTGATGGACTATTGCTGCTACGGCGCGGTGCTGGCGCAGCTGCTACTCGGCCGGCCGGAGCGGGTCAGCGGCGCGAAGCTGCGGACCGGCCTCAAGCCCGACCTCGCTCTGGAGGACAACGCCATTCTCCTGATGCACTATCCGCAGGCGCTCGCGACCACCGAAGCGAGCTGGACCCAGATCGGCAAGCTCACCGCCTACGCTACCACCATCTACGGCAGCGAAGGCACGCTTCTCATCGAGCCGGACGGACACGGAAACATTTACCTGGCCACCGCGGAAGATCCGGACGGCTCCATCGTGCCGGTCCCGTCGCAGCCAGCCCACCTGGCCAACGCCGGCACCCATTTTCTCGCCGCGATCGAAGATACGGAAATGGAGATTCTTCCGCTCTGCGACCCGCGGAACGGACGCGATGCCCAATGGATTCTGGAGGAAGGTATCCGGGCGGTCGGCGGCTGATCAGGCGATCAGGCCGCTTCCTTTTCACCGCCGCCGGACGGCTTCTTCTTCTCGAGCACGACCTCCGGCTTTCGCTTGCCTTCGACGACTTCCCGGTCGACCACGACCTTGGTGAAACCCTCGTGACCGGGTGCGTCGAACATGACGTCGAGCATGAGCTTCTCGAAAATCGAACGCAGAGCCCGGGCACCGGTGCCCCGGTTGAGAGCTTCTTCGGCCAACGCTTCCAGTCCGTCCGGCGTGATTTCCAAGTCCACGCCGTCCATGGCGAGCAACTTGCTGTACTGCTTCAACATCGCGTTCTTCGGCTCGGTCAACACTTGGATCAACTCCTCGCGCCGGAGTGGTCGGAGCGTCGACACGACGGGAAGACGACCGATGAATTCCGGAATCAGCCCGAACCCGTGAAGGTCCTCCGGCGAAACGTTGCGCAGTTGATTCTCGATGTCGGTTTCGCTGGCCACGGACGTGATTTCTTCGCCGAATCCGAGAACTTTCTTCCCGAGACGGCGGCCGACGATTTCCTCGAGCCCGACGAAAGCGCCGCCGCAGATGAAGAGGATGTTCTCGGTGTTCACCTGGATGTATTCCTGCTGCGGGTGCTTGCGCCCCCCCTGCGGCGGAACGTTGCACGAGGTTCCCTCGAGCATCTTCAGAAGGGCCTGCTGGACCCCCTCGCCCGAGACGTCGCGGGTGATGCTGACGTTTTCCGTCTTGCGGCCGATCTTGTCGATCTCGTCGATGTAGATGATACCCATCTCGGCGCGCTTGACGTCGTAGTCCGCGGACTGCAGCAGCCGCAGAATGATGTTCTCGACGTCTTCGCCGACGTAGCCCGCCTCGGTGAGCGCGGTCGCGTCCGCGATGCAAAAAGGCACGTTGAGAACTTTCGCGAGCGTCTTGGCCAAAAGCGTTTTTCCCGAACCGGTCGGACCGATCAGGAGAATGTTGCTTTTCTCGATCTCGACGTCCTCGAACTCGGCGAAGCGCCCGTGCGCCCGCATCTTGGCCGGCGCCGAAAACTGCTGGAGACGCTTGTAGTGGTTGTGGACCGCCACCGAAAGGACCTTCTTGGCGTGCTCCTGCCCGATCACGTATTGCTCGAGGTTTTCCAGAAGCGCCTGCGGCTTGGGAACCGAAAGTTCGGTGGAGACTTCCTCCTCTTCCTCGTGCAGCTCCTTCTCCAGGATTCCGCGGCAGACGTTGATGCACCCGTCGCAAATGTAGACGCCGGGCCCGGCGATCAATTTCTTCACTTCTGCGTGACTTTTCCCGCAAAAGGAACACATCGTTAGGTTGGAAGCTCTGGCCATGGAAGGAGGTGTTTTGGATGGCTGACCCGCAGGCCGCTAGGGAAATCTACTCTACCCAGACGACATGTAAAAGCCAGCCGGAATTTAAATTTTCAGAATTACAAAATCTTTCTCAACAACTCAGGAATTTCATCCGCGCTTTTCAACGTGTGATCCGCCTGAACGGTGAGCGCGTTGTCACCGCGGACTCGGGTCGTCCCCGCCAATCGAGCCGAAATTCCCATCTCGATATCTCGGTCGGCGTCGCCGATCAACCAGGATTGACGCAGATCGATGAAAAAGCTTTCGGCGGCGGAAAAAATCATCCCGGGATCGGGCTTGGCGCGGTAGGCGCACTCCGGAGTGCCGGTGTAGGCGTAGATGCCGTCGAAGGCGGCGCCGTGCCGCAGAAGCTCCCGCTGCATGTGCCGATGGATGCGCTCCAGGTCCTCCGCCGACATCAACCCCTTGCCGACGCCTTTCTGGCTCGTCACGAGAATGGCCAGCCAATCCCGCTCCTTGAGCCACCGGAGAGCTTCGGCGATGCCGTCGTTCAACCGGAACTGATCGACCGACAGCACGTATCCCGCTCCCGGCGAGCGATTCACCACCCCGTCGCGGTCGAAAAACACGGCCCGTCGCTCGCTGATTTCGCTCCGGACCCGCCGCCAATCTTCCATCGTGTCGACGTCGAACCGCGACGCCAGACAAGCGGTCTCGAGTCCGGCCGAGCCGGCGGCGGCCAGGCTGGCTTCGAGCGTGTTGTCCGCGCTCCAGGGAATGTCGCGGAAAAGCGGCGGCAGCGGTTGCTTCAGGCCGACGAGGTAGTATCCCCCGTCTTCGGCCGGACCGAAAACCGCGTCGGCACCATCCGCGAGCCGAGTCCAGCATTCGTCGAACAGATCCGAATCCAAGCGCACGCAATCGGTCCCGATCGCGGCCACGGCAGCTTCTCCCACCCGCTCGAAGATCTTCCCGGTTGCCGCCTCGAGCCGCTCGCCGAGATCGCCCCGCGCCTGCGGAATCCACTCCGTCTCGCCGGGAAAAGCCTCCAGCCACGGCTGCACGCACTGCTGGACCTCCTCCCTGTGCTCGGGCGGATCGTAGGCGATCGCGATGATGTCCGGCGCGGCCCTTCGGCACTGCTCGAACACCCGGCAGGCGAGCTGGCGGGCGGCCGTCGCCGCTTGGTCGGCGCCCAGCTCGGCGGCGAGACGGGTTTTGACGCGACCGGGAGTCGGGTACTTGAGAAAAACCAGGATGACCCGCTTCATCGATTGCGCTCGAAGGGAAGCGAATAGGATTTCACCATGGTCGCGTCGGCGGTGACCGTGATGTGATTGAAAGGGATCGGCCCGCCCGGAAGAAAATCGCAGAAGTCGTCGTGCGGTCCGGCGGAAAATTCGCAGGCCGGACTCGACACGCCCGACTGGAGCACGCCGTCGCGGTATAGTTGCAGGCCCCGGTGAAGATGACCGGAGAAAATCCCCCGCAGATTGCCGCCCGCCTTGTCCGCCAGCGCCCTCTGAAACTCGGCTCCGTTTCGCACCAGCAAGTGCGTGTCGATCCACTTCGAGCCCACCGGCGTCAGCGGGTAATGGAGAAATACCGCCACCGGCTTTTTCCCCGAGATCTCGGCCAACAGCGCCTCGATCTGGTCCTCCGAAACGAATCCGTGCGCGCCCTCCTCCGGCGGCACCTTCCCGTCGACCACGAAGAATTCGAGTTCCTCGCCCGCCGGACCGCCGATCCGATAGCAGAGCCGCCCGCTCGACTCCGGCAGGAGCGATTGTCTCGGTCCGAACTCGAGCCCGTGGAGCATCATGGCTACGTCGTCGTGATTCCCCGTCGCGTAGTAGACGGGAACCGCGAGGCCCGAGAGAACTTCGGCGACGAGCCCGTAGGCGGCGGGGTCGGGATCGTTGGCCACGTCGCCCGTGTGGACGATGAAATCGGGAACGAAGGGCAGCGCGTTGATCGCCTCGACCAGCGCCTCCGTCCGGTCGTAGGCATTGGCGCCGCGGATGTCGTGGTCGCGGGTCGGCCCGATGTGCGTATCGCTGATGTGAATGATCTCGGGCACGACGGCTCGTTTTCAGTTCTGCTTCAGCGAATGCGACAGGAGCCACTCGTAGAGCGCCGGGTTGTCGTAGGTCTCGGTCCAGGAATCGTGCCCCGCCTCCGGATACACCGTCAGCTTCGCCTCGTCGTTCCCCAGGCTTTTCAACTTCTCGATCAACCGCTCCGACTCCTCCACCGGCACCGCCTTGTCCTTCGCCCCGTGGAAAGCCCACACCGGCAGGTTTCGGATCCATTGCATCGTATAGGGCGCGCCGCCTCCGCAGACCGGAGCGATCGCCGCGAAACGCTCCGGCGCCCGCGTCGCGAAGTGCCACGTCCCGTAGCCGCCCATGCTCAACCCTGTCAGGTAGATCCGCGACGCGTCGACCCGGTAATTCTTCTCCAGATGGTCGATCAGTTCCGGCACCGGCTCGTCCGTCCACCAGCTGTCCGCCGGACATTGCGGCGAGACAAGAATGAAGGGAAACGCCTCCCCCGCCTCGACCTTCTTCGGCGGTCCGTGCACCGTCACCAACGACAAATCGTCGCCCCTCTCGCCCGCTCCGTGCAGGAACACCACCAGCGGCCATTCCTTCTCGTCGTCGGCCTCGTAGCCTTCCGGCAGCGCCAGCAAAAACTTCAGCCCGACGGTCTCCTCGATTTTCTTCTCGAACGACTCCGCCGTCTGATCCGCGAAAGCCGACGCGATGCCGAAGCAAACCAAAGCGCCGCAGAGTATCGTGAGCGGGGTTTTGTTCATTGGTGAGCCTAACATCCGCGTCCGAGCCCGCCACCGAAAAAGCCCGCCGGCCCGCCGACTTCCCCCCGGGCGCCGAAATCACGTTGATTCTCCGCCCGTTTGCCCCGACGAAACCCCATGAGCGAACACAAGACCACCCTGACCTGGCAACGCGGCGACAAAGGCTTCGGCTACAAGGAGTTCCCCCGCGCCCACCAGTGGAAATTCCCCCGCAGCGGCCAGACCCTCGCCGCCTCCGCCGCCCCCGACTACCTCGGCGACGCCGACCGCACCGACCCCGAAGAAGCCTACACCGCCGCTCTCGCCAGCTGCCACATGATGACCTTCCTCGCCGTCGCCTCCATGAGCGGATTCGTGGTCGACAGCTACGAGGACGAAGCCGTCGGCCACCTCGAGAAAGGCGAGAACGGCAAGCCCTGGCTGGCGCGGGTCGCGATGGACCCGAAGGTTGCCTTCTCCGGCGACAAACAGCCCGCGGCCGAAGACCTCGAAAAACTTCACCGGAAGGCCCACGCCGAATGCTTTCTCGCGAACTCGGTGAAGACCGAGATTTCCTGGGCCTAGCCTGCGGCCGCCGGAAGCCTGCAACCGCGTTCATCCGAACGCGAACCCGTAGCTTGTTGCTTGACGAGCGTCTTGCGAATTTGAAGACGACGAAAACGCCGATCCAGGCTGGCTGAAAGTCCGTCGATCGAAACACAAAAGAAGCTCCCTTTACCATGAATTCCGAAACTCCCGATTCGCCCCGCTCTCCCCTCACCCGCCGGAATTTTCTCGCCGACAGCGGCCGCGTCGCCGGGGCCTCGGCGCTGGCGGGAGTCGCCATTCCCCACGTCCACGCCGCCGGCAGCGACGAAATCCGGCTCGCGCTGATCGGCGCCGGGGGGCGCGGCAGCGGCGCGGTGGCCAACGCGATGGAGGCCGACGACGGCGTCCGCCTCACCGCGATGGCCGACCTCTTCGAGAATCGCCTGGAGAGTTCCCGCGTGGCGCTGGAAAAGAATTTCAAGGAGCGCGCCCAAGTGCCCGCCGCGAATCGCTTCCTCGGTTTCGACGCGTTCACGCACGCCATCGACACCCTGCGTCCCGACTCCGGCGACATCGCCATGCTGACGGGCTACGCGGGGTTCCGGCCCGGCCAACTGGAGTACGCCGTCTCCCGCGGCGTCAATGTTTTCATGGAGAAATCCTTCGCCGTCGATCCTCCCGGCGTGCGGCGCGTGATCAAGGCGGGAGAGGAAGCGGAGAACCGGGGCGTGAAGATCGCCGCCGGCCTGATGTGCCGTCACTCCCGGAATCGCCAGGAACTCATGAGGCGCATCGGCGAGGACGAACTGGGCGACATTCACAGCATCCGCGCCTACCGCATGGGGACGACCGGCTACCTTCGTCCCAAGCCGGAGGACACGACCGATCTCGAGTGGCAGCTCCGCAACTTCACGAAATTCTTCTGGGTCTCCGGCGGCTTGTGGGCGGAAATGGACATCCACCAGATCGACGAGATCTGCTGGCTGAAGGGCGACTATCCCGTCTCGGCGCACGGCGTCGGCGGCCGGACCTTCGACAACACCGACCGCAGCCAGAATCTCGACTCCTACTCGGTCGAGTTCACCTTTCCCGACGGCACCAAGGCCTACGACGTGGTGCGCTACATCCCCAAATGCCACAACGATTTCGCCACCTACGTTCACGGCACCAAGCGGGCGGCCCAGTTTTCCGGCAACATCCACGCCGGAACGGTGAAGATCTACGAGGACCAGCGCATCGACCCGGAGCACGTCTCCTGGGAGGCGCCCGACGAAGAACTCACGGCCTGGCAGGCGCAATGGAACGACTTCACCGCCGCGATCCGGGAAGACCGGCCCTTCAACCAGGCCGCCAGCGCGGCGCGTTCCAACCTGGCCACCATGATGGGGCGGGCGGCCGTCCACATGGGCCGGATCGTCACCTGGGAAGAGGCGATGGCGTCGGAGTTCCAGTTCAACCCCGATACCGATCAGCTGACCCACGACAGCGAGGCGCCCATCGTCGCCGACGCCGACGGCTACTACCCCGTCCCCGTTCCCGGCGTCTGGGAGGAGATCTGAATTTCCACCCTCCGGGAAAAGGGACCCGGCCTATGATACACTGCGGGTCGTCAAAAATTTCCGGAAGAGTCCTGTCCCGGCAGGGACGATTGAAAATGGCCGGTGGTGCAGCGGAGCGGAACCCCCGGCTACGATTCGTGGAATAGCTGCCGGCGGTCCTCCCCCGGCACGGAAGACAAGAGCTTCCCTGTCGCGTTGCGCTGTGCCAGAATCCACGTGAGATGAACCCCTTTCCGAAACTGACAACCCCCACCCTTCTGGCCGCGGCATTCGCCCTGGCCGGACTCACCTCGCCCGCCGCCGAGGACATCCCGGCGAAACCCCTCCGCGCCGGCGCCGCCACCAGCAATATCACGCCGCCCCTGGGCACTTTGCGGGTCGGGAGCTTCGCTCCCTATCCCTCCGTCCACGTACACGACGAACTGCACGCCCGCTGCCTCGTGCTCGACGACGGCGACACCACCCTCGCCCTCGTGGTCGTCGACCTGGTCGGCTTCCACCGCAGCGTCAGCGTCGAGGCCCGCCGCCTCATCGAAGAGTCGTCCCACATCCCGCCGGAGAACGTCGTGATCTCGGCCACCCACACCCATTCCTCCGGCTCCGCCATGGGGACCACCCGCTACACCAACGAGCAGAAGCTCGACGACTACCAGCAGTTCCTCGCCCGCCGGATCGCCGACGGAGTGCGCTGCGCGAAAAACCTCCTCCGGCCCGCCGAATTCGCCTTCGACAAGGTGGACGCCGGAGACTACGTCCGGAGCCGTCGCTGGCACCTCGCCGAGGGCAAGGAACGCACCGACCACTTCGGCCGGGTCAACCGCGTCTGGAAGACCGCCGTGCCCAACGACGACTACACCAAGCCGGCCGGTCCGCTCGATTCCAATCTCTACTTCTTCGCCCTCCGCGAACCCGGCGGCGCACCCATCGCCCTGTATTCGGCTTACTCGGCCCACTATGCCGGCGACACCGGACCCGGCCACCTCTCCGCCGACTACTTCGGCTATTACTGCGATCAGCTCCGGCGACGACTCAGCTCGCCGGACCAGGATCCGCCCTTCGTCGCGATGATGGCGAATTCCACGAGCGGCGATATCGGGCTGAACCTCGACACCTTCAATCACCTTCCCGGGCCCAAGGGGAATTACCAACGCTGTCGCTTCCTCGGGGAAGAGCTCGCCGGAAAGGTCGACGCCGCGCTGGCCGGGATGGAGTGGCGGGCCGGGGCGCCGCTCGACGTCCGCTTCCGCGAGGTCGACCTCGCCTGGCGCACCATCGAACCCGAACTGATCGAGTGGGCCAAAGGCATCGAGGGCAAGGCGCCGCGCCTGCGCGAAGGCAACCTGCCCATCGCCGCCCGCTGGCCGACCACGAAGGAATACGTCGCCTCGCTGAGCTATGCCGGTCGTGTCCAGGCTCTCGCCACGGTCACCGGGCCCGCCAAGGTGCCCCTGCAGGTGGTCCGGATCGGCGACGTCTGCATCGGCACGACTCCCTGCGAGACCTACACCGAGATCGGCCAGGCCTTCCAGGAGCGCAGTCCGTTTCCCAACACGTTCATGGTCGAGCTGAACCACGGCTATCTCGGCTACCTGCCCACCCCGCGACACTTCGAACTCGGCGGTTACTCCACCTGGCCGGGAACCAACTACCTCGAGCCCCGGGCATCGGAAAAGATCGTCGATCACCTGGTCGAGATGGCCGGGGAACTCGAACCGGCGGACGATCGGTGAAATCGAATGCCCGCCAGGGGGAAGCACAGGGGGTCAGAAAGCATGGACGAACCAGAGTTGCCGAAGGAATTGAGAAAATGGAGGGGGAAACATTCAAAATTCGTCTGCTGACCCCCCGTTCCCGTAATGCCATGAGAAAAATGGCAATATTTTTACTAGTTGTTCCTAGTTGTATGCAGGTAATGGCTGATGATGCGCAAGAAGTAAGTCAACGTTACAGTGTCACTAGCAGTTCGACATACCAACAGCTATCCGCAGCATTCCAACAAGCAACTGCGGACTTTAGGGCGGACACGACAGATGGAACCGGAATGCTAGCTTTGGACGTAATTTACGGATGGATACCTCTAAATAATCGAATTGAGCTTAGCTACAGCTACTTTATGCAGCAGCCCGAAACGCCGTTCTACTTGGCTGGCGTCGAAGGTATCGCTGACGCACTAAAGCAAGGTGCAACAGCGAGTGCGCAACTGAAACAGGATGTCTCCAATAGTATCTGGCAAAAGTTAGGAACTTTGCAAACGACGGAAGAAGTTGATAAAGAATTAGCGAACGAAGGAGTCATTGCCTTGTTGCTTTTGAATGATGATCGCGGCTTGGAGGCAATTTTAACAGGTACTAAATATATCGAGAATCTACAGACTGTGGATAGTTGGAACAAAGACTCGCCGGAAACAAAATTTACTGATTTAGTGACGCAATACACCGCCTTGATTGGTCAAAAAGCAGGTGCCCGAGAACGTGTAGCACTCTACGAACTGGCACGACTTCGGAAAGCAGGTGGAGCAACTGAGATTGTCAGCACCAACAGCGTAATTGATCTTTCCAAGTTCTAGCTGTCGCCAGAGTCAGTGCCACCAAAGAAACTGGCAACCAATAGCGCAATGGATGCCACCCGCCTTCAGGAAATGAAGAATCGCACTGCGGCAAGCTTCTTGAGATCGTCGTGAACCGATCGTGTTCAACGACGGCGACCGGGGGGTCTTCGGGCGAACGTTGGGACAGGCATGCGAGCGAGGAGGCTGGGAAGTGTTCGCGTGGGTGCTGCTCGGCAATCACTACCACTTGGCTCCGCGGACGCCGGACCCCCGTTCCCCATTCACCGCCATTTCCCTTGCCCCGCCGGGATTTCTCCGGCATTCTCGCTCCGGATCCGGCGGTGGATATCAACGGTCGAGATGCTACGAACAAACTTTCGGCGAAAAGAGCTTGAAAATCCGTAATTATACCCTTTTCATACCATAATGGAGTTTGAGTTCGACCCGGAGAAATCCGTCGCGAATCGGGCGAAGCATGGAATCGATTTCGTTGAGGCGCAGGAGCTTTGGGGCGATCCTAAACACCTGATTGTTCCAGCGCGGTCAACGACAGAAGCCCGGTACGCGCTCATCGGGGAGTACGATGACAAGGTTTGGGTCTGCATTTTTACGCTGAGAGCCGAGAATTTAAGGATTATTTCAGCCAGGAGAGCCAGAAATGAAGAAAAAGAAGGATTCTATCACCGCTGAAGAATTGGATCGACGATTCGACGAGGGGGAGGACATCAGTCGTTATTTGGACTGGAGCAAAGCGAAGCGGCCGTTCTTGGAGCAAAGACGCGTCAATGTAGATTTACCTGCATGGATGATCGACTCGCTCGATAGCGAAGCGAAACGGATCGGGGTGACCCGCCAGTCGATTGTGAAGGTTTGGCTGTCTGAACGGATTAAGGCAGAACAAGCGGGCCGGAGGTAATGGCTGGAAGTGGCGCTTCCAGCCATACCTCAGCCCTGACGTTAAAATTGAAAATTCCCCAGAATCGGGGATCATTTCTTTACCTGCCTGGCTGATTGACTCAAGTGACTACCAGATATAGTGGTGAGGTTGATGT
>JBBDRG010000046.1:0-34954 GCA_040905585.1 Verrucomicrobiales bacterium
ACGTTGGACGTTGGACGTTGGACGTTGGACGTTGGACGTTGGACGTTGGACGTTCTCCCCCTTCTCACCTCCTTTCCGTTAGAACTTGTTCCGAAACATCATCGACTCGACCGGCAGGGCCGTGCGGTCGTTGTATTTCGCCGACTTCTTCGTGTTGTAGGGCGTGATGATCTTTCCCTCCACCAGAAAATAGATGAGCTGCCCCACCGGCATGCCTTCGTAGACCCGGACCGGTTGCTTGACGGATATTTCGAGCGTCCAGTGGTTGCAGAAGCCCACGTCGCCCTTGCCGGCAGTGGCGTGGATGTCGATGCCGAGACGGCCGACGCTGGACTTGCCTTCGAGAAAGGGGACCGCCGCGTGGCTTTCCGTGTATTCCTTCGTCGATCCGAGGTAGTTGATCTGCGGCTCGAGGACGAATCCCTCCTTCGGGATCTCGAAATGGTCGATCTCGTTGTGCTCGCGCGCGTCGAGGACGCGGTTGCGATAGGTGGCGAGATGCTTGCTGAGGTGGACGTCGTAGCTGTTGGTGCCGAGACATTCGCGGTCGAAAGGTTCGATCACGATTTCGCCGCGACCCATCGCTTCGAGAATCTCGGAGTCGGCTAGAATCATAGTGCCACGGATAGGGACCGCGACCCCGATGGGCAAGGGATTTCTGCCGGTTTCGCTTGGGCGGCAATGTTCCTGAAAAGTCGTTGCGGCGCGGATGGTCACGGTTCACGATAGCCGCGCAGTGAATGGCACTTCCTCATTGATCGTCGCGATCGACGGCCCGGCCGCTTCCGGCAAGAGCACGGTGGCCCGGCGGGTGGCGTCGGCGCTCGGCGTCGTCTTCGTCAGTTCTGGCGTCATGTACCGCGCCTTCACCTGGTGGGTGCTCGAAAAAGGCATCGATCCCGCCGCGACCGGGGAAGTCGTCGAGCTCCTCGAGGCGACGAACTTCGAGTGCGGCCAGGAGGGGGGGACGGGGACCGTCGCCGTCGACGGGCACTTTGCGAGTCGGGCGGAGGTCAGCGCCGAAGCGGTGAACAAGAACGTGTCCACCATCGCGGCGATTCCGGAAGTCAGGACTCGCCTCGTCGCCGAGCAACGCGCCTACGGTCGGAAAAACGGCGTGGTCATGGAGGGGCGCGACATCGGGTCGGTCGTCTTTCCCGACACGCCGTTCAAGTTCTACATCGACGCCTCGCCCGAGGTCCGCGAGCAGCGCCGCCGCGCCGAAGGGATCCAGGATTCCATCGCCGCCCGCGACCGGACCGATTCCAGCCGCGCGGCTTCGCCCTTGCTGATCCCCCCCGATGCCGTCGTCGTCGACAGTTCCCACCTCACCGTCGAAGAGGTGACCGAACAGGTGCTGGAGGCAATCGACGCGAAGCGGAATCGAGCCTGATCGGAAGCTTTACACCGGAGGCGGGGACCCTCTACGATCGGGGAATGAAAGCTCCTCCCTCACCCGTCTCGCGCCGCCGTTTCCTGGCCACGACGACCGCTGTTTCCGCCGGCGGCCTCAATTTGATCACCTCCCGCAAGGCGAAGGCCGGGACGGGCGACGGCGCGATCGTCGGAGAGGGCGATCACCGCTACGAGGTCCTCCACGACTGGGCCGAGTTACCCGACCATTTCACCTGGCAGATCACCCACAACGTCGCCGTCGACAGCCAGAATCGCCTCTATGTCATCCACGAAGGCGACCACGCGCAGCCGGACCATCCGGCGATTTTCGTTTTCGACGAAAAGGGCGCCTTCATCAAGGCCTTCGGCGCTCAGTTCCAGGGCGGGGGACACGGGCTCGAAGTGCGGCAGGAACCCGACGGCGAGTTTCTCTACGTGACGGCCTACCAAATGCTGAAGAACTTCGCCAAGCTGACGCTCGACGGCGAAGTCGTCTGGCAGGCGTTCGCCCCGATGGAGTCCGGCGTCTACGCGGAAGGCGAAGCGTCCAATCCCGAGCACGTCTGGGGCCGGGATCGGTTCATGCCGACCAACTTCGCCTTCACCGACGACGGCGGTTTCTTTCTCGCCGACGGCTACGGAGCGCACGTCGTGCATCGCTACGACGAGAAGGGGAACTGGCGGAAACAAATCGGCGCACCCGGGAAGGCCGACGGAGAGTTCACGACCCCCCACGGTCTCTGGATCGACGACCGCAAAGCGGACGAACCGCTTCTGGTGGTGGCTGATCGCGGCAACGCGCGCCTGCAGTGGTTCACCCTCGAAGGCGAACACCGCGAGACGATGGACGGCTTCATTCTGCCCGCCAACATCGACCGTCGCGGAGACACGCTCCTCGTTCCGGATTTGAGCGCCCGCATCACCTTGCTCGACGGCGCGAACCGCATGATCCATCTCGGAGAAGATCCGGCCTGGCGGGAGGAAGTGCTCAAGGACAAGAAAGCGATGCGCGGCAATCCCGAAGGCTGGGTCTCCGGCAAATTCGTGCATCCCCACGACGCTTGCTTCGACGGCGACGGCAACATTTTCGTGGCCGAATGGGTCGCCACGGGCCGAATTTCGAAGTTGAGGAAGGTGTGAGGCCCCACCGTGCCTCCGCCTTGGGCGGCGGCCGTCGTCCGGGGCGGATCGCCGCCACCGAACAGGCTCGGGTCACCCGCCCAACCCTGTTGCCTCGCACCCGACCGGACCATCCCGACGCTCGGGAAGCCGTTCGGAATCTCGCGGAGCGGCTTCTCAGGGGGCAAGAACCTACTTTTCGTCCCGACGATGGCTTCTGGAGAATCCGGGCGGCGGGGGAGGCGAAGCGCGCGGACCCCAAGGGCTTCGCGGGTGCGAAATCGGGCTTTCGTCTTGACTGATCGTCGCTTTTTGGCGAAAGACTTGTATCCTGTAGCGGCTGCGGCGCCCCCCGGCATCCGGCAGGAATTTCCGGTGACAGGCGCCGGTGTCCGACACGAACTACCCCCATGAAAGACAAAGTCCGATTCGACGTTGCCGTCGCCCAGATCGTGAAAGCCGACAAGCGCTTCGAGCCGGGAGGCTACCAGTTTCTGCGGGAGGCGCTCGAGCACACCATCGCGAAGCTGCGGAAGGACGAACTGCTCGAACACCGCCAGGTCAGCGGGCCCGAGTTGCTCGACGGGGTGGTGGAGCACGCGCTGAGCGAATTCGGTTCCATGGCCGCCGCGGTGCTGGATTCGTGGGGCATCCGCTCGGGAGAAGATATCGGCGAAATGGTGTTCGCCTTGATCGAAGCCGGCGCGTTCGGACGTTCGGAGGACGACTCTCCGGCCGATTTCCACGGAGTGATCGACCTGCGCCGTCGACTGCTCTCGCCCTATCGACCGTCGCGACCGGTGTTGTCTCCGAGGCGTTCGGGAGGAAGTGCCGAGCCTCCCTCCCGCGGCAACCAACCCGCGAAGTCCAGCGAATCGTGAGCGGCGGGACGGAATCCCTCGTTTTTCCCCAAACGACGGCGCAGGTAAGGACGCTGTCGAACGGGCTCGAGATCATCGTCGGCGAGGACCATTCCGCGCCGGTCGTCAGTCTCCAGGCCTGGTGCCGCGCGGGCAGCATCCACGAGGGCGACTGGCTGGGCGCCGGGCTCTCGCATTTTCTCGAGCACATGGTGTTCAAGGGGACGGAGCATCGCGACGGCGGGCAGATCGCCCGGTCGGTGCAAGAGGCCGGTGGCTACATCAACGCCTACACTTCCTTCGACCGTACGGTTTACTGGATCGACGCGCCGGCGACGGGAACGGAGACGTGTCTGGACGTGCTTTGCGACGTGGTCGGCTACGCGACCTTGGCGGCGGACGAGTTCGAGAGCGAAAGCGACGTGATCCGCCGCGAGATCGCGATGGGCCGCGACAATCCCGAACAGGTTCTCGGACAAGCGCTGTTCAGCACCGCCTACGCGGTCCATCCGTGCCGGTATCCGGTGATCGGCCATCTCGATCTTTTCAATCAACTGACCCGGGACGATCTCTACGCCTACTACCGGGAGAAGTACTCGCCGGACAATCTCTTCTTCGCCATCGCGGGCGATTTGGACACGGACGAGATCGTGGATCGAATCGAGTCCAATCTCGGGAAACTGACCCGCCGGCGCCGGTCGGCGGTCGTCTTGCCCGACGAACCGGAGCAGCTCGGCATCCGCAACGAGACGGTCGATTTTCCCACGGACCTCTACCGCGAGCGTTTGGCGTGGCCGGTCCCGAACGGGAACCACCCGCACGTCCCGGCGCTGGATCTGATGGTCGACATTCTGGGCGGGGGCCGCAGTTCCCGGCTCTACCGCACCCTCCGGGAGGAACGGCATCTGGCGCATTCGGTCGGGGCCTCGGCCTACACGCCGTCGTTCGCCGGACAGCTGGTGATCAGTTTCGATACCGAGCCGGAAAAGGGCGATGCCGCGGAGCTCGCTATTTTCGAGGAACTGGAGCGCTACAAAGCGGACGGGGTCACCTCGGACGAACTCGAAAAGGCCAAGCGGCAGGCGCTGAGTTCTCAGTTTTCCACCCTGGGGGACATGAGAAGCCAGGCGTCGGACCTGGGGTCCAACTGGCTGCTGACGCGCAATCTCGACTACACCCGCGACTACGTGAGGAACATCCAGGAGGTCGATGCCGGAATGGTCGAGCGAACGGCGGCCGAGTATCTGACGCCGGCGAGGTTCACGCGGGTCGGCATGGTGCCGGACAGCGCCAAGAAGGAACGGCCGCGCATCTCCCGCCCGAAGCGCTCGGAAGACATTCGGAAGATCGTTCTCGACAATGGACTCACGGTTCTGCTTCTCGCGGACCGGCGAGTTCCTTTGGTGCAGGCGCAGGGCGTTTTCCGGGGCGGATTGCTGGCGGAGACCCGCGAGAGCAACGGATTGACGCGTCTCATGGCCCGGCTGCTGACCAAGGACACGGAGAAGCGTTCCGCCGCCGACCTTGTCTCGGCGATCGAGTCGACGGGCGGGGGGATTTCCAGCTCCATCGGGAGCAACACCTTCGGCGTTGCGGTGAACGCCATGCGGCCGGACCTCGCGATGGTGGTCGATCTGCTGGGCGAGACGCTGCTCCAGCCGGGGTTTCTGGAGCCGGTCGTCGAGAAGGAGAAGCTGTTTCAGCTGGCGCGGATCAAGGCGGAGGCGGACCGGCCCTTCACGATCGCGATGAAGCGCCTGCGACGCGAGATGTACGGAGAGCACCCCTACGGGCTCGAGCCGAGCGGCACGGAGGAAACGGTGGCGGCTCTCCTGCGGGACCAGGTGAAGGGACTTCATCGTCGTCTCGTCAAAGGCGGAAACGGCGTCGTCGGAATTTTCGGAGACCTCGAGCTGGACCGGTCCGAGGACTTGGTTCGCTCGCGCTTCGGCGAGGCATTGCGGACAGGCGAAAGGGAATTCATCGGGGGAAGCGGCATTCCCATGCCCGACAAATACGGCGGCGTCTCCGAACTGACTCACCGGAAGGAGCAGGCGGTGCTGCTGATCGGCTTCCGGACCGTGGATCTCGCCCACCCGGACGATCCCGCGCTCGAGATGATCGACGAAGCGTGCAGCGACATGGCCTCGCGTTTGTTCATCCGCATCAGGGAGGAACTGGGGCTCGCCTACTCGGTGGGGGCCACGCGAATGACCGGACTGGAACCGGGGATGATCGTCTTCTACGTATCGACCTCGCCCGAAAAGCTCGATCTGGTGCAGGAGGAAATGCTCGCCGAAATCGAACTGATGGTGAGCGAAGGGTTGGAGGAAAGCGAGTTCAACCGGGCGAAGGCATCCTGGCTGGGCCGGGAAACGATCAACCTGCAGGGCGCTGAGCAACTCGCCGCCACCGCCACCGTCGACGAACTCGTCGGCCTCGGCTGGGATCACTACCGCAAGACCCCGGAGGTGGTCCGGAGTCTCACGAGAGAAAAGGTCCGCGACGTGGCCGGACGCTATCTGCGCGAGGAAAACCGAGTGATCGTCCGATTGACGACCTGACAGCCTTTATCTCTTTCCTTCTCCTTTTCTTTTTCTCGGCACAGTCCACCACTGGGACGAATGCGGTGAAAAGGAAAAGGATCAAGAAAAGGTAAAAGAGGGCTTGGAATGAAGGCTAGGCCTTCTGGACGCCGCCCACTCCCGGGATCTCCGTGACGCCGGGTACCGGAACCGGTCCGGGATCGAAGGATTGATCCCACTGGAGGGATTCTTCGTTCTCGAAGAGATCTTCGTCGGCTTCCATCGCTTCCTCCCACGTGAGTTCTTGTCCGGTGTGGGCGGACATTCTCCCCATGATCGCCATCATCGACGAATGAATCATGCGCTGTCCGTCGTTGACGTGTTCGCCGGTCCGGATGGACTCGAACAACACGTCGTGCTCGACTTGGTACATGTTCGGTTCGCCGGATCGGGGCTTGCGGTAGCGCCAGACCACTTTGCCGTCGTTGTCCTCGATGTAGGGATCCGAGCCGCGCCCGATCACGAGCGCACCCTTGGTGCCGCGAATGTAGTCGGCGTTTTCGTTCATGCAGCCCGGGGCTTTGCGCGAGGCCAGGTGACACCAGACGTTGTTCGGGTACTCGTAGGCGACGTGGTAGTGGTCGAAGATGTTGCCGTTGCCGACCTGGGGCGAAGCGAGGCCGCCGGTGGCGCGGCAGCTGATGGGACTTTCGTCTCCCATGACCCATCCGATCTTGTCGACGCTGTGGACCGCTTGCTCGACGAGTCCGCCGCCGCCGAGCCAGGTGTAGTTGTACCAGTTTCGAATCTGCCACTCGATGTCGCTCATCCCGTCGGTGCGGCGCGAAGGGTCGATGTGCGGCTTGGAGTGGTTGGAGTAGTAGGTCGCGTAGACGCTGGTCACGTCCCCGATCAGGCCTTCCTCCATCACTTTCTTGTAGGCTTCGATGCGACTCTGGGAATAGCGCCAGCAGAAGCCGGCCACGATCGAGATTTGCTTGTCTTTCGCCATCTCGAGCGTCTCGTAGACGTGGCGCACGCCCGCCGCGTCGACCGCCATCGGTTTCTCGGCGAAGATGTGCTTGCCCGCTTCCACCGCGGCGCGCAGGTGCAGGGGACGGAAGCTCGGGTTGGTCGTGAGCAGAACCACGTCCACGTCGGAGTCGAGCACCCGCTGGTAGGCGTCGAGTCCGACGAACTGCCGCTCCGCGGGCACGTCCAGTTTGCCCTCGAGCGATTTGTCCTTGTTCAGCTGTTCGAGCGACTGGTCGATTCTCTCCTGAAACACGTCGGCCACCGAGTGCAACTCGACGTTGTCGTCGGCCGCGAGAGCCTGGGCGGCGGCACCGGTTCCTCGTCCGCCGGTCCCGACGAATCCCACCTTGAGCTTTTTCGAAGGATCGACGCCTGCGCCCCGCGCCGCGCCGGCGAAGGCGCCCGCGGCGGCCGTGGCACCCGCGGCGGTGCGGATGAAGCGGCGGCGATCGGGATGTTCGGGAATGGAATTGTCCTGAGTCATGGAAATGGAAATTTCGTAGGTTTCCGTAAAAAAACAGAATCAACCCTTCGAAGCAACCCGAAAGACGCTACGTGATCGGGTGGACGCGATTCCCGAGAATTGCGGGTGCAAAAGCGCTTCCGCTTCGCTAGCTTGAGCCCGCCCATGACGAAACGACTCACAGAAACCAGGCGCGGGCTACTGCGATACGCGGCGGCTCTCGCCGGCGCGCTGATGCTGGCGCCGGCCCTGGAAGCCCATCAGGTCTCTTCGATCTCGCTCGTGACCCATCTCGACACGGAGGAGCAAACCTACGTTCTCGACGCCGCCATGGAAGTGGTGCCGAGCGACGATCCGGCTCTGAACGACGAGATTCCGCCGGAAGAGGCGGCCCGGGAGTTCGCCGAGGAATACCTGAACATCCTTTTCGACGAGGACGACCACGCTCCCTCCGTCGAGATCGAACTGGTCGACGCGAGCGACGAAGACACGCCCGAGGCTCTGAAGCGGCAGCAGGTGCTCGCGAAAATGGCGGGGCGGATCCCCGAGGGCGCCCGGGAATTTATGCTCTACCTCGATCCGCAGTGTCCCATGGCCGTCGTCATGGTGGTGATCAAGGACGGCCAGCCCTCGCGACGCATGCAGGTCGTTCTGGCCGGCGAATACAGCCGTCCCGTCGATGTCGCGCCCATCACCGAGGGCAGCCCCTTCGAGGAAGCGGAGGCGGACGAAGGGGACACGCCGACCGAAGCCGCGCCCGAAACGGGCGAGGCGGAAGCCGATGACGACGAAAGTGGCGGTCCCTCGGCATTCGGCGCGGGATGGAGAAGCGTTTTCAGCGGAGATCGTCTGCCTCCCGCGATCGTCGTCGGGATTTTCCTGCTGACGCTCGCGGGACGACGGGTTTTCCTCCAGGTCGCCGCCCTGCTCGTTCCTCTCAGTGCCGTGGTCGCGCTGAGGGCCTGGGACGTTCTCTCGGCGCCGGCCTGGGCGGCGACCGCGCTCGGCGTCTTGCTCGTGGCGATCGCTATGGAAGCGATTTTCCATCGCGAGCTGCGCTGGTGGCGGGTCGCGATCGTGGCGGTCGCGGGAGTTTTCGGCGGCTTGGCCATTTCTCGGACCATGCCTTTCGCTCGCCTGTTCGCCGACGAAGCCGGGATCGACGCCGGCACGGTGATCCTTTACCTGGTGGGCGTGGAGACGGCCCTGATCGTGGTGGGAATCGCGACGGCGGCGGCGCTTCTCTTTCTGAGTCGCCACGGTTGGTATCGTCGGTCGGTGGTTCAACCCCTCGCGGCGCTGCTCGCGGGATACGGTCTCTTCTGCGCCGTGGAGCGGTTTTTGTAGCACTTCGGCATCGACAAGCGGGCCCTTTTGCCGTCTGAGTTAGGCGATTTGACCGAAACACGAACAGGTTTTTCGCCCCGCCTTCTGCGCGAGGCGTCGGGACTGGCTGCACTCGTTGGGGCCTTGTTCCTGGCGGGCTGCGCCTGGAACGATTTGTCGGTCGGGAATCCAGGGGCGCTCGTGGGGGAGCTTCCGGAAAGATGGACGGGCGGTTCGCAGGCGATTCCGGGAGCGGCGGCGACGGGCTGGCTCGATGATTTCGGCAACCCGAAACTGCGGGATCTGGTCGACGAAGCGGTTGAATCGAATTACGACCTCTCGGCCTCCATCGCCCGGGTCTTTCAAGCGCGGGAAAGAGCGGAAATCGCCGGGGCCGACCGCTTGCCGACGCTCGATGCCGGCCTGCGGACGAGTCGATCCCAGAATCTTCGGGGGGCTTCCTTCCAGACGGTCCGCTCGAACAGTTTCAACTTCTCGCTCGACTTCGCCTGGGAAGTCGATCTCTGGGGACGAATCAAGAATCTCAGGGACGCCGAGATCGACCGGTTCCGCGCCGAGGCGAATTTCTACGAGTCCTCGCGGCTTTCGCTGGCGGCCAACGTCGCCAAGACGGCCTTCGAGATCGTCGAGTCCCGCCAGCAGATCGCGCTGGCGCGACGGACGCTGGCCAGTTTGCGGACCAATCTCGAGATTCTCGACGCGAAGCTCGAAGCGGGCGACGCCGATGATCGGACGCCTTTGGACATCAGCCTGAGCCGGGCGGACATCGCGCGGGCTCAGTCCAACATCCTTGTGGAACAGCGCCAGTTGGACGCTTCGAAAAGAACCTTGGAAACGCTTCTGGGCCGTTATCCCTCGGGCACCGTCGAGGCCATTTCCAGTCTGCCGCAAATCTCCCGAAACGTTCCCGCCGGCCTGCCGAGCGAACTCCTCCTGCGTCGCCCGGATCTGCTCGCGTCCGAATCGCAGGTCGACGCGGCCCTGAAAGAACTGGTGGCCAGCCGGAAGGCGTTGCTGCCGAGTATCGCGATCACGGCAAGCGGGGGAACCGCGACCACGGAGGACTTCGGCGATCTTTTCAACATCCAGAATCTCGTTTGGAATATCGGCCAGAATCTGACTCAACCGCTGTATCGAGGCGGGAGATTGCGGGCCGAGGTCCGGCTGGACGAACACGAACGCAAAGAACTCGTTTCGACCTACGCCGACACGGCCTTGGAGGCTTTTCGGGAAGTCGAAACCGCCTTGGCTGCGGAACGCTACCTCGTGGGTCAGGTCGAGGCGCTTTCAACCGCGGTGGAAGAGGCGCGCCGGGCCGAGGACCTCAGCCTGAGCCAGTACGAGGAGGGGCTCGTCGAGATCCTGACCTTGCTGGAGAGCCAGCGGCGGGCCTTCGAGTCCGAGAGCGCGCTGCTGGCGGTCAAGCTGCAGCTCCTCAGCAACCGAGTCGACTTGTACCTCGCTCTCGGCGGCGATTTCGATCATCCGCTCGTGACGAAGTAGGAAGCAGACAGGAAGCAGACAGGGAGCAGGGAGCAGGGAGCAGGGAAGTTGGAAGTTGGAAGTTCAAAAAGCCATCGCACCCTTTTCAGTGTCACTCTTAACTGTCTTGGCTGGCTCCCGCCACACCCGCTCTGTTTCCTTGCGCGGGCCGCGGGAGACGGGTAATCTAGGCTTCGGTTCGGTTCCCAGAACGTGGTTCCCAGAACACAGTTCGCGGAACGCCGATCGTTTTCCAGGGTTCAAGGCAAGAGAGTCTCTATATGAAGTTGGTTTTTCGAATCCTGGCACCGTTGGTCATCGTCGCAGCGGCGGGACTCTTGGCATGGTATTTCGTCGTTTCCCGACCGGAACCAAAGTCGTTCGCCATGCCGCCGCAAATCGTGAAGGTGGACGCGACGCGACTCGAGCCGGAGCCTTTCCAGGTTTTTCTGCAGACCCAGGGAACGGTCCGTCCGAGGACGACCAGCAATCTGATTCCGGAAGTGAGCGGGCGCATCGTGGAAATCTCGCCCAATTTCCGCGAGGGTGGATTCTTCGAGAAGGACGAGACGCTGGTCACGATCGATCCCGTGAACTATGAAACGGCCCTGGTCGTTGCCGAGAGCGCCGTGGCCGAGGCGAAGACCGCATTGAGCGAAGAGGAGGTCAGGGCGGGGCAGGCCGCGGAGAACTGGCGGCGTCTCGGCAAGCAGGGCGAGCCGAGCGATCTCGCCGCGAGAAAGCCTCAACTGGAATTGGCCAGAGCGAATCTTCGCGCGGCGGAGGCCCAGGTGGAGCAGGCGAAGCGGGATCTGGAGCGAACCGAGGTGCGGGCTCCCTTCAGTGGGCGGATTCTGGAACAGAACGTCGACGTGGGGCAGGTGGTTTCTTCGAGCACTCAACTGGGTCGCGCCTTCGCCACCGACGTCATGGAGGTGCGCTTGCCCCTCACGAATCGGCAGACCTCCTTCGTCGAGCTCCCGGAGCGCTTCAGGAACGACGGCGAGGTGCGGAAGGGACCCGAGGTTTTCCTGACCGGCGGCATCGGCCGCGACATCGGACACTGGACCGGACGGCTTGTCAGGGTGGACAGTTCGATCGACGAAATGTCTCGCCAGCTTTTCGTCGTCGCCGAGGTGGAGGATCCCTACCGCCGACGCGAAGGCAACGAGTCGGCGCCCCTGAAGATCGGGCTTTTCGTCGACGCTCTCATCAAGGGCGAAGTCCTGGAGGACGTGTTCGTGTTGCCGCGTCAGGCCGTCCGGGTCGGGGGCGAGGTCGTTCTCATCGACGAGGACAACCGCATTCGCCGGCAGAAGGTCGAGCCGGTCTGGTCGGAGGAGGAAAAAGTGGTGATCCCGGCCGAAGGGGGCGGACTGAAGAAGGGCGACGTTTTGTGCCTCACCCCGCTCGCCTATCCGGCCAACGGCGCCGAGGTGCTCCCGACGATCGACGGAGTCACGCCGGAGGTGGAGCAACCGGGCCGCGAGCGCCGAGGCAAGGGGAAAGGGGAATTGGGAGAGGGTTCTTCAAGGGGCGCGAAGACCGACAACGGCACCAGAAAGTCGTAGTCGGGGAGGCCGGAGAACGCATCGCGAATGATCGCATTTTTCACCAGAAACGGAGTGGCGGCGAACCTGCTGATGATCGCCATCGTTCTGGCGGGCTTCTACGCGCTGTTCTCCAGGAAGATCCCGCTGGAAGTTTTTCCCGAGTTCGAGTCCCGGAACATCGCCATCAGCGTCGCCTACCGGGGAGCGACGCCGGAGGAGGTGGAGGAAACGGTCGTGATCCGGATCGAGGAGGCGATTTCCGACGTCGAAGGCATCGAGGAAATGTCGTCCACGGCCAGTTCGAGCAGTGGAACGGTCACGGTCGAGGTCGACGAAGATCACGACATGCGGGAGGTGAGGGATCACATCGAGGCTCGGATCGAGGCGCTGGAGGACTTTCCGCCCGGCGACGCCGAGAACGTGGTCGTCCGCACCGCGGAATCGAGTCGTTGGGTCATCAGCGTCGTGATCAGCGGCGACATGAGCGAGCGCGATCTCGCCGAACTCGGTGCCCGGGTGAGGGACGACGTGCTGATGCTGCCGGAAGTCACCAACGCTCAACTCCAGGGAACCAGGCCCTACGAGGTGTCGATCGAGATCGACGAAAGCGCCTTGCTGAAGTACGGGCTCACCTTCAACCAAGTCTCGGAGGCGCTGCGGGCGTCTTCGATCGACATGCCGGCGGGAACGCTCGAGACGGTTTCCGGCGAGGTCGTGCTGCGGACGAAGGGGCGCGCCTACACCCAGCCCGAATTCGAAGCGATCACGTTGATGGCCCGGGAAGACGGCACCCGGATTACGATCGGCGACGTGGCCACGGTTCGCGACGGCTTCGACGAGAATCCCTTCGTGGCCCGGATGAACGGTCGTCGCTGCGTGCTGGTGGCGGTGTTCCGGGAGGGCAACCAGAGTGCCATTCGCATTGCCGACGAGGTCAAGGACTTCATGGGCGACTACCGGGCGAAGCTGCCCGGCGGGGTGGAAATCGGTTACTGGAGCGACCAGTCGAAGATCGTTCGCGGACGTCTGGAGACGCTGCTCGACTCCGCGTGGAAATCGATGATTTTCGTTTTCATCCTGCTGACGTTGTTCCTCCGTCCCAGCCTGGCCATGTGGGTCGTTCTCGGGATCCCCGTCTGTTTCCTGGGGGCCATCGCACTGATGCCCTACGTCGGGGTTTCCATCAACATCGTGAGCCTGTTCGGGTTCATTCTCGTCCTCGGCGTCGTGGTCGACGATGCCATCGTGACCGGGGAGAACATCTACACCAAGCAGAAGCTGATCAAGAATCCGGTCGAGGCCGCCGTGGTCGGCGCGCAGGAGGTCGCCTTGCCGGTCGTTTTCGGCGTGCTCACGACGATGCTCGCGTTCGTCCCGCTCTTCTTCATGTCCGGATTCCACGGCGCGTGGATGCCCCAGATCGCGACCATCGTGATCCTGGTTCTCGCCTTCTCGCTCGTCGAATCGAAACTCATTCTGCCGTCGCACCTGAGCCACAACCCGGGAAAAAGGTTTGGCAGCGTGGTTAGGTTTTTTCTTGGAGAAAAGATAAAGAATTGGTTGGGAGCAGGTTACGATTCTTTTGCGCGCTTTCAGGGGAAAATAGCCGGAAGCGTGGAATGGTTCGTCGAAAAGATTTTCCAGCCGGTGCTTACGGTCGTTCTGAGGAATCGATACTTGGTCCTGGCGATATTCATGGGCACGCTCGTGGTCCTCGTGGGGGCGTTCAAAGGCGGCCGCATCAAGCAGGTGAGTTTTCCTCGCGTGGAAAGCGAGAGGGCGACCTGTCGCTTGACGATGCAGGAGGGGACCCCCTACGAAGTGACGGAGGAATACATCCTCATGATGGAAAGCATCGTGGAGGACATGAAGGCGAAGCACGTAGGACCCGACGGGGTGTCGGTGATCGAGGACGTTTTCGCCAGCATCGGGGGCCACGGCGTTTCCTCGTCGCGTTCGCGCAATCGTACGCCCCAGGGTCATCAGGGGGAGGTCGTGTTTTTCATCACGCCGCCGGAAGACCGCGTTTACAAGATGGGAACCCGCGAACTGGCCAACGAGTGGCGCGACGAGATCCAGGCCCGAGGCGGGATTGTCGGGGCCAAGGAACTGTATTTTCGGGCCGAAATCGGGCGGGGGAGGGACCCCATCGAGGTCCAGTTGCGCGGGCAGGACGTTGAGGAGTTGACGGAAGTCGCCGGCCAGGTCAGGGACAAACTCGAATCCTACGAGGGCTTGTTCGACGTTTCCGACAACCTCGACGAAAGCCGCGACGAGATTCAGTTGCGCATCCGGCCGGAGGCCGAGCAATTCGGACTGACCATGGCGGATCTGGCCCGGCAAGTTCGGCAGGCTTTCTACGGCGAGGAGATCCAGAAAATCCAGAGAAACCGCGACGAAGTCCGCGTGATGCTGCGCTATCCTCTGGCGGATCGGAGGTCGATCGCGGCGCTCGAGTCGATGAAGATCCGGACCTCGGACGGGCAGGCGGTTCCCTTCACCACCGTCGCCGAAGCGGTCATCGGCAAGAGCTTTCCCCGCATCGTGCGCATCGACCGGAACCGCGCCGTGGAAGTCTCCGCCGACGCGGACAAGGACGTCGCCAATCTCGCCTTGATCCGCGAAGACATCGCCCAGTGGCTGCCGACCGTCTTGCGCGACTATCCGGGGATGAGCTTCAGTTTCGAAGGCGAGGCGCGCGAGGAACGTGAGAATTCCGGAGGGATGCTCATGGGCGCCGCCCTGATCGGGTTCGGGATCTACGCGATGCTCGCGATTCCGTTTCGGTCCTACATCCAGCCGCTCATGGTCATGGCGGTGATTCCCTACGGGCTCATCGGCGCCGTGGCCGGACACTTGATCGAGGACTACATCAAGCGCGACGGCTCCGGCATGCCGCTGAGCTTCATGAGCTATTTCGGCATGCTGGCCCTGTCCGGGGTGGTCGTGAACGACAGCCTCGTTCTAGTGGACTACGTCAACCGGCGGCGAAAAGCTGGAGCTTCGGTCTTCGACGCGGTCTCCGCGGCGGGCGCGGCTCGCTTTCGCGCCATCACTCTGACTTCGGCGACCACCTTCGCCGGCTTGTTTCCGCTGATCCGGATGGAAGCCACCCAGGCCCAGTTCCTCATTCCCATGGCCGTCAGTCTCGGCTACGGCATTCTTTTCGCGACGATGATCACGCTCTTCCTCGTGCCGATCAACTATCTGATTCTGCACGACATCGGCAATTTCGCGAAGTCCTACGACCGACCCGAGGAGGAAGACGAGGATCTGGCCCCGGTCGCGGGCTCCGCTTGACCGCCGAAGGCCGGCGATAGTTTTCTAGAGTGTCGTGGCCTGCCCCGTGATTGCCAGGGCCAGCTGTTCGGCGATGAACCGGTGACCGGCCAGGTTCGGATGGATTTCGTCGCTCATGGCCAGACGCCAGGCCTCGGGATCGCGGTCTCTGAGTTCGGCGAAGGCGGCGTAGACGTCGCACAGCGGCACCCCCCGCTCGTTGGCGACGGCGCGGACGACTTCGCAGTATTCGATCACTTTCTCGACGGGGCGTTCGTCGGTGGTGGTCACAGCGTTCGGCGTGCAGAGAACGACTTCCGCGCCGGCGTTTCGGCATTTCGAAACGATGTCGGCGAGATTTCTCCGATAGCTGTGGATGGGCAACTTGGCGACATCGTTGAGCCCGAACATAACCACGACTAGGTGGGGGCGGTGAGCAAGCACGTCCCGCGCGATGCGGCGGAGCCCGTTGGCGGTGGTGTGACCGCTTTTGCCCGAATTGACGACCGCGACGTCCGCTTCCGGGTGGATTTGCCGCAACGCCTCTTCGAGCAGGTCCGGATACGCCCGGTGTCCTCCGGTATGGTAGTAGACTCCGGTGACGCTGTCTCCGAAGCACACGATTCGGACCGGTTGCTTGCCGGAGGACAGAACTTCGTCGATCCTGGCCAAGGCGGCCTTTTCCGCGGCAAGCTTTTCTTTCATCACGAACAGGAAGACCAGGCCGAGGACCAGGGAGAAAAATCGCGGGAAAGGGTGGGAATGTATCATCGCGGAAGAGGTCTAGGATCTTCGTTTCGGGCGGGCAAGGCAAGTGCGATTATACCGTCCGAGGCTGTCCGCTCTCCCGTACTCGAAGGAGACGCGTAACGAGGAGGCGGACGCTCGAATGCTTTTCGACGAAGGATTCCTGTCATGAAAAACAGAGGAAAGACGAACGTGGAACTGGTCATCGGCACCACCGGCGGCGTGGCTTTTCTCCGCGGTGGGCCCAGTGCCTGGGAATCGCTGTTCGGGTCGCTCGAGGGCGAAGACGTGAGCGTGCTGCGGCATCACCCGGGGAAAGCGGGGACGATTTTCGCCGGAACCTACGGGAACGGCCTGTTTAGGTCCGACGACGGCGGAAAATCCTGGGTTCGTCGCGACGCGGGCCAGCCGCACCTGCGCACGGTGGCGTTCGACCCGGAAGACCCGGAAACGGTTTACGCGGGGACGGAACCGGCCGAACTGTACCGCAGCCGCGACGGCGGAGAGACTTGGTCGAGCGTGGGCCTGCAAGGCTTGCCGGAAGCGCCTTCCTGGTCGCTCCCGTATTCGCCGAGGGCGGGTGCCTTGCGTGCGCTGCTGGTGCCGGCGGGGAGAACCGGCTTGATCTACGCCGGTGTGGAGCAGGGAGGGCTGGTCAAAAGCGAAGACGGCGGCAGATCCTGGACCGTGACGGAGAACGGCGTCCACAAGGACATCCACAGTCTGTTCTTGGACGAGGAGAATCCGGAGATTCTCTACGCGGCGACGGGCGGCGGATTCTTCCGCACTCGGGACGGGGGGACGAAGCTGGGACAGGCTCCTCGACGGCTACACTCGCGGTACTTGTCTGCTGGCGGGTCGCCCCCAAGTCGTCCTGGCCGGTCCGGCCGAGGACGTGGGAGAGGGCGGCGACTTGCTTTTGAGCGAAGACGCGGGCGAAACGTGGCGGCGAGTTCTGGACGGAATGGGCGAGCATCCCTTGCCGGACATGGTCGAGGTGATGTACGCGTTCCCCGAGCTTCCCGATCATGTCTTCGCGGTCCGGGACGACGGCAGGCTCTACGAGGCGAACTCGGGCGAGTGGCGCTGGAATCGCGTGGCGGCCGATCTGGAAGGGATTCAGACGGTTTCGCTGGCGGCCTGAGCGAGGTCTTGGTCAGGCTGCCGTCCATACCACGGAATCGGCACCAGGCTGTGATGCGGACGCTCCCCGAAGAGCGGTTTCATCCATGCCATTCCCCGGGCGCGTCCGGGAGGGTGGCTGCGTGCCTCCGGTATTCACGAGCCCTGACCGACCTCCAATCCCTCCGCCTCCAATACGCTCTCAAGACACTCGGGGCACAGGCCGTGGGAGAACGTGGCCTTCGACCGCTTCTGGATGTAGTTGGACGGACTGAGGCTGCCCCCTTTTACGAAAGATGACAAACAATCACCGGAACCCTTTTGCCATCCGATGACTCCGCCCGATTCTTGGCGGTTCACTCCGACTCCTTCTTCGATTTCCACATCCTCCCGATTGCTTCGACGGTTCGCTCGACGAGCGCCTGCCCGCCTTCGGGGCCGACGATGAAGGTTTGTTCCGCGCTGTAGCCGCCGGCTTCGAGGGCGCGCGGAGTCGGCAGGTAGTATTCGAAGCCGATGGGCGAGGCGAGCTGGATTGGCATTGTTTGCGGGGCAGGGCTTCGGGCCTGGATCTGCACGCCGTAGTCCAAGTAGAGTTCGAACGGATTGGTTGCGATGGCCAAGTCGCCGATGCGCAGTACGTGCATCTCCACCGGGTGGCCATTTTCGCCCTGCTGCTGCCGCTCGTAACGCTGGACAATCAGCTCGTAAAAGTGGCGGTTCCACCAATCCGGCCCAACCATCTTGTCCTTGGCTTCGAGCTGGTCGAGCTCCTTCCGGTAGCGGGCGTAGCGTTCGTCGGAGACGGGGTGCTCGGGTATTTCGAAGCGTTCGACGTGGTGGGCGAATGGCGGGTGGTTGCGAATGTCTTTTCGAATGATGGGTTCAACCTCTGCGAAGGCTTCGGCAACTCGGCGGCCGAGCTCTTCCGTCCACGTCAGCCCGCGCAACTTGGCCATGCGGAGATCGGGGTCGCGCCGGAATAGGGGACGGTTGGCTTGGTCGCCGGAGGGGGCGCAGAAGCCAAGCACGGTCACGTCCTCGCCGTAGCTTTCCTTGATACGCCGGCGCGCCGGCGCCCAGAAGTCGGCGCTGAGTCGTTGTCCGCCGGTCGCTTGAGACGGGGCGGCGGGGGCCAGGACCGCGGCTTTCAGCTTCCGTTCACTGTTGTAAAGGCATAGCACGTGCATCCCCGCATCCTGGTAACCTTCGACGCGGCGGAAGTTCGGCCTGTCGGTGTTGCCGTACATCGTTGCGTGGCCGTCGGCATACACGGCGCGCCGATTGTATCCCACAGCCGCGTGGCCCAGCCCCCATGCCGCCATACCCGGCTTGCGCTGTTCCCATGCCCTAACGACCGCCTCCGCCATTCGCTCGAACAGGAAAGGGACGTATTCGTCCGGCTCCATCGCGCCGCCGTAGTCCTGGTATCGGTTCTGCAAAAGCACCGGCGCCGCGTGCGTGTGCGTGTGCGTTGCCGCGAGGAACAGGTGATTGACGTCGATATCGGGCATTCTCCCACGAACAAAGGCAAACACGGCGGCCGCCGGACGCGGGGGTTCGCTCCCGCTTGATTTCCGTTTCGAGATCAGGCGGACTTTCCCCCGCGCGAGCCGGGAGGGGAGCGCCAGGAAACATGGTCGGGGTTTCGCGTTTCCAAGCGCCGGACGCAGATGTTTGAAAGATTGCTTCGCGCCGCCCGGTAGAACTCCCTCGCTACCGCCAACTCGAACTCTGACATCTATTGTGAAAATCACCCTCGCTTCCCACTTCGGCACGTGTTTCGGCGTTCGGAGTGACCGCCGGCACCTCGACACTCGAGGAAACCGTTCTCGAGGTAGTCGACCGGCTGCGCGGCTTCGCCGGAAACAACCGCGCCACCGCTCCCTCGATTTCCTGACATCGGGTGTCCGGGAAAATACTCGCCGACGAAGTCCGGCACATCGCGTTTCACGCCGAGTTTTTCCGTTCGCGGAATCGCCGCCGACTGCCCTTCGAAGCCGCGCTCTGGTCGCTGCAGTTTCAGGCGGTATTCCTGGCCACCGAACACGCGGTGTGGGCGGATCACGGCCGCTGCCTGAGCGCTTTCGGCGCCGACCGCAGGGAGTTCGCGGACGCGGCGCGAGGAGCGTGCCGGCGCTTTTTGGATTCAGTGATGCTGCCGTCACGACTGCTTGGAGACGGCGCCGAATCTGAAACGTCGGTGGAGGGTCGCTCCCTTGCCGCCACCGGCCAACCGGAAACGAGATAATGGCAAATGCGCGGCGGAAACGCTTCCGCGACTGGCAAGGGGACGACTTCACGCTCGTTGTCCAAGGCGGGGAGGACAAAACGACCCATCGGTGCCGTGACGGACAAGGGAATCCTTACTTTTCCTCCAACGAGGAGGCAATTTGCGCGAACAGATTGCTATTGTGTTGATCCAGCTCGTCCTGCGGTATCGCATTGAGCACGGCACGAGATTCACGAGGGTTCTCCATTTCCCGAAGGACGATTGCTTTCTCGAGCAGATAGCACCCAACCCGATTGCCGTTGTGGTTGGGAATTGCCAATCCGATGGAGATGTATTCGAGGGATTTTTCGGTGGGGATTCCCCGGTAATGTTCTGGACCAGCTTGGGCACGTAGCTGTTGTGGCGGCTGTCGGGGAGGAGCCGGAGGGATCCATCTCCGCGATGTCGTCGTGGAGCGGGGCGGCGGTGTCGCGGAGGGCCCCGACCGCGGCGAGGGCGGCCATGCCGTAGGTAACCCCGCATGCCGTATGCGCATGGGTCCGGGGGGCGCGATCCGGTAGATTGTCCGGGGTTGGGAAACGAGCAGGTTGTGGGAAGTATTACTCTTCCGGGTTGCTCCGGAGACGGCGCCTTCTTCCGCCGACTTTTCCCACCGCTATGACCCCGCATCGATTTCTCTTCGTTCCGGTCGCGCTTTCGACGCTGCTGATTCCTCTTACCGGCATGTCCGACGAGGGAGGGACTCCGGACACGGAGAAAATCAACTTCGTTCACGACGTCGTCCCGATCCTGACGAAAGGAGGCTGCAACGCGGGCGCCTGCCACGCCAAGGCCGATGTCGGACAGCGCGGATTCCGGCTCTCCCTGCTCGGTTTCGAGCCGCAGGAGGATTACGAACACATCGTCAAGGAAGCGAAGGGACGGCGCGTCTTCCCGAATGCGCCGGAGCAGAGCCTGCTCCTGCTGAAGGCGACGAACACGGTCCCGCACGGGGGCGGCGAGAAACTCGCGCCCGGCTCGGAGGGCTACGAGACCCTGGTCCGCTGGATCGGGCAGGGAATGCCTTTCGCGGACGAATCCGATCCGGACCTTACCGGCATCGAGATCGAGCCGAAGCGGATGACGATGGAGAAGAACGCGAAGCAGCAACTGTCCGTGACGGCGAAGTATTCGGACGGGAGTTCCCGCGACGTGACCGGTCTCGCGCTCTACGAGGCGAATCACGAAGCCATGGCGACGGCGAGCGAGTCGGGTCTCGTCGAGACCGCGGACATTCCCGGCAACGTGGCCGTGATGGTTCGCTACTCGGGCAAGGTATCGGTCTTCAGCGTATCCGTTCCGCTCGGAGCGCCCGTCGAAGAGCTCCCTCCGACGAACAATTTCGTGGACGAACTCGTCTTCGCGAATCTCGAGGAGATAGGGGTGCCTCCCTCGCCGGTGTGCGACGACGCGACCTTTCTCCGCCGGGTCACCCTCGACGTCGCGGGCCGTCTGCCCTCGTCGGAGGAGACGACGGCTTTTCTCGCCGACACGGAGCCGGACAAGCGGGCCCGCCTCGTCGATGCGCTGCTCGACAGCCCGGACTACGCGGACTATTTCGCGAACAAGTGGACCGCGCTTCTCAAGAACCGCCGCGAGAGCAAGGCGGACATCACCGCGAACTTCGCCTTCCACTCGTGGGTGCGCGACAGCCTGCTCGCGAACAAGCCCTACGACCGCTTCGTGCGGGAGATTCTCGCCGCCACCGGCACCATCGTCGAAAATCCGCCCGTGGCCTGGTACAAGCGGGTCAAGCTTCCCGAGCAACAACTGGAGGACGTCGCCCAGCTTTTCCTCGGAGTGCGGATGCAGTGCGCCCAGTGCCATCACCATCCCTTCGAGCGTTGGAGCCAGAACGACTACTACAGCCTCGCGGCCTTCTTCAGCCAGGTGGGGCGGAAGCCGACCGCGATCGCCGGGGAGGATCTCATCTTTCACGAGCGAGGAACGGCGGAGTACGTGAACAAGAAGACCGCATCGCCGGTGAAGCCGGCCGGACTCGGCGGCCCTATTCTTGAAATCGCGCCCGACGACGATCCGCGCCTGGCCTTGGCCGACTGGATGGCGGAGGAGTCGAACCCGTTTTTCGCGAAAGTGCTGGTGAACCGCTACTGGAAGCACTTTTTCAAGAAAGGGCTCGTGGAGCCGGAGGACGATATCCGCGACACGAATCCGGCGACGAATCCGGAGTTGCTCGATGCGCTGGCCAGGCATTTCATCGAGAGCGGCTTCGATCTCAAGGAAGCGGTGCGGGTCATCGTGACCAGCCAGACCTACCAGCTCAGCGCCCAGCCGAACGAACACAACGTGGTCGACCGCCAGAATTTCTCGCGATTCTATCCGAAACGCTTCCAGGCCGAGGTGCTGCTGGACTCGATCGACCGGCTCACCGGAGCGACCACGAGTTTCGCCGACCTTCCGCTGGGAACGCGCGCGGTCGCCCTTCCGGACAACAGCTACAACGCCTCGTCCGCCTTTCTCGAGGTCTTCGGACGGCCCGAGGCGGCGAGCGTCTGCGAATGCGAACGCGTCCAGTCCTCCAGTCTCGCCCAGAGCCTGCACCTGATGAATTCTTCGGAGGTGAAAACCAAGCTGGCCACCGCCAACGGACGTGCCGACAGGCTCGCGAAGTCGGAGGAGGAAAAGGCGAAGGGCATACGGGAAATCTATCTCGCCGCCTACTCCCGCCCGCCCACCGAAGAGGAACTCGGCGTCGCCGAAGAATTTCTATCCCAACCCCGCACCGACTCGGCCGGCAAACCCGTCGATCCGAAGGTGGCCACGCGGCTGGCCTACGAGGACCTGATCTGGGCGATCATGGACACGAAGGAATTTCTCTACAACCACTGATCCCATGATCCGGAACCCTCTTGTCACCGCCTTAATCGGCCTTTTCGTTTTCACCGCCGTGCCTTCGGCCCTCGGACAGCTCGTCGGATTGCCCGACCCGCATCTGCTCACCCTCCTCCCGATGGGGGCGCAGCGAGGGACCACCGTCGAGGTCGAGATCTCGGGCGACCACCTCGAGGACGTCACCCAGTTGGTTTTTTCCGATCCGAAGATCACCGCCAAGCCGGTGATCGACGAGCACGGCAAGCCGGTGGGTAACAAGTTCCTCGTCGCCGTAGCCGCCGACGCTCCCGTGGGCGTTCACGATGCCCGCGTCCTCTCGCGCCTGGGGATTTCCTCGCCGCGCGCCTTCATCGTGGGAACCTTGGAGGAGACCACCTGCCGCGAGCCGCGCGGTTCGATGGAAAAGGCCGCCGCTATCGCGGTCGGGTCGGTCGCGAACGCGGTGATGCCGGCCCGCGCCGTCGACTACTATTCGTTTCCCGCCAAGGCCGGAACGCGATACGCCATCGAGTGCGCCGCCGCAGGGATCGATTCGAGACTGACGCCCGTGGTCATCGTGGCCGACGCGGAGGGACGCGACCTGCTCGTGAACCGCACCGGAGGGGTGATCGACTTCACCCCCGACGCCGACGGGACCTACCTGATCAAGGTGAACGACCTCACTTTCCAGGGTAGCGACCGGCACTTCTACCGCCTCGCCCTCCAGGAGATTCCGGCGGAGGGGCTCCCGCCGCGCCACCCCGCGAACGCCACGGTCAGTTCGGTTTCCTGGCCACCTCCGGGACTGCCCGCCGAACCGAAGGCACTCGAATCCGAACCGAACGACGAAGCCGAGCACGCGGAGAAGATCGCCTTGCCCTGCGACATCGGCGGGTCGTTCTTCCCCGCCGCCGACGTCGACACCTACGAGTTCACCGCGAAGAAGGGGGATACCTGGTGGGTGGAGGTCGCGTCCGAGCGGCTCGGACTCGCCACCGATCCCTTCGTCCTCGTCCAGCGAGTCACCGAAAAGGACGGGAAGGAGACGCTGGTCGACGTGGCGGAGCTCTACGACATCGAGAGCCCTGTCAAACTCAGCACCAACCGCTATTCTTACGACGGGCCGCCCTACGACATCGGATCGCCCGACGTGCTCGGAAAAGTCGAGATCGAGGAGGACGGCACCTACCGGCTCCAGGTCCGCGATCTTTTCGGCGGCACCCGCGACGAACCCGCCAACGAATACCGCCTCGTCGTGCGCCAGGCGCAGTCCGATTTCGCGATCGCCGCGTGGGCGGTTCACATGACCTTGCGCAACGGCGACCGTGCCGCGCTTTCCAAGCCGATGGCGCTCCGTGCCGGCGATGCCACCGTGCTCGAAGTGCTCGCGATCCGCCGCGACGGTTTCGACGGAGACATCGAACTGTCGATGGAGGGCCTGCCCGCCGGAGTCAGCGCGACCGGATTGAAGATTCCGTCCGGAAAGTCGGTGGGCCACATCGTCGTCACCGCCGACGCGAACGCGAAGCCCGGCTTCTCGCTCGCCTCGATCACCGGCAGCGCGACGATCGGCGAGCAGACCGTGACCCGGCCCGGCCGTCTCGCCACGATGGAGTGGCCGGTCAAAGACGCGAAGCAGGAGACTCCGGCCCCCCGCCTCGTCCACAGCGTTCCCGTTTCCGTGAGCGACTCCGAAGCGGCGCCGATGAGCTTTTCCGCCGCCGAAGACAAGGTCTGGGAGGTGACGGAGGGACAGAAGCTCAGCCTGCCCTTGAAAGCGGCCTGGCGCGAGGAGTTCACCGGAACCTCGATCAAGATGATGGCCTACGGCACCGGGTTCGACGCGCTCAAGCCCTTCGAGGTTCCGCTCAAGGCCGAGACCCACGATGTCGAACTCGACCTCGCCCTGCTCAAGACGAAACCGGGCGATCACACCATCGCTTTCTACGGCGGGGGAATTGCCAAGTATCGCTACAATCCCAAGGGAATCGCCCTCGCCGAGGCGGCGAAAAAGAAGGCGGAATCCGAGGCCGCCGCTGCCGCGACACTTGCCGCCGAGGCTGCCGCCGCCGTGGCCGAGGCATCGCCGGAAAAGAGCGCCGAAGCTGGCCGCGCTGATGCCGAAGCCGCGTCCAAGGCCGCCGCCGAAAAGCAGAAGATCGCCGATGCGGCCAAAGCCGAAGCCGAGAAGCACCTCGCCGCCGTCACCAAAGAGGCGGCCCCGACGGACCGGGTCGACATCTACGTCTCCAAGCCGATCCGCATCAAGGTGAACCCGCAAGCCGAAGCCGCCGTCGCGAAGGCGGACCCGAAGAAATGAAGCGATTTCTCCCCGTCTTCGCCTGTATCGGGCTTGTCCCGCTCTCCGGTTTCGCGGCTGCCGGAGAACTCGATTTCTACCGCGACGTGTATCCGTTTCTCAAGACGAACTGCATTTCCTGCCACAACAAGACCACCACCAAGGCCGGTCTCAACATGGAGACGCCGGAACTGATGATCCAGGGCGGCGACTCCGGACCCTCCATCGTTCCCGGCAAGAGCGCGGAAAGCCTGCTCGTCGAAGCGTCGGCGCACTCGGACTTCATCGAAATGCCGCCGAGCAAGAACAAGACCGGCGCCCGCGCCCTGATCGACGCCGAACTCGCCAAGCTCAAACAGTGGATCGACGAGGGGGCGAAGTCGTCGAAACAGGAAGTCAGCCGGGTCGTCTGGCAGGCGCTCGCCGCGGAGGTCGACCCGATCTACGCCGTCGCGATGACGGAGGACGGGCGTTACGTCGCGTGCGGTCGGGGAAACCGGATGTTTCTCTACGATCTCGCCGAACGCCGCCTCGTCTCCCGGATCGAGGAAGGCGAAGACAAGTTGGCGCACCGCGCCCTGATCAACTCGCTAGCCTTCAGTCCGGACGGGAACCGGCTCGCGTCGGGAAGTTACCGCGAGGTGAAGCTCTGGAAGAAGCACCAGGCTCCGTCGTCCGTTAGGGAAGCCGATCCCGCTCTCGGCGCGGTGGTTTCGGCCGCCTTTCCGGGCGGCAAGCGAATCGTCGCCGCCGACGGAACCGGCGCATTGACCATTCTCGACGCTGCCTCCGGCGAGGTGGTTCGCGCGATGGAAGGCGCGGACTCCGGAAGCGTTTCCTTACTCGCGGTGTCGCCCGACGGCACGAAAGTCGCCGCCTTTTCCTCGGGTTGGCATTTGTCCGTCTGGAATGTCGCGGACGGGAAACGGATCGCGAAGCAGACAACTCCCGATCCCTCGCTCGAAGCGAAAGCCCAGACTGCCGCCGCCACGCATTCGGCCGCCGCGAAGGCTCTCGCCGAAGCCGAAGCGGCCCTGAAGAAGGCGACCGCGGCGAAGGCGCAGGCGGCGGCCGCGCTCGAAAAACGGAAACCCGAAGTCGGCGCCGCTCCCGACGAAGCGGGCGGGAAGCAGATCGCCTCGGCGGAAGCCACGCTCGCGGCGGCCACCAAGACGGAAGCCTCCGCCGCGACGCAACGGAACGCCGCCCGCCAGTCCGCGGATGCCACGAAGAAGGCCTCAGACGCTGCCGCCGCGGACGCCGCCCGCGCCCGGGGCCTCGAAGCCAAGGCGCTCGCCTGGAGCGACGATGGCAAGTCGATTCTCACCGCGAGTGGAGACAACCGGCTGCAGGTTTGGGCCGTGCCCGATTCCGGCACCGCTTTTCCGGCCCCCCGCGTGCTCGCGGACTCGAAGGCTGCGGTCACCTGTATCGCAACGGGTCCCGGAGGAAAGTTCGCCACGGGCGGTGACGACAACAAAGTTCTGGTCTGGAATCTCGACGACGGAAAGATGATCCGGGAATTCGACGCGGCGGTCGTCGACGTTTCCTTCTCTCCCGACGGAACACGCATCGCCACCGCCACCGCCGACGGGCGGGTGCGGCTCTGGGACGCCGCCACCGGAACGCAACTCTTCGACCTCCGCGGGACTCCCGGGATGACCGCGAAGGTCGCCGAAGTGGAGCGAGCCATCGACCGGGAGAAACTCGAGCAGGCCTTCCAGAAATCCAGTGCCGCCGCCATCGAGGCACGCGACAAGGGACTCGTCGATCTGCTCGGCAAGGCGAAAGATGCCGTCGTCGCCATGAACAAAAAACTCCCCGAGGCGGAGAAGGCCGTCCCGCCGGCGAAAGAAGCCCGCATCGCCGCCGAGGAGAAGGTCGCCGAGGCCGAAGCCGCGCTGAAGAACCCGCCGGAAGGCAAAACCGAGCCCGCTCTTCAGGCCGAACTGAAGAAAACCAAGGTCGCCCTGCTCGGCGCCCAAACGAAGGAAAACGACGCTGTCGCCGCGCTTGCCGCTTTCCGCAGCAACATCACCGACGCCGAGGCGAAGCAGCAGAAGATCACCGACACCCAGGCCGAGAACGCGAAGCAGATCGCCGAGGCGAAGGCCGCCGCCGAAGCCGCGAAGAAGCGGGAAACCGCCGCCGCCACCGCCCTCGCCGCCGCGAAAAAGGAGGTTGCCGCGCTCGGAGCGAAACCGCTCGCCCTCGCGTTTTCGGCCGATTCCGCGCGGGTGGCCGCCGGTTTCGAAGACGGATCCGTCCGCACCTGGTCGGTCGCCTCCGGAATTCCGCTGGAGGAAACGGAGGGTTCCGCTGCCAAGGCCGCCATTCTGGTGCCGAAAGCCGACGGTTCTTTTCTCTTTTGCCGGGCCGACAGCGGAACGCTCCTTATCGCCGGGGCACCGCAGTGGAAACTCGAGCTCGTCCTCGGTGGAGAAATCCAACCCGACCTTTTCGGCGGACGCGTCAACGCGGTCGCCTTCAGTCCCGACGGCAAAACTCTCGCCACGGGCAGCGGCGAACCCTCTCGGTCCGGCGACATCACCCTGTTCGATGCCGCCTCCGGCAGGGCCACCGCCACGTGGAAGGATCGGCATGCCGACAGCGTCATCAGTCTCGATTTTTCGCCCGACGGCAAACGGCTCGCCTCCGGTGCGGCCGACAAGATCGCCCGCGTCACCGACGTGGCCACGGGCGGGGAAGTCCATCTCTTCGAGGGCCACACCCATTACGTCAACGATGTCGCGTTCCGTTCCGACGGCCGGGTCCTCGCCACCGCGGGCGCCGACGGCGTCGTCAATTCCTGGGACCTGACCATCGGCGAGCGAAAGAAAAAAATCGAGGGATGGACCAAGGAAGTGACTTCGCTCCAGTTTATCGGCGCGACCGATCGCCTCGTCACCTCGGCGGGAAACAACCTTGTCCGCATCGTAACCGACGCCGGCACCCAGGTCCGCGCCATTTCCGGACTTCCCGATTTCATGCAGGCCGCCGCCAGTACCGCCGACGGGAGAACCATCGTCGGCGGCGGCGAGGACAGCAATCTCCGTGTCTGGAACGGCACCGACGGCAAGGAGATCGTCGCTTTCGGAACGCCGTAATTTTCCATCAACCCACCCCAAACGCCATGTCGTCCATCTTGACACCTCCCTTCTTTCCGCGCTGCGCCGGACCGCTCGACCGCCGCGGATTCATGCAAATCGGACTCACCGGGATGAGTGCGCTCGGCCTCTCCGGTCTCCTCCGCCTCCGCGCCGAGAACGCGATCAAACCCGCCGGTAAAAAGACCGCCGTCATCCTCGTGTGGCTGCCGGGAGGACTTTCCCACATCGATTCCTACGATCCCAAACCGGAGAGCGGCAGCGAGTACAGCGGCCCCTTCAAGGAGATCCCGACGAAAATCCCCGGCACCCGGATTTCCGAGCTGATGCCGATGCAGGCGAAGATCGCCGACAAGTTCACCATCTTGCGCTCCATGCACCAGGGGGCGGGCGGCCACCCCGCCGGTTCCATGCAGATGTTTTCGGGCGACTCCGACACCCGCGACAAGCCGAAGCCGAAGCTGCCGGACTGGATGTCGGTGGCGAACTACCTGCGCTCGCAACAGGACGACGGCGGCAACCCTCTGCCGCACTACGTGGGCGTGAATCCGGCGCCCGCCAACTACAGCGGGCCCGCCTACCTCGGCAACGCCTACTCCGCCTTCGGCATCACCGGCGACCCGAACCGTCCCGACTTCGAGGTGCCCAACATCGGGATCACCGATCCGGCCGAAACCCGACGGGTCAGCGGGCGTCTCGCCTTGCGCAAGAAACTCGACAAGATGGAGCGAGCCTTCGACACCGCGGGAGAACTCGAGGCCATCGACGAGTTCGAGGCCCAGGCCATGGCCCTGATGACGAACCCGGCCACCCGCGACGCCTTCGACCTTTCGCAGGAAGACCCGAAGCTCCGCGACCGTTACGGTCGCAACCGCTGGGGGCAGCAACTGCTTCTCTCCCGCCGCCTCGTCGAAGCCGGGGTCGATATCATCACCAGCACCCTGAGCGGACCTCTCTGCGGCAGGGTGAACAACTGGGACGACCACGCCGTCAACCAGCACCAGTTCGAGGCGCTGCGATTCCGGATGCCCAACTACGACCGCGCCGTTTCCGCGCTGATCGAGGACGTCTACAACCGCGGCCTCCACGAACGGGTCCTCGTCGTGGTGACCGGAGAATTCGGACGCACTCCCAAGATCAAGTACGACCGCAGCACCGGCGCCGGAAACGCCAGCGGCCCCACCGGAACGCTCCAGCCCGGACGCGACCACTGGCCGCGCGCCTTCTCCAACATCTGGGCCGGCGGCGGCATCCAAACCGGCGGCGTGATCGGCGCGACCGACAAGCGAGGCGAAGACGTCGTCGAACGCCCCTGCGGTCCCCACGACTACCTCGCCACCATCTATCACCACCTCGGCATCGATTCCGCCAAGGTTACCATCGACGATTTCAACGGTCGTCCCACGCACATCGTCAGCGACGGCAAGCCGATCCCCGAACTCATCGCTTGATCCATCCATCGTCGACAAGCAGGCCGGGCGTTTCCACATTAGACGCACCCGCACGCGCAAGGTTCCGGACGACGCGTCCGTAAGCGCTTCTCGCCATGGCAATGCGGTCCGCCGTTTTGCCCTCGCCGATAGTCGGCCAACTCTTCAGTTGGCAGGACCCCTCGTTGCATCGTCGGGGATGCTTACGCCGGCGGAAGGTGAAATCCACCAACCCGCCAACCTCATGCATGCCATCTAGCAACCATCAGGGATCTTCTGGGAGCGTTTTTATCAATGTTTTCCCCAGTCGCGCCCAAGAGGGTTGCTGCTGAAGAATTCCTTCTTCCGAAGCCGCGATTTTCCACCGGCGCACCGAAGCGATAGGGGGAGGGGGCTCACGCGTGCGCGTGGGGGGAGTGTCGCAAATTTCTTTAATCCCCCTATTTTTTCTGTAAATGTTGCGTGATTCACGCACTTTCGAATGCTCGCGGGTTTGAACCTTGAGGGTTGCGAAGCGCCTTCTTGACGGTCATAGGAGAGCGGAAAAGATCGTTCAATTCTACCTTCAGAACCAAGGCGAGAACAAAAAGTTCAGCGTCAGTGACTCTTCTCAACCGAGCCTCGATTTTGCTCAAAGTTCCACGGCTCACGTCCCATCCCTGCAACTGGCAGTTGGTGGCAAGAGTCTCCTGACTCCAGTCCAATGCGACCCGGCGCTTCCGCACTTGTTCGCCGATTACATTCTGTTCTCCTGCCATTGCTCCGATTTCGGAGCTTGAAGCTAAGCAGATGACTTGATAGAATTGCTCCGATAGTGAAGCGAAATGGAGGAATGAAATGGGCGAATTACCGTAATTGGAGTGAGAGGGCCGACGAAAATTCCGGGGCGCTTCGGAATCAGAATGGAAGGCGTTCGACAACGGTTCCGAGAACGCAAACTATCGCTGTGAGCTATGGATGAGGACGAGTTACAGATCCTCAAATTTGATCCGGAAGATTGGTCCCTTCGGGAGTCATTGATCAAGTCTTCTCAGCTATTGCTGGCAGCGAAGACAAGGCAGGAGGATTGGCACTGGGCAGTTCGGCGGATGATCGATCTCATGGAGCGTTTGCCAAAGTTCGACGATGACGACTTCGGCCACCTGTCGCTCTCACGGGACTTGGGTGAATCGCAGGGGGCAGCCTCTCTTTCGGTCTTCATTGATGCCAAGGGATTCAGACTGGAAACATCGGAAGTTGTTCGAGATTCACTTGGATCTGAATTTTCGACCAGGGATGAACTCGTGGTTACGCCGGGTCAAAGGGAAATCGGTCTGTCTGTCGACTTGGATGAATGGCTTTCTACGTTTCGGCGTTATTGTGAAAGTGATGAGACTTCCGTTTTTGCTGAAGTGTTTCCGGAGGAAGAGTCCTATTCTGTTTCCGGCTCGCCCGTGACGCCAAGCGAATGGGACGACTTGCTCGGGTCATCACATTCAAAACCGGCCAACTTCTGCAATTCCGAAGACAAAGCTCGCCCGTGAACACCAAAGTGAACACTTCCAGCCGACACGGCACCAAGCTCGCCTCATGTTCGATTCCGTGTCCTTGATTGTTCACTTCCAGTTCACATTTCCTGTTTCAGCGGGGATCCTGTTGAAATTTCCTGTTCGATTTTGGAACTGCTACGTGTTCGCATTCGAATTGGTGACCCCGGTTTCTGACTGTTCCCGTGTTCAAATCTGGGTCTTCGTCGTTTTGTGTGGAAAAGATGCGAAAAATGAACGCATGAACACTTTTTCAGCGAGTGGTCGGCGAGAATGGGCCTTGGCCCGGGCTCGTCGGAGCCGACCACGCCGACGGGTGGTTTGCGGTGGACTTCAGACCGAATTGCTTGCAGTGAAAATACATGACCACCGAACAACTCTTTACGCAAGCTCTCCTGCTCGACTCTCCCTGGCGGGTGGAAAACAGCTCATTTGAAGGCGAACCCAAACAACTGGTGCTCCATCTCGAACTCGATGCGGACACGCGCTCGCTTCCTTGTCCCGAATGCGAAGCCGAGGGATGCGGGATCCACGATCGCCGGGAGCGCACATGGCGGCATCTCAACTTCTGGCAGTATGAGACGCTGATCCACGCCAGAGTTCCCCGGGTTCGCTGCAAAAAGTGCGGCGTGCATCAGGCCGAAGTTCCGTGGGCAAGGCCCGGCAGCGGCTTCACGCTTCTGTTCGAGGCCTTCGCGCTGGAGTTGATCCGTCACATGCCGGTGAGCAACGCCGCCGAGTTCGTCGGCGAGAACGACAAGCGCATCTGGACGATCATCGAGCACTATGTCGAGAAGTCCTACGAGCAAAGCGATTGGAAGAAGGTGAAACGGATCGCCATCGACGAGACGAGCCGCCGCAAGGGGCACACCTACGTGACGAACTTCGTCGATCTCGACACCGGGCAGTTGCTTTTCATGGCGGAAGGCAAAGAGGCGGAGACGGTTGCGCAGTTCGCCGAGCAGCTGAAAGCGTTTTCGGGAGATCCGTCCCAGATCACCGAGGCGGCCATCGACATGAGCGGCGCCTACAAGAAAGGGGTGGCCGAATCCCTTCCCGAAGCCGTGGCCGCTTTCGATCATTTCCACGTCGCGCAGCTGGCGGGGAAAGCGTTCGAGAAGGTGCGCAAGGAGGTCAACGCCGAGGTGGGAGGGCTGGGCCGCGGGGGGATGTGGGCGCTTCGCGGAAACGCCTCGCGACTCAACGCGGAGATGAAAGCGCTCCGGGAGAACCTGCTTCGAACCTACAGCAAGCTGCAACGGGCGATGGGTCTCCGGGAGATGCTCGCGGACTTCTACCGATACGCCGATGTCGAACTTGCGGAGGAACATTTCGAAGCCTGGTATAGCTGGGCGAGACGGTGCCGCATGGAACCTTTCAAGAAGCTTGCGAAAACTCTGCGGGAGCACTGGGAGGGCATCAAGGCCTACTACAACAACTATACCACCAGCGCGATCATCGAGAACCTCAACGGACGCCTTCAGCGAGCCCGACAGCGCGCCTACGGCTACCGGAACTTCCGCAGCTTCCAGCTCATCTCCTACTGGATCGCGGGCGGACTTTCACCCGCCAGCGGCCTGGACAACCCTCTTCCCGAGCCTTTTTGAACACCACACTAAACTGCGAAGTGCCTCATTTTGGCTGTGGAACCATCGAACCTTTCCAGAGACATTCGATCTCGTGAGTCTCTTAAATGGTCCATCATGGAGCCCGTAAGTTACAAATTCTTCGAAGTCTGTGGCTCCGTTGTATCTTCCTCGCGGATTTTCCCAGAAGCCGTAAAACCAACCATTATCTGCCTGCTCCTCTGAAAATTCAGCAGGCCAGCTTGCGATTTCCGATTCCTCTTCCGAGTAGATCCCGGAGGGAAAACCGAATCCGATGGCTAGAAACACAGGCGAAACGTATCGAAGAAGTTTAGCATTCCAGTCCATAGCTCTAGCTGTTCAGAAAAAAATTCGGATTGGGTTGGTGAGATTTCTGCCACACGGAACATGCCCCACTCGATTCTCTTGAAGTCGATATGAATCCCGCTGGCCCGTCAAGAATAATTGCAAAAAGCTGTAATTGACGATTAGGAAATCGCTTTTCCCACTTCTCAGGGGACACTTTCTTGAGATTTTGGGAGACAGCTACTCTCGAAAGAGCCCCTTTAAGTCGTCGTTGCTCAATTCCTGCTGAATGTCCCTCCACGCATCCACGGCACGCCGCATCATCTAACGGGCGTCATCGTATCGGCTGGACTCGAAAAGGCACCTGACGCGAGCGAGGTAGAAACGCGCAACCGTTTGTCTTTCATCTTTGCCCGCATGGACGAGGACCGCCGCGATCTCTTCGCCAAGCTTCCACTGCGAGAGCGCCGTGAGCGGCCTCGCTCCAGATCCCGCGCACGGGGATTGAACCCGCTCCCCCCACACTACCCGGCATGCGGGTCCGCACCGGGCGGTTCCAAAAGACCTCGCCAGATCACGCCATCAATCCCAGAGTTCCTTCTGGTTGCGGGGCACGGGCGGCTGCGGCTCCGACATCTTGAGCGGGTTCTCGCAGGAGAAATGTTCGAGGGCCTCGGCACGGGGGGCGATCAGGCTCCGGGGATCCGCGCTCTCGAGGTATTCGACGACCTTCCCGGCATCGAGCAGGGCGGGCATGCGATGGTGGAAGGCCTCCATCCACGGCGCCGCCTCGGTGGTGACGAGCGAATAGCAGGGGCCGTGCTCCCGGCTCTCCTCCCAGATCCCGGCGGCCCACAGCCAGCGGCCGTCGGCGCGGCGAAAGGCGTGGGTCTGCTTGTGCCCGCGCGGACCCGTCCATTCGTAGAAAGCGGCGACGGGAATGGCGCAGCGCCGTTCGGCGAAGGCCCGGCGCCAGAGGTCGCTGTCGAGCTTGTCGTCGCGGGCGTTGTTGACGGAGGGATTGAACGCGCGATGGAACCCCCATCGCATCACCGCGGGCTGCGGTTCCGACTCCGGGCCGGCGCTTGAGTTCCTCGCGACGATCCCGGGATCGGTCTTGCGGATGTGGTGACGCTTGGGCAGGGCTTCGCAGGCCTTTCCGACCTGTTTTTCCCAGGCGGACCGGTCGGAGTTCGGTGCCCGAATAACCCCTTGGAGGATGGGTGAATTGGCGTCAAATTGTTAATAGGTCGCCTGGTACCATAGCAGGCCGTCCGGAAGAGGCGAGCTAGCATAGGGGAAGCCTGGTCGGTTTTCCGTCGGGTTTCGTTCCCGGAGGCGAGAATCGAATTTTTTGGACGACTTCCTTTTCAGGGGATGGCTCTCATCGCCGCCAGGCGAAGCCGTAGAGGCGCGACTGGCGACCGCGCAATTCGAATTGCAGACGCACCGGGCGGTCGCGTTCGAGCTCCACCCGTGCGGCGCGGGACCAGCGGACGGACTGCGAAACGCCGTCCGCTTCGATGACGCGGCACTCATCCAGTCCGTATCCCTCCACCGGCTCCCGGGTCTCGGCGTCGAGGAGAGCCACCCGGATCGAATCTTGCACATTTGCGGCGGCGTTCACGACCAGCGCCAGTTCGCGGTCGAATTCGCAGTGGATTGGCTGGGTGACCAGAATCCCGCGTTCGGACCCTTCGGCGACGCGGAAGCTCGCGTATCGGCCCGCGCCGATGGTCGCCAATCCGCAATGCGACTTGAATGTCCAGACTTCTTCCGGGTCGGCCGGATAGCAGCTCCAAGGTTGCTCCCGGCCGCCGTAATAGAACCACACCTGTTCACCGACCCGTACCGGGACGGCCCCCTGAATGCCGCCGTGGTCCCATTCGCCCGCTTCGCCGCGCGGGAGGAACGGTCGACCGTCGCTGACCCGCGAGAAGTGAATCCCGTCGTGGCTGACCATCAATTCCCATTCGTAGTTGTGCAGCGCATCGCCCACCTGCAGCAGCCCCACGTAGCGACCCATCTCGGGCCAGACCAGAAAATCGTGGATGCAATGACTCACGCCCTGCAAGGGATCGACGATCGGGTTCTCCGGGTATCCGGTCCAATTCCGTCCGTCCGGGCTCGTGGAAAGCTGGGCGGTGCGCCGCCGCGGGCCGGTCGCGAACAGGCCGTAGGCTTTCCAGAGCCGGGCCGGGTCGAGTTCGCGTTCGTCCCGAAACACGCTCTGGAATTCGGATGGATAGTAGGGGCGCGTGCCGGGATAGTGGCGAGGCGACGGCTGCACGCGCCAGCGCAGGCCGTCGGCCGAGGTCATCAAGTGCCCCTCTTCACGCCGGATCGGCGCGGCGCTGCCGAAGCACTTGTAGCGCAGGCCGGGATCGGACTCGCAGCGGTCGCGAACGACGGTCGGCAGTCGCTGAATGACCGGCACGACGTTGTTGCGTCGCGAGCCCTTGAACTCGACGAGTCCCAGCTCGGGACGCCGCCAACCGATGCCGTCGTCGCTCTCGGCGTAACAGACCCGCATGTAATTCTGCCAGTTGCGGACGGGTTGTCCGTTAGTGACGGGCGAATCGGTTCCCGTGGCGCTGTACCACATCCGGAAGCGGCATATCCGCAGCGATCTGTAACTGAGGAGGAACGAAGCCAGATGCTCAAAGACC
>JBBDRG010000047.1:0-34905 GCA_040905585.1 Verrucomicrobiales bacterium
CAGAAAACAAAATGGCTCGCCGTTTTTCATTCCAGCCTTTTTCAACAGTCTCCTATGCGGCAAAGTAGTTTTCCGCCAGCTCAACCACCTCGTCGGCGCAGCCCCACGCCACCGTGTAACCGCCGCCGCCATGACCGTAGTTGTGAATGACCGGCCGGTCGCCGGCCATCAGCTCGAGCTCCAGTCGAACCGACTTTCGCCCCGGTCGGAGACCGACCGTCGACCCGAGAATCTCGCAACCGGCGATCTCCGGAACCAGTTCGGCGCAACGCTTGAAGATGACGTCCGTCGCTTCCGCATTCGGAGTGCGGTTCCAGTCGCGCTCCTGCGACGTCCCGCCGAGAATCACGTCGTTCGAGCGGGGAAGCACGAGGGTGAACTTGTCTTCTTTCTGGTAGATCCGCGTCGATTGAGTCAGCCCTTCCGGCAGAGACACCCGCACCGCCTGGCCGCCGATCGGAAAGACTTCCTTGTCGCCGACGAAGTGATACGCCCAGACACCGCTGCAATTGATCACCATGTCGAAGTCCGGGAACAACTGCGCGGGCGATTCGAGTTCCTGGATGTGAAATCGGACCCCTCGCGACTCGACCGTTGATTTCAAACGGCTCATGAAGACGGGCACGTCGATCACCGGGAGCACGACGAGGAAGGCCTCGCGACAGGGGAAACCGTGACTGGCCCCGTCGATTTCCTCCCATTCCTCGACCAAATGACGAGCGTAGGCGCTCTCGTCCGGATCCAGGCAAAATCGAAAATGCTTCTCGAAACGGACGCCCGCGCCGGGAATCGAGCGGCATCGGGCGTATTCGTCGTAGCTCGCCTTCGACCATCGGGAGACGCGTTCCTGCGGATAGGCCTTGTGAGGCCACCAGTAGGCCCCGGCCGCCATGGACGTGGTTTCGCCGAACTCTTCCCGGGAGAACACGTCGACCGAGTGTCCCCGGGCCGAAAGTCTCGCCGCGCATGTCAGCCCGATCACGCCTTGGCCGACGACGGCGACTCGCTTGGGAATAGGAGTCATCGTTTGCATTTCCATTTCTCTGTTTCCCTGTTTGGCCGCCGTGCTTTTTCGCACGTATTTCGAAAGTCGCATACGGGCGCGACGTCCGAAAGGGGAGGAACCGAAGATTGACAGGTTCCGGCAGGATTCGTTCGGAATCCAGACGCGGCGGTCGAGACAATTGCCGCGCCCCCGTCCTCGGAACCGACGAAACCCAGCAGCGGAACCATCCTTGTTTAGAATAGTTCTTGATCTAAAAACTGGGTCGCTTACCTTGAAATCAAGAGCGAGCCGGTAGAACCATGGCAGAACAATTCACAGAAGTAGAACAACCAGTCGACGTGCTTGGCGGCCTTCGAATGACGAAGCAGCGCCGGGTTGTTTACGACGTGGTTCGCGAATTGGCAACCGATCATCCCACGGCCTCCGAAGTCTACGCGTCGGCCAAGAAGAAGATGTCCTCGATTTCACTGGCCACGGTCTACAACTGCCTCGAAACCCTCACGCACGCCGGAGCGGTGACGCAGGTCAACATCGATCGGGAAGCTTCCCGTTTCTGTCCGAATCTTCAACCCCACGCCCATTTCTTCTGCTCCTGCTGCGATTCCGTCTTCGACGTGGAACTCCGCCAGCGGGCCGACGCGTCTTCGCCGTGGAACCTGCCCGACGGCTCGCGAATCGAAGGCATCGACGTGGCCATGCGCGGGACCTGCCCGAAATGCAGCGGTCACTGATTCAATTTCCATCCGAACACTCATGAGCAACTCACTCGAAATTCAAAATCTGCACGCTTCGGTCGAGGGAACCGAGATCCTCAAAGGCCTCTCCCTCGTACTCCCCAAGGGCGAAACTCACGCCATCATGGGGCCGAACGGATCCGGCAAGTCGACCTTGGCGAAGGTCCTGGCCGGGCACGAAGACTACGTGGTCAGCGAAGGCGGCGTGACGATGGACGGCAAGAATTTGCTCGATCTCGAGATCGACGAGAGGTCCCGGGCCGGCTTTTTCCTCGCCTTCCAGTACCCCCACGAAATTCCCGGCGTGAGCAACGCCAACTTCCTCCGGGCGGCCCGCCAAGCGAGGCTTCCCAAGGGCGAAGAGGTGGACGCGGTCGCCTTCTACAAGGAAATGTACGAAAAAATGGATGCGCTGGGGATAGACCGCAAGTTCACCTCCCGCTCCGTGAACGAGGGATTTTCCGGCGGAGAGAAGAAGCGCAACGAAATTCTGCAGATGATGGTTCTCGAGCCGACCTACGCGGTGCTCGACGAAACGGACAGCGGCCTCGACATCGACGCCCTCAAGATCGTCGCCCAGGGGGTGAACGCGATGCGTTCCCCGGAACGCGGCATATTGATCATCACGCACTACCAGAGGCTCCTCGACTACATCGTGCCCGACGTCGTGCACGTGATGCACGACGGACGTATCGTGAAAACCGGGGGCAAGGAACTGGCGCTGGAATTGGAAGAGAAAGGCTACGACTGGGTTACCGAAGAACTCGTCGCGGCTTGAGGAAGAAAACGAAACAAAAGCACGCATGACAAACAGCGCAACATTGGAAGCGGTTTCGATCGATCAGGACGAGGGCAATTTTTCGTACCCCGAAGCCTACGAGCACGACGCGGGCTACGGGCTGTCCGAGGCCACGGTCGACTATATTTCGGACATCAAGAAAGAGGCGGACTGGATCCGCGCGTTTCGCAAGAAGGCGCTCAAGGTCTTCTTCGACAAGCCCATGCCTACCCATTGGGCAAGCAAGGACCTCGAGGCGATCAAGTTCGACAAGATCCGCTACTACCTCTCCAAAGGGCAGAAATCCACCCGAAGCTGGGACGAAGTCCCGGATGACGTCAAGCAGACCTTCGAGCGCCTCGGGATTCCCGAGAAGGAGCGCAAATACCTGTCCGGGGTCGAGGCTCAGTTCGACTCCGAGGCGGCCTACTCCAACGTGAAGGAGGAGTTGGAGAAGGAGGGCGTGATCTTCGTCAATTCGACCGAAGGACTGCGCGAACATCCCGAGATCTTCCGCAAGTGGTTCGGGAAAGTGATTCCCACCGGCGACAACAAATTTTCCGCGCTCAACAGTGCCGTTTTCTCCGGCGGAAGCTTCATCTACGTGCCCCCCGGGGTGAAGGTGGCCCATCCCCTGCAGGCCTACTTCCGGATCAACGCGGAAAACTTCGGTCAGTTCGAGCGGACCCTCATCATCGTGGACGAGGGCGCCGAGGTAACCTACATGGAAGGCTGCACCGCGCCGAAATTCGAGACCGCGACGCTCCACAGCGCCGTCGTCGAACTCGTGGCGATGAAGGACGCCAAGATCCAGTACATCACCGTGCAGAACTGGTCGAACAATGTCTTCAATCTCGTCACGAAGCGGGGGATGGCGCATGAAAACGCCGAAATCCGCTGGATCGACTGCAACATCGGCTCGCGGCTGACGATGAAGTATCCCGGCGTCATCATGAAAGGACGGAAGGCGCGCGGAGAAGTCATCTCCATCGCCCTGGCCAACGACGGACAGCACCAGGACACCGGTGCCAAGATGGTCCACGCCGCCGACGAGACGACCTCCAACATCGTGGCCAAGTCGATCTCGGTCGGCAAGGGCCGCTCGACCTACCGCGGCCAGGTTCACATCCCCAAGCATCTCAAGGGCTGCAAGAACAACACCGAGTGCGACGCCTTGCTGATCAATTCGAGCAGCCGGACGGACACCTACCCCGCCATCACGGTGAAGGGCAACCAGCACTCGACCCAGCACGAGGCCAGCGTGAGCCAAGTCAGCGAAGACCAGATTTTCTACATGAAGCAGCGCGGCCTCTCCGAAGCCGAAGCCATGAGTCTGAGCGTGAACGGATTCGTCAACGATCTCGTGCGCGAATTTCCCATGGAATACAGCGTCGAGCTGAAACGGCTCATCGACATGGAAATGGAAGACAGCGTCGGCTGACGCCAATCGCTTCCCGAAGAGAAAACAAACCGCAATTTCGATGTCCACCACCCTCTCGTCTCCCAGCGAGTTCATGACCCAGAAACAGACCGCCGCCTGGTTTGCCGCGCCCCCCGCGAGCCAATCGGACGGCACGCTACCCGAATGGTACGTGTCGCTGCAGAAGCAAGCCTGGCAGCGCTTTCTCGAACTTCCCGAACCCACTCGCAAGAACGAAGAGTGGCGTTTCGCGGACCTGAAGAAAGTCCGGTTCACCGAACTCGTCCCGGCATCTCCCGCCGACGACTCCGAATCTCTCGTGAAGCGCGCCAAGGAGAGCCGCGTCGACGCCTTCGCCGCCCATTTCGTCTTCGCCAACAACCGGCTCGTTCATGCCGAAACCGACGGCCTGCCCGAAGGCGCCCTTTGTCTGCCCATCAACGAAGCCCTGGCCAAGCACGGCGATCTCGTGAGGGAACATTTCCTGCAGGAAAAAGCCGACCTCGGTGGGAAAAAATTCGCGGCCCTGCACGCTTCGGCGACCCTGAGCGGGCTGTTCGTTCACTTTCCCGAAAACTGCGTCTGCGAGAATCCCGTCGTGGTTCATCATTTTTCGGGCGGTGACATGGCCGCCACCTTCCCGCACACCCTGGTGGTCGCGAAGGACAACGCCTCCGTCTCGGTGATGGAGACTTTCGAGTCGATCGCCGAGGGCGAACAAAGTCTCGCCGTCGGCATGGTCGATCTCGATGCCGTCAACGGCGCCAGGATCCAGTACGTCGCCCTGCAGAACGCCAGCGAGTCCGGCGCCAAGCACGTCCAGCTCAACAGCACCCGGGTCGGCCGGGACTCCAGCGTGAAATCCGCTTGCATCAACCTCGGGGCCGCCTGGGTGCGCAACGAGTCGATCAACCGCATGGTCGAAACCGGCGCCGACAGCCGGATTCTCAGCGCCAATCTCGCCAGCGGCATCCAGGAATACGACCAGCGCACCCTGCAATCCCACGAGGCGCAGCACACCACCAGCGACCTGCTCTTCAAGAACGCCCTCTACGGCGATTCGCGGACGATTTTCGCCGGTCTCATCGATGTCCATCCGGGAGCGCACCACACCGATTCCTTCCAGACCTGCCGCAATCTGCTCGGCAGCGACACGGCCGAGGCCAACGCCATGCCCGGACTCGAGATCAACGCCGACCAGGTTAAGTGCTCGCACGGTTCCACCTCCGGCCAGATCAGCGACGAGGAAATCTTCTACCTTCAGGCTCGGGGAATCCCGGCCGAGACGGCACGGAGGATGATCAGCCTCGGGTTTCTCAACGAGTCGATTCAGAAGCTGGACGGCGAGGAGCTCAAGGAAAACCTTTTCGAGCAGGTGAAACGGAAATTCACCAGCTTGTAACGCCCGAAAAGAAAAACGGCTCCCTCGGAAGAAGGAGCCGTTCCAGTCGGCGGTGGTTGCTCGAACGGGAATGGTTCAGCGGCGAGTCCGGAGGTCAACGGAAGAGCCACTGGCGAATCGCCTCGGGACCGAAACTGGCCTTGTTCCCTCGCTTGAAACTTAAGCCACCGCTGCCGTAGCGGCGTCCGATCTCGTGACGATCGCGGTCGGTAAGCTGGTGGCTTCCGGAATCACGATCGCCGTGCGAATCATGCTGCGAGTTGCCGTGCGAGTCGTTGGGGTAGCCATGGTGAACAGGCCGCTGCAGGACCCGGATTTCCTCGGACAGCCCGTGGATCGACACCATGATCGAGGCCATCAAATCCTGAACGTGGCGCGTGTTGCCGTGGACATGTCCGCGACGGCCTCTCTCCGTGGCGGCGACGAGGTCCTGAAGGTGATGGGCCAGGTCGTCGAGGTCCTCGACGTCGGACTGGAGATGCCGAAGGGAAACGTGAGGATCGTAGGAGAGTTGGTCGATATGGGCCACCTTCCGCGTCATGGACGTCGCGTCGGAAAGGAGGTGCTTGTACTGTGGGGTGTGGCGGTAGTGGAGCTTGAACTCCTCGCGAAGATGCCCGACAGAATCGTCGAGCTGGTGGGCTAGCGTGACGAGCCGGTTGTAGGAAGCGGCCTTGGCTTGCGAGGCGAAGAGGCCGCCGGTGGCGACGGCGATGGCGGCGATGAGGGGGAGGGTTCTGGAACCGGTGGATTTCATATTGGATGGGGTTCTGCTTTCGATAGGGTAGACGCGCGGCGGCGCGGCGGTATGCGTTCGCCGTTCCGAGCCTTTCAACTCGGCGCGCGCGTCGTCGATCTGACGGCGAACCACGACGGAGCCGGGCGGCACCACTCGATCGATCGCGAAGCCCTCCGTCGAAGGCGGGCGAAGCCTCCGTGGGGGGCGTTAGTTCGCAACCACGTTGACCAGTCGTCCCGGCACCACGATGACCTTGCGGACGGTCTGGCCCGCGATGAAGGACTGCACCCGCTCGCTCTCCATGGCGAGTCGCTCCACTTCCTCCTTCGAGGCTTCGGTCGGGACGAGCATCTTGTCGCGGACCTTGCCGTTCACTTGGAGCACCATTTCTATTTCATCTTCGAGAAGAAAGTCCTCGTTAAACTCGGGCCACGGCTGATCGGCGAGGTCCTCGGCGCTCACGGAGTCGAAGGCGGCGGCGAGCTTGGCGTTGAGTTCCTCGGTCAAGTGCGGCGCGAAGGGATTCAGCACCCGGAGGAGCAAGACGACCGAGGAGACGGGAGTCCGTTCGAGCTTGGTGAGCTCGTTGGTGCAGACCATCATCTGAGAGATCGCCGTGTTGAAGCTCATCGCCTCGATGTCGTCGCCGACCTTCCTGATGGTGGCGTGGACGGCCTTGTTGACTATCTTTTCGGGCTCGATCTCGGCCAGTGCTCCGGCCAGGACCCAGTCGCCCTCCTGATCCGTGTCCATGACGAGACGCCAGACGCGGGCGAGGAACCGGAAAACCCCCTCGACCCCTTTCATCGACCACGGCTTCACCTGTTCGAGCGGCCCCATGAACATCTCGTAGAGCCGCAACGCGTCGGCGCCGTACCGCTCCACCACGTCGTCGGGATTGACTGCGTTGCCGCGCGACTTCGACATTTTCTGCCCGTCCTCCCCGAGGATGAGTCCCTGGTTGACGAGCTTCTGGAACGGTTCCGGCGTGGAAAGGTAGCCGAGGTCGAAGAGCACCTTGTGCCAGAAACGCGCGTAGAGCAGGTGCAGCACCGCGTGCTCCGTGCCGCCGACGTAGAGGTCGACGCCGCCGGGGTTGCCGTTCCTGCCCATCCAGTAGGCCTCCGCCTCCTCGTCGACGAAACGTTCCGCGTTCCGCGCGTCGCAGTAGCGCAGGTAGTACCAGCACGATCCGGCCCATTGCGGCATCGTGTTTGTCTCGCGGACGGCGCCGTCGGGAAGTTCCACCCAGTCCCTCGCCTTGGACAGGGTCGGCTCCGGGTTTCCGGTCGGCTTGTAGTCCTCCAGCGCCGGGGCGAGAAGCGGCAGTTCGTCCTCGCCGATGGCGTAGTGCTTGCCGTCCTTCCACGCGATCGGAAAAGGCTCGCCCCAGTAGCGCTGCCGCGAAAAGAGCCAGTCGCGGAGCTTGTAGTTGATCGTCTTCTTGCCGACTCCCTTTTCCTCGAGCCATTCCGTGATTTTTTCCTTGGCCTCGGAAGTAGAAAGCCCGTCCAAAAAGCCAGAGTTCACCGCAACGCCATCGCCCGTGAAACACGTATCAGGGGCTTCCAGCCCCTGATCCTCAGAAGCCTCAGCAGCAGAAGCCTCAGAAGCAGCAGCGCCCACCCATTTCCAATCCCCCAGCCCCGCCACTTCCGGATTCCGCAGCACATAGGAAACCTGATTGCGAAGATCGTCCTCGTCCCGGATCAAATGGTCGTAGGACTCGTCCTGCCAGAGCTTGCCCGAGCGCCCGAGCGCCTTGTTCACCGAATTCGCGGTGAAGGACTTCCAAGAATGAAGCACGGATTCCAAGCTGTTGCCCTCCATGGGCTGCACCACCGCGTGCACGTGATTCGGCATCACGCACCAGGCAATCAACCGATACCGCTCCCCGTCGAAAAAACGCAGGGCTTCCTCCACGGCGGCCGCGGCGGCGGCGTCTTCGAGAACGCATTCGCCCCGTCCTTGGTCGAGGAAAGCTTCCACCCGTTCCGAGTGGAGTTCCCGCAGTTCCATGGCCTCCGCCCTGGTGAGTTCGCGGTCCTGTTCCTTGGCCCTCGCGAGGATGCCGTCCCGTTCCTGCCGCCACTGGTCCAACACCCGCTTCGGGACGGAGTCGGCCAATGGAAAGGTGATGGCGTAGGTGGCGCCCTCCTGCGTCCAGTGGGGAAGGTTCGCTCCCGTTTTCTTCGTGACCGCTTTGCGCGGATTCATGGGCTGGAAGCCCATGCTACGGACGACCTCGACGATGGGAATTTCGAACTTCTTCGCGAACTCCTGGTCCCGCTCGTCGTGCCCCGGCACCGCCATGATCGCCCCGGTCCCGTAGCTCATCATGACGTAGTCCGCGATCCAGACGGGAATTTTCTCCTCGTTGACCGGATTGATCGCGTAGCCGCCGGTGAAAACACCCGTCTTCTCCTTGGCCAGCTCCATGCGTTCGAGATCGGACTTCGCCCCGCAAGTCCGCTTGTACGCTTCGACCTCCGCCTTCTGCTCCGCGGTGACGATCCGGTCGACCAGCGGATGCTCGGGGGCCAGGACCATGTAGGTCGCGCCGAAGAGCGTGTCCGGACGCGTCGTGAAAACGGTGACCTTCTCCCCGTCGATGGTGAAGTCCACTTCGGCGCCCTCCGAGCGGCCGATCCAGTTCTTCTGCAACAGCTTGATTCCCTCCGGCCAGTCGAGCTCGTCGAGCTCGTCGATCAGCCGCTGCGCGTAGGCGGTGATCCGCAGCATCCATTGACGCAGCGGGCGCCGCTCCACCACGTGGCCCTTGGACCGCCACTCCTCCACCTCCTCGTTCGCGAGCACCGTCCCCAGATCCGGCGACCAGTTCACCGGGGTCTCGGCGACGAAGGCGAGGCGTTTCTCGTCGATCTCGTCGCGACCCAGCCCCTTTTCCTCGAGTTCGGAAACGGGTCGGGCCTTCCCGGTCTCCTCGTCGAACCAGGAGTTGTAGAGCTTGAGAAAAATCCACTGGGTCCAGCGGACGTAGTCGGGATCCGTCGTGTTCACCTCCCGATCCCAGTCGTAGGCGAAGCCGAGGCGCTTCAGCTGCCCGCGGAAATTGTCCACGTTGTTCCGCGTATTGACCGCCGGATGCTCGCCCGTCTTGATGGCGTGCTGCTCCGCCGGCAGGCCGAAAGCGTCCCACCCCATCGGGTGCAGCACGTTGAAACCCTTCATCCGCTTGTAGCGCGTGATGATGTCCGTGGCCGTGTAGCCCTCCGGATGCCCCACGTGCAGCCCCGAACCGCTCGGGTAGGGAAACATGTCCAGCACGTAGTACTTCGGCTTCGAAGCGTCGAAGCCCGGCGCGCCCGGATTCGGGACCGAGAACGTTTTATTCTCCTCCCAGCGGGACTGCCATTTGGGCTCGAACTCGTCAAAGGGAAACTGTTTGCGTCGCTGCGCCATGATCTCGAATATTCGGGTGGGGGGGATTGTAAAGCGGTTCCCCCGACTCGCAAGCCGGACTCAACAGGGTCGAGTCCCCCGCCCAACCCCCTTTGGTGGGCGCCCTCCGAACGCCGCCGAGCGTCGCTGCGCCGCGAAAGTCCCGAGAATCAATCCCCTCCCCGCCCCTCCGCCCAGGCCGGCAAGGTCTCCGGATCGATGTCGAAAACCGCCGGTCCGAGCAGCAGGAAAAACGCGGTGATCAACGCCACGCCGATCAGATTGATCACGAAGCCCACTCGAGCCATCTGCGCGATCGTGATCCGGCCGCTGGCGAAAACAATCGCGTTCGGAGGCGTTGCCACCGGCATCATGAACGCGCACGACGCCGCCAGCGCCGCCGGAACCATCAGCACCAGCGGATGAATCTTCGCCGCCGTCGCAATCGAGGCCAGCAAGGGCAGGATCATCTCCGTCGTCGCCGTGTTGGAAGTCATCTCGGTGAGGAACGTGATCCCCGCCGCGATCGTCGCGACCAGGACCGGCACCGGCGCGTCCTCCAGCCCCGCGAACCCGCCGCCGACCCATTCCGACAGCCCCGACGCCTGAAACCCCTTCGCCAGCGCGAACCCCCCGCCGAACAACAGGACGATGTGCCACGGCAGCCGCGAGAAAACGCCCGAGTCCAGGATCTTGCCGTGAGAGTCCTCCCCCTCGCCGCGGTGCTTCGCCGGCACCAGAAAAAGCACCAGCGCCATCGCGATCGCCACCGTGCCGTCGTCGATCAGATCGCCGAAAGGCAGCAACCTCGACCACCCCGGCACCGTGAACAGACCCAAGTTCAGATCCATTCTCGACACCCAGAGCAGCGCCGTGGCGCAGAAGACCCCCATCACCACTTTCTCCTCGTAGCCCATTTTGCCCAGCCGCCGATGCTCCTCGTCCAGCACTTCGGGAGCCAGTTCCAGATCGTCGTCGAACCGATAGAACACCCGCGTCAACACCAGCCAGACGCACCCCAGCATCGCCGCGGAGAGCGGCACCCCCAGCAGCATCCATTGGCCGAAAGAAAGCCGGTACCCCGCATCCCCCGCGGCCGGGAATGAAAGGTCGAACAGTCGGACCAGCGCCAGGTTCGGCGGCGTCCCCACCAGCGTGGCCAGCCCCCCGATGCTGGCGCCGTAGGCGATGCCGAGCAACAACGCCACCTCGAGATCCGCCGTCTTCTCTACCCCGAACGACGTCTCCGCCTGCTTGATCACCGCCAGCCCGATGGCCAGCATCATGATCGCCGTGGCCGTGTTCGAGATCCACATCGAGAGAAAAGCCGTCGCCACCATGAATCCCAGGACCAGTCGCGACGGTTTCGAACCGATCTTGCGAATGATGTTCAACGCGATGCGTCGATGCAGATTCCACCGCTCCATCGCCAGTGCGATCAGGAACCCCCCGACGAACAGAAAGATCACGTAGTTCACGTAGACCGGCGCCACCTCCCGACCAGACATGATTCCCGTCAGCGGATAAAGCACCAGCGGCAACAGCGAAGTCGCCGCCAGAGGAATCGCGTCCGTAATCCACCAGACCGCCATCAGCGCCGCCACCGCCGCCATCCGCCCGACCGCCGGATTCCCCGGATCGATGTTCCCGAAAACCAGGATCGTCAGGAATACCCCGATCCCGAGCCAGAAACCGACCCGTTTCGCCAGCGGAGGGCGGCCCGAAGGATGAAGTGGCGTCGGCATGCGCCGGATGTTGCGCCATCCCCGGCCCAATGACAAGTGCGCGATACGCAGCGGCGGAGAGGATACCCGTCGGGAATATCCCGAATCCCGCTCCAGCGGATCGACATGGCCGGAGCGGCCGAGAAGGCATCCATCCGCTCTAACCGATGAGCCAGTCGGGGAATCCGCACCGGTTCGCCACTGCCTCGGCCGCTTCGAGACGGTTTCGCCACCCGCCGGCTTCGTCCGGGGGCAGCCCGAACCAGGACCGGCACCCGCCGAAGGTCTTGCGGTCTTCGAGAATCCACGGATCGGGGAGACGCCACGCCTTTACGACCGCGAAGGCGATGCCGGGCTCGTCTCCCCACTCGAAGCGCTCGCGCACGATCTCCTCTTTCCAGATGTGGTAGGGATCGAGCCGGAGCACCTCGTCCCAGTCGGTCAAGCGACCGGTGGCGAGGGTCTCGACGTAGACGGAAAAGGCCACCTCGTTCTCGCCGCCTACGGGTTCGGGAATCTTCCGGGGCGAACCGTCGGGGAGCGGTTTGACCTGCTCGGCCTGCTCGTGGAAAAGGCTGGGAAAGAGGAAGAACCGGTCGTGAAGCCATTGAAAGCCGGCCTTGCCTTCCGAGATGCCTCCTTTCCGCAGGATCACGGACTGCTCCCCGTCGGCCAGGGCGTCGGCCACGAGTTTCCATTCCTTGAATGCCACGGGTCGCCAGTCGGGATCGAATTCGCTCATGGAGAAAGGGTCGGGGTCCCCCAGATTCGACCCTGCCGCCGATTTTGCAAGAGACCCACATTTCCGCTGGAAAATCGGGCGGGATGCTCTAGCTTCGCTTTCCGCCCGGATTGGCCCGCGGGCCAACCGCCAATGATGGTGGCTGTAGCTCAGTGGTAGAGCCCCGGATTGTGGTTCCGGTTGTCGCGGGTTCAAGTCCCGTCAGCCACCCCATTTGTGGCGGAGCGGGGGGCGACAGATCGCTTTCCTGTTCGGCGATCCATGGATTCTCTCGAGGCAACGATCGGATACAAGTTCGCGAATTCTCTGCTCCTCGCGGAGGCGCTCACGCATCCCAGCCTCGCCTACGAATCGAAGCAGCCGCATTTCGACAACCAGCGTCTCGAATTTCTCGGCGATGCGGTCATCCAGCTGATCTTGACCGACGAACTGTTCCGACGGTTTCCCCAGTTCAGCGAGGGCGTCCTGACCAAGCTGCGGAGCCGGCTCGTCTCGCGGGACGCCCTCTGCGAGTGCGCGGCCAGGATCGAACTCGGCCGTTTTCTTCTGCTCGGGAAGGGCGAGGCCAGAAGCGGCGGCAGGAAACGGCCCTCCAACTTGGCGGACGCGCTCGAGGCCCTGGCCGGCGCCGTCTATCTCGACGGAGGCCTCGGGGCCGCGACCGATTTCGTCCTCAACAATTTCAGCGAATTCATCGAGGAAATCGCCAAGCAGCCCGAAGAGAACAACCCCAAGGGCGAGCTCCAGGAACACTTGCAGTCCATCGCCGCAACCAGCCCGACTTATTCGATTGTGTCGCAGGACGGGCCGGACCACCTGAAATTCTTCGTGGCGGAAGTGACCTGGGAGGGAAAAGCCCTCGGCAAGGGAAGCGGAAACAGCAAGAAGGAAGCGGAAACGGCCGCGGCGGTCGACGCGCTCTCGAACCGGAAATGGGAAGGGATGAAACTCGGTGAACAACCTGCGAACAACCGTGGATAAACCTGAACAACTTCTCGGGATTCCGGGAATAGAGCCCTTTTCACCAAACTGTCCCAGTGCTTGTGCCCATCGTTTTCCCCCCGCCAAGGGGCTCAGCCTCAACGGCAAGCGAGGGAACTTCACTGTTATTCACGGGCATAAGAAGATTTAAGGTTTTCCAAAAAAATATGATCTTCTTCTAGGCTGTGAATAAGACCACGCGTCGACCGCTTCGAGCACTTGGGCGACGCTGATGTTTCCGGGGGAAGCCGTTGGCGAAACGACCCGTTTCATTCGGGAGGAAACGGGGGCCCAGATCTCCGGGTTGGTCGGTCCGAACAAGAGGACGCCTTCGGCACCGGCGCTCGCGGCGAGATGGGAGATGCCGCTGTCGTGTCCCAGATAGAGGTCGACGTTCCGATAGAGCGCCCCGAGCTGGCCGAGCGACTTGTCCAGCAGGAGACGATGGGGAATGCCGGCCGCGTCGAGGAGTTCGGCGAACTGGTCGATGATCTCGGATTCCGCCTCCCCGCCGGTGACGAGAAACTCGGCGTCCGGGAAGCGTTCCCGGAGGCGGTCCAGCACTTTCACCCACGACTCGAAACTCCAGTTCTTGCCGGGACTGCCGCTGCCGGGATGCAGCGCGACGAGCGGTCCGTCCGTCGCCGTGGAAAGGCCGGATTCGTCCGGGTAGTCGAGTTCCAGGGCGGGATCGTCGAGAAACAGGGCGATCTCCTCGAGCGGTCGGGCCAACTGCGCCGCTGCGGGAACGAAGGGGGGCGATTCGTCGGGCCGGAACGGTCCCGAGAGCAGGGTGCGCACGCCGGCCACTTTGAGGTTCTCCTCGAAAAAGCCGTCGGGGTCGTAGAGGTAGCTGACCACGAGATCGAAGCCGGCGAAGTAGTCGCACCAGGCGGTGTCGAGACGGGCGCCGGGAGCGAAGAAGGGCGCGAGGCGGGCGTCCTCGATCGAGCGGACGCGGTCGGCGAGACCGGTGGCGGTCGCCAATTCGGCGATGGCGGGATAGCCGAGAATTTCGACCTCGTTGTCCGGCAGCGAATCCCGCATCAGCTTGATGGCCGGCATCGTGAGGATGAAGTCGCCGACGGCGCCGCCGCGAATGAAAAGCACTTTTCCCATGGACGCTCAGTCGAGCCAGTCGACGATGAGGGCGACCTGCTCCTCGGGTGTCGGTTCGATGGGCACGATCAACACGTTGGGATCGGGTTCGGGTTCCTCCAGGGCGTCGAACTGGCTCCGGAGCAGATCGGAGGTCATGTATTCGTGTTCGCGGTCGTCCATTCGGGATTTGATCAGGTCGAAAGAGCCCGCGAGATGGACGAGACGGTTGTCTTCGAAATTCCGGAAGAGGTAGTCGCGATGAATGCGCTTGAGGGCCGAGCAGGCGAGGACCGGAACGGAACCTTCGGCGATCGCGTGGTTGGCGGCGCCGATCAGCGCGTCGAACCACGGCCAGCGGTCGTCGTCGGTCAGGGGAATTCCGGCGCCCATCTTTTCCTTGTTCTCGGGCGGATGGAATGCATCGCCTTCCAGGTAGGTGCCGTCGATCGCCTCGGCGAGAAGGCCGGCGACGGTCGACTTCCCGCATCCGGAGACGCCCATGACGACGATGAACGGCGTCATGATCCGGGGGTCGTGTGGACGGGTTCCGGCAGCTCGCGGGAAATTTCGTCGAGCCGATAGCCGAAGCCGTTGCCGGACAGGGTCGACCCGTCGAGCTTACCCTCTTTTCTCCGGAACAGCCCGGGATGAATCTCGCGCTCGGGAGCGCTCGCTTCGGGGTAGAACTGCATCCCGTTGGATTCGACGCCCATGATGGTGTCGGCGTAGGCCGCGAGCAGAAAGTGGGGAATTTGCGCGAGCATGGGATTGGTCAGGTCCTGCACCATCAAGGTCATGCCATGCGCCTTGGCCCAGCAGAGACTCAGTAGTGCGCCGGTCTGGGTTTTGCAGGTCTTGAGCGCGACGCCGGTCCAGCCGAGGGCGCGGCCCATTTTCACGTAGCTCCAGTCGTGGGCGCTTTCGTCCATGAAAAGCGGCTTCCGGGCGCTGACGCTGTGGACGTCGATGCGGTGGGTCACGAGGTCGTAGGGGAAGGGCTGCTCGACGTAGAGAATTTTCTGGTAGGTGACGGGATCTTCGATCTTGAGGCGGTCGAGGATGTCGTTCACGTAGGCCGGATCGGTGACGGTGCAGTTGAAGTCCGTCGTCAGCCAAGTCACGTCCTGGTCGCGGCAGATCGCGCCGATTTTGCCGAGTCGGGCGTAGTCCCATTCGGCGTCGTTGCCACGGAGTTTGACCTTGAGGCAGTCGAGCCCGTCCTCGCGAATCCAGTCGGTCAGCACCACTGGATAGCCGTCGTCCGGTTCATCGCCGGTGAGTTCGCTTTCGTCGAGCGGATCCAGTCCGCCGACCAGATGCCAGACCGGGAGTTCGAGGTCGGGTTCCTCCTTGAGATACGCGGCCGGAAAGACCCCCTCGAAGGAAACGTTGTCTTCGGGCGAATCGAGATACGCGCTCAGATCGTGAGTCATGAAGGCCGAATTGTAGGTCTCGTAGACCGGCAGACCGTGCAGCCTCCCGTAGGCGTCGTGAATGGCGATGTCGAAGGGCGAGAAGCAAACGAGCGCGGCGAGATGGGGAAGTTCCTCGTCTTCGGAGCTGTCCTCGTTGAAGGCGGTTTGCAGTTTCTCCAGACGGACCGAAGCGAAATCGTGGCCCAATTCCAATGGATGCCCTTCCTTGCGGTAGGAATCGAGGCTCCGGGCGATTTGGATCGTGAAGTCCTTCATCGCCTCGTGCCGGAGTTCGTAGTCGACGGGCGAGGGCCAGACCCAACCGACCGAGAGCGGCGTTTCGCCCCAACCTTCGGCGGTCCGGCCGTCGGTTCCCTCGAGAACGACGCGGGCGCGGGCGCAGGTAACGGAGGTCAGAACTTGGTTCCCGAACTTCAGGGGCACCCGCATTTCGACGGGAATGAAGTAGAGGGAGACTTCCTTGACGGCGGCGGCTTTGCTCGATTCTGACATAATTTGAAAAGGTTGAGAAGATTTGAAAAGGTTGAAACGAGTTAGGGGTTCGAAGACGGGGTCATGAGGGATTCGATCTCGTCCGGCTCGATGGGAACGGACGCCATCAGGTCGATGTTGCCTTCCCGGCGCACGACGATGTCGTTTTCGAGGCGGACGCCGAAGCCCTCTTCGCGAATGTAAATGCCGGGTTCGACCGTGACGCACATGTTTTCGACGAAAAAGCCTTCGCTCGGCGTGACGTCGTGGACGTCCAGCCCGAGGCTGTGGGAGACGCCGTGCATGAAGTAGCGTCGGTAAAGGCGCTTTTCCTCGGGCAAATCCTCGTCCTGGCGTTCTTCCTCGACCTCTCCCCGGTCGAGCAGGCCGAGCCCGATCAGTTCGTCCTCCATGGCGCGGGCGACCTCGCGATGGTATTCCTTCCGGACGTGCTTGCCGGGGACGATCAATTCGTCGACGCAGAGCCTGAAGATCCTCAGGACGGCCTCGTAGACGTCTCTTTGGCGATCGGTGAACCGCCCGTTGACCGGAATGGTTCGAGTGAGATCGGCGTTGTAGTTGGCGTATTCGGCCCCGACGTCCATCAGCAGCAGGTCGCCGTCGCGGCAGGTCTGGTCGTTGTCGAGATAGTGGAGGACGTTGGCGTTGGCGCCCGACGCCACGATCGGTTCGTAGGCGAAGCCGCGGGAACCGCTCCGGGCGAATTCATGGAGCCATTCGGCCTCGACCTCGTATTCCTTCACGCCGGAACGAACATAGCGCAGCACCCGGTCGAATCCCGCCGCGGTGATGTCGCAGGCCGTCCGGATCAGGTCGATCTCCTCGGGCCGTTTGGCGACGCGGAGCCGATGCATTAGCGGGGCGAGTCGCTCGTAGCGGTGGTCGGGATACAGCACCTGGCAATGTTGTCTGAACCGGTCGTCCAGCGAGAAATTCACCGGCGATCCGGCGCGGGCGTGTTCGTTGTGGTTCAGAAAAATCACGGGCATGCGGCGGGCCAGCCTTCGGAGAACGGAAGGAAACGCCGAAGTCCACTCCACCGTCTCGACGCCCGTGGCGCGGCTCGCCTGCTCGCGGGAAAGCTTGTGTCCCTCCCAGACGGCGATGGTGTCCGAGGTTTCGCGCACGAAGAGGATTTCGCGCTTGGCGGGATCCTGGTGGCCGGGACAGAGAATCAGGATGGTTTCCTCCTGATCGACCCCCGTGAGGTAGAACAGGTCGCTGTTCTGGATGAACCGCGTCGCTCCGTCGGCGCTGCGCCACGGGATGTCCGCCGAGTGGAGCACCGCGAAGGCGTTCTCCGGGAGCGATTCGGCCAGCCGCCGACGGTTTCCGACAAACAGGTCCGAAGGAATGTCGCGATACTTCATCGGCTAAAAATACGGGTGCCGCAGGGGTTTGTGGTATAGTTGGCTCCCCGGGGGTTTCAGCACGGCGCGTGAAGCCTGACCGATCGCTCTGAATTTCAGCCCTTTATGGAAGATATCCAGAAACAAAGCGTCATCATCGCGGACAACGATCCCGATTTTCTCGAATGGTCGTCGAAACATCTGGAGGCGGACACTGTCAGGATTTTCACGACATCGTCCTCCGAGGAGGCTGCGCGCCTGTTCAAGGAGCACGACGCCGACTTGCTCATAGCCGAGTTCAGTCTCCAACCGACCGACGGCGTGGAGCTGTTGAAGAAAATCCGGCTTTCCAACCCGAACGCCATGGTCATCCTGAACGGCGTGGTGAACTCGACGAACGCGGTGATCGAGTCGATGCGGCTGGGCGCGTTCGACGTCCTGCGGCGCGAATCGATCAGCTTCGAGATTCGCCAGGTCACCGAAAGGGCGCTCCAGGCAGCCGAACAGATGAGGGCGGCCGCGGACCGGACCGACTCCGGCGAGGGCGTTTCGCCCCAACCGCAGGAGGATTTGATCATCGGGCGTTCGCCCGCGATGCAGGACGTCTACAAGCTGATCGGGCGCGTCGCCCGCGCCGACGCGCCCGTGCTGATCACCGGCGAGAGCGGGGTCGGCAAGGAGGTCGTTTCGAACGCGATCCACAAGTTCTCCCGCCGGGCGAAGGAGGAATCCGTCGCCATCAATTGCGCCGCCATTCCCAGCAACCTCCTCGAGAGCGAGCTTTTCGGGCATGAGAAAGGCGCGTTCACCGGCGCGGTGAGCCAGCGGATCGGCCGATTCGAGCAGTGCGACGGCGGAACCCTCTTTCTCGACGAGATCGGCGACATGCCGCTCGACGTGCAGGGAAAGCTTCTCCGCGTCCTGCAAAGCGGGGAATTTTCGCGCGTCGGGGGAAACCAGACCTTGCAGAGCGACGTGCGCATCCTCGCGGCGACGAACAAGCGGCTGGAGGAGGAAGTCGAGAACGGGCTGTTCCGCGAAGATCTTTTCTACCGCCTCAACGTGGTCCGCATCCACATCCCGCCACTGAGGCGCCGGGAGGAGGACATTCGCCTGCTCGCGGAGCACTTTCTGGCGCGGCAGACCGAAAAGGGCAAGAGCCGGCCCATGCAGTTCTCCAAGGAAGCCCTTTCCCTTCTGGAAGCCCATCATTGGCCCGGCAACGTGCGCGAGCTGGAAAACCTGGTGGAACGGGCCTGCGTGCTGGCGTCCGGCAACGTTCTCCTTCCCGGTGATCTGCCCTTCGACCAAACCGACGAGGAGGATTCGCCACGCTCTCCTCTGGCCCGGGTTGCCCGTCGGTTTCTGAGTGCCGCCGAGCGCTCGAACGTCTCCGCCATCGAATTGGCCACCCGCGAAATCGTCGCCGCCGCGTTGGAATCGTCGCGGAACGAGGACGAAGCCGCCGCTCTCGTGGGCGTGAGCACGGCCGAACTGAGGCGCCACCTGCCTTCGAAAACGTCGCCAGGCGAGAAGGAAAGGCCGGTGGCGGCGAAGGGGGTGTAGGTATCGCCGAAATTTCCACGAAATCCGCTACGTCAGGATTGCGGAACGACCGGGTGGCGGCGCGGAGCGTTTCGCGATAGGGTGGCGGACGATGAGCGTCGACGCGAACCAGGACGAGCAATTCATGCGGGAGGCTCTTGGGGAGGGTGCCCGGGGGATCGGCTTGACGAGTCCGAATCCGGCCGTGGGAGCGGTGGTGGTTCGGAACGGGGAGATCGTCGGCCGCGGTTGGCACCGGCGGGCGGGAGAGCCCCATGCCGAAGTCGAAGCCATTGCCGACGCCCGGTCGAAGGGGGGGGGCGAAATCGCCGACGGGGCCACCCTTGGCGGGGCCACCCTCGGCGGGGCCACCCTCGGCGGGGCCACCCTTTACGTGACGCTCGAGCCGTGTTCGACCAGCGGACGCACGCCGCCCTGCGTGGAGGCGATCCGGGAAGCGAAGCTCGCCCGCGTCGTCGTCGGCGCGACCGATCCCAATCCCTCGCACGCCGGGGCGGGACTCGTGGCGCTTCGCGAAGCGGGGATCGAGGTGGTGGAGGGGGTTTGCGCGACCGAAGCGCGACACCTGATTCGGTATTTCGCCAAGCACATCGCGACGGGGTTGCCCTGGGTCGTCGCCAAGACCGCAGCGACGCTCGACGGCCGCACCACGCTGCCCGAGGGGGAGTCGCGGTGGATTTCCAGCGAGGCCTCCCGCGAGGACGTGCAGCGTTGGCGGCGGCAGTGCGACGCCATTCTCGTCGGCGGCGAAACGTTCCGCGTCGACAACCCCTCCCTGACCCTGCGGGGCGCCTACGCCGAGGGTCGCCCGCAGCCGATCCGGGTCGTGCTGACATCGGACGCGAATCCGCCTCCGGGCCACCGTTTGTTCACCGACGAGTTCGCCGACCGCACCCGCGTTCACCGCGGCCTGACACTTCGCGAATCGTTGCGGCGTCTCGGTGCCGAAGGAGTCATGTCCGTGATGGTCGAGTCAGGGGGGCGCCTGTTGTCCCACGCGCTGGCCGAAGACCTCGTCGACGAAGTCGTGCTCTACCTGGCCCCGGTTTTCGGCGGCGGCGGCACGAGAATGATTTCGGGGGACGGCATCGTGGGCCGCCTGCGCGACGTCGAAGTCAGCCGAATCGGGCCGGACGTCAGAATCTGCGGCCGGGTGGCGAAAGGAGGCAATTGACACGACACTTCAGGATTCGCCGTTTGCTCCGGCGTCGAAAGGGATCAACGTACCCCATGACCTCTCGGACTCTTACGGTCATCGCCACCTGTTTCGCGGGACTGCTGTCGCTGCCGGCCGAAGGGGGGCCCGTATCTCTCGACGCCGTCAACGACGCCGCGGCTTTTCTCGCCGGGATGGAATTGCCTCACCGCAAGGACCACCCGCTGGCGCGGATCTCGTCGTGGGAATACCACGTGAAGCAGATGGACAACGAATTCGGCGGCCATCAGGAGCGAGTGCTTTTTCCGATGACCAAGTGGTCCGCCGAGGAAATCAGGTCCGCGGACGGGAGCGAGGACGCGCAGGCGTTGGTCCGCTACATGTTCAGCGGCCCGGACTTGCTCCACGTCTACCACATGTTCCCGCAGGCGGAGACCTACGTCCTCTGCGGGCTCGAGCCGGTCGGCGAGCTTCCTGCCATTTCCATGCTCGACTCGGGCAACGCCGAGCGCGCTCTGGCCGAGGTTCGGAACGCGCTCGGCGAGGCGATCAACTTCAGCTTTTTCCGAACCGCGGACATGAAGGACGACTTGAAGTTCGCCGTCTTCCGCGGCGCCACGCCCATCATGTCGATTTTTCTGGCGAGGTCGGGACAGTACATCAAGGACCTCGAATTTTTCGTTCTGGAGAAGGACGGAACCTTGACCGGCCAAGGACTCGAGTCCTCCGGGGCCGATGCCGTGAAGATCGTTTTCTCCCCCCGTCGCTTGGAGCGGACGAAAACGCTCTACTACTTTTCCTCGAACCTCCACGACAGCGGATTCGGAAAGACCGGCTTCCGAACCTGGCTGGAGGCGCAGCCGGATGGGCACGCCTATCTCAAAGCGGCCTCGTTTCTCATGCACGGGAGCGGGTTCACCCAGATCCGGCAGCATCTTCTCGACCGCAGTTTCCAGATCATCCAGGACGATTCGGGGATTCCCTACCGCCACTTCGACGGCACCGTGTGGTACGGCGACCTCTACGGGAACTACACCGGGCCAATCGACTTGTTCGCCGAGCGTTACCAGGGCGACCTGCGCGGCGCCTACCGGAAACGAAGCAAGCCGCTGCCCTTCGGGACCGGTTACAAATGGCGGAAAGGCGAGTCGAATCTGATGCGGTTCCTCAAGCAGGACCATGTGGCTGCGACAGCCGAGAGCGACGACGCGGACGAATCCGATACGGCGCCCGAAGGAGAGGGTTCCGTCGGTGAAAGCGAGGACCCCGTCGAAGCGGACGTCGGGGATCCGGTCAACGATCCTTCCGAAACGCGTTGAAGAGTTTCGGCAGACCGGTCCGCGGTTTGGCCGTCGTCCCGGTCGGGGTCGGCACCTCCGCGGAGTCGAAGAGAATGCGGAGAAACTCGGCGTCGCGGAAGGCGTGCCCCCGTTTGCCGTGGTGGACGACGACGAGATCCATGGAAGGAACTAGGTAGAGCCGCTGAAACGTCGACCCTAGCGATACCACCAGATCGGGCGGGGCGTTCTTCGACAGGCAGGTCCCGCTCCAGTCTTCCGGCATCGGTTCCCGGTCGAGCCATTCCTCGGGATCGGCTTCGCGGGCGTCGGGACGGGAGGCGTATCCGTTGAGCCAGAAACCGAGCCCGAAGGACGGATTGATCCCGGTTCCCCGGAAGCACTGCGCCAGGCTCTCCGGCTTGACGAGTCGTCTTCCCTGCCAGGTTCCGCCGGCGTTGATCATCTCGCCGAAATTCATCCAGTCCTGAGCCGTGGTGTGGATCCCGGCGGAGGGAACGACATTGCCCTGGTCGTCTTCCCGCCACCGCGCAATGTCGATGCCGAGCGGCTGGATCAGTTTCTTGCGCAGGTAACCTTCGTAGCCGATCCGCTTCGAGCCGAGTTTCCGACGGAGGACCTCGCAGAACACGTTGAGGGAGCCGGGTCCGTAGACGAAGCTTTCACCCCGGTCGCGGGTCGCGTCGAGTGAGACCGCGAGGGCGATCTTGTCCGCGGAGGAACGGCCGTAGATTTTTTCGAACCCCGTCTCCAGTCCGGAACTGAAATTCAACAGCTCCCGTATCGTGATGGATTGCTTCCGGGGATCGTTCCGCCATTCCGGGATCGTCTCGGCGACTCGCTCGTCGAGGGAGAGCAGTCCTTCCTCCTGCGCGATCGCCGCCAGCACCCCGAAGAACGACTTGGTCCCGGAGTAGATGTGCACCGGCGTTCCTTTCGCGTAGCCGTTGTAGTAGTCTTCGAATCGTAGTTGCCCGCGTTCCTTGACGATCAGCGCCATGCCGTTGTGCGTGGCCGAATAGCGCCGCGCGGCCAGAATAGAGTCGGACGAGAGCTGGGCGGAAAGATTCGGCGCCGAGGCAAGAAGCAGCGCCGGAAGGAGCGGTCGGAAAAGCGCGCGGAAACCCATGGCCAGAAGGTGCGCGAGTTTCCGGGCGCGGTCAATCGGCGTCAAACGCCGTCCGAGGGCCAGTCGCGCGAAACCACGAAAACTCTGTCCGTCTCCTCCCAGCCTGCGCTGCCCGGTTCGGCCAGGCTCAGAAGAACTGGCCGCCTCGACCTCCGAAAATGCGATCCTACGTCGGCGCGGAGTTCCGCCATGGTCCGATTCGGCCTCCCGCCGCCCAGCCAGAACGGCTTCTCGAGAATCGTGCCGCGCGCGTCCCCGGGCCGCGTGTCGACCAGCCATTCCAGCTCGTTCTCCCGGATCCAGGTGCCGCGCCCGTGATCCGGATTCATCGCTCTCGGCAGCTCCGCCGGTTCGGGCTGGTCGGGGCGATAGAAAATCCGGCCCTTCATCAGGACGCCGCTTTCCTCGATCTCGGGAAAGCTCGCTTTTCCGAGCGGGAGCTGCTTGCCGAAAAGCTTGTCGCGTTTCTCCTCGAAGCTGTCCGCCGCGTTGGGGCCGACGAATCGGCTGCCGCCGTTCATGGGCTCCGCGAAGTGGAGGTAGAATTTCAAGGCGATCTCGAGGTGGTGGAGGCGTCCGGCCCGCCGAAAGAGGAAGTCCAGTTCGCCCAGGGTCCGCCGGTCGTCCATAATCCGGACGCCGTGCTCGAGGTCCGAGATTTCGGGGAGAGATTTCAGCCACACCCGGACGAGCGATTCGAAGTAGTAGCCGACGCGACGGCGGGCGTTCGCTGCGAAAAAGCGTTCGACCGGTTCCCTGCTCAGCCCGGCCAAGGGCTCCGGAGGCAGCGGCGGCTCGAAGCAGGTCGGCGACGCCAGGAGCGAAGGGCACCGGAGAACCCATTGCAGATCGCGGGCGAAGCGTGCCGGGAAAATGCCATCCGTGCCGACGAGCCCCATTTCAGGGAGCGGAACCGACGGTGGCCGGCACGGTAGCCGGCACCGGTGCATCGAGCGAAGTGGCGGCCGACTCGCGGCTGGGAGGGGATTCGTCCGCGGGTTCCGCTTCCGGTTCGGAGTCCGAACTTTCGGTTTTGCGGTAGCTTTCGAGGCGTTGCTTGAACTCTTCGTTTTCGGGTTCGAGTGCGCTCGCTTTTTCGAGGTACTCCACGGCTTTCTCTTTTTCGCCCAGCTCGTGGAACACCTGCCCGATGTGGTCGTAGATGACGGCGTCGGGCTCTTCGATCGCCTGCTCGGCGCGCAAAAGTTCGGCGAGGGCCTCGTCGTAGTTCCCCTTCTTGAATTCGTACCACCCCAGGCTGTCGGCGATGGCACCGCTTTCCGGATCGAGTTCCACCGCCGTCTTGATGAGTTCCCCGGCCTCGTCGATGTTCAGGTCGTTTTCCAGCCACATGTAGCCGAGGTAGTTGTAAACGGTCGCCGTGAATTTGGTATCCTCCCCATTGGGATCGCTGCGAGCCAGCATTCCGATCGTCTTGCGGAAAAGTTCTTCCGCCTCGTCGAGATTTCCGGCCCGCTCCTGGGCGGCCGCGTACTGGAAATAGAAACGTTCGTCGAGCATCTGCGGCTGCGCTTCCTTGGCCAGCTCCATGGCTTCCTCGAAGAACGGCAGCGATCTCTCCCACTCTGCGAGCTTGCCGAGGACGAAGGTCGCGAGGAAGGGGAAGTCGGGGGACTCCGGGAAGCGGTAGGCCGTTTCCTCGAGAAAGTCGGCGGCGAGTTCGAGTTCCTCCGCCTGGATCATCATCCGGGCGAGGGCCCCGTATTCTTCCGCGGTGCCTTTGGTCACTTCCAAAGAGGCCTTGAGATAGGGAATGGCTTCGCCGAACTCCTCCCGCCGCAGGTAGATGCCGGCAATCTGCTTGAGGGTGGCGGTGTTCTGCGGATCGATTTCGATGATTGCCTTCAGTGTTTCGAGGACTTTCTCCTCGTCGCCCATGCCCCCGTACACGTGGGCCATTTTCTCCCGAACATCGAGGCGGTCGGGATTGGAGGCGATGAGGTCCGCGTAGACCGAGGCGGCGCGATCGAACTGGCTGGTGGCGTGGTAATAGTCGCCGACGCGCTCGATCACGTCCCAGTCGTCGTCGGCGAACTTGAGCGCCTTGCCGTAAAGGGCGTTGATGAGGGTGGCGTCCGAGACCTCTCCGTTCGAGCGGACAGGCCAGACGCGCGCGGCCACTTTCCCCAGGGCGAGCCAGTAGTGGGGATCTTCGTTGTCGCGTCGGGAGGCCTCCGAAAGAATCCGTCGCGCGTCGTCCTTGCGGTTGGCGACGAGATAGAGCTTCACGAGATGATCGTAGACGGCGGGTTCGTCGGGGAATTTCTCGAGGGCGGTTTCGACCGTCTCGAAGGCCCGATCCCGAGACTCGGCGTCGTCGGTGCGGTAGGTCGCCAGGTATTCCGAAAGGGCGATGTAGGCGAAAGGCTCTCCCGCATTCTTCTCGAGGGTGGTCTCCAGCAGATCGAGGGCTTCGTCCTGCTGCCCGGCGCGGGCGAGCAGGTAGGCCGTCTTCCGGGCGAGGAGAAACTGGTCGGGCTGGTTGGCGAGCACCTTCTTGTAGGCGTCCACCGCTTCCGGCGTCCGTCCCTTGGCCTCGAGGCTGCGTCCGTGGGCGTAGTAGGCGAGGGCGCGGCTTTTTCTTTTACCTTGTTCCGAAAGCTTGAACCGTTCGTCCGCTTCGAAGTACTGGTCGACGTAAAGCTGGGCGTAATCCTCGAGATCGCGCTCCGGAGCGGCCCCGGAGGCGGGGGAAACGGCGAAGGCGACGCCCATGGCGAAGGCGTACGCAACAATGCAGCGGTGAGCCAACATTGCCGGGCCACCTAGCTGCATTGCCTTCATGTTGCCAAGATCAACGATTAGCTCTTGTAACGCAAACGCTTCTTATGGCGGTTAGCCTTCATGCGTTTGCGCCTCTTGTGCTTGTTGATCTTGGTCTTCCTTTTCTTCTTAAGGGATCCCATAGTCGAGGTCTGTTTCAATCTGGCGCGATCCGAAATCGATCGAAGGCGCGGGTCGGAACTATCGGTCACCCGATGACTTTATTCAAGGGGTATTCGATGATTCCTTCGGCCCCGAGTTCCTTGAGACGCGGAATGAGTTCGCGGACTTGCAGCTCGGTGAGCACGACCTCGACGGCCACCCAGCCGTCCTGGGTCAGCTTCGCGATGGTCGGTTTCCTCAGGGAGGGCAGGGCCTCCAAAGTGTCGCCGAGACGCTCTTCCGGGAGGTTCATCTTGAGCCCGACCATGTCCCTTGCCGTCAAAGCCCCTTTCAGGAGCACCGCGAGGCGCTCGATCTTGTCGCGCTTCCATGGGTCGGCCCACGACTCTTCCTTGGCCACGAACTGCGGGAAGCTCTCCATGAGCACGTCCACGATGCGGAGGTTGTTGGCGCGCAGCGAGGAGCCGGTTTCGGTGATGTCGACGATGGCGTCGACGAGTTCCGGCACCTTGACCTCGGTGGCCCCCCAGCTGAATTCGACCTCGGCGGTGACGCCGTTCTTCTCGAGGTAGCGCTCCACGATGCCGACGGCCTCGGCGGCGATGCGCTTCCCTTCGAGATCCTTGACCGTCTGGACGGGCGAGTCGTTCGGGACCACCAGCACCCAGCGTGTCGGATTCGAGGTCGCCTTGCTGTAGCGCAGGTCGCAGACCACGTGGACCTTGGCGCCGTTCTCGGCGATCCAGTCCATGCCGGTGATCCCGCAGTCGAGAAAGCCGTGGTCCACGTAGCGGCCAATCTCCTGGGCGCGGATGAGACGGATCTGGATTTCCGGATCGTCGATCGACGGTCTGTAGGAGCGCTCCGCTCCGTGGATGTGGTACCCGGCCTTTTCGAAGAGATCGAGAGTGGGCTCGGACAGGCTCCCCTTGGGCAGGCCGATCTTGAGAATCTTGTCTGTGTTTTCTGCCATGGTTGCCGCTATAGTGGCGCGAAATGCCGATCTGTCATGCACGTTTTTCCAGTGCGCCCCGCCGCTTTTCGGCAATTCGGGTTCCAATGTCCGCTTGATAAGGGAAATATATGGGCCAACCGTTGCGGCCATTGCGAACCCAGCATGTTTTTATGAGCGAACTAAACAAAGAAGCCTTGTTACGAGCCGCCAACGAAGCGCGCGGCCTCGCCATCGACGCCGTCCACGCGTGCAGCTCCGGCCACCTCGGCTTGCCGCTGGGGGCCGCGGAGATGGGCGCCGTTCTCTACGGACACGCGATGCGCTACAATCCGGATCAACCGAAGTGGCTCAACCGCGACCGCTTCGTCCTCTCGGCGGGACACGGCAGCATGTTTCTCTACGGCTGGCTGCACCTTGCCGGCTACGAGGTCTCCATGAAGGCCATCCGGGACTTCCGCCAGCTGCACAGCGGCACGCCGGGCCACCCCGAGTCCTTCGAAACGTCCGGTGTCGAAGCGACCACCGGTCCGCTCGGCCAGGGCATCGGCAACGCCGTCGGCTTCGCTCTTTCCGCCAAAATGGCCGCCGGCAAATACAACACCGCCGAGCACACCGTCTTCGACCAGACCATCTTCTGCCTCGCCGGCGACGGCTGCATGCAGGAGGGCATTTCCGCCGAGGCGATCTCCTTTGCCGCTCACGTCGGGCTCGACAACCTCATCCTCATCTACGATTCCAACGACGTCACCCTCGACGCCATGGCCGAGGTCACCCAGAGCTACGACGCCTGCAAACGGCTCGAAGCCTTCGGATGGGACACCGTGAAAATCGACGGGCACGACATGGACGCCTTTCTCGAGGCGGTCGAGAACGCGAAGAAGAGCCGGAACGGCAAGCCTACGCTCATCGAGGCGAAGACGCTCATCGCCAAGGGAATCCCCGAAGTCGCCGGCACCGCCGCGGGGCACGGGGAAGGCGGCGCGAAATTCGCCGAATCGGCCCGCGAAGGCCTTGGACTGCCGAAGGAGACGTTCCACGTGTCCGAGGAAACCAAGACGTATTTCGCCCAGCATACCGGCGGCCTTCTGAAAGAATACGCCGACTGGGAGGAAACCTTCGCCGCGTGGGCGAGCGCCAACCCGGAACTGGCCCGCGAGCTGGAGGACGGCGTCGGCGGAGCCGTGCCGGAGAACCTCCTCGAACTCGTTCCCGAATTCGATTCCGACTACCAGAACGCCACCCGCGCCGCCGGCGGCGAAGTCATCCAGGCGGTGGCCGAGGCCATCCCGTCGCTGGTGACGGGCAGCGCCGACCTCTTCGGCTCGACCAAGAACTACATCAAGTCGAGCGGCGACTTCGGAAGGGACAACCCGACCGGGCGCAACATCTGGTACGGCATTCGCGAGCACGCCATGGGCGCGATCTGCAACGGCCTCGCCTACGACGGGATCTTCCTGCCGACCGGAGCGACCTTCGCCGTGTTCGCCGACTACCTGCGCCCCTCCATCCGTCTCGCCGCGCTTTCCAGTCTTCGAGTCGGCTACATTTTCACCCACGACTCCGTCGGCGTCGGCGAAGACGGACCCACCCACCAGCCGGTCGAGACCGCGAGCGGCTTGCGCGTCATTCACAATCTCGACGTGATCCGTCCCGCCGATCCCGAAGAGACCGCGGGCGCTTTCGCCGCCATGGTCGAGCGCAAGGACGGACCCACCGCCCTGCTCCTGACCCGCCAGAAGGTTCCCACCCTGAACCAGATTTCGGTCGAGGACCGTCGCCAAGGCGTCTTCCGCGGCGGCTACGTCGCGAAAAAGGAATCCGGCGAACTCGACACCATTCTCATCGGAACCGGCAGCGAGCTTCAGCACGCCATGGCGGCCGCCGAAACGCTCGGCGACGGCGTCCGCGTCGTTTCCATGCCCTGCCTGGAGCGCTTCGATCGGCAGCCCGACGCCTACCGCGAGTCGGTGCTTCCCGCCGCCTGCACCAAGCGCGTCGCCATCGAAGCCGGGGTGACCGGCCTGTGGTGGAAATACGTCGGCACCGCCGGAAAGGTCGTCGGCATCGACCGCTTCGGCCTCAGCGCTCCCGGCGACACCGCGATGAAGGAACTCGGCATGACCGCCGAGCATCTCGTTCAGGTTGCGAAAGGCCTCGGGTAGAGTTTTTCCCGACCCTCGAACGAAAAGGCGGTGCCGCGAGGCTCCGCTTTTTTTCCGTGGCGTCCTCCGGTGAATCGGTTCTGGAAAACCCGGGTTCTCGAAGCTATCTTTCCCCATGAAACGTTTCGCGGTCACCCTCCTCGCCCTGCTTGCGTTCTCCGGCTTCGGCTTCGCCTTCGAGTTGCCCTCCGAGAGTCGGCAATGCCTCGTCGGCGTGGCTTCGGGCTGGGATTCCTCCCACGTCACCCTGACGCTGTACGAGAAAAAGGGGCGCGGGTGGAAACAGGCCGGCTCGTCCTGGGCGGGCCGCCTCGGCAGCAACGGCCTCGTCTGGGGGAAAGGCCTCCATCCCGTTCCCTCCGGCGCGCGCACCAAGAAGGAGGGCGACCGGCGCGCGCCCGCGGGCGTGTTCGATCTCGGCGGCGCGTGGGGATACGCGCCTTCGATCAAGAAATCGCCCGAACTCAGCTACGTGCAGGTGACCTCCCGCGACCTCTGGTACGAGGACAGCAGCTCGCCCTACTACAATCAGTACCGCCGCCTCGATCGCGAGCCGCGCACAACTGCCGAGAAAAAGGCCCAGATGAAGCAGGGGGACTACGCCCACTCGCTCAAGCTCTTCATCGCGCACAACGCCTACCCTAACATCACCCCCGGCGACGGCTCCTCGATCTTTTTCCACATCTGGCGCAACGGAGGAGGTGCGGCCACCTTCGGCTGCACCACCATGGCGGAGAACAACCTGAAAAATCTCATCGCCACCGTCGAGCCCTCCAAGCGCCCCGTCTACGTGCTCCTGCCGGAGGCGGAGTACGAGCGCTACCGGGCGGAGTGGAAGCTGCCGTGAGAGGGCGTGTCGTGGAAAACGCTTTTAAGAGACTGTTGAAAAACCCCACAACGGGAAATCTATGTGGTTTTTGGTTTGAGAAATAGCGGCTTCGCCGGAACGATTCGTTGACCGACCCGATGGGCTGCGGCCCTTTTGTTTACTGGCGTCGTTGCTTCTCAGTCGTGGGGAATACCCCACTTCCTCGTCGCGCCTATCCAGTAAACAAAATGTCTCGCAGTTTTCCATCCCGGGATTTTTCAACAGTCTCTTAATCTTAATCATCATCTTAATCGTTAAGAGACTGTTGAAAAACACCATCACGCCGAGACCTGAATGAATTTACGTTTTTTCAATCGCGGCTTCGCCCTGTGTTTTCCAACCGGTCCCTTCGGGCGGCAGCCCTTTTGCCGTCTGGCTTTGTTGCGATTCAGTCACGGTGCTCGCACCGCTTCCTCATCGCGCCGTGCCAGCCAACAAAATGACTTGCCGCTCGGCGCGCCGAGTTTTTCAACAGTCTCTTAAGAGGTTGCTCGTTACGAATCCTGCTCGGTCCAGCTCGCAGTTTGGCACATCGATTTCCGGTCATACCCGGGTGCCGTCGGGAACGCCCGCGCTCGCTGGCGGCCGCTTCGCTTACACGGTGCAAATCTCCACGCCCTGCTTCAGGGAGGCGATCTTGTCGTCCCGCTTCGGGATGAATTCCTGCCCCACCCAGCCGGTGTAGCCCGTGGCGACGATGGCCTTCATGATGGCCGGATAGTAGAGCTCCTGCGTCTCGTCGATCTCGGCGCGCCCCGGGACCCCGCCGGTGTGGTAGTGGCTGAAGTACTGCTGCCGGTCGCGGATCGTCGCGATCACGTCGCCCTCCATGATCTGCATGTGGTAGATGTCGTAGAGCAGCTTGAAGTGCTCGGAGCCGACCCGGTCGCAGAGCTCCGCGCCCCACGCCGAGTAGTCGCACATGTAGTCCTCGTGGTTCACTTTCGAGTTCAGCAGTTCCATCGACAGCGTCACGCCCAGCTTCTCGCACAGCGGCATGAGTTTCTCGAGCCCGACGGCGCAGTTTTCCAAGCCCTTCTCGTCGTCGAGGTCGCCGCGGTTTCCCGAAAAGCAGATCACGTTGGTGAAGCCCGCTTCGGCGCTCGCCTTGAGGTGCGGCTCGTAGAGTTCCACCAGGGCGTCGTGGTGTTCGAGGCGGTTGAATGCGTTCGGGATGGTGCCGATTTTCTTCTTTTCCCCCCCGATGTCGTATTCGGCGGAGGGAAAGCTGACCATGGCGCAGTGCATCCCGTGCTTCTCCAGGGTGGGAAAATCCTCCGGCAACAGCAGTTCGACCGACTCCAGCCCGAATTCCTTTCCGGCGGTGCAGAGATCGTCGAGCGAAATGTCGCGGTAGCACCACTTGCAGGCCGAATGTTTGATCTTGCCGCCGACTCCGGCCTTTTCGGCCGCTTCCTCGGCGAGAGAAAAGCGTTGGCTCAACGCGGCGGCCGCCGCGACCGTAGCCGCGGAAGATCCGGTCACGAATGAGCGTCGAGAATAGGAAGATATCGATTTCATGGCTCAACTGTAACGGATGGAGGCCGCCGCCACAGGAAAGAAATGCGGTAATTCCGTCGATGCGTTCCGGAGCCGCGATCGAACAGGGTCGAGCCCGCCGCTCGACCCTGTTGGGGGACGGAGTGAGGGCGGGATTTTCGGATGACTTGCCGGAATCCCGCGCTTAGTTCACCCGACATGAAACACGAACAGCGAACGGACGCCCCGCGAACGGACGCCCCGGTCCGGGCGACCGCGGGCAGGATCGCCGTTACCGCCGTGGCGGCGCCGCTGCTGGCCTGTTTGCTTTCGGGCTGTCCCGTGGTGAAACCCGAGGCGGCCGCGAAGGCGGTGGAGGCGCCGGCGCGTTTCAAAGGGGGAGGCCAGTCGGGAGAGACTCCCAGGGCTCGGTGGTGGACGCTGTTCGACGATCCCTACCTCAACGGTCTGATCGAGCGCATCGACGGCGAAAACCTGGAGCTTCGCGCGGGGCTCGCCCGCATCGGGCAGGCTTACGCCGCGCTCGGGATCAGCCGGTCGGACCTGGTCCCGAATCTCGACGGCACCGGCGAGGTTCAGCGCATCCGCCGTTCGGAAAACGATCAAGGCGGCGGATCCGGCTTCCGGACCGAGCCGGGCGGCGAGGGCGCGCTGGGGTTCCAGTCGAGCGGCGGAGGCGGCAATCCGTACACCCAGTACCGGGCCGGTCTCGCGCTGGGATGGGAGATCGACCTTTGGGGCCGGGTTCGCTACCTGGTCGATGCCGGCGCGGCCGACGCCGCGGCGGTGGAGCGCGCCACCGAGGATCTGCGGCTGTCGCTGCAGGGGCAGCTGGCCAGAAACTACTTCACCCTTCGCTTTCTCGACGAAGAGCAGCGCGTGCTGCAGGAAGCCGTCCAGACCCGGCGCGACAATCTGAAAGTCGCCACCGATCGTTTCGAGGGAGGCGGCACCGGCGAACTGGACGTGGCGCGGGCCGAGACCGAACTGTCCACCACCCGGGCCGACCTGGCCCGCCTCGCGGGCAGTCGCACCCGGCTCGAGAACGCGATCGCCGTGCTCGCGGGAACCCAACCGTCGAACTTCGAGATCCCGCGGCGACCGCCCGCCGCCCGGTTGCCGGAAGTGCGGGCCGGACTGCCGATCCAGGTGCTGGAGAACCGTCCCGACGTGGCGGAAGCCGTGGCTCGCCTGGAGGCGGCCAACGCCCGCATCGGCGTGGCCAAGGCGGAATTCTTTCCCCGCGTCAACCTGGTGGGGACCGGCGGGCTCTCCAGTATCGACTCGAACGACTTCCTGGCTTGGAGCAGTCGCTACTTCGCGATCGGCCCGGAGATCTCCGTCCCCGTCTACCAGGGAGGCCGCCTCAAAGCGAACCTCGCGGGGCGGCGGGCCGAGCAGGAGGAAGCCCTGGCCGACTACCAGCAGACGGTGCTGGCCGCGTTTCGCGACGTCGAGGACGCCCTCGCCGACTTGGCCGCCTACCGCGACGAGCGAGCGGCGACCCTCGCAGCGGTGAGATCTTCGAAACGAGCTCTGAGCCTGTCGCGTCGCCGCTACGAAGAAGGGCTCGTCAGCTCCATCGAAGTGATCGACGCGATCCGGGAGCAGCTCGCCGCCGAGCGGAGAGCGGTGCAGGTCCGCGGCCTGCAATACGTTTCCACCGTCGAATTGATCCAGGCCATCGGCGGCGGAATGTCGTCGCAGCACGCCAAGTGATCGTCGCAGCGTTTTCCCGAACGTTTCGGAAGCCACCCCCGAAAAAAGGAGTCCCTTCCCGAACGTTTCGGAAGCTACCCCCGAAAAAAGGAGTCCCTTCCCAAACGTTTCGGAGGCCAACCCCGGAAAAAAGGAGCCCTTTCCCAAACGTTTCGCAGTCCATCGGGGAAACTGGGAGACGGCCAAGATTTGTCAGGTACCAGGGAAGGATATGCGAATCGTTGCGAAGCAGATCTGACCTCGCCGCTGGTCCACCTTTTCGCTCCCGCCTGTGAATTCGGGTTTCGTTCCCTGCCCCCCGCAGCAAGCCCACTACTGTCGGCCAGGACCGAACCCCTTCCGACCCCGGTCGACGGGGGAGGTTTTCATAAGAGCGAGGCGAGAGTCGAGTTCCGGGAAATCCCGCACCGATCCCACTACCGCGCTGCCGTTTGAAACCGTGCTGTTCGGGACTGATCCGAATGACGGACACCACAAAACCTACCCAGCGATTTCCAGAGATCTCACTCGCTCCCCTGATCTTTCCGGTTCACCCATCATTCCTCCCGCATCCAGCGGCTCCATCGGTTCTAACGGGTCCAACCCGTCCAACGGACTCCGCACGCCGAGACCGTTCGACCCCACCGCCACGTGCAGATAGATCTCCGTGGTGGTGATGTCCTCGTGACCCAGCAGCTCCTGGATGGTCCGGAGGTCGGTTCCGTCCTCCAAGAGATGAGTCGCGAACGAGTGCCGCAGCGCGTGACTCGTCACCCGCTTTTCGATCCCCACCGCTTCCGCCGCTCGCTTGATCGCGTCGTTGTAGACCGTGCCATGCAGGTGATGGCGGCGCTTGATTCCGCACTCCGGATCCACCGAAACTTGCCGGGCCGGGAATAGCCAAAACCACTCGAAAGTCTCCGATGCCCGGCGGAACTTTCTCGATAAAGCACCTTGAATGTGGACGCCTGCGAGTCCGGCCTCCCGGTCCTTTTGCCAGACAGCGCGCGCTTTCTCGATCTGCCCGGCCAATTCGTCCCGCAGCGTTTTCGGCAGCATCGTTACGCGATCTTTGTCTCCTTTCCCTTGCCGCACCGTCACCGTGCCGCGCTGGATGTCGACATCCTTGATCCGCAGGCGCACCAGCTCAGAGCGCCGCAGACCCGCGCCGTATTGGAGGCGCGCCGGCAGCCCGTAGCGTCCGTCGGTCTTCTTCGGCACCGCGTTGGGTTGGTCCAATTGCTCGAATACCTTTTGCGTTTCCTGCTTCGACAGCACCACCGGAATCCGCGCTCCGGTCTTCTTCAGCTTCACGTCGAACACGGGATTCTCCATTCCCAAAACACGCTTGAAGAAGAATGCGAGGGCATTGAGCGCCTGTTTCTGGGTCGAAAAAGGCCGAAGGACTGGAGGCCTTTTGGATAGGAGCGAACGCGACGGACCCCGCAGGGGTGAGCAGGCGGGCGGAGCCTGCGAATCAATAGGCGCAGTCCTCGTCGTCGACGACCGAGGTGAGGAAACGTGTCGCCGTCTCCACCTGCATCGCCGCCCGCTCGTCCTTGGCGAAAGTTCCGTAGCGGGCCAGCCACGCTCCGTAACCCTGCTTCGTGCGGGGCGCGTGGCCCCGCCTCGCCCCGGCGGAACGGACCGCCGCCCGGAGTCGTTCCGGCAGGCTGCGGTGGTCGGCGTTCGCTTCCGCGCAGGCATCGAGCCAATTCAAGTACCACTGCAGCGCCGCCTCCCATTGCTCCAACTGCCACGGTTCGCGCTCCCGTTCCGGACGTTGGACCTCGCTTTTCCAGAAGGTCCGGACCGCGTCGCGTCCGGCCTCCCATTCATATCTCAACAGGAAAAAACGCCGAGGGCCGGAGGTGTTTTGGACGGAGCGAAGCGGAGCCCCAAAGGGGTGAGGCCCTCAAGCGGGAGGGCCGAATCAATTTTCGAACCATTCCAAAACCAGGAGAAAGCCATTTTTGTCGAATTCGGAAAGCCCCCGGAATCCTGCGAGGTCTTTCCGCCAACACCAACGAGTCTTGATCGCGCTCATGGTGTTCAGAAAAGCACCTATCGGAGAGCGAGCAAGAAAAAAGTGCGTTTTTGAACAGTTTTTCCGAAAAGCGGATCAACAACGGAATTTTTTCTCCGTGATATCAGGAGTGGCAACTCGCCTCGAGACCCATTGGTTCGACAAACCGGATATACGCAGACAATGCTAGAAAATCCTTGTCATACCGGGGGATTCCGGTCATCCTCGTTCTGAAACCGTCCCGTGATATGACTTCGCGAGACGATACGAATAAATACTGTTGGGCCAAGAAAATGATCGTCCGTTATATACTGAAGAGACTTAATCTGTGGAT
>JBBDRG010000048.1:0-1054 GCA_040905585.1 Verrucomicrobiales bacterium
GCGATACCTTGGCGTGTGGGATCGTAGCGGAAGGAGAGGGCGAGGCGGTCGTCCTGGATTTCCGCCCTTGGAAGGCGGGAGCGGTCGGGGGAGAGAGGATCGCCGCCGAGAGCGTACTCGAGCAGATTGGGAATGCCGTCTGCATCGGGATCGGCATCGGGGCCGCTGATCTCGGGCCGGTTGCGATCCTCCTCGGGAAAGACCGTGTTGACCCATGCGCTGAAGGCGTCGTCGACTTCCCCTTCGCGAAGGTCGATGGTAATGGGAACCAGCCCCGTGGACGGGGTGAGGGTTCCCGGGGCGCCTGAAGGGAAGAGGGCGAGCGAGAGGAGTTCCCCTGTGGTCAGGGAGCGTTCCTCGATGCGCCGCACCCCTCCGGGGAGATCGTTGGGGATGAGGGCGCCGAAGGCGCCGTCGACTCCCGCGACCTGCTCGTGGTAAAAGGCGGCGTAGCGTTCGTCGACTTCGGCTCCCGAGGCTTCGATGAGGGTCGCCGAAAGCGGCCGCCCCTCTCCCTCGACGTTGTCGAAGATCACGACGAAGTTCCGTGGCGGGCTCACTGCTGTTCCCTCAAAAGCGCTCGCTTGCGTCTCGCCCGAGCCGAACTCGACCACGCGCACCTCGCTCGGGGCGGTGAGGAAGTAGCGCGTCTCTTCACCGTCCTCCCCGTCATTGAGCAACACCCTCATGCGCAGATCCACACCCGGCACAATGCGCGGGTTGCCGGTGGGCTCGGTGACGAACCACCCGGTGTAGCTCCCTTCGGCATCGGCGACAAAGGTGTTGTGGCGGTCGTCGAAGTCATCCTGGCGAAAGCGCGGGGAGTTTGTATTGCGCACGAAGTCCGAGCCATCGATTTTGACGAAGATCATGTTTCCCGCCCCGTCCTGGGTCGGCGGGGCCTCCTCGTCGATAATGCGGTTGCCGTAGCGGTAGGTCGCCCCCGCAACCAGGCCGTCAATGCGCAGCCGGTAGGCGAAGGGCACCCGGTTGAGATTGTTCCCGTCGGCGTCCTGCTCTCCCTGGATGAAGCGCGGCATGATGACTTCCGTGA
>JBBDRG010000049.1:0-34648 GCA_040905585.1 Verrucomicrobiales bacterium
AAGGTCAGGGACCATCCTCCGCGAGGACCCTGGGAGGTGACCGCTCGTGCGAGGAGCGCGAGCGAGGCGTTCATTTACCGGCGCCTGGAGACCCTGCCCGAGCTGGCAGGGCGGTTCCGCTTGAATGCCCTGCTGCCGATCCCCTTCGACGATCGCGGGCGTATGGAGGTGGACTTGCTCTGCGAGTCCGCGAGGCTCGTGATCGAGATCGACGGTGCGCAGCACCTCGGCGACGCGGAGGCCTATCGTCGCGGCCGCCGCAAGGATGCTCTACTGCAGAGCCACGGCTGGCTGGTGCTGCGCTTTTTGGCGGACGATCTCGGAAAGCGGCTTGACGAAGTGCAGGACGAGGTGTTGCGGGCGGTGGCGGGGAGGAGGAAATGACGAAACTCCCGGATACCCACGAGGTTTCGAAAAAGGAATTCCGTCAGAAAATCGGCAATCGCGTCCACTCCGGCAGCCGCACGATCTCGCCGCTTTGCAGCGCGGCATGGGCCTCGGCGGAGGATCGGGACACCAAGACGGCAAAGGGCGGCGGCTTCTCGATTTCTCTGGGCGAATTCCTCCGGATCGACTATGCTGGGTCGTTCGGCAGCCGTCTGTCGGAGCACGCAATCCCTACCTGCAGATTCCGCCGACGGAATTCCTTTCGGCCCCGTCGCCATTCGGACGAGGGTTCATCCTCCCAACTCAACCCGCAATCACACCATGGGCGACAAGTCACCAAAATCGAAGCAGAAGAACCAGAATCAGAAGGACAGCAAAACGACGGCCGCGGAAAAGGAGAAAAGCCGCACCATCGCGAACAAGCAACAGCCGAAGTCCTCGGGGTCCGGGAAGAAGTAGCTGTCTCGAGCGTTTCTCCGAGCGAACCCGGAGGATGCGACGCCCCCCCGGCGCGGTAGCGCCGCACTCGCGCCGCACTCGCGCCGCACTCGCGCCGCCGAGCTGTCCCGAGGTGTTTCGCGGCGACGGGAGAGGGGACGTTTCCCGCCTCGTCGGGTTCGGAGCGATTCGTCCGCCGCGCACCGCCGACAGGGGAATCGGCTTCCCGGCCCCGACGGGCCGCACCCCGGCCGACCCCGTCCTTTCTCAATCCGAGCGTCAACCATGAACCGTACCGCAGAGTGGCGTGGAACGAAGAAAGTCGCGGTCCTTTCGCCGGTGGCGTGGCGAACGCCGCCCGAGCACTACGGCGCTTGGGAAACCGTTGCCGGAAACATTTGCGAAGGACTGGTGGCCAGCGGCTGGGACGTGACCCTCTTCGCCACCGCGGATTCCATCACCCGCGCTCGCCTTCACGCCGTCGTTGAACGGGGATACGAGGAGGACCCGGACGTCGATGCCAAGGTCGCCGAGTACCTCCACCTCTCGGAGATGTTCGAGCACGCCTCCGAATTCGACCTCGTCCACAGTCACTACGATTTCATGGCGTTGAGTTTCAGCGGGCTGGTGGACACGCCCGTGCTCACCACTATCCACGGATTCTCATCGCCCAGGATCATGCCGGTCTATCGGAAATACCGCGACGGCTACTTCGTTTCCATCAGCGACTCCGACCGGGCCGAGGGGCTGAACTACTTGGCGACCGTTTACAACGGCATCGACGTGTCCCTCTACCCCCTCATCGAAGCGGGCGGAGACGACCTCGTCTTTCTCGGGCGGATCCATCCGGACAAAGGCGTTCATCTCGCGATCGAGGTGGCCCGCGCCAGCGGTCGGCGCCTGGTCATCGCGGGCATCGTCCAGGACCAAGACTACTTTCGCGAAAAGGTCGAGCCCTTCCTCGACGGAAGGCAGATCCGCTACATCGGGCCCGTCGGCATCGAGGGAAAAAACGCCTTGTTCGCCGGGGCGAGCGCCCTGCTGCATCTCAACACGATTCCCGAGCGCTTCGGTCTCGTCCTCGCGGAAGCCAACGCGGCCGGGGTGCCCGTAATCGCCATGGATCTGGGGTCGTGCCGCGAGGTCATCGCGGACGGGGTCACCGGATTCCTCGTCGACAGCGTGGCGGGTGCCGTCCAAGCCGTGGAGCGAGTCCCCGAAATCGACCGCAGCGCTTGTCGTCATCGAGTCGAAACCCTCTTTTCCGTCGCGACCATGGTGGCCGGATACGAACGCGTCTACGCGAGCATTTTCGAGGAGCGGGAGCGGACGGACTCGTGACTTTCGGCTCCTCCCGTCGCGGCGCTTCGGCTGTCACTTCTCAAGCGGTTCGCCGAGTCAATCGTGTTCGGAGAAGACGGGACCGCGTTGTCTTGCCTCCCGGTGCGTTTTCCGTCACGATTCCCCGTGCCCCGCTGCCTCGCTCCCGCGCAAAGCTTTACCCGATGACCGCATCTCCTTCACCCGCCAACCCGCACGGGGAAGCGAGTCCGACTTCGATATGAGAATCCCAGTGGCGGCAGTTCTCCTCGTGGCGCTCTCGTTTTCGGCGCGGGCGCAGGAGACCGGTTCCGAGGACGCCCCCGAAGCCGGCTTTCTGAAAGTGGTCAACCTCGTCTCGCTCGCGACGCCGACCTATATGCGGCTGGGCGATTTCGAGTTCGACGGCGGCCGCGCGATTCCGACGGGAGACGACTCGGGGACGCTGGCACTGCGGCCCGACACCTACACCTTCACGGTCGCGAACGAGGGGGCCGAGCCTGCTTCCGCGTCGATCGACGTCGAGGTAGAGGACGGGAAAAACAGGATCGTGGTGTGTTACGACGAGATCGTCGAGCTCCGGAACGGGCGTTCGGAAGCGAAGCTCAGGCTCAATTTGTTGCGGGAAGCTCCGGCGGACGAGGGTCCGCGGTTGAGCTTGGTGTCGCTGCTCAAGCGGGCCGCGGTTCCCGTCGAGATAAACGGGGAGGCGAGCGTGCTGCGCGACCGGCAAGCGCATCGCGCGGAGCCGGAGATCGGGGAGGTTGTGGAGGTACGGGTCGAGAACGAGCGCGTTGGTCGGATCGAGGTCGCCGAACCCGTCCACTACCTGGCGTTCCTCTACCGCGATCCGGCAAGCGGCGAAGTCGCGCTGTCCCTCGTCCGGAACGAAAGGCTGGAGTATCACCCGCCTCTGGAAGACGACGCCGAAGAGTGAAGCGCCTCGCTTCGGATCGCGGCGATCACCCGGACGCTGTCGGCGATCGCCTTGACGCGGTGGACGCGGAAGACGTTGGCCTGCGCCACCAGTCCCCGGATCAGGCAGGCGATGGTGCCGGCGTCCCGCTCGTCGGGTTCGTCGATGCCCAGCACCTCGCCGATGACCGTTTTCCGGGAAATCGGCAGCAGGATGGGCAAATCGAAGGCGACGAGCCGCTCCAGTTCGCGATAGATGCGGAGGTTGTCGTCGCGTTGCTTGGCGAAGTCGATTCCCGGATCGAGAATGATCTGGTTCTTGTCGAGGCCCGCCGCCAAGGCTCTGGCGACCCGGTCTTCGAAGAACGATTCCAGCGAGGCCCAGACGTCCTCGTAGTGCCGGTCCGTGTGGGGTTCCTTGGGGAGACCCGCGGTGTGCATGATGAGAAGGGCCGCGCCGTATTCGCTGCAGAGGCGGGCGTTGGCGTCGTCCGGCATCCCTCCCATGTCGTTGACGATGTCGATTTTGCCCGTCTTCAACACCGCCTCGACGACCTCGGGCCTCCAGGTGTTGACGGAAAGCAAAGGAGGCCAGATCTGGAGGTCGTCTCTCGGCTCGACTTCGGCGCAGGCCGTCGTGAAGCAGTCGATGAACGGCAGCAGTCTTCCGATTTCCTCCTCCACCGGGATGGCCTCCCGGTTGGTGCGGGCGCTCTCCGCGCCCACGTCGATGATGTCCGCTCCGTCCGCGGCCATCTGGACCGCGTGTCGCATGGCCTCAGCTAGGTCGAGCGTGCCGTCCCCGCAGAAGGAGTCGTCAGTGACGTTCGCGATCCCCATGATTCGAGGAAAGGCTCGCAGGATTTGCCTCATTGATCGTTGCCTTTGTCTTCTTCCGCTCGGCGAGACCGACACCGAATCGACCTTCACCATCCCAGTGGACGAAAAAGTCCGCTCGGAATCAACGTTAAAAAGCAGAATCGACTTGGCTTGGGAGACAAGACGCTGCCGCGGCGGCGGGAGATGTTCGAATCTCGCGGGGCGACGACACGGCTGCCTCCCGCCCCTGGGGGAAACGCCTTTTGTTTCAGGCAATGCGGACGCTGCGCTTCTTGTCGAGTTTCAACACCTGGCCGGAAGTCCAGGAGGGCTCGGCGCGCGGGTCGGTGAGCTTCTCCCCGTCCAACTGCACGCTGCCTTGCTGAATGAGCCGACGGACGTCGGAGCCCGACCGCTTCGCGGCGAACGACTTTTCGAAAGCTTCGGCGACGACGCCCGCCAGGTCCTTTCGTTCGCCGACGCCGAACTCGGGCAACGCGGCGGCGTCGAGATCCTTGCGGCTGAAGAGGGCCTCCCAGTTTTCGCGGGCCGAGCGGGCCTCGGCTTCGCCGTGGTAGCGGCTCGTCAGCTTGACCGCGAGCGATTTCTTCGCCTCCATGGGGTGGGCCGACGGGTCGGTTTCCTCGCCGAGCAGAAGGACCGAATACCGCCCCATGAGTTCGTCCGAGATGCTCATCAGCTTGCCGAACATCTCGGGAGCCGGCTCGCTGATGCCGACGTAGTTGTCCAGGCTCTTGCTCATTTTCTGAACCCCGTCGAGGCCCTCGAGAATGGGCAGGCACATCACTACCTGCGGTTCCATGCCTTCGGCTTTCTGCAGGTCCCGGCCCACGAGGTTGTTGAAAAGTTGATCGGTGCCGCCGAGTTCGACGTCGGACCTGACTTCGACCGAATCCCACCCCTGCACGATCGGATACTGGATCTCGTGCAGCCGGACTTCCTGGTCGGCGGCGATGCGGTTCTTGAAGTCCTCCCGCTGCAACATCTGCTGCAAGGTGACCCGGGCGTTGAGCTGGATCACGTCGGCGAAGGACATGCGGTTGAACCATTCGCCGTTGAAGACGATTTCGGTCTTCTCGCGGTCGAGGATTCGAAAAGCCTGCTCGGTGTAGGTGGCCGCGTTGGCCATGATGTCTTCCCGCGACAAGGGGGGGCGCGTCTTGGAGCGCCCGGTCGGGTCGCCGATCTGGGCCGTGAAATCGCCGATGATGAGAACCGCCTGGTGTCCGAGTATCTGGAACTGCCGCAGTTTCTCCAGCACCACGCTGTGGCCGAGATGCAGGTCCGGAGAAGTGGGATCGACTCCGAGCTTGACCCGAAGGGGTGCGCCTCGCTGGAGTTTTCCGAGCAGCTCTTTCTCGCTGATGATTCGCGCGGTGCCGCGGGTGAGTAGCTCAAGCTGTTCGGCGGGTGATTTCATGGCCTGAAAAAGGGGCCAAGGAACATGGGCCGAAGCACTTGATCAAGCCCCTTCTTTCCCGCCTCCGCCGCCAGTCGCTTCGGGGGCCTTTTCTTCGGGCGGGCCGAATTTTTCGCGGTAGACCTTGGGGGGAATGTCGAAGACGGCTTCGAACTGCTTGGCGAATTCGCCGGTGGAGGCAAATCCCAGTGCTTTCGAAATCCGCCGCGGCTCCTCCCGGCTGGTCAGGAGGCGGCAGGCGCCGTGAAAAATGCGCCGGCGCTGGGCGTAGTCGTCGAGCGTCATGCCGGTGACCTCCTCGAAGGCGGACACGATCGGCGCTTTCTTGAATCCGCCTCGCCGCATCTTGGCGGCTTCGAAAGGGGCGGCGGCGAGAATGGTCGACTCGATCAGGTCGAGAGCGTACTTGGCTTCGGGGCCGTACTCGACTTCCGGCACCCCGCGCCAGAAACGGTTGTGCTCGTCGGCGAGCAGCATCATCAGTTTGATCAGCGAAACTCTCGCCACCGGTTCCAGCTCGCGTTTCGCTTTGAGGAGACCTTGGAGATATTCGAGTTCGGCGCGCACCCGGGTGGACGCCTCGCCGCGCGTCGTGAAGACATGCAGATTTTCGTCCCGCGGATAGCGGAACCACGACTGGTCGAAGAAGAGCGAAAGCACGTGGGGCGAGTTCGCGATGATCACGTATTCCCGGGACAGCCACTCGGGGAGATAGCGCACCCGCGTCAGCAGCGCGTCCTCCGGGTGCTTCACGGTGTGCCGGTGGCCGGGGTTGACCATGACGACCGTCCCTTCTCGGACCGCCTGCGTGCCGACGTCGGTCTCGTGCAGAAAGCTCCCCTCCTGCACGAAGAAAATTTCCGGGAAGTTCGTGGCGGGGAACTCGTATTCGTCGATCAGATGAAAGTGCGTCAAGCGCACGGGCCAGCGCCCGGAGTTCTGGATGCGATTTTCGCCTATGGGGGATTTCTTGAAAAACAAACCCATCGGGGGATTCGCAGGGTGAGGGGTGGTGGTCGGCAGCTAGAAAATCTCGAACGCTTCCGGGTAGCGAACCTCGACGAGGCTGAGCCCGTCGGCCGGGGCGCAATGAGGGGCCTTGGCCTCGCGGTGGTCGCCGCTCAGAAGATTTCGTATTTGATCGCGGTCTATTTTTCCTCTCGCACAATACACTGCCGAGCCGACAAGGAAACGCACCATTTTGTAGAGGAATCCACGTCCGCTAACCCGGAGAGAAAGCGATTCCGGCCCCGTCGACGTCACCTCGGCGGTGAGAATCGTCCGGATCGTGCTGCGGGTGGCGTCCTTGCCGTCTTTTCGGTTCGCCGAAAACGCGCGGAAGTCGTGGGTGCCCAGGTAGAGGCCCAGCACCGCCTTGAGCTCTTCGACCCGGTCGAACCCCCGCTGATGCCACGCGAGCCCCGCCCGCAGCGGCGGCAGGACGGCTCCCGTCGCGATGTCGTAGCGATACGCTTTCTCCAGGGCGGAGAACCGGGCGTGGAAAGCCGGGTCGATCTCGCCGCAGCGCATCACCCGAACGGTCGGCCCGAGCTGGGAATTCAGCGCGCGCTGCCACTCGTCGCCGTTCATGCGACAGCCGGGGGGGACGTCGAAATGCGCCACCTGCTGTTCCGCCGACACGCCGGCGTCGGTACGTCCGGAACCGTGAACCCTTCCGATCGCCGGACAATGCTTCCGGATCGCGTTTTCGAGAATATCCTGCACGGCATCGCCGCCGGTTTGGCTCTGCCAGCCGGCGAAAGCGCGCCCGTCGTAGGCCAGGTCGATCCGAAATCGTCGAATCTGTGGGAATCCGCTGTCCATCGAGTGAAGCGGCCACTCTACGTCAAAATTCCTCTCGGAGCGTTGCGAAAAAAGGCGAAATGCCGTCTATTCGCAGGGAGTTGAAAAAGCTTCCCCACTTTGACGTCAAACAGCATCTGCAGGAGTGGCACCGCTACGTCCTCCCCATTTTCGTGGTCGTCGCGGCTGTTTTCATGCTCGTTTTCCTGATCGCGCGAAGCGGAAAACGGGCCGAGCCCGAGGCCGAGGACGGTTTCCGGCCCGCCCGAATCGGCTTGCTGGGGACCGGAGAGGAAGCGGTCTTCGACCCCGCCTTCGCCGTGACTTCGCCGATCGAAATGGTGCTCGCTCCGACCGCCGACACCTTCGACTATCCGGTCGGCAGCGCGCACGGAGCGCTCACCTACAACGCCCAGCCTTTTCTCACCGCCAATCATCTCGGCGACGACCTCAACGGCATCGGCGGGGGGGACTCCGATTTGGGAGATCCGGTCTACGCCGTCGCCGACGGCCTGGTGATTTTCGCGGGCTGGCCGTCCGACGGGTGGGGAAACGTCGCCATGCTGCTGCACGAGTTGGCCGACGGGCGGCTCGTCGAAACCTTCTACGGACACCTCGACTCGATTCGGGTTCCCGTCGGGCGACAGGTCGGGCGCGGCGACACCATCGGCACCATCGGCACGGCGAACGGCCGCTACCTGGCTCACCTCCATTTCGAAATCCGGCGTTACCCAACCCTCGACGCCGGCGCCGGATACGCCGATTCGAAACTCGGCCGGGTCTCCGGCGAACTCGCGCTCCGGAAGTGGCGGGCACGGGAGGACGACCAACTGGCGGGCGCCCCTCGCGGCGCTCCGCCCGAACCCGGCGCCTTCCAGCTGGAGGTCGATGGAGGCGAACCCGCCGCGCCTTGAGAGATCGCTGAAACCCTTTCAAACCGACCCGACGGGCGGCACCGCGGTCGGCGGGCCTCCGCATCGCTCCGGCTGCCCGCAACCAAAATGACTCGCCTTCCATTCCAGCGCCTTTCGACGATTTCCTGATCCGGATGGACACTTCCACCATCCTCGTCGTCGCGATTCTCTTTGCCGCCGCCTACCTGCAGTCCGCCACCGGCTTCGGCGGAGCCATCGTCACGATGGCCCTCGTTCCGCTTCTGCTTCCCGTGGGGGACGCGATCGCCTACGTCTCCCTGGTCGGTCTCCTGGTCAACGGGTTCATCATGTTCGCCAACCGAGCCGGCTTTTCGCTGCGCCACGCCACGCCGCTCGTCCTTGGCATGGGCCTCGGCATTCCCATCGGCTACTATTCGCTGCGCGCCGTGGACGGCGAACTCGTCATCCGCTTTCTCGGCGCGGTGCTCATGCTGATCTCCGTGGCCGAGTTTCTGCAGAAGCGCTTCGTCCGTCTCGCCATCCCCGAGCGCACCGGCACCTTGTTCGGAATGGTCGGCGGGATCCTCGCCGGGGCATTCAACGTGGGCGGGCCTCCCGTGGTCGTCTACGCCTACTCCCGGGACTGGTCCAAGGTGGAGGTCGTGGCGATCCTGCAGACGGTCTTCGTCGCGGGGGCGCTCGTGCGGAATCTCCTGATGCTGAACGCCGGGGAAATCACCGCGGACTTGCTGCGTCTCGTGGCCTGGTCGCTGCCGCCGGCGGTCGCGGCGGTCTGGCTGGGGAAAATGACCCTGGACCGGCTGCCGCAGGCGTGGCTCCGCCGGATCGTGTTCGGCTTGATCTTCGTGATCGGTCTTCGCTATCTTGTTTCCGGATGAAACGCCACCCCGCCGGCTGCGATTGCAATCCATCGGCACTATTGTAATCGACCTCGCGATTGGATTCCTTCACAATTCGCCCGATCGAGATGATGGAAGACTTGAACAGCTGGTGGGACGGCTTGGCCCTGGTGGCCAAAATCTTCTATACCATCGGGATGTTCTCGACCGCCCTGCTGGGCGTGCAGACGCTGATGATGCTCCTTGGCCTCGACGGCGACCACGAGGCCGACGGCTTCGGCGGCGGAGACGAATCCGGCTTCGGCGACATCGAGTTCCTCTCCGTCCGCACCGCGACCGCGTTCCTCGTCGGCTTCGGATGGATGGGCGCCATCTTGACCAAGGCCGGCTCCGCCCTGTGGCTGGTCGTCCTGGTCGCCCTGCTCGTCGGCCTCGTGCTCATGTTTACCGTTTTCTACCTCATGAAGGTGCTGTGGTCCATGCGCCACAGCGGCACGCTCGACTACCGCAATGCCGTCGGCCAGGTGGGGTCGGTCTACCTGCCCATTCCCGGAGAACGCGAAGGGAAAGGCCAGATCGAAGTCATGATCCAAGGCCGGCTCCAGACCGTTCAGGCCGTGACGTCGAAGCCCGGCCGCATCGACAACCGGGACAAAGTTCTCGTGATCGACGTCCTCGAAGACAACACTCTTTTAGTAATCCCCGAAGAAGAACAAGCAACCCTGACCTGACTCGACATCCATGATCGAACCACTCATTCTCATCGGCAGCGTCCTCCTGCTGCTGGTCGTCACCGTCGCGGCCCTGGCGTCGCGCTACAACCGCTGTCCCCCCGACCGCATCCTCGTCATCTACGGAAAAACCGGCATGGCGAGCGCCGGAATGAGCGCTCGCTGCTACCACGGAGGCGGCGCTTTCGTCTGGCCGATCATCCAGTCCCACCAGTTCCTCGATCTGACGCCGACGCCCATCGACATTCGGCTCGAGGGCGCGCTTTCCCAGCAGAACATCCGGGTGAACACCCCGTCCACCTTCACCGTCGGCGTCTCCACCGAGCCCGGCATCATGGAGAATGCCGCCGAACGTCTCCTCGGCCTCACCCTGCCAGAGGTTCAGGAACTGGCCAAGGACATCATCTTCGGTCAGATGCGCGTCGTCATCGCCACCATGCCGATCGAGGAAATCAACGCCGACCGCGACAAGATGATCGAGAACATCTCCAACGGCGTCGAAGTCGAACTCAAGAAAGTCGGGTTGCGACTCATCAACGTCAACATCCAGGACATCACCGACGAATCCGGATACATCGACGCCCTCGGCCAGGAAGCCGCCGCGCGCGCCATCAACGAAGCCAAAGTCAAGGTCGCCGAGAAGGAACGCGACGGCGAAATCGGCAAAGCCAAGGCCGAACAAATGCGCCGCACCGAGGTCGCCAGGTCGCACGCGTCCGCCGTCGAGGGCGAGAACACCGCCGCGGTCACGATCGCCAATTCCAACGCCGTCCGTCGCGAGCAGGAAGCCGAGGCGAATCGTCTCGGGTCGGCCGCCGAACGCGTCAAGACCGCCGAGGGAGAACGCGAAGCCTACGCCGCCGAACAGGAAGCCGAGACCGCCCGCGCCCAGCGGGAGGAAGCGACCCGCTACGCCGACATCGTCGTGCCCGCCATGGTGGAGAAACAGCGGATCGAAACCCTCGCCGAAGCCGAAGCCGAGCAGACCCGCCGTCTCGAGAAAGGAAAGGCCGACGGCATCCGCTCCGTCATGGAAGCCGAAGCGCAAGGCATGAAAGCCCAGCTCTCCGCCAAGGCCGACGGCTTCCGCGAAGTGGTCGACGCCACGCACGGAGATCCCGACCTGTCCGCCCTCATGCTCATGATCGAACAATTGCCCGAGCTCGTCGCCGAGCAGGTCAAGGCGATCTCGAATCTCAAGATCGACAAGGTCACCGTGTGGGACGGTGGCGGGAAGGACGGAAAGAACGGCACCGCCGATTTCCTCTCCGGTCTCGCCGGATCGCTCCCGCCGCTTCACGAACTGACCCGGAACGTCGGCGTCGAGTTGCCCCAGTTTCTCGGCAAGATGAACAGCGGCAAGCGCCCGTCGGCCCGCGACCCCGAGCCGGCCTCGCCGATTCACCGCGTCGAGGCTTCCGGCCCGGACGAGGGGACGACTCCGAACCACGAAGCCGAGACGAGCGAAGGGAGCAGCGACGAAAGAGCCGCTACCGCCCGCGACGAATTCCCGCCGCCCCCGGCCAAGTGAAGAGAACTCCCCGAGCGCGCAAGATTCTCGGACGGACACGCGACTAAACGCAGAATGTCAAAATTTGTCTGTCCACCCCTTTCCATACCTACGTGGTGCATCCTGGAAAGCACACCTTCCCTCTCGCAGAGAACATCACCGCGAGCACCCTGCCCGAGGCACTCGACGCCCTGTCTTTCTAGATTCTAGGACGGACCCGCGACGGACAGACCCCCGACTACACTCTCGCAACCAACATGAGTATAAGAATCAGCAAGATTGCCGTCTGTGCGCTATCTCTTGGCTTCCTCGCCGGATGCGAGAACGAAGAATTTGAGGCGCAGCCTGAAAGGGTGAGCATGGCTGAGCCTTTGGGCTATCAGTATGATCGCCCCGTCGATGCGACCAGAACCTTGGAAGAGACGTTTTCTAACGTGTTTAAACGAGACGGTGTATTGGGGGGGGATCTTGATTTGCATGGATTCATACTAATTGAAACCGATCATAAAAAGCTTTCGCGTGACGTGACTTTAAAGCCGGGAATTGAGTCCTTTAGAGATTTTGTGGTCAGTGTCATAGGCCAGACGAACTTTGAAGTAAGATTTGTTGATCAAGTTGCAATCATCACCCCGCCGAATTACGAGCCCCATCACCAAGGTGACGCAAACAAGCCTGAAGAAAAAGAGTACTATCAAATGAACATACCTTTTTTGAATTTTTGAATTGTCGGGAATTTTCCGCCACCGAATTTTCTGAGGCCGTAAATGAAGTGTCTAGAACTCTGGCGGATTATTACGAGGTGCCACCCCTGTTGGTCGATCGACAAAAGAAGAACATTTTGATAACAGCAGTTTTCGTATACTTGCCTATCCGTGACATTAGAAATGTCGCGATGAGCTTTTAGACGGATAGGGGTGAACAGGGGAAAAGAGCTCGGGGGAGTCCTAGAATTTAGAATTTGACCGCCTCTTTTGTTTTGGGTCTTCGTCGTTTTGTGTGGAAATCCCCCAAAATCGGCGTTCCCGGAGGGACGGCGAGGACAGCGCTTGCTATGGGGCTCCCCCTGATAGGCGCTCAGCGCCGGGAATCCTCGATTCCCGCTACGCCGGGGGTTCGGGGGAAGCGGGCCCCATGGCAAGCGATCCCGGAGACGGACCGAGGACAACGCGAAGTGTTCATTTGATTTCCACACGGATCTACGAAGCGCCTTTGTTTTCTCTAACCTCGCAACATGCCCCGAGCGCCAAGGATCGAATACGAGGATGCGTCCTACCACTTCGTGGCGCGAGGCAACCGGCGCCAGCCCATCGTCCATTCCGACGGCGACCGCGAACTCTTCGCCGGAAGGTTCTGCAGAAGGAAGAACGGACATGGATAAGACGATGGACAAAATTCTAAATTCTAGGACTGGTACCGTCAGGACTGGTGAGGCGCGATCTCGAACCTCAAGATCGACAAGGTCACCGTGTGGGACGGTGGCGGGAAGGACGGAAAGAGCGGCACCGCCGACTTCCTCTCCGGCCTCGCCGGATCGCTCCCGCAGCGCGCAAGCTCCCGAGCCCTTTTGCGGACGTGCGCTAGGAGACTTGAATCGGAATCGACCAAATTGGGTCAAGTTTTCGAGCGAGGGGGATTAAGATTACGGATTAAGAGTAAGATTAAGAGAAGCGGGCTTGCCCGCTCTGAGGCCCCGCCTCGCTAGAAGACGCTCGACCGGGTGCGCCGCGAACTGCTCGGCCGCAGTGCCGAGGACTGCCCCGTATTTCTGGGCCACCCACGGCGGAGCGGAACTGGACCTGCTCGTTTTCCAGGAAGGCAAGCGCATCGGGTTCGAGTTCAAATACAGCGAGAAACCCGGCACAACCAAATCGATGCGCATCGCCGAATCCGACCTGGGCCTGGACCACATCCACGTGGTGCATCCTGGAAAGCACACCTTCCCTCTCGCAGAGAACATCACCGCGAGCACCCTGCCCGATGCACTCGACGCCCTGTCATTCTAGATTCTCGGACGGACCCGCGACTATTAACCGATCTTAACCACTTCATGAACGCTGCCAAGTCCAATCTGGACGCGGATGGGTTTTTCAACAGTCTCCTAAAACCGTGCCATTCGACTCAGGGGACACTTCCAGCGCTTGTCGATGGTGAGGCAAGGATGGAAACTAGAAAAGACATTTCGACTCAGCGCAGTAGGATGTTGGCCTTGCCCCCTCAAACCATTGCGCTACCCACGCTAGATAAAAATCCTTGAACGGGCCCACTCAAGTCGGTAACTCTCGGACCCTATGGACAGACAATTCATCACTGTCGCCTTATTTTCCCTCTACTGCGTAATTTACGGCTCGATACGCTATTTTCTGGAAGGTGATGCGTGGGGGTTCCTGCATCACAACTTATGGCTAGGCTGGTTGCCGCTTCTTGTCGCCGGGATAGTACGCTGGAAAGATCTATCAGGCTATTGGTTGGCTGCTTGCTGGGTGGTCTGGCTGATTTTTCTGCCGAATGCCCCGTATATCGTTACTGACTTGATTCACATGCGCGGCATCACTACGCTCCCGTGGTTTGACTTAATCTTGATCTTCCATTTTGCCTTGGCAGGATTGCTCGCCGGTGCCTTGGCCCTAAAGTGGATGCAAGGAGCTGTTTCAAAGGCTCTTGGCCAACGAAAAGCTATCTCCCTATCGGTTTTCGCGATTCTCTTATCTGGCATCGGCATGGCGATGGGAAGAGATCTACGTCTCAAAAGCGAAGAAGTCTTCTCGAAACCCTTTGAGGTATGGATGAATACCTTTCAGGGGTTTGATGCGACGAGCTTGATCAAAGCCGCCATTTACGCAGGCACTTTTGGTGTCTTCTATCTGGTTTTTCTCGGTCTTTCCGGGAATCGACAGTCGATCGCAACTGAGGATGGTTAATTTTCTTCGGTGGCGTCAGGTTAGGGGGGGGTCAGGGTGAGGGCAGTCCTAGAATTTAGAATTTGACCACTTCCTTTGTTTTCTCTAGCCTCGCGACATGCCCCGAGCGCCACGGATCGAATACGAGGATGCGTCCTACCACGTCATGGAGCGAAGCAACCGGCGCCCTCCCATCGTCCATTCCGACGGCGACCGTGAGGTCTTCGCCGAAAGGCCCTGCCGAAGAAAGAACGGACATGGATAAGCCGATGAAAGTTCCGGCAAAGTTCCGGGGTCAGAAGCAACATTTCTTGACAATGTTTCCGCTGGGCCATGGTTTTCGAGAGTCGGCCAACAGAGAATGACGACAAATGTTATCTGCCCCCCCCTCGTGTACCGCACCGGCTCTCCCGAAGTGAGCGCTTGAGGTTCTTGGGAAGTTAAGATACTATAACCCGATGGTTACGGCTGACGAGATTCTAGAACTTCCTAAGGATGAAAAGCTTAGGATTATGGAGCTCCTCTGGTCGAATCTTACCGGTTCGGGCGACGAGATCGACTCGCCTTCCTGGCATGGTGAAGTTCTTTCCGAGACCGCCAAGCGCGTTTCCGAGGGTGCCGAGACTCCGATCGATTTTTCGACCGCGAAGGAGATCCTCCGCGGCGAACGTCGATGAAGATCAGGATTCTCCCCTCTGCCCTCGAGGATTTGCGTTCCGGCTGGAGTTTCTACGAGCGACAGCAGGATGGGCTCGGGGATTATTTCCGGGATTCCCTGTTTTCGGACATCGGTTCTTTGGTCTTGTTTCCAGGAGTTCATCGTATCGTCTTCGGATACCATCGACTTCTCTCGAAGCGGTTCCCTTACGCCGTCTACTACGAATTCGACGGAAGAGACCAGATCCTGGTTATCCGAATTCTCGACATGAGGCGCGATCCCGATTCGATCGCCGATGACCTGGAAGCCGGGGCCAGTTGAAAATTCGTGATTCTACCCGCTTGCGAATCAAGAAGTTTTAACTGGTACCGTTTGCGATGAAAGCCCAGCTCTCCTCCAAGGTCGACGGCTTCCGCGAAGTGGTCGACGCCACTCACGGAGATCCCGACCTGTCCGCCCTCATGCTCATCAGGACGAGGAGAGTGAAGAAGTTGAGGAGGAAAGAAGTTGAGAAGTTGACGAGGGGAAGGCGCTGAACGGCTACGCCGCTCGAAAGGCCGGCCTGAAAACCTGAATCCCGGAACCCCCGACAGGCCGGGTTTGCCCGCCGAAGCGCTAAGAGACTGTTGAAAAACTCTGAAACAAAAAATTTCTGTTGTTTTTGGGATGGGAAATAGCGGCGTTGCCGGAATCGCTTTTGATCGACCCTTTCGGGCGGCGGCCCTTTTAGTTTCCTGGTTTCGTTCCGATTCGGTCAGGTAGCTCGCTACCTTCCCTCACCGCGCCTCGCCAGAAAACAAAATGGCTCGCCGTTTTTCATTCCAGCCTTTTTCAACAGTCTCCTAACCGGCTAAACAGCCAAAAACTAAACCGCTCCCTTCTCCCTACTCTCTTCTCCCTAGCCCCTCTCCCCCGGCCAGCACCCGCACTTCGTTCGGCTTCAGGGCCCGGTTGTAGAGGCGGACATCGTCGATCGCTCCGTGAAACGACCGTTCCGGCATTCCCGGGTTGAATCCGATGCCGACGTCCTCTTCGTTCTCGTGGGTGGTTTCGTAGGCGTCCTTTCCATCCTCGGCGACGCGGACTCCGTCGAGATAGACGAAGATGTCCTTCCCCGTGAAGACGGCGGCGGCGTGCTGCCATTTCCCCTCCTCGGTCGCTTCGGCCGCCGACTCGGCGGCTAGTGCCGACACCCCGGTTTTGAGTCGAAGACCGACGCCTTGGCCATTCTCGCCCAGCTGCAGCCGCCAGGATTCATTCCCTTTCGCGACGATGGGCGCCCCCGTTTCGTGAGAGGCTCCCGGCTCCAGATAGAACCAGGCCGAAATGGTGAACGGATGCAGCAGGTTGAGCTCGGGCCGATGGGGAACGGAAAGGTAGCGGTCTTGGCCGACTCTCACGGCCCCGGTCCCGATTCGGCCGTGGACGTAGTCGGGCCCGCGACCGCTCGCGCGCCCGTGAAACCGAGGCGGGACGTTGCCGTCCCGCGCGTTCCCGTCGAGTTCCCAGTGGGCGACGAGATCCTCACGCGGGGGTTCTCCTCTGGTCAGCAATTGCGCGTGTTCCCTGACGAACAAGGCCTCGTCGAGCCGGTCGGACTTGGTCAGTTCGCCTTGAAGCTTCCCCATCTGCTCGAGATAGACATTCTCCAGCCGGTCGAGTTCGGGTCGGAGACTTTTCAAAAGTTCGCGCTGCTTCGCGTCGAAATTCCGGGCGGCTTTTCTCAAGGCGGAGTGCTTCTCCGGGATGTTCTCAAGGCGGTTTCGGTAGGATCGCGACTCTCGCTGGATCGCCAGCATTTCGGAGAGCTCGCCCGCCTGCTGGGCGTCGGTCTCCATCTCGGCCAGCTCCTTTTCGTAGTCGGCTCTCAGCGCGGCGAGCGGCGCCTCGATTCGTGCCACCGCTTGTCGGTACTTCGCGGTCAGTTCCCGCAGCTCGGGCGGTGCTTCCGCCGCGGAAACAAGCGGGAGCCAGGCGAGGCATGCCAGAAGAATCCGGTGACGCATGGGCGAATCGGTCGGGATCGGGCGGCTCACTCGAAATGGATTCTCACGCCGCGGGAGCGCCAGCTTTGGGTGATGTCGCCTTCGAGCTCGTCCCAGGAGCGTCCGTCGAGGAGGGGCTCGAAGCACTCGGGGGGCTCCTTGCCGGCTTTCATCCCCTTGAGGAACTCTTTGATGCGGGCGGCGTCCTTGTCGCCGTCCATGTGGAAGAAGTAGTAGGTGACGAGCGCGCCGAGCCCGTAGTTGAAGTTCGCGTTGGCGGTGAAGGCTTCGTAGCTCTGGGTGAAGAAATCCTCCAGGTTGGGAGCGGAAAATTCGTCGCCGAGGGCTCTGCCGCCGGTTCCTCCCTCGCCGTAGGCGGTGACGTATTCCTTCAGTTTCCGCAGATCGTCGACATCGAATTTTCCGGATCGGTATCCGCTCTGGGCGATGTATTCGGCGAGCCCTTCGCTGAACCAGCCCCGGGCGCCGGGCGCGAAGTATTCGTAGTCGGTGATCTGGTGGGCGATCTCGTGGGAGATCGTGGAGTTCTCCTTCTTGTAGTCGACGCTGTAGTTGCTGCCGACTTTCTTCACGCCGAGGCTGGTGAGCGGGACGAGGATGTCGCCCTCGCCGCCGCGGCTGATGTAGACGCCGGCGGATCCGGGAGGCCCGCCCTTTTCGAAGTAGGAGGATTCGCGTTCGAAGAGGCGGATCTTGTGGCGCTCTTCGCGAAAGGGTTTCACCATCCCGAGCGGCAGTTCGCGGCAATACTGGTTGGTCGCCTCGAAAAGGAGGGAGAAGCGCTTGACCACGGAGGTGTTGAGCTTGACGTCGCAGATGAATTCGTAGTGGTCGCTCGCGTAGACGTATCGGCCGGCTTCGTCGTCCTCCTCGAGAACTTCGATGTCCTGCTGGATGTCCGCGGAGATGGCTTTCGGCCACGGCTCGTCCCAGTTCGGCTCCACCTCGGGTTCGGCGGAGCGGTCGGGCATGTCCCTCTTTTTCCAGTCGGCGATGAAGCCCTGGTCTTCGATGGAGAGGCTTTGGATGGGTACCTCGAAGTTCGCTCCTTCCATTTTCAGAACCGCGTTCCCATCGGCTACTTCTACCAACTCGGCCGAGATGGTTTTCCCCTGGGCGTTGGTCCATTCGCGTTCCTCGGCGCCAAGAGGGAAGCCAATCGTCGCCGCGAGGACGCCGAGCGCCGGGAAACAGATAAATCGAATGGGATTCATGGGCGTTGCAAGGTTGGAAAGGCCGCCGAAAGAGCCTCGTCGGCAAGCGCGGCGTGACAGGAATCATACCGTCGCCGCTGTCTCGCTGGCAAGCTCGGAAGTCGGAAGTCGGAAGTCGGGGGTCAGGGGTGGCGCAGACCGTCGGTTGGGATTACGCGACGGTCCCGCCGGTGACTTCCATCCGTTTCGCCCCGGCGAACCGCTCGTCCATCCAGTTCAGGTGGGTGGTGGTGATCAGCTTCTGCGAGTCTTCGGGCCAGGCGGCCATGAGAGCGTTGCGGCGGGCCGGATCGAGTTCGCCGAAAACGTCGTCGACAAGGAGGATCGGAGGTTGGTCCCGCCTGTCGACGAAGAGGCGGGTCTGGCCCAGTTTGAGCGCCAGGGCCACGGTTCGCTGCTGCCCTTCGCTGGCGAATTTGCCGGCGGGTTTGCCGTCGACTTCGAGCACCAGGTCGTCGCGGTGGGGACCGGCGAGGGTTTGCCGACGGCGGAGTTCCTCGTCGCGGCGGTCGGCCAGGGTGCGGGCGAGGTCGTCGTCGGGTCCGGACGCGTTTTCGTAGGCGAGGGCGAGCGCTTCTCCGGATCCGCTGATGTCCGCCTGCGCTGCGGCGGCGTGCGGTTCGAGCGAGCGGATCAGTTCGCGGCGGCAGTCGGTGACGATCCGGCCGTGGTCGTGGAGAAGCCGGGTGTAGGCGTCGATCTCCGGCCACTTCGGCGAGGCGTCCCGCTTGAGGAGAAAATTTCGCGACCGGAGGGCTCGGTCGTAGGCTTTCAGCGCCGGACGATAGGCCGGGAAAAGCTGCGAGGCCATGAAGTCGAGATAGCGGCGACGACTCTCGCTGCCGCCGCGGACGAGGGCGAGATCGTCGTTGGCCATCCAGACGACGAGTGAACTGTGCCGCAGGTAATCGGAGGCCCGGCGCTGATTCTCTCCGTCGACGAGAAGGCGGCGTCCCGAGGCTCGGTACTGGAGCCGCAGCTCGACCGGATCGGGGCTTTCGAGGCGGGCGCCCACGGCGAAGGCGTTTTCGGAAAACCGAATGCAGTCGGCGAGGGCGGGAGTGCGCGGGCTCTGCAAGCGCAGGAGCACGCAGGCGGCTTCGAGAATGGAGCTCTTCCCCTGGGCGTTGTCGCCGTGGAAAAGCACGATCCCGGGAGGCAGTTCCAGCCGCAGCGATTCGAAGCAGCGGAAATGATTCAGGTTGAGCGAGCGGAGGTGCATGGAAGACGCTCCACTCAACAGGGTTCTTTCGGTGAATCAACAGGGTTCGCGAGACGCGCGGGCTCGCCGTGGTTCACCCGTAGACCTTCGATCCGAGACCATTCGGTCCGAAACCACCCACCCGGCGTTTCTCAAAAAGCGGGCTCGATCATTTCCTGGTCGTACTCTTCCCAGGTTCCGATGAGGTTGTCGAGAATGCCGGGCTCGAGGTCGGCGAGGTTTTCCGTTTCGCCGATGTCCTCGGCGACATGGTAGAGTTCCCACGGTCCCGGCTCCCCCCGGCGGGGATTCCGCACTATTTTCCAGCCCGCTTTGCGAAGGGCCGCGCGGTCGCCGACCCGCCAGTAGAGCGATTCGTGCGGTTGAGCGAAGGTCTCTCCGGCGAGATGGGGGGAGAGGTCGACGCCGTCGATTTCGGGCGGGAGATTCACCTTGGCGAGGGCGAGCGCGGTCGCGAACAGATCGAGCGAGACGACGGGCTTTTCGAATACCGTGCCGGCCTCGATTTTTCCCGGAAACTGCATCATGAACGGCACCCGGATGCCGCCCTCGTAAAGGCGGCCTTTTTCGCCCCGCAGCGGGAGGTTGCTGCTGGTCAGTTCGCGGGTCGGTCCTCCGTTGTCGCTCAGAAAAACGATCAGCGTGTTGTCGAGGATGCCTTCTTTTTCCACGGTCTCGAGCAGGCGCCCGACCCCGTCGTCGAGTTGGCCGAGCATGGCGGCGAAAATGCGGCGCTGGATGTCCTCGATTCGCGAGTACTTTTCCATGTAGGCCTCGTCGCCCTGGAGCGGGCTGTGGACGGCGTTGTAGGACAGGCAGAGAAAAAACGGTCGCTCGTCGCCGCAACTCTGGATGAACCGGACCGCCTCGCGGGTGAAGGCGTCGGTCAGGTTTTCCTCCTCGACGACGGGTTGGCCGTTCCGGTAGATCGGGTTGTCGGCGTCGTAGTCGGGCTCGTTTGAGCCCATGTGCGTCGAGAAAATGAGCCGGCCGTCTTCCGAGGTCCAGCGCCCGTGGCTTCCGCCGGGCAGGACCCTGCGGCGCAGCCAGGTCGTCATTCCCTCGTAGGGCGAGGGGCGGAAATAATGTCCTTCGTGAAGAAAGCCGAAAAACTCGTCGAACCCGCGGCGCATCGGGTTGAAGGGCGCCGTGCCGCCGAGGTGCCACTTGCCGATCAGGGCGGTGCTGTAGCCGGCGCGGCCGCGGAGGAGTTCGGGAAGCGTTTCCTCGTCGAGGGGCAGTCCGGCGTCCGGATGTTCGTTACCCGCCCCGATGGGATTGAACTCGAAGCCGAATCGCGTCTGGTAGCGTCCCGTGACGAGTCCGGCTCGCGATGCCGCGCAGAAGGGCGCGGACACGTAGCCGTCGGTGAAGCGGACCCCGTTCCGCGCGATCGAATCGATGTTCGGCGTGGGGACGTCCGTGTTCGGATTCTGGCAGCTCAGCTCGCCGTATCCCAAGTCGTCCGCGACGATGAAGATGATGTTGGGCAGTTCGGCAGCGGACGTCGCTCCGGTCGGTGAAGCCGCGGCCAGGGCGGCGGCGAGAATGACGGAATGTCGCATGCCCCCAACAAGCGAGCGAAGAGCGCTCGAATCAAGAGGCGTTTTTTTAGCTGTTTAGTTCAATTAGCTGTTTAGCTTTTAGCTCATTAGCCGTTTAGCGCTTCTTGCTTCTTGCTTCTTGCTTCTTGCTTCTTGAATTTTTCCTCTACGATTCCAATTCCCGGATTCGTTTGTACTAGCGGGACGGCGTCTTTTCTGATGCCATGCTATTGTTCCTTCTGACCACCGACCCACTCGATCCATGGAAGTTCTCGAAACGCTCGCCGTCGCCCTCGGCTTCGCCACTCTGGCGGGGCTGAACCTCTACCTCGTCGTTCTCGTCACCGGCCTCGCCATCAATCAAGGCTGGGTCGACGTCTCGGCAACCTATCCCGATCTCATGGTGCTGGGAGACCCCATGGTGGTCACCGCGGCGGGAATTTTCTTCGCCATGGAATTTTTCTCCGACAAGATCCCCTGGGTCGATTCCCTCTGGGACTCGGTCCACACGCTGATCCGCCCGGTCGGGGGCAGCCTGCTGGCGATCCAGACGCTCGGGCCCTCCGATCCGGGCTTCGAGGTCGTCGTGGCGCTCCTCGCCGGCGGCACCACTCTCATCGCCCACGGCGTGAAGTCGGGCACCCGGCTCGCCATCAACGCGTCGCCCGAGCCCGTCTCCAACATCGTGGCCAGCGTGACGGAAGACGTTGCCGTTCTCGGCGGGTTGCTTCTGATGAGCGTCAATCCCGTTCTCGCCGCCATTTTCTGCCTCGTCTTTCTCGGCGTATCGCTCTACCTCGCCCCGAAGCTGTTTCGCCGCATCAAGGCGTTCTTCTGGTTGGTGGGCCACAAGGTCTTCTCGCTGGTGTCCCCCCCGGACGAGGACAGGCTGCTCTACGCGGGCCTGACCTCGGCGGAGGATCAGAAACTGGGACGTGTCCTCGGCGGCCGCCGGGCGGACCCGGAATGGTCGGCGAAGGTCCTGGTCGGGCGTTGCAAGAACGTCGCCGGCTTCGTTCCCATGACCTTCGGCCGTCTCGTGGCGGAAACGGGAAGCCCGGGGCGGCTCCACTTCGTGGGGAGAAAACTGTGGTCTCAGTACCACGCCGACCTGTCGCTCGACGGGCTGGAAATCGCCCAGGAGCCCCGCTTTCTCAGCGAGGACATCGTCCTCTACGATCTCGACGGCTCCCGGAAGCTGGTCCTCCGCGTCCCCTGCGGGCACCGGGACATGGCGAACCGCGTGGTGGAAAGCCTCGTCGATCGCCGCGACGCCGGCGTTCCCCTGCCGAGCGACCGCGTGATGCTCGCCGAGGCTGGCGGAAACAGCGAAGCCACGGTGAGCTGAGGCTGGTCCGCGGCGGAAGCCCTCGGCGGCGTCAGCTCGGAATCGTCTCGCCCGCGACGAGGTCGTCGTAGGTTTGCCGTGCCCGGATCACGTGCGCGGTTTCTCCGTCGACGAGAATTTCCGCCGGAAACGGTCGGGAGTTGTAGTTGGACGCCATCACGAAGCCGTAGGCGCCCGCGCTCAGCAGCGCGATCCGATCGCCCTTTTCGAGAACCGGAAGGTCGCGATCCTGAGCGAAGAAATCGCCGCTCTCGCAGACCGGGCCGACGATGTCCACCGTCTCGGTCTTCTCCGAGGCGGGCTCGGCAACCGGGACGATGTCGTGGTGTCCCTCGTAGAGCGCCGGCCGAATGAGATCGTTCATCGCCGCGTCGACGATCTGGAAAGTCTTGGCCGCGCCGCGTTTTTCGTAGAGTACTTCGCTGAGCAAAACGCCGGCGTTGCCCACCATGAAACGTCCCGGCTCGAGAATGATTTTCATGTCGAGCGGCTTCAGCAGGGGAACGAGCTGCGACGCGTAGCGCTCGATGGTCAGGAGGCTTTCGTCCCGCTCGCTCCACCACGCGCCCCGACCGCTGGCGAGGCTGTCGTTGTAGACGATCCCGATGCCGCCGCCGATGCTGAAGAACTCGAGTCCGTGGCGCGCCTTCAGCTCCTCCACCAGCGAGCCCACCTTCTTGACCGCTTCGACGAACGGATTCACCGAGGTCAGCTGCGACCCGATGTGCATCTGCAGGCCGCGGAGCCGGATGTTGGGCAGCTCGGCGGCGCGGTCGTAGGCGTCGCGGATGGACTCGAAATCGATCCCGAACTTGTTTTCGCTCTTGCCCGTCGAAATGTATTTGTGCGTCTTCGCGTCCACGTTCGGATTCACCCGCAAGGCCACCGGGGCCGTTTTTCCAAGTTCGCCCGCCACTTCGTCGATGAACGCCACTTCCGCCTCGCTCTCGGCGTTGAAGGAATAGATGCCCTTTTCCAAGCCCGCCACGATTTCGGCGCGGGTCTTGCCGACGCCGGCGAACGTGCATTTGCCAGGATCGCCTCCCGCTTTCTCGACGCGGAAAAGTTCGCCGCCCGAGACGATGTCGAAACCCGCGCCCTCCTTCGCGAGCAAGTTGAGCACCGCCAGATTCGAGTTCGCCTTCGTCGCGTAGCAAATCCGGCAATCCAGCTCGCTCATGCCTTCGGCGAGACGGCGGTAATGATCGAGGATCGTCGCCTGGCTGTAGACGTAGAGAGGGGTCCCGTGCTCGTCGGCGAGCGCGTTCAGGTCCACGTCCTCGCAGTGCAGCGAGCCGTCTTGATACCGGAAGGAATGCATGGCCGCGAAGATAGCGGCGAAACGACCGGGGGCAAGTTACTCGGTCGTGATCGACTCCTTGTCCTCGAGCGCGGCCGCCAACGTGCGCCAGGACAAGGTGGCGCACTTGACGCGGGCCGGAAATTTCCTCACTCCCAGCAGCGCGGCCAGCTCCCCGATTTCGAAGGGGTCCACGTCGGGATCGTCCTTCGACGTCAGCATGTCGACCACTTCCTCGATCTTGTCGTCGAGATCTTTGCCGCTCAGGCCTTTCACCGCTTCGGTCATGATCGAGGCGGAGGCCCGTGAAATGGCGCACCCCTCCCCCGAGAACTGAACCGCTTCCACCTCCGGCCCCTGTTGCCGGACGTAGATCTTGAGCCGGTCGCCGCAAAGCGGGTTGTAGCCCTCCGCTTCGTGACTGCAGGGCGTCAGTTCGCCCTCGTTGCGGGGGCGCTTGTTGTGGCTCAGGATGATTTCCTGATAGAGGTCTTCGAGATCGTCCATCGGGGAGAACTTACGATACAATAGGATTGGAACAACCTGTCAGGTCAGACACTCGACCGTGTCGGGCCGGGCGTTCGACCCTGTGCAATCGGAGGGTGGGCAAAGAGCAGGGCAAGGAGGGCGCGGGTCGCGACGCTGGAAAATACCGGGGACAGGACTCGAACCTGCACACCTTGCGGCACTTGATCCTAAGTCAAGCGTGTCTACCAATTTCACCACCCCGGCATGTGTTGATTCCGTACGCCTTACGGGAGTGTGGTATCCGGCGTCACTCGGAGTTCATACACCCGTTTCATACACGAAATCGTCTGAAAATTATTTTCCAGTCTCATGAAAGCGAATTCAACGCCCGCTCCCAAATCCTGGATTCCCACGCGCCGGCAGGGTCTCTACCGGCACGGGAAGACCGGAATCTACTACGTCCGCCTCGGAAAGCGAACATGGAAAAGATGATCCTCGCGCAAAGTCGAGCGCACGTGCCGTCTCCGCTCCTCGGCCGGCAGCATCCGCGGGAGCGCCACCACCTCGCCCGCCGCCCGGGCCTTCGCGAGTGCGGCGAAAGCCTCGGCCCGATCCGCGTCCGGATCGGCCGCCGCCGCGTCGTTCCTGGCTCCTCCCTTCCGTTCGCTTGCCGTCTTCCGAGTCGATCTCCTCTTCGCCTGCTTTGGAGCCATGCAAACGATACGGCTTCAATCCGGCTTCGGGAGCGAGATCACCCGCCATTGCGGATCCGGCACCTCGATCGGTCGACCGCATTCGGGGATCGGGCAGGGCATCTCCGTCCCGAACTGCTCCGGCGTCGCCGACAACTTGCGGCGGCAGTGCGGGCAGACGAACTTCACCCTCTCGCTCGGCAGCTTGATGTCCGCCGGCGTGGGCACCATGAAGCCGTTCGAACACTCCGGACACTCGGTGATCGTGTGGAACAGTTGCTTCCCGGCCGAGAGCCGGGCCGAGCAATGAGGACATTCGAATCGCAAAGGCATGACAAAGCAGGGTGCGGGACAACCGCGAATATATAACCCGAATCCCCAAACCAAGCACCAGAAATCTTGAACGCTCTCCCATTTGCCCCTTAGCTGAGCCATGTCCGATTTCGAAATCACCCCCTTCTGCGGCGGCCTCTTCCAGACCAACGGCTACCTCGTCAAAGCCGCCGGCGCCGCCTACCTCTTCGACGCTCCCGAAGGTGTCGCCGAATGGCTGGATGAAAAAGGGATCGGTCTCGACGGCCTCGTGCTCACCCACCAGCACCACGACCACGTGATCGACGCGGGCGCGGTCCGGCAGCGGTTCGGGTGTCCCCTTTGGGCCCACTCGGAGCCGTCGGAGGATCTGACCATGGCGAAGAGGCTCGAGCAGATGACAGGCGCCCCCTGCGACCTCGCCCCCTACACGATCGACCACCTCCTCGAAGGCGAAGATTCCCTTTCCCTCGACGGGCTGAACCTCGAATTGTTCTACGTCCCCGGTCATTCGCCCGACAGCGTTTGTTTCCGGATCCAGGATCATCCGCTCGTCATCGGCGGCGACGTCCTCTTCCGCGGGAGCATCGGCCGCACCGATTTTCCCCACGGCGACCACGATCTTCTCATCTCCGGCATTCGCGAAAAACTCTGGCCCCTTCCCGACGACACCCAGGTGCTGCCCGGGCATGGACCCGCGACCTCGGTCGGGGTGGAGAAGCGGACGAACCCGTTTCTCTAATCGTAAGGCGCGAATCCCGGTGCTTGGCTGGGTACACTCCGTTACGCGAGGATGTCTTCGACCACGTCGCCGTGAACATCGGTGAGTCGAAAATGCCGGCCTTGGAACTTGAAGGTGAGTTTCTCGTGATCGATGCCCAGCAGGTGCATGATGGTCGCGTGGAAATCGTGAACGCTGACCGGCTTTTCGGTGACGTTGTAGCTGAATTCGTCGGTCGCTCCGTGGGTGAGGCCCGGCTTGATCCCTCCCCCGGCCATCCACACAGTGAAGCAGCGCGGGTGGTGGTCGCGTCCGTAGTTCTTGGGACCGAGATCGCCCTGGCAGTACACCGTCCGCCCGAACTCGCCGCCCCAGATTACGAGAGTGTCGTCGAGGAGGCCTCGCAGTTTTAGATCCTGGATCAAAGCCGTCGAAGCTTGGTCGGTCGCCCGGCATTGCTTGGCGAGGCCGCCGGGCAGATTCCCGTGCTGATCCCACCCACGGTGGAAAACCTGGGTGAAGCGCGTGCCCCGCTCGGCCAGCCGACGCGCCATGAGGACGTTGTAGGCGTAGGTGCCGGGCTTGCGGGCGTCTTCGCCGTAGAGCGCGAAGGTGCTCTCGGGCTCGTCCGACAAGTCGGTCAGTTCCGGAACCGAACTCTGCATCCGGAACGCCATCTCGTACTGGGCAATGCGGGTTTCGATCTCGGGATCGCCCACTTCCGCGTGGCGCAAGCGATTGAGAGCGCCGATATCGTCGAGCGTTTCGCGCCGGATTTTCGGCGACATGCCTTCGGGATCGTTGAGATAAAGGACCGGATCCCTGCCGGAACGAAACCGGACTCCCTGGTGCTTCGAAGGCAGAAATCCCGGACCCCAGAGCCGATCGTAGAGCGGCTGACCTCCTCCCGACAGCATCGCGACGAAGGAGGGCAGGTTTTCGTTTTCGTTTCCGAGTCCGTAGCTGAGCCACGCGCCCATGCTCGGTCGTCCGGCGATCTGGAATCCGGTCAGGAGAAACGTGATGGCCGGGTCGTGATTGATGGCTTCGGTGTAAAGCGACTTCACGAAAGTGATGTCGTCGGCGACCTTGGCCAGATGCGGCATGGCCTCGGAGATCCAGGCGCCGCTTTGCCCGTGCTGCCGGAAATCGAACGTCGATCTCGCCGTCGGAAACGAAGCCTGCCCCGCCGTCATGCCGGTGAGACGCTGGCCCTTGAAAACGGAGTCGGGAACTTCCTGTCCGTGAACGTTGTCGAGGTGGGGCTTGTAGTCGAACAAATCCATCTGCGACGGGCCGCCGGACTGGAACAGGTAGATGACGCGCTTCGCCTTCGGTCGGAAGCTGGGAAACGAGGAGTTCGGCAGGCTCGCGGCGTGGCCGGTTCCGGCCCCCAGGAGGGAGCCGAACGCGGCACCGCCGAGACCGGCTGCCGACTGCGTCAAGAATCTGCGGCGCGTCGCGGCGTGAAGGCGTTCGGGGTCGGAGAATGGATCGTTCATGATGGAAGGGCGGTTGAAAATTATTCCCGCACGGAAGCTTCTTCTAGATTGATGATCACGTTGGCCACCGCCGCCGCGGCGGCCAGTTCGACGGGGTCGATGGAAGGATCGGGCTTCGATTCGCCGACATTCTGCAGGGCCTTGGCGCCTTCGGGGTCGGCGGCGAATCCGTCGCGGTATCGCTGGTAGGCGGTTGTCAGGATTTTCAGTTCCTCGTCGCGCGGCTCCCGCGACAGCACCGACCGGAATCCGTAGGAGAGGCGGGCACCCACCTCGGTCTCCGGCAGCGTCCACATCCTCTCTCCCAGTTTCCGGGCGGCTTCGAAGAACGCCGTTTCATTGAGCAGCGTCAGCGCCTGCAGCGGGGTGTTGGTGCGTTTCGGTTTCACGGAACACCACTCCCGGTCGGCGGTGTCGAGCACGGCCATGGACGGCGGCGCGAGGGTTCGCTTCCAGTAGGTGTAGAGGCTGCGGCGGTAGAGCGCCTCGCCGGAATCTTGCTTGTAGCTGAAATTGCTCGCCTCTTTCCACAGGTTCGCCGGCTGGTACGGCTTGACGGAGGGGCCGCCCACGTCGGGGACGAGCAGCCCGCCGGCGACGAGCGCCTGATCCCGAAGCGCGTTGCCCGGGAGCTTGAGGCGCGGGGCCCTGGCGAGGAAAACGTTGCCGGGATCCTTTTGGAGAAGTTCTTCGCGGACCCCGGACGATTGGCGGTAGGTCCGGCTTGTGACCATGAGTTTCAGCATGCGACGGGTGTTCCAGCCCGACTCTTGGAATTCCAGCGCCAGCCAATCGAGCAGCTCGGGATGCGAGGGCGAATTTCCCTGCGTTCCGAAGTCCTCGGTCGTCTTGACGAGTCCCGCTCCGAAAAGCATCTGCCAGTAGCGGTTGGCGGCGACGCGCCCCGCAAGCGGGTTGTCGTCGCTCGTCAACCATCGGGCCAGACCGAGGCGGTCGGCGGGTAAATCGTCGTCCATCGACCCGAAAACCTCCGGAACGCCCGACTCGACGACCTCGCCCTTGTTGTGGTATTCGCCGCGCACCCTGAGATGCGTCTGCTTCGGGGTCGGCGATTCCTCCATCACCATTGTCGTAGGCAGCGCATCCGCGAACCGGGTGCGCTCGCCCTCGATCCTGGCGACTCGCTCCGCCAGTTGGCGGTCCGCCGGCTCGGCCCCGTGGGCAAGGAAATAGTGGCGCAGTTTCTCCGCTTCGGTCGCGGAGCGGACTTCCGACGGCTTGGCCAGAATGGCGGGAAGCTCGTGCGGATTGGCCAACAGAGCGATATCCCACGGAGACAAGGTCCGTTCGGAGTAGAAGCGCAGGTCGGAAAGGCTTCCCTTCCACGAAGGCATGTGCTTGCTGCCGCCCGCGAGCATCGGCGTCTTCCCCGCCACGCCCACGGCGTTGCTGTTGGTGTTGTGAAGCACGCGAGTCTCGACCTTCTCGCCGTCGATCCAGATGGCCATGCCTTTCGCCCGCTGGGTTCCGTCGTTGGTCAGCGCGACGTGAATTTTCTCGCCCGGCTCGAACGACTCGAGAGTTTCGAGCATGCCGACTCCCGCGACCCACCGGGAAACGATCGCGAACTGCAAGTGACCCTCCCGGAACGCCACGAACATTCCCTGTCGCTTGGTATCCGCCGCTTCGTTCGAGAGGACGACGCCGCGGTCGACCGTCTCGGGAACTAGGTCGAAAGCGATGGAAAACCGGTTGTTGCTGACGAGGCCGTTCACCTTGTCCTTCAGGTTCACCGGCTTTTCGCCGTCCGCCTCGACCGTCCGGTCGATGCCGTAGCGATGCGACAGCCCGTCGGCGACGATGGTTTCGGACAGGTTCGGATCGGACTTCTCCCACGCCGTCTGCCGTTCGCGGAGCCGCGGTTCCGCCTGCTCCAGTTGTTTCGTCGCTTCGGACAAGCGGTAGTCGATTTCCGCGAGTTCGGCCTCCTGCTCGCGGGTCGGCGCCTTGATCCACGGTTCGGAATTGCCGACCTTCACCGCCCGCCCCGATTCGGAGATGTTGTCGAAAAAGGAAATGAGCCGGTAGTAGTCGCGCTGGGTCAGGGGATCGTACTTGTGATCGTGACAACGGGCGCACGCGATCGTCAATCCCATCCAGACCGTCATGGTGGTGTCGACCCGGTCGGCCGCGTTTTCGAGCAGGAATTCCTCGAGGACGAGCCCCGCTTCGGAATTGTAGCGGTGGTTCCGGTTGAAACCGGTCGCGACGAGTTGATCGCGGGTCGGATCGGGAAGGAGATCCCCCGCCAACTGCGCCACCGTGAACCGGTCGAAAGGCATGTTCGATCGGTAGGCCTCGATGACCCAGTCGCGCCAGCGCCACATGTCGCGCGGGCCGTCGTTCTGGTAGCCGTCGGTATCCGCGTAGCGGGCCGCGTCCATCCATTGCCACGCCATGTGCTCGGCGTGGGCGTCGGAGTCGAGCAAGCGATCGACCAGCTTCCCGTAGGCCTCCGGCGACGGGTCGGCGACGAAGGCGTCCACCTGCTCGACCGTTGGCGGCAGGCCGGTCAGATCGAGCGACAGGCGGCGGATCAGCGTGGCCGGTTCGGCGTCGGGCGACGGCTTCAGGCCTCGCCCGTCGAGTTGATCGAGGATGAAAAAATCGATGGGGTTGGCCGGCCAAGCCGGATCGGAAACCTCCGGGAGCGATCTCGCCATCGGCGATTCGAAGGCCCAGTGCTGTTGCCACTCCGCCCCTTCCTCGACCCAGCGGCGCAGCAGTTCCTTCTGTTCGTCCGTGAGCGTGCGGGAGGATTCCGGGGGCGGCATCACGGAGTCCGGATCGTCCTCCAGAACGCGGGCGACCAACTCGCTCGCGTCGGGGTCGCCCTTCACGACCGCGGCGTATCCGCCGAGATCCCCGGTGGCGCCTTCCTCCGTGTCGAGGCGCAGATCGGCTTTACGTTCGGCCTCGTCGGGCCCGTGGCAGGTAAAGCACTGGTCGGAGAGAATCGGGCGAATGTCGCGATTGAACTCGACCCGGCTCGAATGCGGAACGAGCTCCGCATTGTCGGCCGCTCCGGGATGGGCCCGGCTGGCACCGCCCGTATCCGCCAGGCGCGAGCGGTCGTAGCGCTCCTCCGCCGACAGGGCCGGTGGTGCCGCTGGCGTCGGCTCCGCGGACTCGGCGCCACCGGAAACGAGCGGTTCCGCAACATCCCCTGGCCGGGGCCACAGGACCACCGTTCCCAGCAGCGCGATCGCAGCCGCGGGAGCCGCGACCCAGCCCGGGCGCGGCCCTGGCCGAGGCTCGTCGCCCACCGGCGCGACCGAGGCGTCGAACTCCACCACCTTGGTGCCCGTCGACTCGCGGTCCACGCCGTAGAGGAGCCCCTCCATCTGGGAATGGTCGACAAAGCACTCGCGCGCCTCGTAGTCGTCGGCCAGGAGCGACTCCAGTTCGTCGAGATCGGTCTCCGTGGCGCTACCCGATTCCAGGCGTGCGAGAAGATGACTGAGACGTTCGTGTTCCATGGGGTGGGAGGAAAGAATAAACTCGAAAGTGGTCGGAATCGAAGGAATGTCGGTCGGCCAAATCCACGGCGCTGTATTCAGGGATAGCGCGAAAGTGGCCGGATCTTACGGAAAACCGGCCGAATCCCGGGGACGCGATCAGGGTGGGGTAGTCGGCGAACGGGACCGCCGACGCTACGGGCTGGACAATGCGGTCGCGTTGGGAGACCGTTGAAAAACCCTGAAGCGGAAACGTCAAAGCGACAAAGAACGCTTCGTATATCCAAAGTAAGTAAAACGGGTCCGCCGTTTTCCCTTTCCGAATCTTGCGGCAATTTCCTATTCCGCCAGCTCACGGAGGAGTTTCCGGGGTCGTTGGTGAATTTCCCCCGGCTACTGCGACCTCCGGATTTTCTCGACCACTTTCTCCGGATTGGGGATGTCGTGGATCACGATTTCCATGTCGTCTTGACCGGCGCTGGACACGGACAAGTCGCCGTAGCCGAGCAATCGCTCTCTCAGCGAGAGGTCGAGGGCAATGTTCCGCACGTCGGTGTAACGGACTTCGCTAGTCCGATGGTTGAAAATGCCGTGGCGGTAGAGAATCCGTTCGCTGGTGAGGGTCAGCTTCGTCGTGCGGCTGACGATGATCCATTTCACGATGAAGAACAAACCTATGAGAATGGCGAGACCGCTCCCCGCCAGAATTCCCAACCCCTCGGGCGAACCGAGCAACGCGAGGCCGAACCAGATTCCGGCGCCGCCTCCCGCGACGAGCAGCAAACAAAGCAGAAACCCCAGCAAATGCCTGCGGAAAACGGCCGGGTGAATCTCTTCGACGATCGCCTCGTCGTCCGCCGAGCGCTGCACGTCAGGCGAGCTAGCTTTCCCCGTCGTCGAATTGGGGAGCGGGGCGGCGCGGGGAATTTCGGCGAGAAAGAATCGACCGCAGGCGGGACATTCCACCTTGTCCCCGGCGAGCGATTCCGCCACCGAGACAACGTCGTCGCAGAGAGGGCAGCGATATCGCAGGCTGTCGGGAGAATCTTCCATCTTTCGCCGCGAAAATCAGCTGGCGATCGTGTGTTTCACTCCGGAGCGGCCGGGCGCTGGGTGCCGGACGGCGCGGGCGTGGTTTCCGGCGCCGTTTCGGATTCGTCGACCGTTTCGCGGATCAGGGATTCTGCCTCTTCCGCGCGGGCATCGACGGTGGCCGCGGCTGCCTTGGTCTCCTCGCGCAGCGCTTCCGTCACCTGCTCGGCTTGTTCGGAAGAGTTCGCGTCGCTCTCGTTGATTCGGTCGACGGCCTCCTCGGCTTTGTCTATCGCCTTGTCGGAAGCCGTCTGGAGTTGATCGACGGCTTCTTCGGCTTCGGCGGTTTCTTCGTTCTCGGAACAAGAGGTCAGGCCCAGCGTCAGTGCAACGACAAAAGCGAGTGGGAGAAAATGGCCGGCATGCAGAAGGTATGGCGATTTCATGACTTGGAGATATGCGGAGGTTTCCGTATTCCCCGATGGTTACGTTTGTCCCGCACGCACGGAGTTCGGTATTTTCTCTGGAGATCGGAATTCACCCAATGAACCCGGAATAGGGCATGCCCGGCGACCGTAAGTAAAACGGCCCGCCGTCTTTCCTTTCCGAATCCTGCGGCAATTTCCTATTCCGCCAGCTCCCGGAGTAGCCGGAGGGAGGCCTCGCGGATTTGCTCCTCGGCCTCGACTTCGAGGGAAGCCGACCGGGCGGGCCAGGTCTCGTAGCCGCCCCACTCGTGCTGCTCGGCGGTGGGCAGGTAGCCGTGGTAGCCGTTCGCCAACTCCATGACGATGGTGGCCGGAAAGATCTCGGCCGCCTTGATTGCCAGGCCGGTCTCGGCGAAGACTTCGCAGGGGATCCCGACGATGCCGAGGTCGCCGATGCGGATGGCCTGGATCCTGACGTCGGCGACGTCGGGGTAGTCGGCCAGGGCGAGCGCCTCGCGGGCGTAGATCTGGGGGCGGGTGAGCCGCAGTGGGGTGTTCGGCGGCACGGCGGTTTCTTTCGCCCAGGCGAGTCGTTCGGCGTCGGGCTTGCGGACGGGGATTTTCAGGACGGTTTCGGTCGCGGCGATCTCGACGGAGGAGCGGTGTTCGATGCCTTCGACGACGGGGAGGGCTTTGGCCGCGAGATCGTCGGCGATGCGCTCCATGTTCTCGAACAGTTCGTATTTTTCCCGGGGTTTGGAAAAGTCGATCGCGTTGACGTCGCCGCTGGTGCCGTTGCTCATGATCCCGAGAAAGTCGTCTCCCGCGCCGAGTCCGTCGGCGATCGCGTCGGCGAAGAGGGCGAAGTAGTCGGCGCTGACGTTGCCGCGTCCGGTGCCGCCGACGTAGTGGAGCCCGTAGTTGCCGAGGACGGCTTTGGGGCGGCCGTCGGTCGACTCGACGGAGACAAGGAAGAGTTCGGGATCGACGGGCCCGGCGGGCTTGACGAGGCCGTCTTTTCCGGGGTTCATGCGGACGGTTTCGCCTTCTTCGCCGAAGGGATCGGGGATTCGCGCGGATTCTTCCACGAACCACCGGCGGTTGTGGACGTGGTCGGGCACGTCGACGCTGCCCCAGCCGATCGCGGCGGGGCGGAGGTCGGCGACGGCGCTGGAGACGGCGTCGGCGATGCCGCGGGGGAGGGACCCGAGGTATTCTTCGAACAGGGGATCGTCGACGAGGCCGACCAAGCCGCGGGGGGTGCTGTGGCTGTGGGTGGCAGCGACGATGACGTGGCTGCCGGGGATGCCGGTTTCCTTTTCGATCAGCGTCTTGGCCTCGTCGATGAGGCTCCCCGAGAGCACGGTGTTGTCGACCACGGCGACGGCGACCTTGGTGGCGCCGTCGTCGAACACGAGCGCGCGGACGTGGAGCGGATCGTGGATGGCCTGGACCGGACCGTTCTGGCTGATGGAGCCGTCGAGCGGCACGCCCATCCGTGGGGTGACATCCTGGATGCCGGTGCCGACTTTTAGATCTCCGCCGGTGAGGGGAGAGACGAGGAGCGCCGGAAGAACCAGCAGGCGTAGCAATCTTTTCTTCATAAGGGGGTGTGGGTTAGGCCTCACTGCATGTCCGACGCCGCGAGAACGGCTTCCTGGACGGCGAGGTCGCGGGAGGGCGGGTAGGGGTTTTCCTTTTCTCCCCGGATGATCTTCGCCAAGTCGGCCGCGTCGCCGACGTAGCGTTGGTAGGGAGGGTCGAAGGTGATCTCGCTGTTGCCTTTCTTGTAGACGCGGTCTTCGCCGGGGAAGGATCGGTCCCGCGAGAGCGACAGCCGAACCGAGGGGCGGTCGAGCGGTTGGATGTGGAAGGTTCCTTCGGTGCCGCACACGGCGAAGTGCCGCCGCGAGAATCCCTCCACCTCGACCGCCGTGGAACGGACGGTCGAGGTGGCCTTCGGGTATTGGAAGACGGCGAGCATGTTGTCCTGCAGGGAATCTTCGTCGGATTCGACGACCCGGCGCGGGAAGGCGGTGACCTTGTCGGGCTTGCCGAGAACGCCGACGGTCAGGTCGATGATGTGGCAACCGAGTTCGAACATGGTGCCTCCGGCGAACTCGTCGATCGTGCTCCGGGCGGATTGGGACATCACTTTCGACATGACGGCGTGGGTCTCGAAGATTTCCCCGAGCCACTGTTCGTCGAGCATGCGGTGGAGCAACTGCACTGCGGGATTGAACCGGTACATGTAGCCCATCTGCACGACCAGATTCTTGTCGTCGGCTTTTTCGAGAATGCGCCGGTAGTCCTCCAGCGAAGCGCCCGCCGGTTTGTCGAGGTGAACGTGAAAGCCGGCGTCCACCGCGAGTTCGGCGTATTTCAGCAGATCGCGAATGTCGGTTTCCACGCCGACGGCGGCGAGGTCCGGCGTGCCGAGACCTTCGTCGAGGCTCAGGAAATCGAAGCGGCCGAACACCTCGTGCTTCCTGGCTGCGTCGAGGCGGGCGGGGTCTTCCTCGACGATGCCGACGACCTCCCAGTCGTCGCTGTCGGCGTAGACGGAGATCTTGTTGGCGTGGGGGTGACCGGTGCCGATCTGGAGGTATTTCAGCTTTTCGCCCTTGGCCGCGCGAGCCGCGAAAGGGAGTGCCGCGCAGGCGGAAAGGGACGTGGCGAGGACGTTGCGGCGGGTGGGCATTTTCGGGTTCCTGGTTCTTCTTGCT
>JBBDRG010000050.1:0-32659 GCA_040905585.1 Verrucomicrobiales bacterium
GAAATTCGCGGCGCTCGAGAAGGCTCGTCTTCATGGAATCGATCCTATCACGATTACGTAATGATTGGGAACCAAGAACGCTACTGGGAAATTGCTTTTTCAACTCCGCCGCTTTTACGCTTCGCTCCTGCCCTGCGGTCAGGCTGTTTGCCTTCGGCTATCTCCGCTTGCGCTCCGGTTCCCTCCGGTCGGCCGTCACCGCGCATCGCGCCGAGCTGGGGGGGCGCAATTCCAACTTCGACAACCGGGTAAAAGCGAAATGCAGTATTCCTGCCGACCTGCTCCGTTACTTGCGGCAGCTGGAGCAAAGAGTCCGGCGCGACCGTGTCGCGAGAAGGGCGGCAGCCGGTTCGGAATAGCTTCCCGGAACGCCGATCCAACAGGGTTGAGCGACCGACACCCTGTTAAGCGCAAGCGACGGAGTCTGGATCGCAGGCCGGCTTTTTTGGAATACACTGCATCCGAATCCTAGGAAGAACGTGAGTGATTCCTTGCATGCTCCCCGAACTGAGTTCGTTTCGAGTTTGGTGAGAATAGAACCAACTCAGGCAAAATCCTGCACGGGGCCGGTCTTCTTGGACACGTGCGCTTTCTCGCGGAGAGCGCGAGCCGCTTCGACCATGCGTTCCAGCGAGGGCTTGACCTCTTCCCAGCCGCGCGTCTTGAGACCGCAATCGGGATTCACCCAGAGATTTTCGGCGGGAAGAACGGTGGCCGCTTGCTCGAGAAGGGCGACGATTTCTTTCACGGTGGGGACGCGGGGTGAATGAATGTCGTAGACACCGGGGCCGATCTCGTTGGGATACTGGAACTCAGCGAAGGCCTCCAGCAACTCCAGGCCGGAGCGTGCGTTCTCGATCGTGATGACGTCTGCATCCATCGCGGCGATCGCGTCGAGCATGTCGTTGAACTCCGAGTAGCACATGTGGGTGTGGATCTGCGTCCCGTCCTTCACTCCGCAAGCCGACAGCCGGAACGCCTTCACCGCCCAGTCGAAATAGGCGGCCCAGTCGCCGCGCCGGAGCGGGAGACCTTCGCGGATTGCGGCCTCGTCGATCTGGACAATGGGCAGACCGGCGGCTTCTAGATCGAGGACCTCGTCGCGGATCGCCAACGCGATCTGGAATGCGGTTTCTCGGCGCGTCTGGTCGTCGCGGACGAAACTCCACTGCAGGATCGTGACCGGTCCAGTGAGCATGCCTTTCATAGGGCGCTCGGTTTGGCTTTTTGCAAATTCGGCCCATTCGACGGTCATCGGTTCGGGACGGCTGACATCACCGAATATGATGGGCGGCTTCACGCAGCGACTGCCGTAGCTCTGGACCCAACCGAAGCGAGTAAAGACAAAGCCCTCCAGCTTTTCGCCGAAGTATTCCACCATGTCATTCCGCTCGAATTCGCCGTGAACGAGCACGTCGAGTCCAGCCCTTTCCTGTATTCGGATGCAGTCTTCGGTCCGCAGCTTGAGAAAGGTTTTGTATTGCGCCTCGGTCCAGTCACCGGTGCGGAATTTTGCCCGCGCCTCGCGGACTTCCTTCGTCTGTGGGAAGGAACCGATTGTTGTGGTGGGGAAGGCGGGAAGTTGCAGCCTTTCGTGTTGGAGGCGTCGCCGATCGGAGAAAGGCGACTGCCGCACGAACATATCCTCGCGGAGCGCGGCGACGCGAGCTTGGACCTCCGGCACAGTGACGCGGGCGCTACGGCGGCGGTTCTGGATTGCGGATTCGTTGGCGAGCAACGCTTCTCCAGCCTCTTGCTTTCCGGCGACCGCCTTGCGAACGATGGTCAACTCGGCAAGCTTCTCGTCGGCGAAAGCGAGCCAATTTGCGATCTCGGGATCGAGTTCGGTCTCCTGCGCGAGACTGACGGGAACGTGGAGAAGGGAACAACTCGGCGCGACGATGACACGGTCGGCCCCGAGTTTTTCAGCCGCGCCTTTCAGCTTCGCGAGCGCGGCTTCGAGGTCGGTCTTCCAGATGTTGCGACCGTCAACGAGTCCGAGGGAGAGCACCTTCCCGGAATCGGCAAGGCGGTCGATGATCGCGTCGGTTTCGTGAGCGGCGCGGACGCAGTCGACGTGAATCCCGGCGACCGGGAGGGAAAGCAGCGTGTCGAGGTTCTCCCGCAATTCCCCGAAGTAGGTAGCGACGTGAAGCGCGAGACCGGACGCCTTCTCGGCGAGCGTGTCGTAGGCCTTTCTCACGAGCGCGCGCTGGGCCTCGGTCAGGTCGAGGGCGAGCGCTGGTTCGTCGAGGCGCACGGAGGTAGCTCCGGCTTCGGCGAGGCGGGCGAGGATTTCTCCGTATACGGGCAGCATCGAATCGAGCAGGGAAAGGCGGTCGAATCCGTCGGCGGCGTCGATTTCTTTCCCGAGGGCGAGATAGGTGAAAGGCCCGACCAGGACGGGGACGGTGTCGATGCCGAGAGACTTCGCTTCATGGAACTCGTCGAAGATCTTCGTGGCGGCGAGGCGAAACGTGGTCGCTTCGTCGAACTCGGGCACGAGATAGTGATAGTTCGTATCGAACCACTTGGTCATTTCGCAGGCGAGCTGGGGACCGTGATTTCCGACACAGCCGCATTCGCCGCTTTCCTCTTTCGCGGCGTCGACCTGGCGGCCGCGGGCCATGCGGAAATAGAGGTCGAGATCGACGTCGGTCATTCCGTCCCAGCCGAAGCGGACGGGAACGTTTCCAAGCAGGCAGCTCATATCGAGGACTTGGTCGTAGAAACTGAAGTCGTTGCTCGGGATCAGGTCGATGCCGGCGTCGCGTTGGGTCTCCCAATGTCTGCGGCGAAGTTCAGTTGCCTCGGTCCGAAGTTCCTCCTCGGAGAGAGTTGCTTTCCAAAAAGCCTCGACGGCTTTCTTGAGTTCGCGTCGTCGACCGATACGGGGATATCCCAAGTTCTGTGTTCGGATCGTTGTCATGATCCTACGATGGTTCGGCAAAAACTTGAATAAAACGAAACGTTTTCAATTTAAACTTGAAATCAATTCATGTTTAGTCACACTGCCGCATGCTCGAGCTTCGTCATTTCGAGACCCTTGTCGCTCTTGCCGAAACCGGCAGCCTCGCGGCAGCGGCGAACCGCGTCCACCTCACCCAGTCGGCCCTGTCCCATCAGGTCAAGGCGCTGGAATCGCACTACGGTTGCGCGCTTTTCGAACGGAAGACTTCACCGCTTCGGTGGACCCCGGTGGGCGAACGGCTCGTCGCGTTAGCCTACGATGTCGACCGCCGTATCGCCGACACGAACCGGGAAGTGGCCCGCCTCTTGGAAGGGAAATCCGGCCAACTGCGGATCGCAATGGAGTGCCACTCCTGCTTCGACTGGCTCATGCCCTCGATGGATGTGTTCCGCGATCACTGGGACGAAGTGGAGATGGATTTGGTTTCTGGATTCCACCCCGACCCGGTCGAGCTGCTCGGAGAAAACCGAGCTGATCTCGTGATCGTTTCGCGGAAGAAGAAGCGGGCTGGAATCGACTTCCACCCGCTTTTCGCCTACTACATGCCGGCGATCGTGGGGAAGAGGCATCCGCTGGTGAAGAAGAAATTTCTCACTGCTTCCGATTTCGCCGACGAAACGCTGATCACCTATCCGATCCCCGACGAACGGCTCGACCTCGTTCGTCAAGTTCTCGGTCCGGCGAAGGTCGATCCCGAGCGCCGCACCGCTACCCTGACCGAGGCCATTCTACAACTTGTCGCGAGCGACCGGGGGCTCGCCGCGCTCCCCGCGTGGGCGATCCAGCGCTACCTCGACCGCGAGTATGTCATCGGCAAACCGATCACTAAAGGCGGACTGCGCTGCGAACTCTACGCGGCGACAACCCGGAGCGGGTTCCAGACCGCCTACATGGCCGACTTCGTCGAAACGATGCGGGAGATCAGTTTTCGTCAGCTCAAGGGGATCGAAGCGCTCGGCTAGTGCGAGTGGAACCGACTAAAACGAGGGCGTCCTTACTCTTATGAAAACGCTCTGTCGTCCGCGATTTCATCCATGTCTTTTCCCGGCCCTTGGCCGGGAGGGGGGCTGCTAAGGATTTGCTTTTTCAAACCCGCCGCTCCCTCACCGCGCATCGCCCCGGGTTGGAGGGGGTGCAGCGCGGCGGATCAGCTCGGCACGCTCGGGAGTCGGCGGGTGGGTCGAGATCCAGGCCAGCTCGGACCCGTCTCCGTACTCGCGGGCGAGCAACTCCAGCATCCCGATCAAGGCTTCCTCGCCCAGCCCGGTGCGCAGCGCGAACTCGGTGGCATAGGCGTCCGCCTCGCGCTCGAACCGCCGCGAGTGGCCGGTTTCGATCAGCATCGCGGGCAAGGCCCCGGCCAAGGCGAGCGAGGAGGAAACATCGCCCAGAAACACCGTGAAAACGACCGTGTTCCCGGCCGTCTGCAACAGCCCGCGCATGCCGTGGCGGTGGTGGATGTGCCCCAGCTCGTGGGCCAGCACGCCGTGTACCTGCCGCCGGTCCTCCGCGAGTTCCACCAGCTCGTCGGTCATGATGATCAGCCCTGCGGGCAGGGCGAAGGCGTTCGGGCCGACTCTGCTGCGGCGGAACTCGATCCGGTATGGCGGAGCATCCGGGAAACCCGCCGCCAGCTCGGCGAATTCCTCGCGGATCCCGGCTTGTTCCCCGGCGGACATCTCGCTCGGCTCGAAGACCCAGTCGTCGAGCACCCTCATCGCCTCGCTGGAGAGCCGCTCCTCCATCTCCAGCGGAATCCGCTCTGCGGCGAGGGAGGCAATCACGGGCACCCCGAAGCGGAAGAATCCCGCCACCAGCGCCGCCGCCGCCACCAGGCAGACCAGGGCGATCCTCAGGCTGCGCTCCGCCCGGCGGGAGAAGCGCGCCCCCGCGCCCGGCCGCAGCAGGCGGACCAGCGCCTCGTCGTGCTCAGGCGGGCATTCGCATACCTCGCCGCCCGGCAGCCTCAGCAGCCAGCCGTCGTCCCCCATGGGCGCCTCCAATCGCAGCGCGGAGCGCGGGTGCTCGGCCAGCAGGCAGCCGTCCTCGGCGGACATCACGCGCAGGGCCGCCGTCTGCGGGTCGACTTCGATCATCGCCCCCCGCCCGATCGGGGATCGCCCATCGTACCAGGTCACGCCCCCGAAGTTCATAAGCCGAATTCCACGTCCAACCAATCCGAGGCGCTCTCTCCGGTGGCGCCCACCGATTCCGCGACACTCCCCTCTTCCGACTCCAGCAGGGAGGCCCCGCAGCAGGCCATGCGCGAAATCCGGTAGCGGTGCGCCCGGACTTTGGCGAAGGGCATGAACACGCCCAAGGTGAGAATCGTGAGCGCGAGGTTGCTCGCCACGATCCACAGGTAGCGGCCCGGATGGAGCTGGCAGCGGAACGAAACCACCCCAGCCCGTGTCGTCAGCGTGAAACGCGACCAGGAATGGTTCAGCAAGAGCGCGTGAATCAACACGGCGGCAAGGCCGAGCAGGGCGTAGAATCCGCCCATCGCCGCCAACAGCACCCGCTCAAAGGCTCCAGTATCGAGGGGGTCTGGTAAATCGTCCTCCTCCGCCTCCGGTCCGGGATTCGGATCGAAATCGCCGCCCGCCTCCAACTGCCCGACCTCGGCCGGCACGGGCCGCTCCTCCGTCATTGAAGAGGAGATCATCGAGGTGCCGGCGGCAAACGCGGCGACCATCAGCACGGATCCCAGCACGAAGGCTGTGCCTCCGATCCCGAGAACGACCGCGAAGAAATAAGCCCGCCGCCCGGCAAAGCCCGGCTCGGCCCCTCCGTAGCGAAGGTTCTCCAGATAGTATTGCCGCTGCCGGAACATCGCCAGCGGGTAAAGCAGCCCCAACGTGAGCATGGCGAGCAAGGGGAGCCCCAGGAACACGCGATAGGCCTCGCCGCAAGATCCGGAAAAGCGCAGGCGCAAATGCCGATAGCTCGAATTGGCCGCCCGAAACCGCGCGGATTTCCAGCGAATCCAAGGCGCCAACGCGAAGAACACAAACAATGCGCCCAACGACAGGAAGATGGAGATCCACTCGCCGAAGAAATACGCCACCATGAAGGCCGCCACGATCAGGTATCCCAGCAACAATTTTCGCGGATCTGCAGTGTAGTCGAAGCCATGCCCCGCGAGCCGGGTGTTCCGATAGAAGTATCGGCGCGTCCGCACCCGAGCCCACGGCGTGTAGAAACCCAGCGTCAGGATCGTCAGGAAGAAATTGACGATCCAGATGCGAAAATACTCCTTCCCCTCGCCGCGGAACTCGAGCGGCTCGAATGGCGGCAGCGGTGGCGGACCAACGTGGGGGATCGAGGCAGGAATTTCCATTTTTATTCCTTCCGCTCCGAGTCCGCCGGAGGCCGGAGGCCGGAGGCCGGAGGTCGGAGGTCGGAGGTCGGAGGTCGGAGGTCGGAGGTCGGGGGTCGGGGGTAGCTAGAGGCCGGTCAGGGCGGTCGCGGAAAAGAATCGCATGATTCTCGCGGAAAAGTCAACCGTTGTCAGGCGAAGCCTCCGCCTACGCGCCAGCCATTCCCGCTTACTTTTCGAAGCGGTGCGTCAGAGGGAGTTCTGCGACTGACCCAAGCAGGGTTGACTCACCAGCCTGACCCTGTTCGGGCGGATGGAATCGAGCCGTTTGAGTTTAGAGTTCTTCTTCGCTAACGGGCACGACATCGACCTTGATGAAGAGCGCTTGGGCGATGTCGGCATTGTCGAACTCGGGGGTGCCTTCGGGATTCCAGGTGCCTACGAGGCGAATCATCCCCGAACGCATCGTCGTCGAGGTGAGAACGTTCGCCCGGTGAAACCGCGTGGTCGGTCCGTCCAGGACGAGCTTGTTACCGTCGTCGGCACCTTCGGGCGGTCCGGCGATGACGGGCGGGGCGTAGTCGTATTCGAATGTGATCACGATATCGACCGTGTCTCCGTCGGCACCCAAGACCGGATCGACCTCCAGGCTAGTGCCGATACTCTCACTCACAAGATCACCAGTGAGGTAGTCCGGAGCACGATCGGCAACTGTTTTCTTTTCCGGCCGGGTGGTGTTGAGTCCGTAGTCGAAATAAGCGCTCCCGGGAATCTGGATGTCTTTACGTGCTTCGACTTTCGCCCGTTGACCGCTTCGCCCTTCGACCCAGCTCGTGGAAAGAATCGAAAATCCGTCCTCCCCTTGCAGTCGCTCCCACTCATTCCGATGATCGGCTAGCGCGCGGGTATTTTTAGTGGCTTCGCGAAGTAGCGAAACGGGGGCTTGAACAAGATGGGCGGTCACCCCGATCGAGCGCTCAACTCCGGAGACGATGGACATCACGTAAGCTTCGACGAGTGCGATTTGCTCCGGGGTATTGCGGATGACCAAAGTCGATGTCGACGGCAAATAGTTCGCCGAGGAACCCTCGGGAAAAGAAATGCCGGCGGCTTGGAGAATGTCTTTCGCGGTCGCTTTGATCGTGAAAGTCGGTTCGACGTTCGGTAGAATCGGTGGGGTTGGGCGGTCCGATACAGACGGGACAGTAAAGCAGCTCGCCTACCTCCTCTCCAAAGTCACCAAGCACTCCGAATTCCGCGTCTCGGGGAAAGACGGCTGAATCTTCCAAATCTCGTAGTGATCCTTCACATGCTCAAGGTCGCGGATCTGGGTAGCAACTGACGTAGACGACTCGTTTGGGCGAAGTGGATGAGCTGGGCGAGAAAACATCTAGTCGGCCACCATCATGTAACCATCCCGCGCCGAAAATCTGTGAGGCGTCCGGTTTGCCTCGAATTTCCCGTTTCGCTTCAGGGACAAGGCGAAGGTCAACACGTCGTCGGAACTGAAGAGATGCAATTCATCATCGACGATCTTCCAAGCGAATTCCCAACTGTTGCTTCCTTTGCCCATTCTGCCGTTTTCTTCGAAGGTGACGACCTTGTTCCGAGGAGGGTCGAAGTAGAGAACGAATTCGTTGCTTGTGATGAAGTGTCTGAACTCGGCTTCGTTTTTCGGATCGACTTCATCCGGAGACTTGGCCGTGATCTGTTCCGGATCTTTCCCGGTGGCCCCTCCGATCGTGTAGGTATCCTTTTCGAGGTCGTCAATGACACTCTTGACGGCGAGGGCCTTTTCCAGCTTCGCTTCCCTGGTGTAGGTCTTTTGAAGCGATTTCAGCCTTGCTTTGTGGGCTTCAACGACAGGGACGAGGTTCTCATTGATGACAGTAATTTGCTCCGAATAGGCTCTCGCGTAAATCTCTCGCAGCCGTTCCAGCTCGGGAAATCCGACAGCAGCCTGCTCCGGATCCCTTTCCTTGTATTCCGCCATCTCGCTCTTCACCGCTAGCGCATTCTCCAGCTCCCCGTCACTCTTTGCCTTCTCCAGCAATTGACTGAGACGCTTTTCGTATTTCTTCTGCAGTTCCGAAATCGGCTTGCGCAACTCTTCCCGCTCCACATCGAATTCGAACATTAGTGAACTGAGCGTTGGTGTCTCTTGAGCGTTCAACGAAGGGAGCATAGACAAGAAAACCGCGAGAGATAGAAATCGATTGATAGTCGGAGATAAGTTCATTTTCTCGAGTTGCTGCTGGGAAATCGCTTCTTCAACCCCGCCGCTTTGACGCTCCGCTCCTGCCCTGCGGTCAGGCTGTCTCCCTCCGGTCGGCTGTCACCGCGCATCGCGCCGGGTTGGCGGGGGTGCAGGGCGAGGAAGGGGTGAAAGAGCCTCATCGCTGGAACTTTGACCGAAAATCTCCGCCGTCGTCAAGCATTTGCCACGATTTCGTCGCCGACGGATGCGACATCAGCACACCCAATGTCGCGACGCCACGACCTCCACCGGTCGGTCTCCGTCGAACTCCACCTCCCATGTTCCGCCGTCACCGGCCTCGGGCCCGGCGAGGCATCCGAAATCGATACGAAAGCGATCAGCACTCACACTTGAAACCTCGAGTTGGTATCCGAACGCGTCGCCCTCCGTCAGTATTTCACGCATTGGCACGCCTTCGTCCAGTCCGTCATTGAAAAACTTCACCGCCAGGATGTCTCCGTCATCCTTCTGCGATCTCAAGAACGCGATGAACCGGCCCTCGCCCAATCTGTCGAGTGCTTTCAGGTTCCGTTCCGCTCTGGCATTCATTGTCGTTCGGAGACGACCGTAGACGAATACCGCCTCTCCCCGCAATGCAATAGAATGCTCGCGTCCATGCGCTCGGGCAAGACCGAGGGCGTCCACCAGAAGACCCTCAACCGGCTGGTGAAGTTCATCGACGACTTCAAGTCCCTGAACTTCGCCGGCGACACCGCGATGGAGCAACAGCTAGACCGGGTCCGCGCCGAACTGCTCGGCCACAGCGCCGAGGACTACCGTCAGAGCCCGACGGCCACCCGTTCCCTACAGGACGGGCTCACCCAACTCCGCGACCAGGCCCGGGAACTCGCCACCCGCGACGCCACCGAGCTGGTCGAGCGCTTCGGCCAGATGGGCCGCCGCAAGCTGCAGATGGCGGGGTAGCCGCGTCATCCATCACCACACTCAACAGGGTCGGGTCCCACCCCTGACCCTGTCGAGTTTCCACCCGGCGAGTCCGACTTCGGGAACCGTCCACGCTTCGACGTCAACGAGCTGGGACAAGATCTTCGATGGCGTATCGCGCCTCGGCGAGAACCCCTTTGACCTGTTCGAGCCTCACCGTGGGAAAGTCCTCGAGAAACGCCTCGATCGTGTCTCCGCCGATCAGGGCATCGAACAGGTTCTTCACCGGCACCCGGGTTCCGGCGAACACCGGCAACCCTCCCAGAATGTCCGGATCTTTTACGACTTCGCTCATGACCTGAGCATAACCCAAAACAGGTAATCAGAAAAAACCATCATGTTCACTTCGGCATCGTCGGGGTCGGTTTTGAGATTCGACGCCGTTGATTGCTCGAGAAGAAACCTCATGCCCCCGCGTCGTAGGCCGCCCCCTGGAAATCAGCCATGTCCCTCCCGAACTGCAGCGCCGCCGCGATCTGTTCATCGGTGATGCCGTAGTCCTCCGCCGCCGTCTCCCGGGAATCTCCGCCTGCGAGAGCGCCAAGAACGGTGGACACCAGCACGCGCGTTCCCGCGATCACCGGTTTCCCGTGGCACACGTCCGGGTCGATGGAAATTCCTTCGGTCATGAAACCAAAAATAGACGTTTCCGAATGGGAAAGACAATGGACTTCTTCCGGTGCCTACCCGATCCGTTCGGGCATCCTTCCGATCGAATCCTACCGGAATCGCTCGCCAGCAAACTATTCCACCGTCAACCGATCCGCCAATCCCGCAAAGAACTCCTCCCCCCACAACGCCACCGCGTCGGCGTCCTGAATAAAGGGAAGCACATCGTCCTTGGCCTGCTCGAAATCCACCTCCGCGAACCGATCGCGGAGAAGCACTTTCAGCGTTTCCCCGGTGAGAACTTCGTCCTCCTTCCAATGCCCGGTTTGCTCCATCCTCTTCCGAAGATGGGCGAGATGCACCGGTATTCCCTTCCCGAGATACCAGACGAAGTCGTGGAAGTCGCGTCCCTTGACCCGGCCCTTCCAGTCGCGGCAGAGAAGCGCGTGCATCTTTCCCGCGAAGAGGCAGGAGGGCGCGAACAGTTTCACCTGGAACGGAATGGGCAACAGGAGCGTCCGGACCTCGGTCTCGGCGCCCGCCGGGGGATCCGTATCCAGCTCCATCTTGATCTGATCGCTTTGAACGAAGAGGGCACAGCTGTCGATCCCATCGAAGACTTGCGCCCTGTTTGCCCGAATTGCCACGCAATCATTCATCTGCGCACCCCTCCCTTCTCGATATCCGAGGTCAAGGAGATGCTCACCTTACACAACACCGGCAAAGAAATCGGGTAGGAGCGGGGATTGAACCCGCTCCCCCCCCACACCACCCGGCATGCGGGTCCGCATCGGGCGGTTCCCATCAGTCATGGATTCTCCGGACGATCCTTCGCAGGGCCGTTCGGATACCGAATGCTGATCCACTGGTCTGCAATCGACGGGACGCCTTGTCGATCGAGGCATTTCCCGACAGACTGCGCATCTACACGAGCCGGGGCGGGCCGGCCTGCAACTTGAACACTACCTTCGACAACGCGGTCGCGAGGGTGGAGTTACTCGACTATTCTTCGCGGAAAGTACTACGGTCGAAAACCTCCTATCTCGGCAGTTGGCGCGGGGCGGGCGACGCGAAATGCGATCTCTATTTATGGAGTTCTGACAGCTTCCCCATGGCAACCCGCGACAGCTATCGGCTGCGGGTGACGGTGTTGGAACCGTCAAGGCGTGGACGGGACATGGCACAGGTGTACATGCGGGAGCGGACTGTCGCCGGGTCCTGCGGCCCCCGGAGGACGCATCCGGGCGTCGAGTGAAATTTGGCCGGACCCGAAGGACCCGGCTACAGTAGTTGGCTAATGTCGACTGATGACGATGCGATCGTCTTCGACTTCGTACTGGCAGTTCGCTAGGTGGGTGACATAGCGAAGCGCTTCGGCGACGGGAACATTGCTGAGCCGCAGAGTGATCTTCGTCTTTTCCGGATCATCGACGTCTTCGAAAACGAAGCGGGGCGCGAGATCGGGAAAGAGGCCGGAGTCGAGATTCGAGAGCAGCGCAAGCTGGATCAAGCCGATGGCTTTCACGAGAGAAATTTCTTTTACCTCGTAGGACGGAATAATGACTTCGACAAGTGCGGCCTCGATTTTCGACAGCGTTCGAGGATTACCAGTGTTCCCCCCGGGAATGGCGAGCAGTTGCCCGACCAGGAGTGTATCGCTTTTTAGCTTGTTCGCCCTTTTGACCGCTTCAACCGAGAGATCGAAACGCCGTGCGATGTCGTGGAGACTTTCTCCTTCCTTGACAATGTGGAATTTCGTTTTGCCCGTTCCGGCAAGGCTTCGTGTCCGATTGATTTGTTTTTCGTAGGCTCGGCGACGGGGCGCAGTCATTTCGTGCTTGGGGAGAAGTTCGAGGGCGCGTGCGTAGAATTCGGCGGCGGATTCAAAATACTCGTCCGCCAGCAGTTGCGATCCTCGCAGGGCGGCTTCGTCGGCCTCTTTCACGAGCTTTCGCTGCTCGGCGGTCAGTCCAGGGGCGACGTCGGAATTTCCCTGCTCCGATCGTTCTTCGGGAGCGGGCTTCGAACCCGTTCGGTGTTCCGGAGCGTTGCGTCCGGTGGGATCGTGTATAGGCAAACCGGCCGGGTCCATCAAATGGGCTTTCAAGAAGACGATCCGGAAACTGCCGTCCTTTTTTTCCTCGGCCCATGCTGCGCTCTGTCCATCCCAAATGGTCACGTTGAGTGTATTTCTCCACAAGTCCGGGTGGTCGGGATAGAAGGGTTCGCCGTGGATGGGCAAGTGGGCCTCGATGTCGATGGCGTATTCGTCCGCTCCCAGCACCGCCGTTGCGGCCCACCGTTTTTCCTCGACCTGAAGGATCGTGGACTGACCGGAGCGCAGCATGACGGACGGCGCGCGGATAATTCTCTCTTCACCGTATTTGTCCCCGAGTGCGCGAATGAGAACTTGGAACTGCGGGTCGGTGTAGACTCCGGCGAGTCCGGCCTTGACGACGTTCCGCTCGGGCCACTCACTGCGCGGCGGACGGCTCAGCTCGTCGAACATTCTATCTTGATCGGAGAAAGTCCGGACCCGGCGGCGCGGATCGGCATCTTCCAATTCGGAAAGGGTGCCAAAATGGAAATCGTCCGCCGGTTTTTCATCGAGCTGAACTTCGGTAATGCTGAAATAAATTTGTTTCTCGACCGTTGCTGTTATGGATTCGATATACGCGTCGACCAACTCCATCTGGTCTTGGGTATTCCGAACGATAAGCTGAGAGGTGGCTGGATTGTAGATGGCGGAGGTACCGTCGGGAAAGACGATGCCGGCGGAACCGAGAATTTCTTTCGCGTTGGGTCGTCGATCCTCGCCCATGTCGAGGAATGTCGGCGGAACGACGTAGACATTCGTGAAGAGGTCTGAAACGTCTTCTTCTTGAGCGAATGCGGGATGCCCGAAAAGGGAGGCAAACCCGACAACGGCAGCGAGGATCTTCATCCGCGAAGAATGCTACAGATAGCGCAATCGCGTCAAGCCGATTCACCAGCTCCCTCCGATGTTCCATTCCTCCACCAAATCGGTAGGAATCGCAGCGTTCGGGGGGTCAGCGCAGCGTTCGTGAGGTCAGTTAAAAATTCGTGATTCGCAAGCGGGTGGCATCGCGAATTTTCAACGGCCCCGCCCCAAAATCTCCGGTGCCTTTCCAATTCGCCGGGCCCGAACCGCGGGACCGACCGGACGGCTCTCGTCGGCCAACGGACGTTGACAGAGGCCACCTGCCCTCTCCATATTGGCTCCCATGTTCGAAACCGTTCCCCCCCACTCGCCGCGACTCGTGATTTGCGATTTTTTTCCGAAGACGGTCCTGCAATCCCTGATTCTTGCCGTGGCTGGAGTCGGCGCCCTGTCGTCCGCGGCCGAGCCGGAGACGAACGCCGCATCCGAAGAAGAGGCGAAGCGGGAAAACCTCGAGTTTCGCGCGGCGATCGCCGCTCACCATCTCAGTTCCGGACTGTGGGTCGTGGGGCGTTCCTACCAGAGGACGCCGGAAGAGGTCGTCGCCGAGGACATCGCCCCGTTTTCCTATTTTGGATGGGAGCCGGATTTCCAGTACGAGGTGGACGAGGAGAAGCGGATGGTCACGGTGACCGCTCCCGGCGCTCCCTCCCGGAGCGCCCGCTACACAGGCGACCAGGGCAGCGTGATTCTGCCGCGCGGCGAGGAGGACGTCTTCTTCGAACCGGTCCGCGTTCCCCGCAGTCTTCCCGATGCCGCCAAGCAAGACTGGCCGATGGGCGACGTCGGGGCGACCGAGCCCGTTCCGGAGGGAGTGGACGCGCAAGCGGTCAACGCTGCCTTGGACTGGGCGATGGAACAGGAGGATCAGAACACCCGCGCGTTCGTCGTGGCCTACGACGGAAAGATCATCGGCGAACGCTACGCGCCGGGGTGGACCAAAGACACGCCGCAGATCAGCTGGTCGCAAGGCAAGAGCATCACCGCCACGCTCGTCGGCATTCTCGTGCAACGTGGTCTGCTGGAGATCGATCAGGCCGCGCCGATCGAAGGGTGGCAAGGAGAAGGCGATCCGCGGAGCCAGATCCGCATTCGGGATCTCCTCCAGATGAGCAGCGGTCTCGACTTCGACAATCTCGGGTTCAAGGGGGAGAAACTGACCACCGAGAACCAGCACATGCGAGTCTATTTCGATTCGATCGATGTATTGGAACACGCGATCAGCCCACCGCTCGAGGTGCCGCCCGGCACCCGCTACAGCTATCTCAACAGCGATCCGTTGAGTCTGGGAAAAATCATTCGCGACACGGTCGAAGCCCAGGGCGAGGACTACCTGACGTTTCCGCAGCGAGCGCTGTTCGACCGCATCGGCGCCCGCAGCCCGGTGCTGGAAACCGATGCCTGGGGCAACTTCATCCTGTCCGGATACGACTATCTATCCGCCCGCGACTGGGTCCGATTCGGGCAGTTGTATCTCCAGGACGGCGTCTGGCAGGGCGAGAGAATTCTGCCGGAAGGATGGACCGAGTTCGTCAGGACACCGGCGCCCGCCGACGAGAAGGAAAATTACGGAGGCATGTTCTGGCTCAACCGGGCTCCGCGAATGGAGAGGGTCCCGAAGGACGCCTATTGGGCGTCCGGCTTCATGGGCCAGGTCACCATGGTCATTCCTTCCCGGAATCTGGTGGTCGTGCGCCTGGGCCCCAGCCCCGGCGGAGTGTATCCCTATCTGGACGAAACGATCGCCCGCATCCTCAAAGCCATTCCGTAGACTCCGGTCGACGCCCCCCGGGAACGCCGAGCCCCAGCTCGGCATGTCGACGACCCGCAGCGTCCTCTGGCATACATCCAGATTTTGAAAACCAACTACATACTAATCGATTTCGAAAACGTGCAACCCGCAACGTTGTTCCGTCCTCCCGATTTCCCCATCAGGATTATCGTATTTGTCGGAGAAAAGCAGCAGAAAATCCCGTTGGACCTGGCATCCGCACTGCAGGTGCTCGGCACAAATGCCGAGTACATAAGGATCTCGGGACAAGGCCAGAACGCGCTCGATTTTCATTTGGCCTTTTGGATTGGCAGGTTGGCAGAGAGGGATTCACAGTCGTATTTCCACATCGTCTCCAGGGACAAGGGATTCGATCCATTGATCGCTCACTTGAAGACCCAGAGACGTGGCTGTTGGAAAGCTCCGGGAACGCCGAGCCCCAGCTCGGCATGTCAATGAACCGCCCATGAACCCGCAACAGCCTGAGCCGCATACGCAGCCACCACGCCCGCCCGACGGCGGGGATGCGAGCCGTGCCGAGCTGGGGCTCGGCGTTCCCGGCGGCTGGTATTCCCGCGGCTATCTCCCGCACCTGAATACCCCCGGCATCGTGCAGAGCGTGATCTTTCGCCTCGCCGATTCCCTTCCGGTCGCGCGCCTCGCCCAACTGGAGGAGGAGCTCTCCTGCGTGGCCAAGACCGATCCCGACCGCGCCGCCACGGAGCGGCGTCGGCGCATCGAAGTCTGGCTCGACGCCGGGATGGGCTGCCGCGCCCTGGCGCATCCCTCCGTCGCCGCCACCGTCCAGGAGACGATGCTGAAATGGGATGGCGACCGCTACCGGCTCGTCGCGTGGTGCGTTATGCCGAACCACGTCCATGCGCTGCTGGAGCCGAAGGTCGAACTATCGCGGATCCTGCAATCGTGGAAGTCCTACACCGGGAGGTGGGCGATGGAGAGGAATGCCGAGCTGGGGCTCGGCGTTCCCGGGAAGCGCTTCTGGATGCGGGAAACCTGGGACCGCTACATTCGCGACGCGCGGCACTTCGGATCCGTGCGCTCCTACATCGAACGCAACCCCGTGGCCGCCGGTCTCTGCTCCTCGCCGGAGGAATGGCCGTGGTCGAGCGCCGGGCACGGGGATGCACCCACGGTCGCCGACGTGGAGGTTTGGGTGGAGAAGTTCGGACCTTGAGGCACCTCCTCGGGAGAATCCCTCCTCGACAGCTTGCCCCTCCAAACCGGCACTTGGAGCCATGAAATGAAGCGAGAGGAGACGGAAGCTACTCCCGCCAAAATTGATCCAAAGCCCTCTTCATTTCCTGATACTGTTCCCTCGCGGCTTGGAGGGATTGCGACAGTTGCGCCACCAAAGGTTCCTGCACCTTGATTTTGCTTTCCAGTTCCCTGGCTTCTCTTTCCCGATCCACCCGGTGCGACTTTCCTCCCACGCGCTCCACCAGAATTCGGTTGGAGCGCTGCCCCGATTGACGGGCTCGGATCGACAGCAGTTGGCTCCTCAATTCATTGAGACGCTCAGAATGCCGCGCCAGATCGGATTCAAGGCTCCGAATTCCGACCATTTGGGCTTCCAGCATTTTCTGCCTTCGGGCTATTTCCATCGCCCGCTGCCGCGAATCCATCTTCGGCTCCCGAGTTGCTGATTCTTCTGAGGGCTTCGTCGTTTTCGTCCCCTCCTGTTCGGACGAACGATTCTTTCCGGACAGGAAATTCGTCAGTCTGCTTGCCTTTGACTCGGTAGACGGATTGTATCCCCACCGCTCGCGAACCTCGACGGGAACTTCGCTCCACGGCACCTTGTCGACACCGCCGGCATGACCGATCACGATCGCCTTGTCGGTGATATCGCGAACCTCGGCGTTCGCGAATTGCCTCGATCCCAGCGTGAGCGTTTCGAAAGTCCGTCCGATCACGCCCTTTCGAATCTTCTGGTAACGGTCCCCGGAATCCTCGCCGACCGCCTTTTTCAACGCCTCCTCGGATTCCTTCGAGGTGTCGGTCCTCAGCTTCGGCTTCTCGCAACTCGGGATGGAGAACAATAATAAAAGGACTCCCACCCCTCTCAACATTCGAAGATTCTTGCCCATGGGCTTTCCCGCTCTCTTTTATAACAGGCAAGGCGCAGTGTAGGCAAGCATCTATCGGATTCGATCGCCACGCCGCAGCTTCTCTACGCCGCGTGCGAGGGTTGACGGCCGACCCGATTCCCGGAAGACGAGGGGGAGCCGGGGGAGAAGAAACCTCGAACAGGTTGACCGGGGCGCGGGTTTTGCGCAAGCTCCCCTTCGAATGAGCCTTTTCCTACCCACCCTCCTGAACCCGCGTTTCCTCGCCCCGGGCGTGCCACTCTTGCCGGCACTGCCGCGAATGAATCCCGTCAAATCACCTTGAGCACGCAGACCGACACGGCACCGGAGCCGGACACCCCCGCCTCGACGGCGTCCCCCGCGCCAATGCCGCGGATCATCTCCCTCGACGCCCTGCGCGGCTTCGATATGTTCTGGATTGTCGGCGGTGCCGCGATTCTGCGCTCCCTGCTCGAGGACACGGAAAATCCCTGGCTCCGGGCGCTGCACACGCAGTTCACCCACGTCGAGTGGGAAGGCTTCCGCTTTTACGACCTGATCTTCCCGCTCTTCCTGTTCATGATGGGCGTGGCGATTCCGCTGGCGGTGAACAAGCGGCTGGCGCGCGGCGACACCAAGGGGAAGATCTACCGCCACCTGTTCATCCGCGTGGCGGTGCTCATCGTGCTCGGCATGATGGTCAACGGCAACCTGCTCACCTACGATCCGTCGCGCTTTCAGATCACCTACAGCGTGCTGCAAACTTTGGCGCTCGGGTATATGATCGCGGTGATCCTCTACCTGAACCTGAAGCTCGAGTGGCAAATCGTCGCCACCGCCGGCCTGCTGGTTCTCTACTGGTTGCTGCTCGCCTTCGTGCCCGGGCCCGGCCACCAGGTCGGCGTGTTCGCGCCCGGCGCCAACCTCGGCGACTGGATCAACGACTGGATCCTGGGCGACCTCCAGGGCCGCTGGCGCAACGGCTGGCTGCTCGCCTCGATGGGCTACGGATCGGTCGCCATGACGGGCGTTTTCGCCGGGCGGATCCTGCAAGCTCCGTGGGCGGAAAAGCGCAAGGTCTCGACGTTGGCCGGTCTCGGTCTGGGCTGCCTGGCGGTCGCCGTGGTTTGGAGCGGCTGGCTGGCCCAGTGGCTGCCGGGCCTGGGCCTGTTCGGGACGAGTTGGACCGAGTGGCCGGTCTGGTTCCCCATCATCAAGGCGCGGTGGACCAGCTCCTACGTGCTCTACTCCGCCGGTTGGAGCTTTCTGCTGCTGGCCCTCTTCTACCTGCTCATCGACGTCTGGCGATTCCGCCGCTGGACGCCGTTCTTCGTCGTCATAGGCTGCAACGCGATCTTCGCCTACATGTGCTGGAATCTCGGCCGGGGCGTGTTTCGATCCGCCGGGGAGGTCTTCGTCGGCGGGCTGCGGAAACACCTCGATGCCAACGTCTACGAAGCCCTAACATGGGCCGCCGGCTTCGCCCTGCTCTGGCTCTTGCTCTGGTATCTGCGCCGCAACCGCACGCTCATCCGCGTCTGATCCATTCGATCGCGCCGTCTGGCAACCCGAGTTCACCCGCCTGTCTTCAAAAGAGGTCAGCTAAGCACGGCGAAGACGACAATGGCGAGGGCGATGCGGTACCAAGCGAAGAGGGCCAGCCCGTGTTTGCTGAGATACCCGACCAGCCACTTGACCGCGAGCGCGGCCGAAACGAAGGCGACAAGGCAACCGACCAGGACCGGGCCGGGACTGAGCGCCGCCACCATGTCGGCCCCGTCGAAAACGAACTTGTACCCGGAGGCCGCGGTGAGCGTGATCAACCCGAGCAAGAAGCTGAACTCGGCCGAACGGGCCGGCGAAAGGCCCGCCACGTAGCCCCCCACGATCGTCGCCATGGAACGGCTGGTGCCCGGCCACATGGCGAAACACTGGAAGATCCCGATCATGACGGCCCGGCTCACGGGGAGTTCGTGCAACTCAGGTCCCGCATGGGGATCGATCGGCCCGGAGGTCCCGCGCCGCCTTTTGCGCCAGTGCTCCACGGCCAACATCACGAAAGCGCCGACGATCAGCGCGCCGGCGACCGCCGGGATGTTGTCGCCGAGCTTGGACTCGATCCAGTCGTCCAGCAACAGGCCGATCGCGGCGGCTGGAAGGAAGGCCATGATCAAGTTGATCCCCAGTTTGCGGCCGTTGCGGTCCCTTCCGATACACCCCCGAAAGATGCTCTGCAAGGTCCGCCAGTACAGCAGCACCACCGCGAGGATGGCGCCGGCTTGGATCACGATGACATAGGCGTATGCCGCGTCGGCGAGCGCATAGGGACGTTCTTCGCCGTCGTCGTCGACCAGCATGATCGGCTCCCCTTCCCGGTTGGTCATGGGCGTGTCGGCGTCGAGGCCCAACAGGGCGTTGGTCAGGATCAGATGTCCCGTCGAGGAAACGGGCAAGTATTCGGTGATTCCCTCCACCACGCCCAGGATCAGGGCGTCCCGATAGCTCAACGACTCGCCGGCCCGGGCCGTTTCGCCGAGGGCGTCGCTTCCCTCCTGCTCGACCGCCACTGCCTGAAGCGGCCCCGCCAGCGCGAGGCAAAATACGATAATCCGGAGGAACTGCATTGCCGCAAGCTAACGAGAACCCGTCACATGAAAAGGAAGAAAAAGCGCCAATTCCGAGACAACCCCGTTCTTGCTTCGGTTCGGGCGCGACAAGCGAAAGCGCGCTGGTAGTCCGTCAAGATTGAAACGAGAATCAGGGTGACACCGAATGCGGAAGAAATGTTCGCCGTGAATCCGACCGTAGCGGAACTTGTCAAAGTTCCGACGAACCGCCCTCGACGGACGAATCGGCGACTGCCCTCCGGCAGCGAAAACGCCTCCCGCGCTCGAGCCGCCCATCGGACAGGGTGTCGGAAGATTCACATCTTCCGCTACGCCACGCGCCGTGAATCCGACCGTAGCGGAACTTGTGAAAGTTCCGACGAGCCACCCTCGACGGGCGAATCGGCGACTGCCCTCCAGCAGCGAACATGCCCCGCCGCGATCGAGCCGCCCATCGGACACGGGGAGCGGAATGCAAGCATCTCATGGCCCCTCACTCTAGTTTGACGGACTACTAGCGGTCGTCCACCGCGACAACCTGCACCGCGTCGACCGAGACGTAGGAGTCGGTGCCCTCGTTGCGAATCGTGATCACGGCGGGCCGGTCGGGCGAAAACGTCCACCTTCCCAGGGTCGTGAAGATCCCCTCGTGTTCCGGTTCCTGACGCTGGTCGACGGTCACGGAAGCCGTTCCGTCCGCGTGCTCGACGGTGACGGGCGCGGCCGAGGCCCGATTGCCGGCGTGAGCATAGGCGAAGCGCACCTCGTAGCGTCCCGCCTTCGGCAGTTCGACAGTGAAGGTCGCGGACTTTTCCCCCTTGTCCGCGTCGCCGTCGTGAGCAGCACCGCCCTCGATCGGATTGCCGTAGGGACTGTTCGACCAGCTTCCGACGAAGGAGGCGTCGCGATCGTCGACGACGATACCGGGAAACTCCTCGATGGTGACGAGGTCGGCGAGACCTTCCAGCTCGAGGACCACGTTCTGCTCCTTCAGCCTGGCCTGGAGAGCGTCCACGGCGACGTCGTGGACCGCCGGCTTCTCCGCGTTGTCCTCCATCGCCACGGCCGCCGCGACGCCGCAGGCGTGGCCCAGGGTCATGTAGACCGGTTCCATCCGGATCGAGCAGTAGGCGACGTGCGAAGCCGAGACACAGACCGGCACCAGCAGGTTCTCGCACTGGTCCCGCTTGGGCAACAGGGTTCGATAGGGTATCTGATAGGGTCGGGTCGGGTGGTCCTGGAACGAGCCCTCGTCGGTGACGTGCCCGTCCTCGGTCACGATGCGCTGCACGATGTGGCAGTCGAGAATGAAGGAGCCCATTCCCACCGAGTCCGACTTGATGACCTCGTTCCAGGTATCCTCCTGCCGCATGACGTATTCGCCGACCATGCGCCGCGCCTCGCGGACGTAGAGGGCGTAGGACCAGTGCTCGTTGTCGACGAATTCGTCCGCGCAGAGGCCCCAAGCATTGACCTCGTCGCGCAGGGTTCGCGGCACGCGCTCGTCGTGACCGAGGAACCAAAGGAAGCCCTGCACGTAGTCGAGATGGTCCCGCCGAATCCGCTCGCGGGTCTCGTAGTCGCCGTCGGGATAATCGACGTTGCCTCCGGCGTAGTCAGTGGAAAACAAGCCCTGCGCGTTGAGATCGTACTTGCCGTTGGCGATCTCGCCCAGGTGGACGAGCCGCCCGAATCGCACCGCCGGGAAGCTCTCGATCAGCCGCAGCAGCAATTCGTAGCGCGCCGGATCGTAGTTCTCCGGCTCGGAGAACGGCACCAGGATGTCCTCGCGCCGGGTGACGCAAAGCCGGTAGTTGTACGCCTGCGTCAGCCCGTCGGCGCTGCCGGGCGCCGCCGCCGAGTCGGCGCGGGTCACCCCGGCGATCAGGTTTCCTTCTTCGTCGAAGGCACCGATCTCCGCGGGCGTCCCGTGAATGAAATGGGGCGCGTCCCCGCCGAGGCAGGCACAGACGTTGCCCATGGTGTCGGGACCGTGTGGACGAATCGGCATCGGGGTGAAGCCGGCCAGTGCCTCGCCGTACTCGTTGCGACTCTCGCGTCCCACGATGTAGTCGACGCCGCTTCGCGCCATCAGGTCGCCCTCGTAGCTGGCGTCGACGAAGAGCTTTCCGCTCACCACGGTTCCGTCGTCGAGCGCGATCGACCGGATCCGGTTCTTCTCCTTTTCCACGGACACGACCCGGCGTCCGGTTCGGAGAGAAATCGATTCGCCGCATTCGCCCAGCATCGCTTCGAAGGCGGCCAGGTTGTGCCGCGGCTCCGCGTACCACATCGGGGTCCCCTCCCCGCCGAATTCCCGCGCCCGCTCGAAATACTCCCGTGCGATCCCGCCGATGGTCTGCTCCCGCCCCTTGTCGGTTCTGGAAAGGCCACCCGCAACCACCCCGCCGATCCACCGGCTCGGCGCCACCACCACGATCGACAGGTCCGGATTTTCCCGGTGCGCCGCGATCGCCGTGACCAGCCCCGCCGGGGTGCCTCCGTAGACGACCAGATCCTGTCCCGACGCCGCCACCGGACCGATCGAACCGACGGCCGCCCCGAGGTAGAGAAATCTTCTCCACCACAACGGGTCTTTCATCCGGTGCCACTTGCAAGGCCTGCGCATTCCGTCATCCTCCGCCGAAACGACGCCGGGGCAAGTCCCGCGAACACCGGGGAATCCATACGGCTCGAACAAAATCGAGCGGAACGCAGGTAGAATGGGCGCAGCACCTTGGCCCCGGAGTTCCGCCGAAGCAGTCGCTCCTTCCCGGTTTCCTGTCCTTCTGCGAACGCCCCTACTCCCGAATGCAGCAGAGATGGCTCCGGCTCCGGACGGGGCCCCGGATCGGCGTGATTCGCCCCTTCCCATTTCCCGATAATTCCGCTACCCGTACCCGTCGTGAGAACGGAAACGACTCCCCGCTTCCCGGAGGCGGAGTGCGTGTCCCCCATCTCGACTTTTCCCGCAGGCTTTCTCCCCGATCCACATGGACGACCGCACTATCCAGCTCGGCCCGCACCTCGTCTCCGGCGTGATCGACAACTCGGTGAAAGGGAGAACGACCGGTCACCTGGTATTCGATGGACTGGACGAGCCCGTGCTCCTCGACCTGGCGGGCAACGCGAAACCGGACCTCGCGGGCTGCGTCGTGAGATTTCGCCGGAACCATTCCGAACCGCTCGAACCGGATGTCGCGGAGCTTCTCGAGTCGCCGCAGCGTGGACCGGTGGGTCGCATCACGGCTGCGGGGAAAAGCGATGCGAGGGTGACCGGTCGCGAGCCGGTGGTGCCTGTCCTGGACATCCAGTGGCTCAACGTGGCCTGGTTGCTGCGGTTCGTCATCGAGGCGGAGGGATGCGAATTCGACATCGATCTGCCCCGCTGGACCTTGTCGGAGGACGAGACCGCCTTCCAGCAACGGGAGTGCGAATCGGCCGAGGCGTTGTTCGGCCAACTCTGCGAAGAGTTCGAGGAAGACTGCCTCGACGAGGAGATAAGCGACGATCAATTCGAGAAGATCGACGCCATCCTTCCCCGGCTCGAGGCCGCCGAATCGGACGAGGAGAAGCTGTCCCTGATGCGGAAAGCGCTCGGACCGGACGTCGGCGAACACGAATTGGCGGGACTCTTCGAGGCGTATTTCCTTCCCGATTTCGAGCCGTCCTTCGATGCGGCGCCGGAGACGGATTGGACGGTCGGTCTGCTTCTCGTGGACGAGGAACTGCGGTCGCTCGCTGCGCCCCTCGGCGATTCGGCACGGAAGCTTTTCGACCGGGTCGATGCGGAGGAGGCCCCGGCCTGCATCGAGGAATTGTCGGAGAATCTCGGACTGCTGATCTTTCGCCTGCTGGTCGGCTCCCCGCTCGATTTCACGGACGAAGGTCTTCTCATCCATCCCGACTCCATGCTCCGCCAGCTCGAGGAGGAGCGCCGGCGTTGCGAATCCGTCATCGCCTACCTGGAGCTGGAGGCTGCCGCCGGAGAGAAAACCGCCTTCCACGACCTGGTCTGGCCCCTGCGCAAACAACTGGAAGTCGTGGCCAAGCGGATTCGCTCGAAGAAGCCGGAGCCCCCTTCCCCCGGCGAAGGGAGCGAGGACGACGTGCCGTTTTGACACGAACGCCGGTCGAGCCGGGAGAGGGGAAATTTCGCTGAAAACGCCTTCCGGGGCCTCGGGAAGATCCCGGAGGGTAGGATTCGACAGGGTCGGGTGGTGGGCCAAACCCTGTCGGCCGGGATGGCCGGGGCTCGCCTACGCGGGCGACGCGAGCACCCGGACGAGGAGGCTTGTCAGGAAGAACGCCAAGCCGTAGAGCAGGACCGTCACGAAGCCCCACCACCCCCGCGAAACAAAAAGATAGATGATCGCCACGGCCGAGCCGGCAAGAGTCATCCAAGCACCCCACACAGGCATGAGCGGAAATCGGCGCCGCACCGCATCCGACAAGATCCACCAGAATCCGGCGACCGCCAGGCCGACTGTGTAAGCCGCATCGACCGACCACGGGTAGTCGCCGTCTGAATAGACAAGGCAAAACTCGGACATCCCCCAGAGGGAAAGGATCGCGAAAAAAGCCGGACCGAAATCCAGACGGAGGCGACGGGCAAAGCTCATGGATACCCGCCATGGCATCTTCTCTCGTCGCTTTTCGCAAGGCAAATCGTCTTGGCAAGGGGGTCCAGCCGGATAAATTCTAACGCACCTTTCCCGAAGTCAGTGCCCAGCTCGAAAAATACGGGATCGGGCTGGCGACGATCGGCGAGTGAGTCCCCGCCCCCGTCTCCCACGCCCGTCCCTCGAAAACACTTCTACTTGACGTAGGCAACGATGAAATTCAGATACCCCTGCACCCCTCCTCGCTTCGTCCCTTTCTCACACGATCGGGCAAGCTTGTTCAAGCACCGGTATAGAGTGTTGGCGGAAACAGGCTCGTCCTCGGGGTTCGGACCGGTCGATCCGATTTCACCGACTCCCAGAGTCCGCAACTCCTCGCAGGTGGAGAAGAGATCATCACAGATCGCTCCTTCCACACCGGAAAGAGCCGGCGGATCAACGACACGTCCGGACGCCATCGCGCGATAATAGGACGCAGTTGCCTCGTACACCCGGCGAACGCAGTGGTCGGTGATCTCCGGATGGGCTCGCCAACTTCGAACGATGCGCTTCTCGAGGGTGTAGAGAATTGAAAGATTTTCCCGGCTCATGGCATCCACGCTTCGAAAGGGAATTTCGATCAAACAAAAACTCCGCCGTTTGTGATCGTCTGGACTCGGGATCCGGGCAACCCGTAAATGCCCGAAAATGCGCCGGCGGGTAAAGGACTGTTGAAAAAGGCTGGAATGAAAAACGGCGAGCCATTTTGTTTTCTGGCGAGCTACGCCGGTTACCGGCGCGGTGAGAATGGAGCGGAGCGACATAGCCAGCCTGCAAGGCTGCCCGCAGGGCCGAGTTGGCACGAGGGCAAAAGGTAGCGAGCTACCTGACTGACAATGCCGGTTACCGGTCGGAACGAAACCAGGAAACAAAAGGGCCGCCGCCCGAAAGGGTCGATCAAGAACGATTCCGGCAACGCCGCTATTTCCCATCCCGAAAACAACGGAGATTTTTTGTTTCAGAGTTTTTCAACAGTCTCCGAAGCCAGAAGGACAAACCCGCCTCTTGTTTCGGCGAGTTCCCGCGAACGGCCGAATGGCCGGGTTGAAAAATCGATTCCCCCGGCAATAGTGGTAGTTGCGGAGCGCTCCCGTCCCATCAACCGCGAACCCAATCCCTGCATGACAATCACTCACAAAGTCCAATTGGCGTTCGGGTTGATCATCGTCGCTTTCCTGGTCGTGTTTCTCGTCCTCAACCGAGCGAGCACGGAGGTGGATCTCATCGTCGGCACGATCGTGATGAGCCGGGCGCTGCTGGTGCTCGGTTTCTTCAGCGCGGGCTTCGTGGTCGGCTGGGTGACGCGATCCATCGTGAAGATTCGGCTGACGGCGAAGAAAAAATAGCCGAAGACGATCCAGGATTGCCGGCGGGCGCGATCGCGGAATGGCTTTGGCCCGATGGCCTCCTGTAGAGTCGACGCATGACCGACAGACGACGTTTTCTCTCCGCTTCTTCCCTCGCCCTCGGTGGCGCCGCCGTTTCCTCCGCCCTGCCGGTCTCCGCCGAGGGAGGCGAATTCGACGGCATCATCAAGAAAGGCGTCAAGTTCTCCATGGTGAACGAACCGGACCTGTCCCTGGTCGACACATTCAAAATGCTCAAGGACGTGGGCTTCGACGGCACCGAACTTCGCACGGAGAACCGCGAAGATCTGAAAGACTATCTCGAAGCGGTCGACAAGTCCGGCCTGCAGGTTCACGGCATCGTCAATTCGGACAAGCCCGACCTCGAAACGGCGGTGAAGTTCGCCCACGACGTCGGCGGCACCTCGGTTCTCTACGTCGCCCGCTACGACCGCGACCGCCCGCTGATGGAGAGCTGGAACGAAACGCAGGATGTCATTCGGAAGGGCCTGCCGGCCGCGGAGAAATACGAGGTGAAGATCCTGGTCGAGAATGTCTGGGCCGGCTTTCTCATCAGCGCGCTCGACACGGAGCGCTACGTGGACGAAATCGATCACCCGTGGTTCGGCTCCTATTTCGACGTGGGCAACAACGTTCGCTGGGGCGTGCCCGAGCACTGGATCCAGATCCTCGGCGATCGCATCGGCAAACTCGACATCAAGGAGTGGGACGAGAACAAGCACAGGGACGAAGGGCTCCGCGCCGGATTCGGATCGGAACTGGGCGAAGGGACCATCGACTGGGCGGCAGTGCGCGCCGCCCTGAAGGAAATCGGCTTCGAGGGCTGGGCCACGGCGGAGGTCAAGGGCGGCGGCCGCGAACGGCTCGCCGACATTTCCCGCCGGATGGACCAGGTCCTCGATCTGGGCTGATTTCGTCTCCTCCGGCATGGCGCGTCTTTTTCGCGAATAATCTTGGCTTTTGGACGTTTCTGGAGAAACTTTCCCGAATCCGCCCCGGTCTTCCGGTCGCTTTCGCGGTGAGTCTCGCAATAGCAAAACGACTTCCCTCGAACAGAGCCTGAATCACAGGGTTAATCGCGGACCTTTAGAAAGAGCATTGATGAAATTGTACATTGGAAATCTGTCTTACGACACGACTGAACTGGAACTGCGCGAATTCCTCGCCGAACACGAGCCCATCGTGGATCTGCACATGCCTCTCGACCGGGACACCGGGAGACCTCGCGGCTTCGCCTTCGTGACTCTCTCGGACCGAGAGAAGGGCGAGGCGGCAGTCGAAAGCCTGGACGGCGCCGAACTCGGCGGCCGCGCGCTCCGTGTCCGCGAAGCGGAAGATCGCCGCGGCGGCGGCGGTGGTGGTGGTGGGGGCGGCTACGGCGGAGGTGGTCACGGCGGCGGCGGTCAACGTCGTGGCGGCGGTGGCGGTGGCTACGAAAAACGCGGCGGTGGCGGCGGCGGTCGGGGAGATCGCGGCGGCAACCGCTGGTAACCGCCCATCGTATTCGATACCGGGACAAGCTGTCCGGCCCGGCAATGATTCCGAAAACGCATCATTGTCCGGGCGATTGTTTCACTCCCCTGGCAGACGGACATTCCATCGAAGGGCGCCCGGTGCGACCGATCCGGGTGCGCTGAATCAAACCAACCCGTAATTCCACACTACCGAAAGACGCATCATGTTTCCCAACCTGCCTTTCAAGAGAATCAACTGGTTCACCAGTTCATTCCTCGTTTTCTCCTTCTTCGCGGCCGTCGTCGGAACGCCTCTCTACATCTACCATTTCGGTATCGACTGGTTCCAGATTACGCTCTTCGTCTTCTACTTTCTCGCCACGGGGATGAGCATCACGCTCGGCTACCACCGCCTCTTCGCCCACAAGGCCTTCAAGGCGCGGCGTCCGGTGAAGCTTTTCACCCTCGTCTTCGGGGCTTGCGCCTTCGAGGATTCGGCCCTCGACTGGTCCTCGGATCACCGCGACCACCACAAGAACGTCGATCACGAAGACGACGATCCCTACAGCATCTCCCGCGGCTTCTTCTGGGCCCACATGGGATGGATTTTCTTCAAGCTGTTCCCGCGCGAACTCGAAAACGTCAACGATCTCAAGAACGATCCGCTGGTCATGTGGCAGCACCGGAATCCCCACCTCATCGGCGTGGCCTTCGGTCTCGTGCTTCCGGCCGCCATCGGATTTCTCTACGGCGGCTGGGTCGCGGCTCTGGGCGGATTCCTCATCGCCGGGTTGACCCGCGTGGTCTGCGTCCAGCACTCGACCTTTCTGATCAACTCGCTCTGCCACACGATCGGGAACCGTCCCTACGACGCGTCGACCAGTGCCCGCGACAGCTGGTTCATGGCCATTTTCACTTTCGGCGAAGGCTACCACAACTATCACCACTCCTTTCAGCACGACTACCGCAACGGCGTCAAGCCTTGGCAGTGGGATCCCACCAAGTGGATGATCTGGACGCTCGAAAAGGTGGGGCTCGTCTCCAATCTCCGCCGCGTCTCCGACGAAAAAATCGTCCTGGCCGAACTTCGCGAAATGAAAAAGCAGGCCGAAGATCAAATGGCCGCCGCCGACGCGTGGAAATCCGCCTGCCCTTTGCGGGAAGCCGCCCACGAGCAACTCGTCGAAATCTACGAAGTTCTCGGAGAAGGCTATCGCGAACTGGAGAAAGCGGCCGCGGATCGAATGAAGGTCTCGGGCGAGAAACTCGCCTACTGGCGGCGGCAGGCTTCGGAGGCCCAGCAGCACTTCACGCGGCTGCGCAACCTCCAGGTCGAACTCGCCTCCTAAGCCCGGCCCGGTTGCACCCGAGCGGATTGCCGATTTTTCCGCAAGGTTCGACTTGTCTCGAAGCGGCGGCGCTGCCAAGCTCTGCGGAATAGAACCCGCAATCCATGGCTGAAGAAATTTCCCTGAAAACGAATGTCGAACTGGGCGTCGTGCCCACTCACTGCAAGTTCGTCGGCGGCTTCGTTCCCGACGAGAACGGCCGCCTCCCCAGGGGCGAAGACGGCGAGCTGGTGGTCGTTTCGGAAATGAAGAACCTGACCGGCCTCTCGCCGGTCAAAATCCAGAGCGCTCAGATCACCGTTTTTCCCGGCGTGGACGCGGGAGACACCGACGATCTGATTTCCGGGCTCAAGAACCTCGATCTGGCGGTCCACCTCATCATGATGGTTGGCGGGGCCGATCCCATGAATCCCGACGACGAAGACAAGGTCGTCGAAATGCTCGTCGCCGGAGTGGAGCTGGCGAAGAAACACGGCATCACCCAAGTCGCCTCGACTTCGATCGAGGAGTGGATGAAGCCCGGCGCCACGACGAAGACCGGAGCGGACTTCGAAGCCGGCGTGGAGCAGGACGCGAAAGTCCACTGCCGGGTCTACCACGAGGCAGACCTCGCCAACAGCTGCATCGAGAATTGGCACATCGAGTTTCTCCGCGGCGGCGAGTTCCAGACGTTCACCGACCTGGGCAAGTGCTGGACGTTCGTGAAAGCGGCCAACGAGCGTCTCGGAACGAAATTTTTCAAGATCATGGTCGACGCCGCCCACTGCGGCGATTCCGCCCTGAGCATCCCGGAGAACGAGGAACTGATCGCCCAGATCGCCGAATCCAACGAAATGGGCATGTTCCACGCTTCGTCGAAAACCACCCGCGGTTGTCTCAGCACCGACGACGGCTGGATCGGCGCTCTCCTTGCCGCGGCGGCGAAAACCGGCAAGCTCAAATACGTCTTCGTCGAATTGTTCCACCACGAAGATCCGGCCCTGGAAGGCCTCCGCCAGCTCGATCCAGGCCACGGGATCGACACCACCGACGGCCGCACCTACACCGAGGCCGTCAGCGACGGAGTCGAGTGGGTGGCCCGGCGACTGAACAACCTGGTGGCCCGCGGGTTCCTGAAGGGCTGAGCCGACCGCCGGAGGCTAGTTAGCTTCTCGCCCCGCAAGCGCTAAAAAGCTAATCAGCTACCCGCTAAACAGCTCCCCCTCACTCCCACTCGATGCTCGCGGGGGGCTTCGTGGAAATGTCGTAGAGAACGCGATTGACGCCCGGTACTTCGTTGAGAATGCGGTTGGAGAGTTCGCCCAGAAATTCGTAGGGGAGCTGCACCCACTTCGCCGTCATGGCGTCTTCGCTGGTGACCGCTCGGATGCTGAGCGCGTATTCGTAGCTCCTCTCGTCGCCCTTCACTCCCACGGTCTTGGTCGGAATGAGAGCCGCGTAGGCCTGCCAGACGTGGTTGTACAAGCCTCGGTCCCGCAGCAGCCCGATATAGATGTCGTCGGCCTCGCGAACGATCTCGAGCTTTTTCGCCGTGACCTCGCCGGGACAGCGCACCGCCAGTCCCGGACCGGGAAAGGGATGGCGCCCCACGACGCGCTCGGGCAGTCCGAGGACTCGCCCCAGTTCGCGCACCTCGTCTTTGAACAGCTCGTCCAAGGGCTCGAGGATGCGGGCTTCGCTCTTGAGCTGCATGATCCGGTCGACCCGGTTGTGGTGGGTCTTGATGGTAGAAGCGCTCGATCCGCTGGTGGCGCTCTCGATCACGTCGGGGTAGAGCGTGCCCTGGGCGAGCAACTGGACGTCGTCGCCCACGGCGTCGAAAAAGATGTCCACGAAGAGACGGCCGATGATGAGGCGCTTTTCCTCGGGATTGGTCACTCCGGCTAGGGCGGAAAGAAATTTCTCCGACGCGTCGATGGTCTGGATGTCGATGCCCACCTCCCGGAAGAGGGATTCCACTTCGAAGGCCTCGTTCTTTCTAAGCAAGCCGGTGTCGACGAAGATGTTCAGCGTGTCGACTTCCGCTTCGTGAAGCAGGGCCGCCAGCACCGACGAATCGACGCCGCCGGAGACGCCGCAAACGACTTTCCTGCCCGCCACCTCGGTCCGGACCCGTTCGACGAGTTCGTCCTTGAAGGAGGCAATCTCGAACTTCGGCAAGTTCACCCCTCGGGCCAGGAAATTCCTCAGAATCTGCACCCCTTCGGTCGTGTGGGAAACCTCCGGATGAAACTGGATGCCGAAAAAGCGATCGTTCCATTTCAGCGCCACCGGAATCTGGTCGAGATTTCGCCCCATCACCTCGCAGCCCTCCGGCAGTTTGCTGACGGTGTCCGAGTGGCTCATCCAGATCTGCGAATGCCCCTCGACTTGGTTGAAAATGCCGTCCACCCCTTCCTCCGGAATCAGCGTGGCCGGGCCGTACTCCCGGGTTTTGCTCGGGGCGACCTCGCCTCCGAACTTCCGGTTCAGCAACTGCATCCCGTAGCAGATGCCCAGCACCGGCACGCCCATCTTCACGAGGTAGTCGAAATCGATGTCGGGCGCTCCGGGCTCGAGGGTGGAACGCGGGCCTCCCGAGAGAATGACCGCGGCGGGTTCGCCGGTTTCGTTCAGTTCGGTGGGCTTGTAGAGCTTGGAGAAATAGCCGAGTTCCCGAATGCGGCGCACGATCAGTTGAGTGTACTGGGAGCCGTAATCGATGACGGCGATGGGATGGTCCATGAAAAGTATAAGAAGTGGCAGGGGAGTCGGGCTCAGCCGGCGGTCTGGTAGTTGACCGGTTCCTCGGTGATCGTGATGTCGTGGGCGTGGCTTTCCTTCAGTCCGCCCGGGGTGATGCGAACGAAGGTCGCCCGCTCGCGCAGTTCGTCGAGATTCCCGGCGCCGACGTAGCCCATGCCGCTGCGCAATCCGCCGAGAAGCTGGAAAACGGTGTCCGCCACCGGCCCGCGGTAGGGAACCCGAGCCTCGACACCTTCCGCGACGAGCTTCCCGGACGAATTCTGCCCGTAGCGGTCGCCCGATCCCTTGCGCATCGCCTTGAGCGAGCCCATGCCGCGGTATTCCTTCCAGGTCCGGCCCTGGTAATTGACCAGTTCGCCGGGGCTCTCGCGGCAGCCCGCCAGGAGCGAGCCCAGCATCACCAGATCGGCGCCGGCCGCGATCGCCTTGACAAGGTCGCCGGAATAGCGAATGCCTCCGTCGGCGATTAGCGGGACGCCCTTCTCGCGGCAAATGCGGGACACGTTCTGGATAGCGCTGAATTGCGGCGTCCCCACCCCGGCAATGACGCGGGTCGTGCAGATCGAGCCGGGTCCGACGCCCACCTTCACGGCGGCCGCGCCGGCCGAGATCAGGTCGCCGGCCCCGCCCTCGGTGACGACGTTGCCGGCGACCACGGGAATTTCCGACTCGCTGCGCAGCGTCTCGATCACCTTCAGGACGCGCTCGGTATGGCCGGTGGCGGCATCGATGAAGACCGCGTCGGCACCCGCCTCGATCACGCTGCGGGCACGCTCGAGAAAGTCCTCCCCCACCCCGATCGCGGCCCCGACCCGAAGGCGGCCGAACCCGTCCTTGGCCGCGTCGAGAAACATGTCCCGCTTTTCGATGTCCTGGGCGGTGATCAGTCCCGCGAGCTTCCCTTCGTCGTCGACCAGGGGGAGCTTCTCGATCCGGTTTTGAAAGAGAATCCGACGGGCTTCCCCCAAGTCGGTCGAAGTCGTCGCGGTCACGAGCCGTTCCCGCGGTGTCATCACTTCGGACACGGCGGCCGACTCGTCTTCGATGTGCCAGATGTCCCGGCTGGTCACCATTCCGATGAGCGTGCCTTCCTCGTCGATCACGGGAAACCCGTTCACGCCGCGCTCGGTCATCACCTCCTGGAGACGGGCGAGGGTAATATCGGCCGAGACCGTGAACGGATCGGAGATGACCGTGGTTTCGGAACGCTTCACGCGGGCGACCATGTCCGCCTGATCGCCGATCGGCAGGTTGCGGTGAATCACGCCGAGACCGCCCTGACGGGCCAGCGCGATGGCGAGCGCGTCTTCGGTCACCGTGTCCATGGCGGACGAGATGATCGGAATGTTCAGCGGAATCGCCGCCGTCAGGCGAGTGGAAATATCCACGTCGGAGGGCAAAACCGCGCTCCGCTGCGGGACGAGAAGCACATCGTCGAAACTGAGACCAAGAGGAAGATCACCCATGGATAATGTTTAGGATGAACCGCCGTCCGATCAAGCAAAAGTTTAACGCCCCTCATCCCTCATCCCTCATCCCTCATCCCTCATCCCGCA
>JBBDRG010000051.1:0-31776 GCA_040905585.1 Verrucomicrobiales bacterium
GCTACCTGACCGAATCGGAACGAAGCCAGGAAACAAAATGGCCGCCGCCCGAAAGGGGCTATCAAAAACGATTCCGGCAACGCCGCTGTTTCCCATCCCAAAAACAACAGAGATTTTTTGTTTCAGAGTTTTTCAACAGTCTCCTAGGGTGACGGCATCAAATCCTTGATCCTGCAAGCCTACCGCATTTCGGTGCTGCTCGCGATCGCGTGGCTGATCCGTAGCCACCACGATCGCTTGCGGGTGCAGGGCGATTGGCCCGTCACGGCCTCGGAGGTGCGCCCCTTCCTTCCCGACGCGCATCGGCTGAAAGTCGACGGCGGCCCTCGCGGCGGCCTCTTCGTGTTGGACGACGAGGGGGAGGAGATCGGCTACGCCGTGCGGACGATGCCGCAGTCCCGGGAGATAGTGGGCTACTCCGGGCCGACGGACGTGCTGGTCGTTTTCGACGACGAGGACAGGGGGCGCGGCGTGGCGATCCGGCACAGCTACGACACGCCGAGCCACGTGGAGGACGTGGAGAAGGACTTTCTCTTCATGGAATCCTGGAACGACCGCCGGTGGAAGGATATCGCCGAGATCCGCGACTTCAACGAAGCGGAAATCTACGCGGTGTCCGGAGCGACCCGGACGAGCGAGGCGGTGATGGAGAGCGTCACGCACCGGTTGGCCGTGGCCGAAGGGGGGGAGGGAGTCCGCTCGAAATTTTCGTTCGGCTGGCGCGACGGAACCCTGGTGGGATTTCTGGTGGTGGGCTGCCTTTTCGCCTTCTGGAAGACCGACGGGTTCCAGCGCGGACGCTGGCTGTTTTCCGTCGCCACGGTCGGGCTGTTGGGATTCTGGCTGGGAGATCTGATCGCCCAGTCCCTCCTGATCGGGTGGGCGGAGAGTCGGGTGCCGTGGGAAGCGACTCCCGGTCTGGCGATATTCGTGGCGGCGGCCTTTCTGGTTCCCTGGTTCGCGAAGCAACCCGTCTACTGTCAGTTCATTTGCCCGCACGGAAACCTTCAGCGCTGGACGAGAACGTGGCTGCCCTCCCGATGGAAACGACCGCTTCCGGACGACTGGAAGTGGGTCCTGAAATGGATTCCGGTCGTGTTGCTGGTGGTCGTGCTCTTCGTCAGCTTTCTCGGATTGAATCTCGACCTGGCCGGGATCGAGCCGTTCGACGCCTACGTGATCCGGTCGGCGGGCGTCGCCACCATCGTCGTCGCGGTGGTGGGGCTGGCGATTTCGCTCTTCGTCCCGATGGCCTATTGCAAATACGGCTGCCCGACCGGATGGCTGCTGGAGTTCGTCCGGCGTCGGACGGGAAGGAATCGTTTTTCGGAGCGCGACTGGATCGGGCTGGGGCTCCTCGTGCTGGCGACGGCCCTTTATTTCGCGCCGAGGGAATGGTTTCTTGGCTAGGAGACTTAGGATGAACGGAGAAAAAAGCACTTCCTGGCTGATTCGCCTCTCGGGCCTGGCGTTGGTCGCCGCGGCGGGGGCCTGGCTCGTCGGGGCGCCGTTGCAGAAGAAGCGTACCGAGCTGCGCCTCCGGACCATGCTTCTCGAGGTCCAGGAGGCGCTGCAAAACTATCACGTGGCGGAGGAACTCTACCCCAAGCGGATGATGAGCGGAGGGGAGTTGGTCGAGCAGTTGGTGGAGAGCGGGTTTCTGGACGAAGGAATTTTGAATCCGTGGACGAGGAAACCTTATCTGGAGAGCACGGAGGAGGACTGGTTGCGCTACCGGACCGACAGTCTCGCGGAAACGTACGAGTTGATCGTCTTGCACCCGGATTCCGAAGACGTGCAGTTTCGCCTCGACAGCACCGACAACCAGTCGCTGGAGGAATGAGGGCGCCGCCTGAAAGTTTCGATGGCACTATGGGTTCCCATGGGGGTTCGTGTTTTGGCGCGGAATAGTGATCGGCGCGGTCCTGAGATGAACATTGCCGAATACAATCGCAACGCGTGGAATCTTCAGTCGCAGGAGGGCTGCCGATGGAGCACGCCGTATGCGGACGAGCGAATCGAGCGGGCGAAGTCCGGCGACTGGTCGGTGATGTTGACGCCGAACCGCGCGGTGCCCGCCGATTGGTTCCCGTCGTTCCCCGGTCTCGGCGGCGTCAAGGTGCTCGCGCTGGCCTGCGGCGGCGGACAGCAGGTCCCGCTGTTTGCCGCGGCGGGGGCGGAGGTCGTCTCCTTCGACGCCTCGGACGTCCAGTTGGAGAAGGACGAGGAAACGTGCGCCCGGCACGGACTTTCCGTGGAAACGAGGCAGGGAGACATGGCGGACCTGGCGGCATTGAAGGAAGGGGCGTTCGATCTGGTCTTCAATCCGGTTTCCAATGTCTTCGCGGCGGAACTCGCCCCGATCTGGAGGGGCTGCCGCCGCGTTCTCAAGCCCGGCGGGGCGCTGTTGAGCGGGTTCATGAATCCGGCCTTCTTTCTCTTCGATCACGAGGTGCTCGAAGAAACCGGGGAACCGGTGGTGAAGCACCGCTTGCCGTACTCCGACCTCGAAGACGGCGACGAGGGATTGCTTTCCGACCAGCTGGAAGCCCAGGTCAGCCTGGAGTTCAGTCACAGCTGGGAGGATCAGATCGGCGGCCAGTGCCAGGCCGGCTTTGCAATCACCGGGTTCTTCGAAGACGATTGGGACGAGGAATCGACGAAGTTGCAAGGGTGGATGCCGATGTTCGCGGCGACGCGGGCGGTGGTCCTCGGCGAGCGGTGATCGCCTCACGTTTTTTGTCCCGTCGGACGGACGAGAATGTCGGTGACCTCCGCGGTGGGCGGCATTGTCAGCTGGCGGATTACCAGTTCGGCGACTTCCTCGGGCTTCAGGATCGGGTAGCCGATCGCGTCCTGTTTCGATTGGTCGCCGCCGCTGAAATACTCGTCGAGCAGATCGGTGTCCACGAAGCCCGGGGAGATGCTGCTGACGCGGGTGAGGTCGTTGCGCTCCCGCAGTTCCTGGCGCAGGCCTTCGGTCATGGCGCGGACGGCGAACTTGGTGGCCGCGTAGAATCCGCCCCTGCCGGGCACGCGGTGACCGGACAGGCTGCCGATGTTGACGACGTGCCCACCCGCCGCGGGAAAAAAGGGGAGAGCTTCGCGAGTGACGACGGCCAGGGCCATGACGTTGATGTCGAGCATGTCTTTCCAGTCCTCGACGGGTCCGTCGATCAGCTTGGCCTGCCTTCCCACCCCCGCGGCGTTGACGACGATGTCGAGTCCCCCGAGCGCGGCGGCGGCTTCGGCGACGACTTTTTGCGTCTTCCCGACGTCCGCGAGGTCGACGGGATGGACCGTGGCGGTGCCGGGTTCGAGCAGCGCGGCGGTTTCGTGCAATCGATCCGCCCGTCTCGCCAGAAGCGCGACGCGGCAGCCGCGGCCTCCGAGTTCGCAGGCGATCGCCCTACCGATGCCGCTGGAGGCTCCGGTGACGAGAGCCCGCTTGTCGACGAGAGACGTTTCCGTTTTCATCATTGATGATTAGGCTTCGGCCGCCGAAAAGGCCGAGATTTTCCCGAAAAAATGTTCCGGGCTCCGCATTTCGCTTTAACTTGCTCGCAATGAGAGCCCCGTTTTTTCGATTGTTGGCCGCGGCACCTTGGCTGTTGGCGCTGCCTCCGAGCCTTTCCGCCGAGGACTGGCCGCATTTTCTCGGCCCGAATCTCGACCTGCACAGCGGCGAGACGGGGCTGGACCTGTCCTATTCAGAAGAGGGGCCGCCGGTCCTCTGGGAGGTCGAACGCGGAGAAGGCCACGCCGGGCCCGTGATTGCCGGCGGCAAGCTCGTCTTCATTCACCAGGTGGACAAGCGCGAGGAAGTCCGCTGCCTCGATGCCGCCACGGGAGACGAGATCTGGCGACACGCCTATCCCGTCGAAATCTCTCAGAGTTACGGCATTTCCGACACCCCGAGATCGAGTCCGGTCATCGACCCGGCCACCGGGCGCGTCTACACGCTGGGGAACGACGGCGACCTGATCTGTTTTCGGCTCGAAGACGGCGAGATCGTCTGGCAGACGGCGTTGGAATCCGCCTTCGGGCCTTCGCCGTTTTTCTTCGGCTACGGATCCTCTCCCCTCGTCCACGGCGAGAAGCTCGTCGTCCAGGTGGGCGCGGACAACTCGCCCGTGGTGGCCTTCGACAAGGCGGACGGTTCCGTGATCTGGCAGACCGAGCACGAGTGGAACGGCAGCTACGCTTCCCCGGTGGTGGGAGAGGTAAACGGGGAGGAACGCATTTTCGCCTTTCTCGGGGGCAAGACCGATCCCCCCCACGGCGGCTTGCTCTGCATCGATCCCGAGAACGGGACGGTCGACGACGCGTTCCCGTGGCGGTCCGACAACTTTGCCAGCGTCAACGCCGCCAGCCCCGTGCCGTGTGGGCCGAACCGCGTTTTCATCACGGAGGACTACGGCCTCGGCGGGGTGATGCTGGAATACGACGAGAATTTCCGATCGCGGATTCTGTGGAATTCTCTCGAATTCGGCTGTCAGTTTCAGACCCCGATCCACCACAAGGGAGTGATCTACGGCCTGGGCGGCAACGGCGGTCTCATGCTCGCGTTCGACGTGGAGAGCGGGCACCCGTTGTGGAACGAAGCCTTCTATCGAACCACGATCGAATGGGAGGGCCGGGCCATACCGATCAGTCTGGGGCACGCTCACCTCGTCCACGTGGACGGAGCGTTTCTGTGTCTCAGCGAAAACGGCGCCTTGCTGCGCATGGAACTCGCCGCGGGCGGATTCCAGGTGCTGTCGAAGGCGCGGCTCTTCTACGCGCCGGAGACCTGGGCGCCGCCGGTGATCAGCAACGGCCGCCTCTACGTCAACCAGAACGAAATGGGTTCGCGGCTGATCTGCTACGACGTCTCCGGCCGGGTGGAATCGGACTGAAGAGGGTAGAGTCGGCGATTCGACCCTCTCGGACGACGGGAGGTTGGCGACGGCACCGGGGGAAATTAAGGGTTTCAATTCCGTTTTGAGACGATACTTTCCGCGTTCCCGCCGCGAGGTTAGGCCGGGAACCGCTGAAAATTGATGAATTCGGACCCCATTGACGGAGTTTTGCTAGTGGACAAGGGCCAGGACATGACGTCGCACGACGTCGTTGCCGTGGCTCGCCGCACCCTGAACACGAAGAAGATAGGCCATTGCGGCACCTTGGATCCGATGGCGACGGGTTTGCTCATCCTGGTGATCGGCAGGGCGACGAAGATTCAGGATTTGCTGATGTCCGAGGACAAGGAATACAGCGGATCCCTCGAACTCGGGAAGACGACGAACACCCAGGACGCCGCGGGCGAAGTGGTGACCGAGATGGAGGTTCCCGACTATCCCGAGGAGCGGATCCGCGAGGCTTTCGAGAAACTCCGGGGGGATTTCTACCAGATTCCGCCCATGGTCTCGGCGATCAAGAAGGACGGCGTGCCGCTCTACAAGCTGGCCCGCCAAGGCAAGGAGGTGCAGCGCGATCCGCGGTTCGTCCACGTCTACAGCTACCGGATCGACGGGATCGATTTGCCGTGCGTGGAGTTCACCGTGAAATGCAGCAAGGGATTCTACGTGCGGACCTACGCTCACGACATCGGTCAGGATCTGGGCTGCGGAGCCCATCTCAAGTCGCTGCGGCGGACGAAGTCGGGCAAGTTCGACTTGGAGCGGGCCGTGACTTTCGACGAGTTGAAGCACGGCGAACGGGAGGACATTGTCGCGAAACTTCTCAGTTTGCCCGAAGTGTCGCGCCTGCGGGGCGCTTGAAGCGATCGGGACATGGATCTGATTCGGGACATCGCCGAACTGAAGAGGATTCCGGGTCCGTTGCACCTCGCGATCGGCGTGTTCGACGGCGTTCATCTCGGGCACCGGGCCGTCATCGAGGCGGCGAAACAGTCGGCGGCGGAGACGGGGGGATCGGTCGTGGTGGTCACCTTCGATCCGCATCCGATCGAAGTGCTGTCTCCGAGGAACGCGCCGCGTCTCCTCACTGCGTCCCGCCACAAGCTGTTGATTCTGAATCGCCGCCTCGGCGTCGAGCGGGTGCTGGTCGTGCCCTTCGACCGGGATTTTGCCGAACAGACCGGCGAGCAGTTCGTTCTTTCGTTGATCGCGGCGGCTCCCGAGCCCGGGATTGCGAGGATCTGCGTCGGCGAGCACTGGAAGTTCGGCAACGCGCGCTCCGGCGACATCGAACTCCTCCGCCGTCTCGGCGGGGAACACGGATTCGCGGTGACGGGGGTTGAAACAGTCGAGGCCGAGGGGTTGCGGGTGAGCAGCACCCGGATCCGCGAGGCGATCGGGGCGGGCGATTTCGCGATCGCGAGATCCTTGCTGGGCCGCGAATACACCGTCTACGGAACGGTGATCGAGGGCCGCAAGCTGGGCCGAACCATCGGGTTTCCGACCGCCAATCTCACCGTGCATTGCGAGCAGCTTCCTCCCACCGGCGTTTACGCGGTCCGGGCGACGGGAGCGGGGGATTCGTGGGACGGAGTCGGCAACCTGGGATACCGGCCCACCGTCGAGGGAGGAAAGGTGAAACGCCTTCTCGAAGTGCATCTCTTCGGTCTGGAACACGAGATCTACGGCGAGGAAATCGAGGTGGAATTCGTCGAGTTCATTCGGACCGAGAGGAAATTCGCGGGAACGGTGGAGTTGAAGCAGCAAATCGAGCGCGACGTCGAAGCGGCGCGGCGGATCTTTTCGCGAGGCTACGGGGGCAGCCCGTCTCGGGGCTCGGGATGACTGCGCGGTTGCGCGGATTGTAAGCGGAAGGATGTGCGGTTCGTTGACGCATGTGGCGCGTGCTCCTTCCATTCCTTGCCTTTTCTCCGGTGTTCTCCGGCGAGAAGACGGCCGAGCAGACAGCCGAGTTGCAGCCCTTTCTGACGACCTACTGTTTCAAGTGCCACGACGAAGACGTCCAGAAAGGCGATCTTCGGCTCGATTCCGTGGCGGGAAGCATCGACCCCGTGAAGGATCGCGACCTCTGGTTGTCCGTGCTCGAGCAGCTCGAGACCCGGGAGATGCCGCCGAAGGATCCGCTGCCCTCCGAAGACGAGTATCTCGCGGCCGACACCACCCGGGTGGGAACGCTGATGACGGCCCACGGCTTCAGCCGGCAGAATTTCAGTTTCCTCGACGGGGTCACCAGCGATCACCACGGGATGTCCCACCACAAGAACAAGGACGACCTGACGTCCGAGTACATCCGCGTGAGCACGTGGTACATCGAGCAGTTGTCCTATTTCCTCCAGCGAATGAAGTCGATCCGCGAAGGCGACGGCAACCTCCTCGACAACTCGATCGTGCTTTACGGTTCGGGCATGAAGGACGGCAACGGTCACGTCAAAGACGATTTGCCGATTCTCGTGGCGGGGCGGGGCGGAGGTACCCTGAGACAGGGGCGCCATCTCCGTCGCGAGAAAGGCACCCCGCATTCCAACCTGCTCCATACCGTCGGGCGGGCCATGGGTTTGGAGCAGGAGAGCTTCAACGGCGTCAGCACCGGGGTGGTCGACGGCCTTATCGTGTGATACATTGGGCGGAAACCGGTTTCGGTTACCCGTGTGAATTACCCGATTTTCAGCCCCTCCGGGACGGCCGCCCTTGCGGCCGCGATCTTGATCGCCGTCGGTTCGACGACCGCGACGCACGCTCAATTGTCGCCGTTTCCCGATCCCGATTCGACGGCCTCGGGAGGTCGCGACCTGCCCGAGATTCTGCCGCCGGACATGATCGAGCCGGTCATCAATCCCCGGCAGGCCAGCGCCGACCGGATCGCCAGGCTCTTCAATCGCGATCTGCGCGATATCGAGGAAACGCAGAGGGACATTTCCGAGCAGTTGGAGAAGCTTCCGCGAACCGCGCGCGAGCTGCAGCGCATCACCGGCTTCGGCTACCACTCCGGGCGGGCGGCGAAGCGGCCGAAGTGGCTGCAGATCGACATGGGCGAAGCCGTGACCCCGGACGCGATCGCCCTGTTTCCGGTGACCGCGGCGGTCGAGGAAGAGACCGTGTACGGCTACGGCTTTCCGCGCGGCTTCCGCATCGACATTTCCAACGAAGAGGATTTCCGAAACTACGAGACCATGGTGGAAGGCCGCTCCGACGATCCGAGGGGAGAGCGCCGCTGGCCGTACTTTCGCGAACTGGGCGGCTACACCGGGCGATACATCCGGATCACGGCGACCAGCCTGTGGCGTTCCAGCTCATCGGGCCGGGAGGCCTTCGCGCTCAGCGAGGTGATGGTTCTGAAAGGCGGGCGCAACCTGGCCGTGGGAAAGCAAGTCCGGGCGCTCGACAGCGAAGAGATCTCCGATCAATGGGCACTGAGGTTCGCGTGCGACGGCATCACGACGCTCGGCATACCCCACGGCTCCGAGGAAAGCCCCACCCTGGGCTTTCGCGCCCGCTCCGAAGAGCCGGTCAACAACAGCTGGGTGCAGGTCGATCTCGGAGAAGCGATGCCGATAGACGAGATTCAGCTCATTCTCGCCGACTCGCCCGCGACGGTTCCGGACCCGACGGTTCGATTTCCCTACCCGCTCAGGATCGACATCTCCGAGTCGCCGGACATGAGGCGCTCCGAGCTGGCGGGACGCTTCAATCCGTCGCAGATCAGCATGATCGGAGCGAATCCGCTGATCGTGCCCGTCGACGAGGGATACGGACGCTACGTCAGAGTCACCGTCACCGGTCCCAAGAAGGCGACGGTGCTTTCCTTCGATCTGGCCGAACTGATCGTTTATTCCGGGACCGTGAACGTGGCCCGCGGAAAGCCCGTCACCGCCTTGCATCCGGTGAAGCAGGGGAAATGGGCGCCGGCGCATCTCACCGACGGGTTCAGCAGCCGACGAAATCTCGTCACCTACGAAACCTGGTTGGCGGACCTCAGCAAGCGCAACCGCCTCGTCCGTCGCTGGCTCGAAAAGGAAGAGGCCCGCCTCGATCTCGTCGATCGAACCGTCACCCGTGGGATCACCTACACCGCGTCCGGGCTCGCCGGAGTGTTCGGACTCGTTTTCATGGCCCTCTCACGCGGCCGGGTCAAGCGACGGAGAGACCTGGAAGACCTGCGCCAACGAATCGCCAGCGACCTGCACGACGACATAGGGAGCAACCTGAGCAGTATCGCGCTGCTCGCCGAACTCGGGAAAACCGAAGCCGAAGAGCCCGAACTGGTGGCCGAGGAACTCACCGAGATCAAATCGACCGCCGACAAAACCATCGAGTCGATGCGGGACATCGTGTGGCTCATTCGACCGGGCGAGGAAACCTGGCAGCAGATGCTGGCCCGGTTTCGGGAAACCGCCTCCAAGCTGCTTCGAGCCCACGAATACAACTTCGTCGTCAATGCCGACGTCCACGACGACAGGCTCCCCCTCGAGTTCAAGCGCGACCTCTTTCTCATCTACAAGGAAGTGCTGAACAACATCGTCCGCCACGCCGAAGCCAAGAACGTGGAAATCGAGATCGACTACAAGCGGCACCGCCTCCAGCTCCGCATCGTCGACGACGGCATCGGCTTCAACAACCTCGACCAGGAGTTCCGCGAAGGAAACGGGCTGCGCAATCTCCGCATGCGCGCCCAGGCCATCGGTGCCAACCTCAAGGTTCGCAGCGCCCTAAACGAGGGAACCACCGTGTTGCTGACCGTTCCCATGCCCTGAACGAGGTCGATTATTTCGCATGCAAAACGCCGTATCCCAGCCAAATTGAGGGAATAGAATCGATACCATGACCAAGGAAAGCGAGACCAAAGCAGGCAAAGCCGCCAAAGAGAAAGAGGCCCCCGAGGCGCCCACCAAGGTGTGGGTCGTGGAGGACAACGAGACCCTTCGCCGCACCGTCGCCCGCGTGCTCGATCGGCAGAAGGACATGAAATGCGTTCACCAGTACGAGCGCTGCGAAGAAGCCATCGAAGCCCTCGTCGGCGGCGAGCGTCCCGACGTGATGCTGTTCGATATCGGACTGCCCGGCATGAGCGGGCTCGAGGGGATCCGGCGCATCAAAACCGCTCTGCCCGAGATCGAGATCCTCGTGTTCTCCGTCTTCGACGACAACGAGAAAGTCTTCAACGCCATCTGCGCCGGCGCGTCCGGCTACCTGCTCAAGACCTCCAGCATGGGCGAGATTCCCGACGCCATCCGCGAGATTCTCGCCGGCGGAGCGCCCATCAACGCCCTCATCGCCCGGCGCGTCCTCGACATGTTCAGCGATCTCGCGCCCGAGCGCCGGGACTACGGCCTCACCGAGCGGGAAAAGGAAGTGCTCGAACAGATGGTCGAAGGCCTCACCAAGAAAGAGATCGCCGACCAGCTCGACCTCAGCTTCCACACCGTCGACAAGCACATCCGCGGCATCTACAGCAAGCTGCACGTGAACACCATGACCGGTGCCGTGGCCAAGGCCCTCAAGGAAGGCCTCCTGCCGAAAGGCTGAGGGGAGGCGGCATTCCCGCTCCGCTTCTGTCGCCCCTTCTTTGGCAGCCCCGTCACTCCGGCGCGCCATACCGGTTCTCGCCGAATGTCACCATCCAGTCGTCCTCGGATGGCCCCGGATCGTCCGGGATTCGCAACTTCCGGCCGGACTCGGGCGGAGGAGCGTCCTTGACGACCCGGAACCGGCGGTTGAACTTCGTATCGGCAGGTGTCTCGATTTGGCCTGTGGAATCGACGGGGCGGAAAGAGTTTTGGTATCTTGGTTTTCATGACGCGCGGCATTTTCATTCTCACGGTTGTCGTTCTGTCCGCCGCGTCGGCGGCGGGGAGCGACGCGGGGAGGTTCTTCGAGACGAAGATCCGTCCGGTGCTCTCGGAGAAATGCTTCGAATGCCATTCTGCGACGGCGGAGAAGCTGAAGGCGGGGCTCCGGGTCGACCATCGGGAGCTTCTCCTCGGCGGGGGCGACACGGGGCCGGCGATCGAGCCGGGCCATGCCGGGCGCAGTCTCCTGGTCGAAGCGATTGGATACGGGAACGAGGATTTGCAGATGCCGCCGAAGGAGAAGCTGGGCGACGCGGTGAGGAAGGATTTCGAAAAGTGGATCGCCGACGGCGCCTACTGGCCGGACGAACCGGTGCCGGAGAGGGGAGGCGGTAGGGCGGAAGACGCCTTCGAACTGGAGAAGCGGCGGCAGGAGCACTGGTCGTGGCGTCCGGTGAAGCGGCCGGAACCTCCGGAAACGGGCCACCGCGACTGGCCGAGGGCGCCGCTCGACCGGTTCGTGCTCGCCCGGATGGAGGCGGAGGGCCTGCGTCCGGCGGAGGATGCGGCGCGGCAGACGTGGCTGAGACGCGTTTCCTTTGGTCTCACGGGCCTGCCGCCGACCCCGGAGGAGATCGAGGTCTTCCTGGCGGACGACTCTCCCGACGCGTTCGAGAAGGTGGTCGAGGAGCGGCTGGGCTCGCCCCATTTCGGCGAAACGTGGGCGCGGCACTGGATGGATCTCGTCCGCTACGCCGACACCTACGGGCACGAGTTCGACTACCCGATCCGGCACGCGCACGAATACCGGGATTATCTGGTCCGAGCGTTCAACGAGGACGTTCCCTACGATCTCTTTGTGAAGGAACATATCGCCGGCGATCTTTTGAGGGAACCGAGGCGGCACCCGGAGGAGGGCTACAACGAATCGGTCATCGGAACGGGGTTCTGGTATCTGCACGAGGCGACGCATGCTCCCACCGACGTCCTCGCCAACGAGGCCGACATCATGGACAACCAGATCGACGTGTTCGGAAAATCCTTTCTCGGCCTCACCGTTTCCTGCGCCCGCTGCCATGACCACAAGTTCGATGCCGTTTCCACCGAGGATTACTACGCGATGACCGCGTATCTCCATGGCAGCGCCCGTCAGGAACGTCCGATCGACGAGGGGCGAATCCGGGAACGGAGCCGTTCGCGGCAGGAGGAGATCAAGGCGAAAGCGGACGCCCTCCTGTCCCGGGACGCGCTCGAGACGCCTCGGCCGGGGAGCGGGGGGACCGTCTACGAAGACTTCGGGGAGGGAATCATTCCGGCCGGATGGAGCACGACGGGATTTGCTTTCGCGGGTGCCGGCGACCGGGTCGGGATCCGGTTCGACGGAAGCGATCCCCTCACGGTGCCGGGAACGGTGGACAGCGGCATCTACGGGAAAGAACGGGTGGGCGCCCTGCGTTCCCCGGCGTTCACGATCGAGGGCGACCGCATCCACATTCTGATGAAGGCAAACGATGCCGCGGTGAAGCTCGTGGTCGACAACTACCAGATGGCGGCGTTCCAGCCCCTGCTCTTCAAGGGCACGCTGGCGAAGGAGATCGATACGGAGGGAGAGTTCCAGTGGATCACGCTCGACCGGGATCTGGGGAAATACGTGGGGCACAAGGCCTACCTGGATTTCACGGATCAGTCCTCCGGGTCGATGGTGATCGACGAGATACGGTTCGCCGACGGCGGGTCGGCGCCCGACTTCGCGGAGTCGGGTGCCGCGGGGACCGATGAAACGGTGTCGCCCGAATTGCCGGAGGAAGTGGTTCGGCTGATTGACGAAGGCGAGATGCTGACCCGCGATTGGTCTTCCCCCCGGTTCGCGATCGCGATGGCGGAAGGCACTTCCGAAACCGCGCGGGTCTATATACGAGGGAACCACCGTTCGCTCGGGAAGGAAGTGCCCGGTCGCTTCCTCGCCGCGCTCGGAGGGGAGAAGGGGGATCGGCTCGTCCTCGCGGAGCAGGTGGCCGACGAATCGAATCCACTGACAGCCCGGGTGATGGTGAATCGCGTCTGGCATCATCTTTTCGGCGCGGGACTCGTTCCCACCGTCGACGATTTCGGGCCGATGGGGCAGCCGCCGAGTCATCCCGAACTGCTAGACTGGCTCGCGAGCGATTTTGTGGAAAACGGTTGGTCGGTGAAGCACTTGATTCGGTCGATCGTTCTCTCCGCCACCTACCGACAGTCGTCCGCTCCGCATCCGGAACTGGATCGGGAACGGATCGCCGGGATCGATCCGGGCAACGCGCTCCTTCATCGCATGCCGGTGCGCCGCCTCTCCGCCGAGGCGATTCGGGACTCCATTCTCGCGGTGTCGGGCCGGCTCGACCGGACGATGCACGGCGAATCCGTTCCCACCCACCGAACCCAGTTCATGACCGGAAGGGGCGCGCGGGAGAGCGGGCCTCTGGACGGCGACGGCCGACGCAGCCTCTACGGGGCGGTCTATCGGAATTTCCTCTCCCCGTTCATGCTCACCTTCGACGCGCCGAGTCCGTTTGGACCGAAGGGACGGCGCAACGTGTCCAACGTCCCCGCCCAGGCGCTCGTGCTGATGAACGATCCTTTCGTGGCGGAACAGAGTCGCCTCTGGGCGAAGCGGCTGCTCGTGGAGAACGTGTCGGCGGACGAGCGCATCGTCAGAATGTATCTCGCCGGAATCGGGCGCGCCCCGTCCCGGTCCGAACGGGCGTCGGTGAAGGACTTTCTCGCCGGTCGCCCCGCGGACGATTCGGCGGCGGACCTCACCGCCTGGTCCGACCTCGCCCACGTGCTGATCAACATGAAGGAATTCATTTTCCTGCCCTAGGAGACTGTTGAAAAATCCCGGAATGGAAAACTGCGAGACATTTTGTTTACTGGATAGGCGCGACAGCCGACCGAAGGGAGACAGCCTGCCCGTAGGCAGCCCGGAGGGCGAGCGACAGCGAGGCAACGAAGTGGGGTATTCCCCACGACTGAGAAGCAACGACGCCAGTAAACAAAAGGGCCGCAGCCCATCGGGTCGGTCAACGAATCGTTCCGGCGAAGCCGCTATTTCTCAAACCAAAAACCACATAGATTTTCCGTTGTGGGGTTTTTCAACAGTCTCCTAGATCTCCCAACTCCGACAAAAGCCATGCATTGTGGAAACTTCATTCACCGGCCGGCCTCCCGCCGCGAATTGCTGCGCGGGGGCGCGATGGGCTTCGGGGCGGTGGCGCTGGAAGGATTGCTCGGAGCCAAAGCGTCCGCCGCGTCGGCGGGGCCGCTCGCGCCGAAAGCGCCCCACTACGCGCCGAAGGCGAAGAACGTGATTTTCCTCTACATGGACGGCGGTCCTTCCCAGGTGGACACCTTCGACTACAAGCCTCAGCTCGCCAAATACCACGGCCAGGATCCAAAGGACACCATCGGGGAACTCGCCCCGACCCAGTTCGACAACGTGGGCAAGGTTCTCAAATCGCCGTGGGACTTTCGCCAACGCGGGGAGAGCGGGGCCTGGGTCAGCGACCTGTTTCCCCATCTCGCGCAGACCGAGGTGATCGACGAGATCGCCTTCGTGAAGTCGATGACGTCCCGCTTTTCGGAGCACACCTTCGCCAACTACTTCCTCCACACCGGAAGCGGATTCCAAGGCCGCCCCAGCATGGGCGCCTGGCTCGGCTACGGCCTCGGCACGGAGAACGAGAACCTGCCCGGCTTCGTCGTGCTCAACGGCGGATTGATTCCCCCCGGAGGACTCGACTGCTTCGGTTCCGGGTTTCTTCCCGCCTCCTACCAGGGGTCCGTCTTTCTTCCCGCGGAACAGCCCATCGCCAATATCGAGCCGAACGAACCGAGCGCCGAAGCGCAGGCGGAGAAGCTGGCGTTGCTGCGTCGGCTCGACCGGGAGTCTCTCGCCGCGACCGGCGCCGATTCCGCGGTGGAAGCGGCCGTCCAGAACTACGAGACGGCCTTCCGCATGCAGTCGGCCGTGCCGGAGTTGACGGATCTTAGCGGCGAGACGGAGACGATAAAGGACATGTACGGCCTGCAGTCGGATTTCGAGAACACGAGAACCTTCGGACTTCAGTGTCTGCTCGCGCGTCGACTGGTGCAGCGGGGGGTGCGGTTCATCGAACTGACCTGCCCGGGTGGAAACGGCGACCGGTGGGACCAGCACGGAAAGCTCCACGAAGGGCACACCAAGAATTGCAAGACGGTGGACCAGCCGATGGCCGCTCTCATTCGGGATTTGAAGGGCCTCGGCATGCTCGATTCGACCCTGGTGGTGTGGGCCGGGGAGTTCGGCCGCACCCCGTTCGCCCAGGGAACGGACGGTCGCGATCACAATCCCTTCGGCTTCACCGTTTGGATGGCGGGCGGCGGGGTCAAAGGCGGCGTCTCGGTAGGCGAGACGGACGAATGGGGCTACAAGGCGGTGAAGGACCGCTACGAGATTCACGATCTCCACGCGACCATGCTTCACCTCCTGGGCATCGAGCACACCAAAAGCACCTTCCGGTTCAGCGGGCGCGACATGCGGCTCACCGACGTGCACGGCCACCTCATCGAGGGAGTGCTCGGCTGAGGCGCCCGTCTACGTCTGCGCCGGCTACCGGAATCGGGAGCGGGGTGAACTCGCGGTCTTCCATCATTGCTTCCGGACTTGGCCCGTGCGGCCCGGCGGGCTCCTTTCCGACACCGCCTCGACGGGCTGCGGGAGTTTCTTTCCCTAACCCGCATTTCTCACCGATAAGAGCTATGGCAGGTTGAAGTTTGATGTATTATTTTACGCAAATTTTCATGCGTTGAAACCGTCCCGGGTGTGTCCGAGCGAGGGAGGCGAAAGATAGACCGGGAATTTCATAAGAAAATGCAAGACCGCTGACCCCGAGCCACTTCCGTCGCTTCGCCCTGATCGGCGTCATTTCCGCCTGCGCGACGCTCGCCCCTGCCCAGATCCGAATATTCACCTCGACGGACGACCTTGCGATCCAAGCTAAACTCGTCGCGTCCTTCGGGGATTCGGCCGTACTGCCGTTGAACTCCGCCGAACACGAGATCCCCTTGTCCCTTTTAATCGAGGGGGACGGTGAATTTATCCGCTCATGGGCTCAGGAGAAGACCAATGGCCCCGGACGAACATGACAATTTTCTACCATCACGAGAGCCTGCTGCCGGAGGATCCGGAGTGGGACGAAGCGAGCCGGACCCGGGAGCTACCGGATTCGGGGCGGGACGTGTGCTTCGGCCCTTGGTCGGCCCCGGGGGACCACAACGACGGTGCGTCCACTAAAAAGGCCATTTAGCCTCCACAAGCTCTTTCGCATCGGTCTTTTTCTCCGCAATAATTCGATCATTCTGGAGCAACCGCACCCAGATCCCGATCAATTCGTCCTCTCGCCTTTTGCCGCGTGAGTCTTTTGATTTGTGGATATTGACAGGCCCGATCTTCAGCTGAGCAGGTTCCTTTCCCTGAGAAATCGAGTGATCCAAGGCGTTGACACTTTGAAATATCTGTTTTTCCTCATTAGGACCTGAGTGGGCGTGATGGACCAGCACTGCGCATTCCAGCCGGACTCCCGAGAACGATTCAGGAAGCTTGTTGGCTACCGAAATTTCATACACCCACTTCTCTTCTTCCACCGTCGTATTGGGGCCTTCCTTCTTCTTCTTGTTTTCCATCTTCGCCTCCAACGTGATATCGAAGAGCGAGGTAGCACCGTTTGCATTTTCACCTGCCCATTTCTTGAGGTAAGCCTGGTCAGACTCGTTCAGCCGCGAGAAAGGAATCGCGTATTCGCGCCCTTGGACAGACAGAACGGAGGTTTGCCCAAAAACCGCGACAACGTTTGCAGTTAGATTTTTACCATCCGTACTGGTGAAAGTTCGAGCGTCATCACTTTGGCTTGAACCGGCGGGACACAGAACAAAGACGGATAGAAAAATTGCAAACAACGCAGACAGTGTCGGTGATTTCATGATATTACTGTTAGAATTTGCTTTTCAATTCCACCAACCCGTCACAGCGCATCGCCCTGGATTGGAGGGGGGATGAAACAGCCTCATTGCCGAGCATTTGACTGCTGATTCCCTCCGGTGTCAACCTTTCTGTGGTCGATCGCATGCCCGGCGATTGACTCAGCGATGATTCCCAACGTGCAGACGCGCCGGAGCGAACCCGATCAGATTTCGCAATTGAAAATCGGCGAGGAACCTCCAGGGGGGGGGCGAGCAATTGCCAACTTCGGCTCAATCATAGCCCGCGGTTCCGAGAATTCAGAATTTCTCCGTTGTTCGCAGTCGAGCAAGGTCTTTCGCCTCGGATTTGATCCCGGTTTCGGCATTTTCTCCCAAATTCTGTTGCATCTGCGATAGATAGGGTATTTCCACAAATCGGGGATTTGAGTGGAGGGGAAGTTTCAAACGGCCTCGTGAGATCAGCGCCATCCATCCCGCCCCTGACTGTCTGAATATGAAGCCGCAACTGCTGTTCGCCCTTTTCTTCTCCGCGCTCCTCGGACGGATGAAGCGCATCCTCTCCCACGTGTCCGCTCTAGCCCTCGTCGCACGCGTCCGTGAGCAATCTCCGCCTTGTAGCGGTCCGGGACGAAGCTGGAGGACATCGTCTACGACCTCCCCCGGTGAACCTGGCGGCGGTGCCGGTGCTGGAGGCCTCGGTGGAGGTCGAAGGCGGGCGCCCGCGGATCCGCTGGAACGCGGCGACTTCGGCGGGAGGCTACGAGATCTACCTGTCGCGCAACGGAGCGCTCTACCACCGGGATAGCCTGCTGCCGGAGGATCTCGTTTGGGGCGAGGGGAGCCGGACGTGGACGGGGTCGCCGCCGACCGACTACGAGCCCTACTGGGAGCCGGAGCCCGGGAGCTACCGGGCGTGGGTGCGGGTGCAGGGCGGACCGAAGTTCGGCCCCTGGTCGGCACCGGTGGACTTTGTGCTGCCGTGAATGCAGGGTCCCGCTGCGGTGGTGTGGGGCGGTGTTATTTTGATCATGCTTCGCGATTGGGGTTTGCCAAGAAAACAACGCGGGCGTTGTGCCATAGATCAGGGAACCCCCGTTGACGAACAGTTCCCGGATCGCCTCGCAGTCCGCCTTGAGAGCAGACCTCCTCCTGCCCGCTTCGCTCTACATGGCGAGGGCCAGGTCGAAACCAGCTACTTTTCTGCTTGCTGTCATTTATTCCATTACTGCCCGATATCGACGTACATCACACAACTCCGGTGTCCGACGGTCTCACACCGTCGAACGGGGGAGCTGACTCCGAGCCGTTGCGTTTGGAGGTGGAATCTCGGAAACGGACTCAATGCTACCGCAACTTTTTCCGCTTTTTTCCCAAAATTCCGCTTCATCTGTGATATAGAGGTATTTCCACCAATCGGGGATTGGAGAGGAGGGAAGTTTTTAATCTCCTCGCGAGATCCGCGCTAACCGTCTTTCCGCCCTTGGCTGCCTGAATATGAAGCCGCAACCGCCGCTCGCCTTTTGCTTCACTGTGATCCGTGGACGGATCAGCGCGGTTCTTGCCGCCCCTGTGGCCGTGGCCCCGGCGCATCGTCCCGGACGTCTTGGCCTCCGCCTCTACACCTCCGAGATAGGCCCGGCAAACCCCCGTTGCCCCACCAGCCCATGAAACGCCGCCTCATTCTCCCCGCCTTCCTTCTTCTCGGCCTTCTCCCCTCCGCATCGGCTCAGACGCCGGGGGAATTGGACCTGTCTTTCGATTCTGGCTCGTTTGTAAATGGCAGCGTCAACTCAGTCGTCCCTGCGGGGGCTGCTAAGGTTTATATCGCCGGAGGGTTCACCACGGTTCGCGGGGCGGTTCGCAACGGCATCGCGCGGCTCAACGAGGACGGTACGGTGGACGAGACCTTCGATCCCGGAAACGGCGCGAGCAGTTGGGTCAAAACCGCGGCGTTGCAGGCAGACGGCAAGGTGCTGATTGCCGGCGGGTTCACCGAGTACAACGATGTGCCGCGCAGCCACATCGCCCGGCTCAACGCCGACGGCAGTCTGGACAACGATTTCGATCCCGGAAGCAGGGCGAGCGGTCCGATCAGTGGCATGGCTGTGCAGGCAGACAACAAAGTGCTGATCGTCGAGGAATTCAGAACTTTCTCCGGCACGGGAAGCAGCCGGATCGTCCGGCTCAACGCGGACGGTAGTTTGGACAACAGCTTCGATTCCGGAAGCGGCGCGAACGGTTGGGTCACTACCTTGGCGTTACAGACGGACGGAAAGGTGCTGATTACCGGCGGGTTCACCAGCTACAACGGCGTAACGCGCAACGGCATCGCTCGGCTCAACGCGGACGCCAGCCTGGACCCCAGCTTCGATCCCGGAAACGGCGCGAACAGTTCGGTCACTACCGTGGTGTTGCAGACGGACGGAAAGGTGCTGATTACCGGCGAGTTCACCAGCTACGATGGCGTATTTCGCAACCGCGTCGCCCGGCTCAACGCGGACGGCAGCCTGGACGCAGGTTTCGATCCCGGAAGCGGGTCAACCAGTAAAATCGAATGCGTGGTAGTGCAGGCGGACGGAAAGATTCTAATCGGCGGCAGGTTTACCAGGTACGACGGCGTGACGCGTAGGGGCATTGCGCGGCTGGACAGCGACGGCAGCCTGGACACCGGCTTCGATCCAGGAAGCGGGCCGAGTGGTGTGGTCGGTTCGATTGGTTCTCTCGCGCTACAAGCGGACGACAAAGTGTTGATCGGTGGTTTTATTTCCAGTCTCGACGGCGTGGTGGGCCGCCGTATCGCCCGGCTCAATAGCGACGGCAGCCAAGATACCGGCTTTGCTTCTGGAAGCGGGGCCGAAGGGAACGGTTGGAGCAATTCCGTGTGCGTGCAAGCTGACGGGAAGGTGCTGATTGGCGGCTATTTCACCAGTTACAATGGAGTGGCGCGCAACCGAGTGGCGCGCCTGAACGCCGATGGCAGCCTGGACACCGGCTTCGATCCTGGAAGCGGGGCGAGCAGTTCGGTCCGTTCCGTGGCGGTGCAGGCGGACGGCAAGGTGCTGATCGGCGGCTGGTTCAGCAGCTACGACGGCGTGACGCGCAATCGCATCGCGCGGCTCAACGGGGACGGCAGCCTGGACGTCGGCTTCGATCCCGGAACCGGGGCGAATGATCGGGTCTATTCCGTGGCGGTGCAGGCGGACGGCAAGGTGCTGATCGGCGGCAGGTTCAGCAGCTACGACGGCGTGACACGCAACCGCATCGCGCGGCTCAACGCGGACGGCAGCCTGGACACCAGCTTCGATCCGGGAAGCGGCGCGAGTGGAACGGTCTATTCCGTGGCGGTGCAGGCGGACGGCAAGGTGCTGATCGGCGGCTGGTTCAGCAGCTACGACGGCGTGACGCGCAATCGCATCGCGCGGCTCAACGGGGACGGCAGCCTGGACGTCGGCTTCGATCCCGGAACCGGGGCGAATGATCGGGTCTATTCCGTGGCGGTGCAGGCGGACGGCAAGGTGCTGATCGGCGGCAGGTTCAGCAGCTACGACGGCGTGGCGCGCAATCGCATCGCGCGGCTCAACGTTGATGGCAGCCTGGACACCGGCTTCGATCCCGGAAGCGGGGCGGAGGGGGGGGCGGTCCAATCCGTGACGATACAGTCAGACGGAAAGGTGCTGATCGCTGGCGATTTCGACAGCTACAACGGCGTGCCGCGCAGAGGCATCGCATGGCTAAACACGGATGGCAGCTTGGCCATCGGCTTCGATCCCGGAAGCGGAGTGGATGGTTACTATGACCATAGTGTGTCATCGTCAATCCAACCTAACGCCTCTATCTCCTCCGTGGCATTGCAGGCGGACGGAAAGATGCTGATCGGCGGAAATTTTACCAGCTACGACGGCGTGCCGCGCAGCCATCTCGCCCGAACCTACAATGACCCAGCCACACAGAGCCTTTCGGCGGTGGACAGAACCGAGGTTTTCTGGGCGAGGGGCGGGGCAGCACCGGAAGTGGACCGAGTGGTCTTCGATTTTTCCACCGACCAAGGCGCGACCTGGACGGAGCTTGGCGCGGGAGTCCGCGCAGCGGGCGGTTGGCGGCTCGCGGGGCTTGACCTGCCCGCCGAAAGGCTGCTTCGCGCCCGGGGATTCACCGGCGGCGGGGGAATGGTCGAGTTCAAAGGAGACGGTACTCCGCTTCCAACCGTCACATCGGTAGGTTCCGGCACCGTCCCGGGCTTGGACGAACAGCAATGGATCCAAATCTTCGGCGCTGCTTTCGCCGACGGCGCCCAGGTTTTCCTTTTCGACGGTGTCACGGAATACCTCATCCCTCCCGAACGAACCGTCTTTGTGAGCGAATCGCAGATTCGGGTCTTCGCCAACCTCACCAGCGAGCCGGCGGAATGGACGGTGCGGGTTGTCAATCCTGGTGGCTTTTCTTCCGCTGCGCTCACCTTCACAGTGAGTCCTCCCATGGTGCGCCCGCTTGATGGTGTGGACTTCGGGACGGTGGCACCGGGCGAATCGAGCGAGCAGACTTTCACTGTGCGCAACTCGGGCGAAACGCCCGCCGCTCTTACCGTTAGCGTCGCTGCGCCCTTCTCCGTCGTCGGTGCGTCCCCCGGCGACCTCGCGCCGGGCGGAGAGGCAACGGTGACCCTGCGCTACGCCCCCGCCGCCGCCGGGTCCCACGAGATGCCCGCTTTGTTCGCTCTCGGTGGCCAGAGTGTCGAAAGGAGCCTGACGGGAAGGGGTGCAGGGGAATTCTCGGGCGGAACGGGGACAGTCACGGGTAAGGTGACTCTTGAGGACAGCACTCCGGTCGGCAGCGCGTCGGTCTCGCTGCTTCGATTGGTCGAGGGGCGTCGCGAGGCTACAGGATACGACTCCCGGTCCAATTCCTTGGGGGAGTTCTCCCTCTCCCGCGTGCCCCCAGGCGACTACCTCCTCGTGGCCGCTCATCGGTTTCGGCCACGATTTCTCGAAAAGGCGAACGTCAACGTCACTGTGCCCCAAGGCGGTGTTGTAGATCTCGACATCGTCCTTCCCCCTAGCCCTGGGTCGTCCACGCAAAGTCCCACGAACCTGCCAATAGTACTGGTGAGGGGGCGCGGTGAGGCTGGTAACGACGAGAGCGCCTATTGGGCAGCGCTGCGGAATAGGCTGGAACCCGACTTCGCCCATGTCTGGGATCCGAATGAATTTTTCGATCCAGCTAAGTCCTTTTTCCCCGTGATCAATGGGCAGACAGGCATCAAAGCGAACGCTGCGGCATTGCGCAGCTATATTCTAGACAAGGCAGCGATTTATGAATCTATGCACGGCACCCGTCCGCCAAGAATCCATCTGGTGACACATAGCATGGGAGGATTGATCGTGCGGCAGATGCTGCATGACGACAGGAACCAGAAGACACTTCCCCGAGTAGGGGATGTCTTCATGCTTTCGACTCCCAATGCAGGCACGCTGGTGGCCGATTACGCGGCTCCCTTTACTGATTGGACTCAAGACTGGCAAACAAATCGGGACCTCAGAACCGCCCATATCCGTAGGACTTTTGCCCCTAGCGTATCTTGGCCGGAGAGTGCGGAGAGCGGGGCTGGAATTAGACTTTTTATTGCAGGAGGCACTCGTGCCGGCGGCTTGCTCTACGACGTAGGCTCGTTGATAATTAAGTCGCACAGTCTGCCCGGCGGAAGGGAGAACGATGGAGCTGTCCCTCTATTGAGCAGCCGGGGTCATTGGCTGGCGTACCGGTCGCTTCTTGATTCGGCTCCCACCATGTTCACCTCCTTTGGGGTGCCTGAATTTGCGCTTCTGCCGCAATCCGTTCCCTTTAACCATACCGAGATTAAGGAAGACCCGGCGGTGCTCGGTTGGATCGAAGGTATCCTTCGAGGCAGACTTCCCGGACCGATTTCGATGTCCGAGGGTTCCTCGCCAAAGGCACTTTCAGACGAAACTGTAGCCATGAGCGAAAGCCTGGAAACGGTAGCGGAACCAACGGAATCGGTCGTGGCTGTCGATTTCCGTTCGATCACGGTATCGCCCGGCGCTGCGATCACTCACGAAGTGCCATTAGAGTCGGTGCCACAGGCGGACTTCGGCATATCGTATTCCGATGCCGCCATCTCAGTCCGGCTCATTGAGCCGGGAGGTGCGGTGATCGACGCCGCTTCGTCTGTCGGCAACCCCGCGATCGACTTCGAGACACTGACTAGCGAAGAAGGCGGCATGGTCTCCGTGTCGATCTCCGCCCCTACCCCCGGTTTGTGGCAGGTAGTGTTGGATGGGAAGGATGCGGCGGCTGATGCGGCGGCAATGATCCAAGTCTCGTGTCTCTCCGACCTTCGCGTGGTCCCGGGCCATCCCGAGCGGGTCGGTGCGTATGCACCTGTCCCCCTGACGGCAAGCCTGACGGTGGACGAAGGAAACGATCTCGTCCCGGTTCTCGGTGCGAGCGTTGCCGTGTCGATGACGGCGCCGGACAGCTTGGTTTCGTCGCTCAGTCTCGCCGACGACGGCACTCAAGGTGACGGAGGGCCAAACGACGGAACGCACGGTCTCATCGCCACTGATCCAGACGGCCCGGGCGACTACGATCTCGTCTACGTTGTCGATGGCTTCCACCCGGCGACGGGTGAGGCGTTCCGTCGTTTCACACGTGGCGGCTTCACGAGGGCCGCGCCGGGCGGATTCGTTGTCGGGATTCTGTCGCACACGGCGGTGGATTCGTACGACAACGGCTACCCCGACACCTTGATGCTGGAGACGAGAGTGGATGTCGAGACGGCAGGCGATTACGCTCTCTCTGGACGACTCTTGGCCGAGGGGCATCAGGAGTCGATTTCCGCCGTGGCCGATTTCTCCACCACTGAAGGGGGGAGCGTCGCGGTAACCTTACTCTTCACCCCGCAACAACTGCCGGAAGGCATCGACATCGGCCCCTTCTCGCTCGATGGACTGATCCTGTTCCAACGTGCCGAAGAAACCTCTCTGCTCGACGTCTTCGCTGGCGGTTACGAATTCCCGGTGACCCTGCACAACGAAATTTCCCGTCTCATCCGCGTTAGCGGCGATCTTGACTTCGGGGAGGTGGCGGTCGGCGACTCCTCGCAGCGCATGCTGACCCTCCACAACGACAGTTGGGCGACTCTGAGCGTGGAGAAACTGACTTTGCCCTCTGGTTTTTCAGCCGCCTACGAAGGTCGGGTCGATCCGGGCGATGCAGTCGATGTAGAAGTGGTGTTCGTCCCTACCCAAGAGCAACTCTACCAAGGCGAGGTCGTGGCGGACTCCGACGCCGTCGCCGGATCCGACCGGATCCCGCTGTCGGGAGAAGGCGTCGTCTTCGCCGTCTCGGTCACCGGGAACGGGGTCGAGATTCAAGCGGGAGCCGCGAACCCGAACCTTGGGGACCACACCGACTTCGGCACGGTTCCCGTGCTGGACGAAACGGCGACGCGGACGTTCACCGTTTCAAACGCAGGCACAGGAACGCTTGCGTTGGGAGAGGTCTCGGTGAGCGGCGATCACGCGTCGGACTTTGCGATCACGGTTCAGCCCGAAACGTCCGTCGCTTCCGGCGACGCCACCACGTTCCAAGTGACGTTCGATCCCAGCGGCACTGGCATTCGCAGCGCCGCGGTGAGTTTTGAAAACAACGACAGCGCCAGGAATCCATTCACCTTCGGCATCGCAGGCTACGGTGCCAAAGTCGCGCAGTCCATCGTCTTCGCCTCTCCCGGCGACCAGCTCGCCAACGCGACGGTGGCCCTCTCCGCCACCGGCGGCGGTTCGGGCAATCCGGTGACTCTTTCGGTGACTGGACCGGCGAGCCTCGACGGCAACTCGCTTACCTTCAGTGGTGCGGGATCGGTCACGGTCACCGCCAACCAAGCCGGCGACGACACCTACGAGGCCGCGTCACCGGTGGCACACACCTTTACCGTCAGCAAGGCACCCGCCACCGTCACCCTCGGCGGGCTCGCGCAGACCTATGACGGTACGCCCAAGAGCGCCGGAGCGACCACCGCACCGGCGGATCTCAACTTGATCCTCACCTACGGCGGAAACACCTCCGCGCCCAGCGCTGCGGGCAGCTACGCCGTGGTCGGCACCATCGACGATCCGACCTACCAGGGCAGCGCCAGCGGCACTCTCGTGATCGGCAAGGCGGCGCAGACCATCGCCTTCGCCTCTCCCGGCGACCAGCTCGCCAACGCGACGGTGATTCTCTCGGCCACCGGAGGCGGCTCCGGCAACGCCGTGACCTTCTCGGCCACCGGACCGGCGAGCCTCGACGGCGATTCTCTGAGTTTCACCGGGCCGGGATCGGTCACCGTGACCGCCAACCAGGCCGGGGACAACAACCACGAAGCCGCCACGCCGGTGGCGCGCACCTTCGCCGTCACCGCCGCGTCCGCCACCGTGGCCCTCTCGCGCCTCCGCCAGGTCGCCGACGGCAGCGCCCGCGAGGTCGTCGTCACCACCGATCCTCCCGATCTCGATTTTGCCTTGACCTACGATGGCGGCGCCGAGGCTCCGACAGTCGTCGGCAGCTACTCCGTCGCAGCCGCCAGCGCCGACCCGCGCTACGAAGGCTCCGCCGAGGGGACCCTCGTCGTCGACGACCCCGGCAGGCTCGAACCCGCTCCCGGCGGTTCGCTGCCCGCCCTCTCCGCCCTCGGCGAGCTGGAGGTCGACACCTTCCAGATCGGTGCCTACGAGGTCACCGGCAGCCTCTGGGCGACCGTCGTCGCCTGGGCCGAGGCCGAGGGCGGCTACGACTTCGACGGGACCGGGTCCGCCGCCGCGGGCGACCACCCGGTCGCCGGCCTGAGCTGGTCCGACGCCGCCAAGTGGTGCAACGCCCGCACCGAGTGGGAGAACACCCTCTTCGACCGCTCCCTCGCCCCTACCTACCGCCTCGGCGGAGACATCTTCCGCGCCGGCGCCCCCGCCTCGCCCGGAGACCTCGAATGCGACTTCGACACCAGCGGCTACCGTCTGCCCACCGCCGCCGAATGGGAGTACGCCGCCCGCGGCGGGTCCGGAGGCGCACCCAGCCCCTACCCAGGCGGCGACACTCTCGACGATCTCGGCTGGCATGCCGGCAACTCCGACGCTGGCAGCCAGCCCGCCGGAGCCAAGTCCCCCAACGGTCTCGGTCTTTTCGATCTCGCCGGCAACGCCGCCGAGTGGACCTGGGACGGCCCCTCCGACGCCCCCGCGCAGCGCTACCTTCGGGGCGGGGCCTGGACCTCGGCGCCGGAGGCCTGCGAGCTCTCCGCCTTGGACGGCGAAGCCGCCGCTCCCGCCCCTGCCTGGGCCGGTCTCCGTCTCGTCCGCTCCATCTCCCTCGCGGAGGCCCTCGACCAGCCCGACCTCCTCTGGGAGACGGGCGGCGACGCCCTCTGGTTCGCCCAGACTGCGACTACACACGACGGGGAGGACGCCGCGGAGAGCGGCTCGCTCGAGGAGAACGAGACGAGTTGGGTGGAGACCGTCGTAACCGGCCCCCTGAACCTCAGCTTCCGCTGGAGGGCGGACGCCGCCGAGGGGTTCGGCACGCTGTCGTTCACCGCGGGCGGCGAGGAGGTCGTCAGCCTCGGCGGCGAGAACGCTTGGGAGGAGGCGACTGCGGAAATCCCGGCGGGGGACACGGCGTTGCGCTGGACCTTCGCGAGAGGCGAGGGAGGCGGCGCGGGCGCGGGCCGGGCATGGCTCGACGAGGTGGATCTGATCGCCGTCGCCGAGCCGCAGGTGGCGACCTTGCCGACGGCGGACGCCGTCGGTGCCGCGACCGCCACTCTCGGAGGCGAGGTGGAGGACGACGGGGGTCGCGCGATCCTTGAGCGCGGGCTCGTCTACGGCACCGTCCCCGGACCCACGCTGGAAACCGCCGCCGCGTCGGTGTCCACGGACTCGGGCGGCAGCTTCGAGGTCGGCCTGAGCGGCCTGGAACCCGGAACAACCTATTTCGTCCGAGCCTACGCGAGCAACAACCTCGGGACCGGGTACGGGGAGGAGATCAGCTTTATCACGCTAAGCAACGACGCCAATCTTGACGGTCTGAGCCTTAGTGCTGGAACACTCAGCCCGGCCTTCGCGCCCGAAACCACCGCCTACTCGGCGGTGGTGAGCAACGCGACCGCCTTGCTTACCGTTATGCCGGGCGCCGCGAATACTGACGCCACCGTCGCCGCGCGGATCAACGGAGGCGCCTACACCTCCGTCGCCTCCGGCAGCGCGAGCGGGGCGCTCGCCCTCAACGTGGGCACCAACACCGTCGAGGTCCGTGTCACCGCCGAAGACGGCGATATCGAGCGGGTTTACGCCGTGGAGGTGTTCCGGCGGACCTACGCCCCCGCGCCCCCGCAGCTCTTCGATCCGGTGGGCGGAACCCCTCTGATCCAGAGTCCCGGCGGGGTGAATCTCTCCTGGGCCCCCGAGGAGCGGGCCAACTGGCACGAGATCTACCTGTCGAAAGACGGGAAGCTGTATCTGAGGCAATGGCTCACCGGCGAGCCGGAGACCGACGGGGAGGGCAACGCCGTTTTTAACTTCAACACCGCGGAGTTGCCGCCTGGCAACTACCAGTGGTGGGTGCGCTCCTACGCGCCGGTGACGGGTTCGGGGGGCTGGTCCGCGCCAGGGAGCTTCCAGGTGGAGTGCGAGCCGCTGGAGCCGCCCGCGATGCCGGGCGGGCAGACGGCATTCGCAGGCCATTGGCCGCTGGCGCTTGAGATCGAGGGCTTCGAGACGAGCGCGACCTGGGCGCAGTTCGAGGTGCTGCAAGGGGGCGCGTCGGTCAAGCAACTCTGGGTGTCGCTCGCCGAGCGGGGCCGCGCCGCGAGCTACGATGCGCAGGCGGGCACCGGGGACTCCGCCTTTACGATCCTGCCCGACGGGGACTACCAGTGGCGGGCGCGGATCTGGTCGGCCTGCCACCTGCATTCGGAATCGTCAACCCCACAGGATCTGAGCATTTCCGGGACGGCATGCGCGGGCTCTCTCGCGGCACCGGAACCTGGGCAAATCACCATCGACCTCGATCACGGGTTCAGCGGCGAGGCGGGATCGGGCAACAATCCGGTGGTCACCGTATCGCCGGGAATGGTGCCTCCGGCGACGTGGTATCAGCTGTGGATCGGACCTGCCGGCGGGGGCGGGCCGACGGTGTCGAAGTGGTATCGCTACGCCGACGTCTACGATCCCGACGGCGGGGGAGGGGGCAGCTACCGGCTGGAAGCCGGGCAGTATCTGGCACCCGGGAGCTACCTGGCCTACGTGCGCGGCTTCAACGCGTGCAGCCACGGGGCGTGGAGCGCGGCGAAGCCCTTCACGGTGCAGTCTCCGGCCTCGCTGGAGGTGACGGGCCTCGACGTGGCCTTCGACGGCGACGGAGCGCTGCGCGCGTTGTGGAACGGCCTGCCAGGAGTGGACTGGTACCAAGTGTGGATCAACTCGGACGGGACGAACGTGTTCAACCGCTGGTTCGACGGCGGCAGTGGAGGCGGCGGGTATCTCCAGTGGGTCGAGGGGGGTGGACAAGCGGAGTTCCGTGGACCCGCGGACTCGGCGGTGCATGCTCATGGAAATTACGCGTTCTGGGTGAGGACTTGGCTACCGGGCGGGACTTTCGGCCCGTGGGTGCCGGCGGACGGGACCTCCCCGGTGGACCTGGCGGCGGTGCCGGTTCTGGAACTGACGGTCGAGATCGAGACCGGTCGCCCGCAAATCCGCTGGAACGCAGCGACGGCGGCAGGAGGCTACGAGATCTACCTCTCGCGCAACGGGGCTCTCTACCACCGGGAGAGCCTGCTGCCGGAGGATCTCGTTTGGGACGAGGGGAGCCGGACCTGGACGGGGTCGCCGCCGCAGGAGTATCGCCCCTACTGGGAGCCCGAGCCCGGGAGCTACCGGGCGTGGGTGCGGGTGCAGGGCGGGACGCGCTTCGGGCCGTGGTCGGCGCCGGTGGACTTTGTACTGCCGTGAAGGTTGAACTCCTTGATGCCGTGCTTGCGCCCCCCCCCTGTTGCAAAGTTCGGAATGTTCTTGACCTGTTGGGAATATACCGATCAGAATATACCGATCAGAATGGTGACCATGCCGGTCCTAGCCCGAATTTCTCGTACGCCTTCGCGATCTGGCGGTCGAGCCGCTGATTTCTCCCTCGGCTCGCGATCCGGCGGTCGCGCTGCGCAGCCGAGGACGTGCGAGTCGTGTTTTCAGGTCGATTCGTCCTTCATCGAAGCCGTCTCCGGACACGTTTCTCGCATTTTCCCGCTCGCCTGGCATGGATCGGCCCGCCGCCGCCGGAGGCGACGCTTTCGGCTGCTATTTTGGATCGCGGACGGCCCCCGGTTACGTCGGCGCGGCCCGCAGACGCTCCCAGCACCCGGCCACCACCGACTGGAAGCGGAACTGCTGCTCCAGCGCACCAGGACCCGACGCGCGTTCACGCTGACCACTGCGGCGCAGGTACGGGAAGGTCGAGAACCTCAGCCGCCTCAGCCGGAGCTGGTTGGAGTTCATTTCCTCGCAGCTCATCCGGTCGGCGAACAGGTCGAGCTGGTGCTCCTTGGTCCGATTCTCCATGTGCCCCCTCGCGCAGTGGAACTCCAGGTAGAGCCTCCCGGACTCCCAGCGGCGCAGATCCCCGGGCAGGTTTGTCACCACGAAACGCGGGTTCTCCCCTTTCGGGCCGACCTGGGCCTTGCCGATGACGCGGCGGGCGCGGCTCCAGCTATCTCGGCGGTGCGGTGTTCGAATTCGCAGGAGTGGGTGCACCAGCCGCCGCGCACGCAGGCATCGGCCGTGGTCCGGAACGTCACCGGATCTCAGTTCGTGCGGCCGGCCTCGCCGCGCTCCCTCGCGGTCCGGCATCCCCATGCCGCGCTTGCAACCGCCCGCCGCTCTCTTTCGCCCCTCCGACCCTCCGACCAGCCCCTCCCCGACGACCAGATCTCCGTCCCCATGACCATCAGACCCCCAATCCCATGAAACGCTTCGCCATCCTCCACTCCCTCCTCCTTCTCGCTCTCCTCCCCGCCGCGCGGGCCCAGACGGCGGGGCAGCTCGACGCCGGATTCGATCCCGGAACCGGGGCGAACAGTTCGGTCCGTTCCGTGGCGGTGCAGGCGGACGGCAAGGTGCTGATCGGCGGGGAATTCACCAGCTTCGACGGCGTGGCACGCAACCGCATCGCCCGGCTCAACGCCGACGGCAGCCTGGACGCCGGCTTCGATCCAGGAGACGGGGCGGGGGGTTCGGTGGTCCTTGCCGTGGCGGTGCAGGCGGACGGCAAGGTGCTCGTCGGCGGGGAATTCACCAGCTTCGACGGCGTGGCACGCAACCGCATCGCCCGGCTCAACGCCGACGGCAGCCTGGACGCCGGCTTCGATCCAGGAGACGGGGCGGGCGGAACAGTCCGTGCCGTGGCGGTGCAGGCGGACGGCAAGGTGCTCGTCGGCGGGGTCATCGGCATCGTCCGGCTCAACGCCGACGGCAGCCTGGACACCGGCTTCGCTCCCGGAGACGGGCCGGGCGGTCAGGTCCATGCCGTGGCGGTGCAGGCGGACGGCAAGGTGCTGATCGGCGGGGCATTCACCCATTTCGACGGGACGAGCCGCTTCCGCATCGCCCGTCTCAACTCCGACGGCAGCCTGGACACCGACTTCGTTCCCGATCCCGGGGTGGGAAGCGGGGCAGAAACTACGGTCTATTCCGTGGCAGTGCAGGCGGACGGCAAGATACTCGTCGGAGGCTGGTTCACCAGCTACGACGGCGTACCGAGCAACCGCATCGCCCGGCTCAACGTAGATGGCAGCCTGGACACCGGCTTCGATCCCGGAGACGGGGCGAGCAGTGCGGTCTATTCCGTGGCGGTGCAGGCGGACGACAAGGTGCTCGTCGGCGGGCAATTTACCAGCTTCGACGGCGTGGCACGCAACCGCATCGCCCGGCTCAACGCCGACGGCAGCCTGGACGCCGGCTTCGATCCAGGAGACGGGGCGGGCGGAACAGTCCGTGCCGTGGCGGTGCAGGCGGACGGCAAGGTGCTCGTCGGCGGGCAATTCAGCACCTTCGACGGCGTACCGAGCGGCGGCATCGCCCGCCTGTTCGGCGAAAGCGTGGAATCCAACGCCGACCTCAGCTCCCTCACCCTCAGCAGCGGTACCCTCGCCCCCGCCTTCGCCAGCGGCACGACCGACTACTCGGCGGCGGTGGGCAACGCGACGGCTTCCCTCACCGTCACGCCGAACGCGGCGGATCCTGACGCCACCATCGCCGTGCGCGTCAACGGAGGCTCCTACCTCCCGGTGGCCTCCGGCAGCGCGAGCGCGGCGCTGGCGCTCAACGTGGGCGCCAACCTCGTGGAGGTGCGGGTCACCGCCGAGGACGGCGCGACCGAACGGGTCTACTCCGTGGAGGTGTTCCGCCGGACCTACGCCCCCGCAGCGCCGCAGCTCTTCGACCCGGAGGGGGGAACTTCTCTAATCCAGAGCCCCGGCGGAGTGAAGCTCTCCTGGGCTCCCGAGGAGCGGGCCAACTGGCACGAGGTCTACCTGTCCAGGAACGGGTCGCTCTACCTGCGGCAATGGGTCACCGGCGAGCCGGAGATCGACGGGGAAGGCAAGGCGGTCTTCCGCTTCAACACCGCCGAGCTTCCTCCGGGGGACTACAAGTGGTGGGTGCGCTCCTACGCGCCGGTGACGGGTTCGGGGAGCTGGTCCACGGCGGGGAGCTTCCGGGTGGAGTGCGAGCCGTTGAATCCACCCTCGATGCCGGGCGGGCAGACGGAATTCGAGGGCCATTGGCCGCTGGCCCTGGAAATCGAGGGCTTCGAAACGAGCGCGACCTGGGCGCAGTTCGAAGTGCTGCAAGGGGGCGCGTCGTTCAAGCAGCTCTGGGTGTCGATTACCGAGCGGGGACAGGCCGCGAGCTACGATCCGGAAACCGGGGCGGGGGACTCCGCCTTCACGATCCTGCCCGACGGGGACTACCATTGGAAGGCGCGGATCTGGTCGGCCTGCCACGGGAATTCGGCGTGGTCGGCGGCGC